>CALVMH010000092.1 GCA_944343275.1 uncultured Clostridia bacterium | reverse complement strand
AAAAAAATCATCTTTCACTTACCTTTTATCTTCCTGTTTGTCTGTTAGATGATGTGATTTGACTATTGTGTATAGAACAACAAAATGTAATAAGATATGATCAATATACGGAAATTGGAAACAGATTTGTGGGAATCTGCTGATTTGTTAAGGCAGGGTAGTAAATTGACAAGCAGCCAATACTGTATGCCTGTTTTGGCGTTGTTGTTTTTGCGCTATGCTTATAGCCGTTATAAATTGGTGGAGGCCGAGATTATGAAGAACCGACCTTCTCGCGGTGGACGCATAATGCCGGTAGAGCCAAGTGACTTTGCCGCTAAAAGTGCACTTTATCTCCCTCGTGAGGCGCAGTTCGATTTTCTGGTTAACCTGCCTGATCATATTGCATCTGTCGGTTTGAAGGATAAAGGCGGACAACCTATTAATTCCTTGGGTGAGGCTGTCAACAATGCCATGCAATTGGTGGAAGAACAAAGCACCCAACTGACAGGGGTCTTGCCTAAGACTTACACCATGTTTGCCGATGATTTGCTGCGTGAATTGCTTCGTATCTTTAATAATGAGACAATCGATGAAATTGGCGGTGATATTATTGGACGTATTTATGAGTATTTCCTTTCTAAGTTTGCTAAGGCCGTAGCCAGTGATGATGGGGTTTTCTTCACGCCCAAATCATTGGTGAAGATGTTGGTCAATGTATTGGAACCGGAACATGGAGTCATGTTTGATCCGGCTTGTGGTTCGGGTGGTATGTTTGTGCAGACGGGTGATTTTGTGAATGCTGCCGGTATGAATGCCAATACACAAATGACATTTTTCGGTCAGGAAAAAGTGGAATACAATGCCCAGCTTTGTCTGATGAACATGGCCGTACACGGGCTGAACGGGCGTATCGTGTCGGGCGACGAAGCCAATTCGTTCTATCACGATGCGTTTAATCTGGCAGGTAAATGTGATTATGTGATAGCCAATCCGCCTTTCAATGTGGATAAGGTAAAATCGGAATCGGCTTCAAGTGCTGGTCGTCTTCCTTTTGGATTACCCGGTGTTAATGCGAAGACAAAAGAGATCGGGAATGCCAATTATCTTTGGATTAATTATTTTTACGCGTATCTGAATGATCATGGTCGCGCCGGCTTCGTCATGGCCAGTTCTGCTACCGACAGTTCCAACAAGGATCGCGACATCCGGGAACAGCTGATAAAGACCGGACATGTGGATGTGATGGTCAGCGTAGGGAACAACTTTTTCTACACATTGTCATTGCCTTGTTCCCTGTGGTTTTTCGACAAGTCCAAACGGGAAGAAAACCGCGATAAGGTACTGTTTATTGATGCTCGTAAATATTATACAGTTGTTGATCGCACTTTGAACGAATGGACTGAATGGCAGCTGCTCAACTTGCAGGCAATCGTCCATCTTTACCGTGGAGAAACAGACAAATATCAGGCATTATTGGAAAAATATAATCATGATATAAGCGAGGCGGTAAATTCTATTTCGGAAGAAGCACTTTCGTTTGTGTCTTCCCTTGATGACGAGACTACCGGTCAGTTTAACAGTTCATTGGCTTGGCTTAGCAGTCCGTGGAACAACTATGATGAATTATCCAAGAACTTGAACGGGCAGATAGAGCAAACCAAGAGTTGTGTCAAGTTGGCGGAAGAAAGGCTGAAAAAGCGTGAGCTAAAATCCATGAGGCTGGCAGGAGATAAATTCTGCAACGTGCTTGAGGAAATTCTGACGATTATTGAAGAATACAACTGGTTGACGGAGAAGTTTGGCAACGGAGAATATCACGACATCGCCGGGCTCTGTAAGATTGCCACTCTGGACGAAATCGAGGAAAAAAACTATTCGCTCACACCGGGTGCCTACGTTGGTGTTCCGGAAGCAGAAGACGACGGTGTGGATTTTCACGAGCGTATGAATGAAATCCATACGGAACTGGCAAAACTTCATGAAGAAGCCAACGTGCTTATGAAGGAAATATTAAACGACTGGGAGACGCTGAAATGAGCATGAACAATAAGATGGAAACACTGCTTTCCCTGCTGGATGAATATAAGGTATTGGGCATTGCGGAGCAGATAGACTACAACAAGTTCTATCTGTATTCCCTTATTACCCATTCCACAGCCATTGAGGGCAGTACGGTTACCGAAATAGAGAACCAGTTGCTTTTCGATGAAGGTATCACGGCAAAAGGCCGCAGCCTGCAGGAGCAGATGATGAATCTGGATTTGAAAGCGGCATACGAACTGTCAATGAAGCTTGCCAAGGCGCATGCTGATTTTTCTGTCGATATGTTAAAAGGCTTGTCTGCTTTGGTGATGAAAAACACGGGTGGAGAATATAACACAGCAAGCGGTAGTTTTGACTCATCGAAGGGAGAGTTGCGTTTGCTTGGTGTTACAGCCGGTGTAGGAGGAAGTTCCTATATGAATTTCCGGAAAGTTCCTGCCAAATTGGAGGAGTTTTGCCAATATATAAACAGTCAGCGAAAGGAACTGCTGAGAATAGACGATGCAATCTCCAAATATAGGCTTAGTTTTGAAGCTCATTACCAGCTTGTCACCATTCATCCTTGGGTGGACGGAAACGGACGCATGTCAAGGCTGGTGATGAATCATCTGCAATATGAATTCGGTCTGATTCCTTCGAAAGTAGTCAAGGATGATAAGGCAGAATATATCCAGTCGCTTATTGATGCACGAGAACAGGAAACGCTTTTTCCTTTCTATGAATTTATGTTCGATGAACATATTCGGAACATAAGTAAAGAGATTGAAGCATACAAGAAGTCACAGGCTGCTGACCTGATAAAACCTGTATCTGACCCGATAAATAATATATCTGACCCGATAACAGAACGCTTGTATCAGGCTATTCTAAAGAATAATAAACTGAATTATGCTGAATATGGAGCGTTGTTGAGCGTATCGGAAGCAACTATCAAACGCCGTTTGGGTGAGTTGAGAAAAGCCGGGATTATTGTTCGTATGGGTAGTAATAAGAGCGGATATTGGGAAGTGGTAAGTTTGAAGGATAGAAAGGAGGGAAAGGTATGAGTGAGTTGAAATTAAAAGATTGTTGTATAAGTATATCTGATGGAGATCATTTACCTCCACCAAAAGTAAATAATGGAATTCCTTTTATTACTATTTCTAATATAGATTCTTCAAATCATATCGATTTTAAGAATACATTATTTGTTCCAGAAGAGTACTATGAAAATCTTGATAACATCAGGAAACCTATTATAAATGATATATTGTATTCTGTTGTAGTCTCTTTTGGTAAAGCTGTATTAGTAAAGGAAAATAAGAAATTCGTTTTTCAACGGCATATTGCAATTTTACGACCTAATCCAGATATTGTAAATCCAAGCTATTTGTATTATATAATGTCTTCTAAATCGTTTTATAATAAAGCGGATGTGGTAGCAATTGGTGCGGCGCAAAGAACTATTAGTTTAACTTCATTGCGAAATTTGAAAATAAACCTACCGACAATTGATATTCAAAATCGAATAGCAGAAATCCTTTCCCGTTACGATACCTTAATAGAAAACTACCAAAAACAGATTAAGTTATTGGAAGAATCAGCACAGCGTCTTTATAAAGAATGGTTTGTTGATTT
>CALVMH010000091.1 GCA_944343275.1 uncultured Clostridia bacterium | reverse complement strand
AAATCATTTAAGATATTTTTTATATTGACGTTAGGATAGATTGCTTTCAGCAAATCTTCATTTGCAATTAAGCCCGATGTTCCATTAAAAATATCTATCAGAGCAATAGTCTTTAATATATTTATATGTTCTAAAGAAGCCCCTTTTGCTTGGCTTCTAGCCAAAACATCTGTAGCAGTGTTCCATATTTTAGAATCCGAGGATGATAAAATTGACGATTCGAGATTAAACTTCAGATAGTCAAATAAATCTTCTGGCATATAGAGATTGTTATCATTGAATTCTGTAGAATTGATAAAATCTCGAAATGCTTTTGGTTCTCCTGAACTTAAAAATGAAAATATACTACGTTGGTTTTGACCAAAACGTTTTTTAGATATCTGTGCGAGTAAAGATACGACTACGGGACTGATGGGCCAACACTTAATTAAAGCCTCAGATAGTTCTTGTTTTGATGTTATTAATTTGTTTTTTGATATTGTATTGACTGTTTTTTTTACCATATTGATAATGGATTGAGGTTTGTGCTTATAAGATATAGCTCTTGATATTAACTCAATTTGTTCCTCTCCAGCAGTATTAATAGGTGTATCAACAAACCTTCCTTGAATTTTCTGCCATTCATCTCTTAATGTGTGCGGTAAATAACGAGCATATTCTGCAAAAGATTGATGTAAAATACCGACAAAAATAATTTTTCCTTTACTCCTAGAAACAAACTCAGCTAATTGTTGAAATAAATATACATCTCCAATACCTTTTGCAACACTTTCCAAACATTTTCCCATTTCATCAATAAAGATGAGAAGTCCATAAGACTTAGCTGATAATGACCTTATAGCTTCAAAGATATCACTACTGTTCTATCCTGTTGTCTTAAAAATCGCTTCTTTTATTAAATCAGATGGATCTGTGATGTCGCCAACTATAGGTAATATATCCCAACCGTTAGTTACAGATATTTTATTATAAAAATTCTCTTTTGTTTTTTCTTTTATAATAGATTGAGCCAAACTTCTTAATTTAGAGTCTTTTCCCATTAAGGAGGATAAGAAAAGGGCTAAGCTAGATTTTCCAGAACCATATGGACCAGTCCACGTAAAAGCAGACTGTCCTGTTGAACTTACATTTTCAGCAATATTTTGTATTGCCATCTCTGATGATGATGGACAAATAAAACCAGACAAAATATCTGCATCGCCTAAATCTTGATTAAGATTAATTGAACGGCAAAAACGTGTATTTATTTTAACAATATCGGATAAAGTAGGCATTATTTATAATTCCTTTCAAAGAAGTTATATGCTTCTTTTTCAAAATTTATATCTTTTTTTAATATAATTTGTTTTAATCCCGCTGTTTCTGACCATTCTAACAAACCATCGGATGCTTCAGATAAATTTGGAATGAATTCACCAACTGCATTTTCATTAAGCAAAAATATACGCCCTGGAGAATTCTCTTCATAACAAATAGCTTCTAACGAAAGTGTTTTTGAATTAGGTGCATAATTTTTCCAAAACATTAAAAGACCATACAAAAAGCTATTAATTGACAATGTCGATTTTGATCCGTACTTCATCTGAAAAAGATCTCTTTTTGTTACAGGGGCAATTAATCCTAATTCAGTTAAAGGGGATTCTATACTTTCTTCATTTATTTTTTCTTTTGAGAATTTTGAGGAGTATATATTCAAAAAACATTCCACATCTCTTTTTATTGTTTGGGATGATACGCTAGGATAATCATACTCTTTTACTGCTTCTAATATTGATGAAATAAGCATGTCTTTATCAAAAGTAGAGTTATTTAAATAATTAAATGTCCAATAATATGTAAAAAGCTGCGGTTTTGTAGCTAATTTCCAATGAATAAACCACAGAGTTGCATAATTTTCCATCCATGGATCAAAACCATCATCTGCAAATATTTTGCGAGCATATGAATTAATATTTAAATTTTTATTTTCATCAACATCTAAAAGTTCAGTATAAATAGCCCAATGTCTCATAGAACTTACCATATTCTTGCCGACACCTAATATAGATATTGCTTCAGGACTATTAAATAAGTCTTTGGAAATAGACTTTTTTTTGTTCTCAATCTCCATGCATGCATCAAAAACTTTTTTTAGCCATCCATAACGCATAGAAAATGTCTCATGCCCTGAAAAAATAGGTTTAATGTTTTTTAATATTGCATCTTTTTTCATAACGTGCTACCTCATACTAAGCTGGAGACTTTCTCCAGTTTCACGGTATACTATTATATAAGAGATAAAAATTCCATAGAAAAGTTAAAAAAATGCAAAATAAAATTTTTACAAATGAAGAAAATCTATTACAAAAGGGGAACGGCAACATTTATATGGATTATCAAGCCTCTACACCTTTAGATCCCCGCGTTTTAGAAGCCATGATGCCATTCTTAACATATGAATATGGAAATCCGCATTCTACAGAGCATGCATATGGTTGGCGAGCAAACGATGCTGTTGAACATTCCAAAGAAATTATTTCAGAATATATTAATGCGCTTCCTGATGAGATTATTTTTACCTCAGGAGCAACAGAATCTAATAATCTGGCAATCATAGGAATGGGATACGCTGCTTTAGAAAAATCAAAAAAAAGAACCATATTAATATCTACAATTGAACACAAATGTGTTTTAGGAGCAGCTCGTTTTTTAGAAAGATTTGGTTTTAAAATAAAAAAAATACCTGTTTTAAATAATGGAAAGCTTGATTTAGAAGTATTTAACTCTCTTATAAATGATGACGTTTTACTTGTTTCTATAATGGCCACTAACAATGAAATTGGGGTAAATCAAAACTTATCAGAAATTGGACATATTTGTAAATGTAATGACGTTATTTTTCATGTCGATGCAGCGCAAGGAGGATATTCTAATCTTGATGTTATTGATAATAATATAGATATGATGAGTATGTCTGCGCATAAAATATATGGACCTAAAGGAATTGGTATTTTATATATTAGTCAAAATATGGGAATTAAGCCCTTACCAATAATTCAAGGTGGTGGACAGCAAAATGGATATCGTTCTGGTACACTTCCCGTATACCTAACCGTCGGAATGGCTAAAGCGGTGGAAATTATGAAAGAATTTAAAGCGGGTGAAATAGAGCAAATTAAATCATTGCGAGATAAATTATTAAAAGGATTAACTCAAATAGAACCAAACTTAAAAATTAATGGGGATATGCAAGATAGACACCCAGGAAATCTAAATATTACTTTACCCAATCAAGATGCTAGAGAACTCATTTTATCTTTACAACCACATCTTGCTTTTTCAACAGGTTCAGCCTGCACAAGTGGCATCCAAGAACCATCTCACGTTTTAAAAGCCATTGGACTATCTACCGCTGAAGCTGAACGTTCCTTTAGAATAACCGTAGGACGTTTTACAACAGAAAATGAAATAGAGCGAGTAATCCAATATTTTTCCAATAAAATATAAGGTAATATACCCAGTTACCAAATATGAGCAACAAGGGGAGTTTTCCGCAACTTTAGGCTAACAGCATCACCAATTTGAAAAGAGGAAGTTTATACTTCCTCTTTTTTCGTTTTAAACCCTCAGGTTCATCGTCAAAGTATGGGGCAGAGAGTAAAAATTAAAAAAAAATATCATAATCAAAACACCAAAGTAGAAATAA
>CALVMH010000090.1 GCA_944343275.1 uncultured Clostridia bacterium | reverse complement strand
GGTACTCGCTCCGTTTGGGCTTAATTGCTCAAACTTGTCCGAAATTACGAATGGAGTGTTCACGCAGGCGGATATAGAGCATGGGCGTGTTGATGCTGAATACTGGGCGCAGTTGGGGGAGATGTTCTCGATACAAAAAGAGGCGTATGCTTACGAGCTTCTGGCGTATGAGCGAAACTATGGAAATTTAGCATCAAGCAGCAATTCTGAAAGCTATGTTTCTGCGGTAAGTGAAACCTCGGATGCTATCGAAGAATACAGGATGGCTGCAAAACGGAGCGCATATATTTCTTCTCTTGACCCGGAAGAAGATATAATTTACCTGATTAGCTCAGGGGAAAAATGGGTCGTTGGAGAGGATATGGTGAGCGGCGTATATCTGCTGCTCTACACAGGACAAGGATGGGCGAGCGTATCGGTAAAATCCGGGGTTTTAACAGAGACGGAATACGAATTTGCAAATTATAGCTGGTCTGTTGCGGAGAAAACTGGGTACGATGAATTTGCTTTCCCGCTCGTTGAAGGATGCACTTTGTCTTGCGAAACCTCAAAGCAGGACGATTTTGATTGTGTATGGCTTATAAGGCTCTCGGATGTAGATTGAGCGACGGAGGTCTAAGTGGAACTTGTATGGTGCAGTAATTGCCGCGCGGATGTTTCGCTTGCACATGCGGTTGCAGAGATGCCGTGTCCAGCGTGCGGGGGAAAGGAATACTTCGTGGCGGCGGATGATGGTAGTGCGGATGCCCTGCTCTTTAAGGCCGAGCGCATGATGCGCTTGGGGCGATGGTCGGAAGCAGCGGCTGCTTTTCGGGCCTGTTTTGAGATGGGCCTTATCTCCGCCGCGGAGTTTAACCTGTCTTCCGCAAATCTGGAATGGCGAAGACAATGCGCGGCAGCGGCTGTTGATCTGGTCGCCTGTGGAGGAATCCGTCTTGATGCTTTTCGCGGCGCTCTGGCCGCAGAGTTCGACGAATACGTTGTAAAGTGGCTGCTGAAAGAATACCGAGGAATCCGCCTTGTTCCTGATGGGAAGTCGTATATCGTGGAGGGGTGTTGATGGCAGGGCGTAAGCGCAAAGGTGAATGGCCTGACGGCTTGATTCAAGTGTCGCTGCAAATCGGCTATAAAGACGACGGTCGTCCTGCGCGCAAATATTTCTACGGCCATTCGCGGGCGGAAGCAGAGCGGAAGCGGGACGAGTATAAAGCTCGCCTCGCTTCCGGCTTTTCTCTCGATGTCAACATGACCGTTTCGCAATGGATTGATATTTTTCTAAGGACATATCGCTCTCGCGTAAATGAGGCGTACCTAAAGAGCGACGAAAGGCCGTATCGGAGGCTGGAAGCAGTGCTTGGCCGGATGCGCTTGCTCGACGTGCGCGAATCGCATTTGCAAGATGCACTAAACGATGTGAGCGGTATGTCGTTCTCAACCGTGGACAAGTATCGCCAAGCGATTCAACGCTTGTTTGAGCGCGCCCGAAAGAATAAACTCATCGCTGACAATCCTGCTGCGGACTTAATTATGCCGCCATTCGTCAAGGGGTCGCATCGCGCTCTCGAACGGTGGGAAATTGAGCTTATCTTGGATAACTGGAACACGAAAGCCAGTCATGCGGGCCTTTGGATGATGCTGATGCTGCTGTGCGGCCTTCGCCGCGGCGAAATGATGGCTCTGACATGGGACGCGGTTGATCTCGTGAATCGCACGCTCGAAGTGCGTCGCGTGGCCGTGATTCGCAAGAATCGCGTGAAAATCGAAGAGCGCGCAAAAACAGATGCAGGACTTCGCACACTGCCTCTCTGTAAAGTCCTTTGCGATGCGCTTCTTACTGTGCCGGAGGAAAAGCGAATTGGGTATGTCTGCCTGTCCGCTAAGGGATTTCCGTTGACCGAAAGCGCTTACGAACGGGGCGCTGAAACCTTCTGCCGCGTGCTAGAGCGCATCCTCAACGGCGAGCCGCCTACTCAGAGAGGCCGTAGGACAGATGTGGAGCGCAAAAAGACCGAAAAAGAAAAAGACCTCCCGCTAAAGGAGCGAAAAGTGTTCTCGTTCACTGCGCACGATCTTCGTCACACATACGCGACGGCCCTTTACGACGCCGGTGTGCCTGTGAAGGCCGCGCAGTATTTCCTAGGCCATGCCGACATAAGGATAACACTCGAACTTTATACGCATCTATCCAAGGAACGAGAATCCGCCTCGCGCTTGCAAATGGTGAAATACCTCGACAAATGGCTGCTGGACGCCCGCGTCTTAAGCATGCTTTCCTTGGGTGCGCCGGAGGACGAAAATGGCCTATAATTCGCCTCGCTGTGGTAAAAATGTGGTATTAACTATTATCTATTAGTCAATAGGTTTATTATATGAGCCCTAGGCCGAAAACAGTCAGGATATACCTCGGAATCCGTATAAAATGCAATGTTGAAGTATGGCTTCGGGACCAAAAGGTCGCAGGTTCAAATCCTGTCACCTCGACCAAGTAAACGGCGGCTTGGAGATGAAACAAGCCGCCGTTTTTCTTTGTCCTTATGCCCGAAAACCCTTGAAAACAGGCGCTTTTCTGAATCAAGTTGAAATTTGGGGCTGCAAAAACCTTCACTCATTCTGCGATGCGTCTATCTTCTTTTTTGTGCTTTATGTCCATTACGTTTTTTGCGGCTGTGGTAAAAATGTGGTAGTAGGCGGCTTTTTGTGGTAAAATGCTCGATAGAAAATCAAACGGTGTTTCGTAGAATCGCTCGAATTTGCCCGCACAACCGTTTTGTTTTCGTGGATAAGGGATTTATCGCGGAATTACGTAGAAAGGATTCTAGGGCTGTTTAACGGAGTTTAATCGCCATCGAAAAGGAGCGGGCTTTTGCTCCGCTCCTTTTTCTTGGATTTTTGGATTGCTCTGGCTTACGCCGCTACTGCGTTCAACTGGTTCC
>CALVMH010000089.1 GCA_944343275.1 uncultured Clostridia bacterium | reverse complement strand
GGTGTTTCTGGGTCCGGAAAATCAACACTCGTTAATGATATTTTATATGAATATGCGCTTCACAAATTAAGGGGAAACCGCCCGAAACCAATCGGGGTAGGCGAGATTAAGGGTTTTGAAAATATAGATAAGGTTGTCATGGTTGATCAATCTCCGATAGGAAGAACGCCAAGGTCAAATCCCGCAACATATACGGAACTTTTTAACCACATAAGAGATTTATTTGCGCAGACAAACGAAGCAAAAGTAAGAGGATACAAACAGGGGCGTTTCAGTTTTAACGTAAAAGGCGGAAGATGTGAAAAATGTAAAGGCGACGGCGTTTTAAAAATTGAGATGAACTTTTTATCCGATGTTTACGTTAAATGCGATGTTTGCAAAGGAAAAAGATATAACTCGGAAACCCTCGAAGTTAAATATAAAGGAAAAAGCATATCCGATGTTCTTGATATGACGGTGGAAGAAGCGCTTGAATTTTTTAAAAATATACCGAAGATTAAATCACGCCTTCAAACTTTATATGATGTCGGGCTTGATTATATAAAACTCGGACAAAGCGCAACAACACTATCCGGCGGTGAAGCGCAGAGAATTAAGCTTGCGCTTGAATTAAATAAAAGAGCAACGGGAAAAACATTATACATAATGGATGAACCCTCTGTCGGGCTTCATTGGTACGATGTTGATAAACTTGTTAAAATTCTGCAAAAACTTGCGGATTCCGGAAACAGTATTTTAATTATTGAACATAATCTTGATATTATAAAATGTGCCGATTATATAATTGATCTTGGCCCCGATGGCGGTGATTTCGGCGGTCAGGTCGTTGCAAAAGGAAGCTTAAAACAAATTATAAAATCAAAAAATTCATATACGGCAAAATTTTTGGATGAATATTTAACAAGAGATAAAATTACCGTCTAGGTTTTATTTTTGTCGGATTTAAAATTTTATAATTTTCTTTATGCTTCTTTTGTAATAGAAAGGAGCATATTATGTCAGATAAAATTTATGATGCAATTTATAAAATTGCAAAACAAACGGAATCCGATGTCATTATAATCTGGACAGGACATCTTAAAATTCAGGGGCTTTTATTGGATTGCGAAGATTCAAAATGTTTAAATGATATTATTACCCTTCAGGATGTTACCGTTAAATGCCACAAACACCATAAAGAAAATGAAAATGAAGAAAATCAGGGCAAACATTTTAAATGGATTAATATCCCCTCATGTAAAATTGATGCATTTACTTTTAAATGCTGCAGTTTGGATGATTAGCCATATTATAGAGGCGGTAATTTTACCGCCTTAAAATTTATTTTTTTGTTATTATTTAGTTATGACCGAATTACTTTTACCCGCAGGAAGTGTTGAAAAAATGCGCTATGCTTTTCAATATGGCGCAGATGCGGTTTATTTGGGCCTTGTTGATTTTTCGCTCAGGACCATGCGCAAAGGTGAAATTATAACAACGGATAACCTTAAAAGCGCAATCGATGAAGCAAGAAGCATAAATAAAAAAGTTTATTTAACACTGAATATTTTTGCATATGATGATGATATAAAAAAATTGTATTCATATATTGATATTATCCGTGAAGCCGGCCCCCATGCGGTTATTGTCAGTGATTTCGGCATTTTTAATATCGTTAAAAAAGAATTAAAAAATGTTGATATTCATATCTCAACCCAAACCAACATTCTTAATTCCGAAGCCGTTAAATTCTGGCATGATATGGGGGCATCAAGAGTTATTCTTGCAAGAGAATTATCGTTTAAACAAATTGAGAACATAAGAAAAAATGTTCAAGATATCGAAATTGAAATGTTTATCCACGGTGCTCAATGCATGAGCTATTCCGGACGCTGTCTTTTATCCGACTATATGACGGGATACGAAAGAAAGGCAAACCAAGGCGGATGTGCGCAGCCTTGCAGGTGGTCTTATAAACTTTTGGAAGAAACAAGACCTAATGAATATTTTGAAATTATACAGGATGATAAAGGCTCTCATATTTTATCGACAAAAGATTTGTGCCTTGTTAAATATTTAAAACGGCTGACAGATATAGGAATTGATTCTTTTAAAATTGAAGGAAGAACAAAGAGCCTTTATTATGTGAGCGCTGCCGCAAAAGTATACAGAATGGTTATGGATAATAAAATTTCCGTTGATGAAGCGTACAATGAACTTTTAAAAATCGGAAACAGAGGCTATACAACGGGCTTTTTCTTGGGACATAACGATTCAAATTCATACAGCTACGATATTTCAAAAGGTCTTGCGGGGGCCGATTTTTTGGGTATTATTCAAAATAAAACCGATACGGGCTATGAAATTTTAATGAAAAATAAAATATATTTAAATGATACCGTTGAAATTATTACTCCGAATTATCAATCGAAAGTAAAAGTTATAAATATAATTACAAAAAAAGAAGATACTACGGTTGCAAACACAAACGATACCGTTATTATGGAATTTTTATCCGATAATCCGGATTGGGAAAAAGAATATAATTATGCTCTTATAAGAACGACCGGAATTAAAAACGAAATTTTAAATAAGGAAAAAACTTTATGCGAATAAAACCCGACTATATACTTGAAAGCATTTATGATATAGATAAAAATGAGCTTAAATCAAAAGGAATAAAGGGAATTTTCTTTGATTTGGATTCAACCGTTATGCAGTCTAAAACCGGTAAATTTACAAAAAAAACACTTGATTTTCTTGAAGATTTAAAACAAGATTTTAAAGTTGCGATAATTTCAAATAACCATAAAAAAGGCTACATTGACAAAGTTCAAAAAATTTCCCCCGTAAAAGTAT
>CALVMH010000088.1 GCA_944343275.1 uncultured Clostridia bacterium | reverse complement strand
GCTGTACCACGTCGCCGCCGTTGAAGTACTATTACTGCGCAAAGGTATGCCGCAAGCCATGTATATTTGTTTTGTTTACCCCTCTGCTGTGCGTATATTCTCTATAACTCTGTGTCAATCCTGCTTTTGTTAGCTGTTCCCCGCTGACATTACAAAATAAATAGTCATCATCTTCTACATCATACCGCCACATAGTAATATAATCATTTAATATCTTTACTAATTGCGGCGATAGGTTAGCTATTTGTAGCTTTTTATTCTTTGTATGCTGATAGAATACAGTACCATTCTTTAAGTCTATATCTTGCATTCGTATTGCTACAAGTGTGCCGAGCCGCGCCCCTGTCCCAATAACAAAGTTACATATAGCATAGTTGCGCCATTCTGTAAACTTAGCCTTGTTCTTAGGTTTTCTAAGCAAGGCTTTTACTTCGTCTATTGTATAATCTTTCGGCGGCGTTTCCTGTGCTTTAACAAGCCTTATTTTGAATTGTTCGTCTATATACTTCCTGCCGCTATCCATACACCAATAAATAAATGCCCGCATACAACCTAAATTGTGATTGATTGTAGCTGTGCTTAGTCCCTCTTTCCGCATTGCAAGTGTCCAATCGGTAAATAAACCTACCGCTATATCGCCGCAGTATTCCACGCTATCACCAAAGTATTTACAAAACCTTTCATATGCTACTCTATAAGCGACTAATGTTTCACTTACTCTTCCTTGTACTTCCTTTTCTCTGATAAACTGATTAAAAGCCGCTTCTAAATATTCCTTTTGCATATCATATTTGGCATTAGGTCTTATTCTTTTCCTTTGTCCCGCCATAAAATCACCCCTTTACTTATAAAAAATCAAAAATCAAATAATATTTATGACCTCATTTTAACATAGAAATTTTGAAAAATCAAGAAAAAATCAAATTAAGTAATTTTAATATGTATAAAAAGAAAAAGCCTTGTGTTTCAAAGCTTTAATCGTTTTCTTCATTTGATTTATTTTTATATTTTACATTATTTGATTTGAAATCGTATTATATAAATTATAAAATAAGAAATCCGCTTAAAGCCTTGATATAAGCGGGTTTAGAAATTTACATAATTTGATTTTTTTGAAAAGCTATAATAAATTTTGAATTTTGTAAAAATCAAACAAAGAAAATGCGGCGGCACACATAAAACGAGGGCGGCTATAGTTTGCCACCCTCACTTTGCTTTTATGCGCTCTATTTTGCGTTTTAAGACGTGTTTTTCCCTTCCGGTATGACGGGATATGGGTGAGCGTCTAAAATTGATTTAAGAGGCATTTTAACGCAAATTAGAAATATGCCCTTGCCGCTCCCGCTCCGCTATTATAATTTTGCTTTTATCTCTGCTTTAGCATTATCTAACAAACTATTTATATCTATATTGTTATTGTTTGTATCTGATTTTAATACATCTGGATAAAACTTTGTACAATATTCCTTTTTAAAGGGAATAAATTGTATTTCGTGAATATGTACTTGTTTATTCTCTATTATTTCTTCAATCTTTTTATCTGTGTAAGCAGGTTTACCTGTATCAATTTTTTCGCCTGTTTTCTTATCCGTTTTTTTCTTTGTTTTTGCTTTTAATTTCTTGCGCTCTTTTTCTTTTTCTTCATCAGTTAAAGGTCGTGTTCTTAATTTTTCTAAAAAATCAATAGCTTCTTGTGCTTTTTCACCATTTAATGACAATGCATGTTTAATTAAATCTTCACGATTTAATTCACTTAAACTCTTTTCATTCCATGGTTTTTTAATCTTTTCTTTCTTTGCCATTGTCGTTCACTCCTTTATAATAATATTTGGTATCTATATTTTATATTAAGTCTATTATATTGTCAAGTATATAAAAAGAAAACGGCTAATATTATCTATTAGCCGCTTAATTTTTTTCTATGGGATATTCATCTATACTCCTATTTTTTCAAAGCTTCAAACTTAAGGCTTTTTGCATTGTCCATATTCTCAAAATAAGTAAGGATATTAAACGCACTATTCGTTGCATTATTATAAGAATTCATAATTTGATTTGCTGTATTTTCTGGTACATTATTGTTAGCTGAAACAACTAATTCAATAAAATTTGCAACATTTCCCATCATAGTATCAATATCATTTGCAATATCAGGATAAGCAGTTTTAATAGTTTCTATATTATATGTATAGCCATTATAATCAACTAAAGGCATTGCCATGCCATTACTATCAAGACTTGCAGAAACAGCACTACTAATATCAAGTTTAAGCAACCCTTTTGTAGCGGCTATTTGTACATCATTATTCCAATTGATAGTATGTAATCTATGTAAAATATCAAATGAACGTGTATATAATGAACTTATCATTTGATATTCTTGTGGATTATTTTCAATTTGAAAAATATCATCAAAATAACTAATGCTTTTTATATCATTCCGATTAAAAGTTAATTTACAGTTATATATATCGCTGTTGAATATTTCAAAGTTAACAATCGTATCGTCATTTATATCATTTTTATTAACAATAAAAATCGTCATTGCGCGAATTTGTTTACTTCCTGCTAAAACTGTTTTCATATTAGATGGTATAACATATCTACAGGTATTTATAAAACTATCTAAACTTAAACCACCGCTTTCAATACTATTATATGAATTCATATTATTTATAGTAAGCCTATAGTTTTCTTTTACAGAAGTAAAATCAACATTTTTTTCTTTATCAGGAATAATATCATATATATGTATCATATATACTTGTTGCTCTGTCAATCCTTCTTCTGATGATAAATCAAAATTTTCATTTGGTTCAAGTAAAAACAACCCTTTGCTTACTATATTGTTATTATTCTTTACTTTATTATTTCCGCCGCAAGCCGCTAATGATAATAATAAACTACCGCATACAACTGCCGCTATTGCCTTTTTAATTATCTGTTTCATATGTATTCCCCTTTCTTTATTACCGCTCCGCTATTTCTTTCTTTTCGCTTTGTTGCCGCATAACAGCTACATTGTTGCCAAGTGTAGCAAACCATAATAACACAATCGCATTAAATATCCATGTAACCGCCATAATAAGACCGCCTATTATAATAGTGGCGGCGAGTATGCCGCTATTTTCAATCATATCTATGCCGACAATTAAAGCTATTATAAACCAGATAGGCGCAATTATAAATAAAGCGATTGCGCTCCCTCTTAAAACTCGATTGACAGTAAAGCCATATTCATCATTAAATAGGCTACTATTGAATAGATTACCCGTATATCCTGTTCCATTTACTGTTGTAGAGATATTATCTCTTTCAACCACATTGCTGCCACAGTCTGGACAAAACTTTGATACATCAGCAACCTGCTTGTTACAGTTTGGACAGTATTTCATACAAAACACGACCTTTCTTAAAATTTATTTAATTAGATAACTGTTCGCCGCAGTTATCGCAAAACTTACCCGCACTTGTTAAAGACGCACCGCATTTAGGACATATTGATATAGTATCAAGTCCACATATTACCATAATAAATGGAGCATAATAAAGAATACAGTCAATTAAGCTTCGAATAATCTCAACAACTATTACCTCTTCACTTGAATAATATATCACATCGTTTATTGCAAATCCATAATATATAACATGAGCAATAACAAGAGATAAGCATATATAGAAAATCTTTTTTTTACTGCGCAATTCATTTTTGTGTATGTATTCACATATGATGATAAAACATATACTGTTAAAAGCAAAACAATTAATTACCCCAAAAGATGCGATATGGCCAATGTATGCAATGTTAACAGGATTACATAGCCAAAAAATATTGTATTCCATTATGCCGCCAAATATTCCTTTGAATACTGTATTATATGGAACGATTGCAAAAAATAATGATATAGCCAATGGTATAATAAACATTCGTATATTCTTTTTTTTCAAAAATGTTATTATAATAAATGGAACATACCAAACAATCATATTTATAAAAATCGAACCAATAATGGAGCCAAGATATTCTTCAACACATTTTGGTACTACAATTAGACAATGAAATACCATTGCCGCTATCATACAAATACCCGCCGCCATAGACCATTTAGAATTTTTAGGAATAACAAGCCGCCCGCCGCTTCCGCTTTGATTTAACCCTTGTTTGAACATAAATAACCCCTCTTTCGTATTTT
>CALVMH010000087.1 GCA_944343275.1 uncultured Clostridia bacterium | reverse complement strand
CCTCAAAAAATCTCCGGCGGGATATTTTTGAAAATGTTTTTAAGATCCGTTGGGCGTTTGAACGGGCTTACAGGGTTCATTACCTCTTCAGTCATGTTTTAATTTCTCCTTTCGGGTGATTGGACAGACCATCCCACCTGTAAGCCCCTTCAAGCGCCCAACGAAACTATATGAAAACTACTATAAAACTATAAGAGAGGAGGCAGTAAGTAATGCCAAAGGGTAAAGCCGTAAGCTCTTCTGAGCAAAAACGCAAGACGAGACCGGCTTTAACACCAGAAGCTAGAGAAAACCAGCTAATTTCTCTTGCTGTAGATCTTGCGGAGAAGCAGCTTAGAGAAGGAACTGCCTCTTCACAGGTTATAACCCATTATTTAAAGCTAGGTTCAACAAAAGAGAAGCTTGAGAAGGAAATTTTAGAGAAGCAAAAGGAACTTATCTCTGCTAAGACTCAGAATCTTAAGTCATCTGAACGTATCGAAGAACTTTATAGTAAAGCTCTCGATGCTATGCGTAGCTATGGGAACTATGGAGGCGGTGAAACGGATGATTATTAGAACTTACTCTGAATTAAGAAAGCTCGAAACATTCGAAGACCGCTTTCATTACTTGGAACTTCGAGGTAGAGTCGGAAAAGAGACGTTTGGCTTTGATCGTATCTTCAATCAGATGTTTTATAGGTCTAAAGAGTGGAGAAATTTCAGAGATGAGATTATCGCTCGTGATTTAGGGTGTGATCTTGGAATAGAAGGTAGAGAAATCTACGGAAAGATAATAATTCACCATCTTAACCCGATAACTTTAGATGATATACAGACTTCGAGCGAATATTTAATGAATCCAGAGTTTGTTATAACAACTTCCTTCTCTACTCATAATGCTATTCACTATGGGGATGAGAGTTTACTCATAAAAGATCCTATTAGACGATCTAAAAACGATACTTGTCCTTGGAAAAGATAATAAAGGAGGGATGACATGGAGAGTATTCTTTTATCTATTAAAAAGCTACTCGGAATTGATGCGTACTATGATGCTTTTGATCAGGATTTAGTTATTCATATCAATTCTGTACTGACAGTACTCAATCAACTCGGGGTAGGCCCTCCTGGAGGATTCTACATAAAAGACTCTAACGATAATTGGACAGATTTTATTAACGACGATAAATCTATCGAGTTTATAAAATCGTATGTTTATATGAAAGTTAGACTTTTATTCGATCCTCCCCAAAGTTCCGCAGCTATAGAATCCATGAATCGTCTTACAAACGAACTTGAGTGGAGAATACAGGTTGCGGTTGATCCTATAAATACTACTGCACGAGAGGAGGTTAATAATGGATAATAACTCTCTTGTACATTACGGAATTTTAGGAATGAAATGGGGAGTTAGACGGACTCCTGCACAACTTGCAAGAGCTAGAGGAGAAAGATCGTCAAGTTCTTCTTCCAATAGTAAGTCTCAGACTTCTTCTAGTACTAAAAAGCGTACTAGAGATATGAGTGATGATGAGTTAAAGACAAGAATTAACAGACTTGAGCTTGAGAAGAAATATAAAGATCTTTCTAGAGAAACGGTTTCTAGAGGAAGATCTTTTGCTACTAGAGTTGTAGAAAGAATCGGAGAGAATACTTTGGTTAATCTCGGAACTCAGGCCGCAAATCATGTTCTTGGAAATCTTATAAACAAGATGGCAGGAGTCTCATCAAGCGATTCTGCAAAAAGAATTGTAAATCCTCAGAAGGGACAAACTGATAAAAAGTAACAAGGTGATTTTATGGCATTATCGAACACTGCCGTCCCGAAATACTACGGCGCATTTCGTGATGCCGTAATTCGAGGCGAAATTCCAGTTTGTAAAGAGATCTCTATGGAGATGAATAGAATAGATGATCTCATAGCAAATCCTGGAGTTTATTACGATGAACAGGCAGTAGAAGGATGGATACGATACTGTGAGAACGAATTAACATTGACTGATGGTTCTGACTTAAAGCTTCTAGATAGTTTTAAACTATGGGGAGAACAGGTCTTTGGCTGGTATTACTTTGTCGAGAGAAGTGTTTACGAGCCTAATGAAGACGGTCATGGAGGACATTATGTCAGAAAACAGATAAAGAAGCGCTTAATTAACAAACAGTATCTAATAGTAGGACGAGGAGCTGCAAAATCGCTTTACGATTCATGTATGCAATCCTTTTTCCAGAATGTCGATACCTCTACGACACATCAGATCACCACAGCTCCTACTATGAGACAAGCCGAAGAGATTATGTCTCCGATCCGCACTGCTATCGTTCGCTCACGAGGTCCTCTTTTTAAGTTCCTAACAGAAGGATCTTTACAAAACACGACTGGTTCTCGTGCTAATAGGATGAAGCTGGCATCTACTAAGAAAGGAATAGAAAATTTCCTAACAGGCTCCCTTATCGAAATTCGTCCAATGTCTATCGACAAACTTCAGGGTCTTCGTTGTAAGATAGCAACAGTGGACGAGTGGCTTTCTGGTGACATTCGAGAGGATGTTATAGGGGCTATCGAGCAGGGAGCCTCTAAAAACGATGACTGGCTTATAATCGCTACAAGTTCCGAGGGTACTGTCCGAAACGGTAGTGGCGATACAATCAAAATGGAGTTAATGGACATCTTAAAAGGAGACTACATTAACCCTCACGTTTCGATATGGTGGTATAAACTCGATTCTGTTGATGAGGTCGGAGATCCTGAAATGTGGCTCAAGGCTAATCCCAACATCGGAAAGACTGTGAGATATGAAACTTATCAGTTAGATGTTGAGAGAGCCGAGAAAGCACCTGCTGCGAGGAATGATATTCTTGCTAAAAGGTTCGGACTTCCGATGGAAGGTTATACTTACTATTTCACATATGAAGAAACACTTCCTCATAGGAAGACAGACTACTGGCAAATGCCCTGCGCTCTTGGAGCAGACCTTTCACAAGGTGATGACTTCTGCGCCTTTACTTTCTTGTTCCCGTTGTCCAATGGATGCTTTGGCATTAAGACACGAAACTATATAAGTTCTTTAACTTTAATGAAACTACCTGCCGCTATGAGGATCAAATACGATCAATTCATGGAAGAAGGTAGTTTAGTTGTTTTAGAGGGTACCGTTTTAGATACTACAGAAGTTTACGAAGATCTAGATAGACACATTTCTGAACTCGGTTATGATGTTCGATGTTTTGGGTATGATCCATACAATGCAAAGGACTTCGTAGAGAGATGGACTTCTGAGAACGGGCCTTTTGGTGTTGAGAAAGTAATTCAGGGAGCTAAAACCGAATCGGTTCCTCTTGGAGAATTAAAGAAACTCGCAGAAGAGAGGATGCTTTTATTCGATGAGGAACTTATGACTTTTGCTATGGGTAACTGCATTGCCCTTGAGGATACAAACGGAAACCGTAAGCTTTATAAGAAGCGAAGAGAGCAGAAGATCGACGCTGTAGCGGCTATGATGGATGCTTACATCGCTTATAAGCTTAATAGGGATGCTTTTGAGTAATAATTGGAGGCAAAGGAAGGTGATAGAATGTATCAAGGCGAGACTATAACGACAACGGTCAGTAACTTTCCAGTTCCTGTGTCCGATATAAAAGAATTCACAATAAGGTTTAAAAACAAGCTTAACACCTACATCACTAAGACATTGGAAGACTGCGTTGTATCTGGAGAAACCTTAGTTTTCGAATTGACACAAGAAGAAAGTCTCTCCTTGCCTATTGGAAAGATTGATAGATCTGCGATTATCGTTACAAAAGATGGATCTAGAATCGAATGTTGCCCATCTCCAATTATGTGCTATGAAACTAGCAGAGATGAGGTGATTGTATGACAAACTGTCCTCCGTCAAATCCTTGTGCGGAGAAATTTTGGGAATTACAATACGATGTCAACATTAAACCTGTAATAGGAGCGGTCTCGGACTATAATGATCTTACAAATAAGCCTTCTATAAACGGCATTGTCTTGTCCGGAGATAAAACGAACGAGGAACTTCTAATACAGGCTTTAACAAATGAAGACATAGATAGCGTTTTGAAATAATTTAAGGAGGAAATTTAAAATGGCGAACAAGTTTCTTGACAATAACGGTCTTATCTATTTGTGGTCTAAGATAAAAGCGGCTTTTGTTGCTAAAGAAGATGGAAAAGCTCTGTCAGCAAACGACTTTACCAACGAATACAAGGCTAAACTTGATGGTATAGCGGCCGGTGCCCAGGTGAACGTTAAGCCTGACTGGAACGCTTCTGCTGGTAATGCTGCTGAGATTCTTAATAAGCCGACCATTCCTTCGAAGACGAGTGATCTTACAAACGATTCTGGGTTTATAACCGAGGATCAGGTTCCAGAAGGCGCCGTTGCATCTGCTACGACTCCTAAGATGGATGGAACCGCTGCTGTTGGTGTGGAGAACGCTTTTGCTCGCGGCGATCACGTTCACCCTAGTGATACAAAGAAGGTTAACAAGTCTGGCGACACGATGAGCGGTAACCTCGCTATGGGTGGCAATAGAGTTACTGGTCTTGGAGCCCCAACAGATAATGGTGACGCTGCTACAAAACAGTATGTGGACGACGGTCTTGCTGGAAAGGCAGCTGCTACTCACAATCATGATGATCGTTATTATCAGAAGTCCGAGGTTTATTCAAAGACTGAGATTGACGGGAAAGGCTATCTTGTAGCTTCTGACATAGCTAATAAGGCAGACAAGGCTACCACTCTCGCGGGATATGGAATCACAAATGCTTATACCAAGAGTGAGGTCTATAATAAGGAAGAGGTTGATGGAAAGATAAGCTCTGTCTATAAACCTGCTGGTAACTGCCTGTTTGCCAATCTTCCGGATCCTGCTGAGAACATTCTTGGTAATGTTTATAGTATGATGGACTCGTTTACGACTGACGATAGGTTTATTGCAAGTGAGCCTACTCAGTATCCAATAGGAACCAACGTTGTCGTTGTAGAAGTTCTGGATGCCGGAGTAACTAAGTACTACTTCGATGTTCTAGCCGGTTTTGTCGATCTATCCGGCTATATGGAAATTAGCGACATGGTTGCCATTACTAATGAGGAGATAGATGATATAGCAGTATAAAATTGATGGAGGCTTATAATGGCTAACAAATTTTTAGATTCCACCGGTTTAACTCATCTATGGTCTAAAATTAGCAGTAAGTTTCTATCTAAAACCGAAGCAGATAGTAAGTATTTAAAGCTCTCTGGAGGTACTCTTACCGGTAACCTAAACGGTAGGTACCTCACAGGGACCTGGCTTCAGACTACTGCTGTGACGAACAAAGGCTCGGCTGCTGATAAAATTGCTGTCATAGATGGTTCCGGATGGGTTTATTACCGTACAGCGAAAGAGATTCTTAATGATATCGGGGCAGCATCTGCGGCTAGTGGAGCTGACCCCTACAAAGTCGGAGATATTCTCTATACTGCAAGGACTGATTTAGGCGATAAGTGGCTTTTGTGTAATGGA
>CALVMH010000086.1 GCA_944343275.1 uncultured Clostridia bacterium | reverse complement strand
ATGCGCGGCCTGGGCCGTTCGGTCAAGAGTGCGATTTCCGCGTGGATTACGTACAATACCAGCGACTACTATGCGCAGAAATACCGCCGTCAGATTGCAGATGCGGTACGTCTGGTTCGGTTCAAGGGAGATTCGGATCCGATTTTCGGCTATGTGCTTGCCGGTTACGGCGACCGGGTGAAGGGGTGGAGCGCAGCGAAGGAACAGGCGGCATACGAAAAATATCCGAATCTCAAAGCACACCGGGATTTCATCGCGGCGATCGAAGCAGGAGAAAATGCGTCCGCATTGAGCATTCTAAAGGAACACAAACTGGATGTTGATTCCCTGACGGCCTGTTACGACAAATTCGACGCGGCCATCTGGCGGGAAATCGCCCGCCTGTCTCCCGTGATGCGGTTCATGAAATACCTTGATAAATTCGACCGCGCCGGCGTATTCTCGCGTGACATCAAACTGGCAAAAGAGAAGATGAGTGTCGCGAACTTTCAGGCGGCAAAAGTATTTCCGTTCCGGCTTTACACCGCCTATGCGAACATCTCCAACCCTGCCGTCAAGAACCATCTCGCCGCGGTGCTCGATGAATATACCGCCGCCTACGACTGGAGCACATTCAACGCGTATTCCTGGGCGGTGTGTCCGGATGTTTCCGGATCGATGTCAGGAGTTTGTTCCGGCTCTCTCACATTCAGCGACATTGCCGGGATGTTCACCGGCTTCTTCGCCAAAGGGCTCAAGGATTGCCGAATCATTCCGTGGAGCGACCGCGTATTCCAATGGGATGTACCGCGCAATGACAGCATCATCACGCATATACGGGAACTCAAACACCTGGATGGAGGAACTGACATGTCCTGTGCGTTGCGGGCCATGATCGCCAGAAACATCAGGCGTGATTTTCTCGTATTCATCACCGACACGGAGGAATACGGACGCCGCTACCGGATCGGTTCCGGCTGGATTGACGCATGGATTGAATACCGTAAGCGGGTGAATCCGCGTGCCAGAGCATTTATCCTTCGTGCGGACAGTTACACCACCAATCCTTTCCCGGAGAAGGAGGCGAAAAAATACGATATCTATCCGATTTACGGATGGAACGACAATGTCATTAAGTACATGCAGTACATCGTCAAAAACAGCTGTCGACAGGGAGAATGATAAAAATTACAATATTCTGGTATAAGTGTGATCATTGGGCGCGTAAAAGAGCGGCCGCAATGATCTCCTCACCAGGAACGGACAGTGCACAAACGCCCAGTCTGCCGACACTACGCCTGCACCATGCCGCACCTGGAAAACAGAGAAGTGAACTAAAACGGTCAACTTTTCCGACCGGATAAACAAGGATGATAAATATGAGAGAGCTCAATACCATTGTTCGGATGAAATTTGGTTCCGTTCTGTACGGCACAGATTCTCCCCTTTCTGACACGGATATCAAGGGGGTTTTCATACCGTCAGCAAGAGACATCGTCCTGCAGAGAGCGCCGAAGACAGTACAGATGCATACCGGCGACCAGAATGCTAAAAACACCAGTGCAGACATTGATCAAGACATGTACTCGCTTCATTACTATCTGCAACTTCTTGCCGAAGGTCAGGTTGTTGCGCTGGACATGCTTTTTGCCCCGGATTCCATGCTGGAAATCAACTCCCCGATATGGTATGATATTCGCGCGAATCGCAATAGCCTGATCTGCAAGAAAACCAAAGCGTTCGTTGGGTATTGCCGAAAGCAGACGGCCAAATACGGGCTCAAAGGTGGCCGTATCGCGACACTTAAGAGTGTGAACAACTTTCTTCATACAATACACGGCCAGACCGGCGGTATGGAGAAGCGAGTCGACGATGTCTACGAAATACTGCCGACTCTTGAGCATACCGGTAGATATGTTGATCCGGTGTCAAAGAGAAAGATTTATGAGGTTTGCGGCAGGAAATTTCAGGATACATGCAGTATTGAGGAGATGATTCGCTGTCTGGAGAAAATTCTGGATAATTACGGCCGGCGGGCGTATCTCGCAGAAAAAAATGAAGGAATCGACTGGAAAGCGGTCAGTCATGCATTTCGGGTTTGTTATGAAGTGCTGGAACTGCTTTTGACGCATCAGATCACATTTCCGCTGAAACAGCGGGATTTCATCAAAGCCGTGAAATATGGGAAGTTCCATTACAAAAACGATCGAATCGGGGAACAGCTTGAAGAGCTGATGAAGCAGGTGGAGGATGCGGCATTGCTTGCCGACCTTCCGGAACATGTCAACCGGGAATGGATCGATAATTTTATCTTCGATGTCTACTCCAGGGCGATAAAATGATCAGTCTGACAGAAGAAATCTTCCGGCACAATTCCCGTATTGATCACCTGATTGAACTCATGATGGAATACGGTCCGGAGAATCCGTTCGACGTGATCATTTACATGCCGTTACTGAAAGACATTCCGATAAGATTTGAGAATGGAGAAACCTGGACCGTAACCAGAATCCGTTGTCAAACATGGAGCAAGATCGATAATCCAAGAATAAATATTGAGGAGTTCTTCATCCATTTTCGCAATGCTGACGGAAAGAGATCCAGATACCGGACTTATTTTGGCGGTTCTCTGGATAAGCCGCAGCCTGGGAAGAAGATTGTTGATCTTTACGAAGATGAATTGAACCGGGAATGGTGGCAGCGGAAGAAACCGTCAACCATTCTCGATGCGATAGAGAACTTTTACCAATACCGGAAGAGCGAAGAAAAAAAGGATGACAACAGATGACGGACTATGAATGCAGAAAACTTCTGGATCAGTTGAAGAAAAATCCGCGGATGGTCATGACCAACGGGCAGAAAAACGAGCTTTTAGCTTATTCCATGCGACTTATTGCCGAGAAAAGACCTGGAATCTGGAAATCTCCGGAACAACTGGAAGCGGAACACAGAGCGCGTATCAGGAAGTTGAAATGTTGCAGAGAGTGCAACAGTTTTGACGTTGAATTCCGTTCGGTTCCCGCCGGCGGAGTAAACGGCTCTACTCCGGGGAAGTATTATTCGGTTGTCTGCAAAAACTGCGGTCACTCTATCGGGAGGATTTTCTCCATAGAAAATGAGGATGGGGAAGAGGCAGCGCTTCGCAAATGGAACAATCACAGTTAAACCGGGCGATGCAGGATGAAAGTTGCTCTTGTCGATGTCGATGGACATCACTATCCGAATTTTGCTCTGATGCGAATCTCCGCATGGCATAAGATGCGGGGGGATGAGGTGGAATGGTATCAGCCGATGTTCAGTAATCCTGATCTCATCTATGCGAGCAAGATTTTCACCTTCACTGCTGACTTTACGGAATACGCTCCGTGGGATCCGATCCCGATACGAGGCGGAACCGGTTATGACGTCAAGTCATCCCTGCCGGATGAAATCGACCGGCTGCTTCCAGACTATTCGATCTATCCGGAAATTCCGTATGCTGTTGGATTTCTCTCCCGCGGATGTATTCGCCACTGCAGCTGGTGTGTGGTGCCGGAGAAGGAGGGAACCATCAGACAGTATGATGACATTGAGCGAATCGCGCAGGGGCGGCGGCGTGTCGTTTTGATGGACAACAATTTTCTCGCCAACGATCGGGAGTTTGTCAAAGAGCAGCTGGCAAAGGCGTGTGCTCTACGTCTCGGCATCGATTTCAATCAGGGGCTGGATGCCAGATTGGTAACAGAAGAGAATGCGCGACAGATGACCTGCTGTCATTGGCGGATCGCGAGCGGGACCTCCTCATATATTCGTTTTTCCTGCGACACACAGCAGATGCTTGGTCCATGTAAAAATGCGATCCGTCTTCTTCGAGAAGCCGGTTACTCTGGAAGAATCTTCTTTTATTTTCTCGCAGTTGATCCAGAGGAAACGGTGGAGCGCATAGAAGAATTGCTGTCGTTCGACAAGAGAATCGATCCCTTTGTGATGCCATATCGAGATTTGAATGGAGACGGCAGGGTATTGAATCCTCGCCTGAATGATCTGGCCAGATGGTGCAACATGGCGTCGATTCGAAAATCATGCAGCTTTAAGGAATATCAAAGTAAGGGGATGAAGGGACATGAAAGTGCATCTTCTGTACGGGAATCGAATCTGCTGTGATAGCGATCTGCCTAAAAATGCGCTGTTCACAATCAATTCAGCGCTGGTGAGCTGCATGCGTTGCAAAAAAACGTTGATTTTCAAGAGAGTGGTTCTCGGCTTAAAG
>CALVMH010000085.1 GCA_944343275.1 uncultured Clostridia bacterium | reverse complement strand
GTTCTGTCGAAGCGAAAAGCGGACGTGGTCGCCAGCCCCATCCGAGAGGCGCAGGATTTCGCCGCCGCGGCCGTCAACGCTGCAAACGCGAAACTGAATCGCCCCCTGACGCGGGGAGAGTTCCGCCTGGAACGGATAATTCAGCGTGCTGCCGGTAAGCCGCACCGCGCCGCCATCCGCATCCTGTACCGGTTCCGCCCGGCCTTTCCGGACGGGAGATACCGTTCCCCGGAGAGTGACGGCGTCGAGATTCCGGTTGAAATCTGCGGCAAAGAGCGGTTCAAGCGCAACTGCGGCCTCTTTCTCAACCACCGGCTCGATGAGGAGATCATCCACTTCAAGTTCGTGGTTGTAGCTGTGAAAACTGAACGCGGCAAGCGGAATCATGGGAAATCTTGCTGTAAGACAGCGGGTGCCGTTGATCATGACAGAGACCACTTCGCGGCCGACGGAAATATCAAATTCCGCCCACTGCCCGTTCTGGATTCCGGTCTTCATTCCGGTCGGGATCCAGGCCGCGGCGATACGTCGTTCGGAATCGCCCTCCTGCTTGAGCAGATGGGCGTCAATCCTGCCGTTGGCGGCATAAAACAGCGCACGGGTGCCGGTCCGGCTGTACAAATTGAAGCCGTAGTGAAAATTCTTTTCATGGAGCGCCCGCAGCGGTTTCAGACGGAAACGAATATGGACCGGGCCGTTGAACGGGGTGAGATCCCAGCGGGCGACCGGCCATCCTTTCAACTTCAGCACCCCGTCCTTGATCTCCGCATTCCGGCCGATCTGCCCGGCGTCCCCGGAGGAGGAAAAGTCCTGAATGACCGGCTCGACAGCCAACCCTCTGCCCGCTCCGGCAAGGAGCAGAAGAAGCAGGATTGTTCTGCTGAGATTCATTTCTGCCCATCCCCGACAGCTTCGATCTTCAGGTCATCGACTTGAAGATGATAGTTGTAGCTGTGAAAATTGAACTCCTTCAACGGCAGAAGGGCAAACCGGGCGGTCATGCAGAGTGCGCCGTCGATGCGGACCTGAACCTCCTGTTCCGTGACCGTAATGTCAAATTGACTCCATTTCCGGTCCTGGATGCCGGTTTCCATTTTCGGGTTGATCCACGCCTTGCTCAAAACTTTTCCGCCCTCCGTCTTCGGTGAAGTGAGCTGCGCGTCAATGCGGTTGCGGGCGGCGTAGAACAGAGCGTTTCTTCCATCCTCCGCAACCAGATTGAACCCGTAATGAAAATTCTTCTCGTGAAGCGCCTGTTGCGGGGAGAGGCGGAACTGGATTCTCACCGGCCCGCGGAAGGAGGAGAGATCCCAGCGGGCGACCGGCCACCCTTTCAGATCCAGAACTCCATCGGCAATTGCGGCATTTTTTCCGAGCGTCATGCCCTTGGTCGCGGCATTCACGGAAAAGTCATTTTCGATGGGAGTTGCCGCCGGAAGCGCAGAGGTCAGAGCGAAGATGCCGGCGCAGAACAGTTTTTTGCACATTTTCTTCATGTTCAATTCCTTTCTGATTGATGGCGAGTGAAAAAGCTGAAAAAATCCATGGAGATCATGGCCTCCTGACGTACGGATGCAAGCCAAATTCCGGCGGAAATTATTTCATAAACCAGTTGTCTTTCCCCCATATCCGGCTCAATTCCGTGGTCCATGAGCCGACGGCCGACATGGTACCCGGCATTGCATTCATTCTGCTTACCAGGGTGCGCAGTTGTGAGAAAACGTGACCATCAAGATAGCCGATGGGGGTCGGACCGCTGTGAAAACTGCCGATGATCCAATAGGCGGCATTGATCATATAATCGCCGTCGCCGTCACCGTCACCGTCCGCCAGTTGAATGATCTGGGAAGGCCGTTTGCACTGGGAGATCCGGTGCGGCACCAGCTCCTTGGAGGTGATGTTTTCATTGATCCCATAATGCATTGTCTGATAACCAAGTGGGGGATTCTGCTGCGCCGGACAGAAAAAGATTTTCGGCAGATTCTTCTCAACGTCTTTCTTGTTGTCCAGGAGAGCTTGGTACCAGATGTCCCGGACAGGCAGGTAATCCTCATTGGAACCGGTATAGAGAAAAACCATCGTGCACAACTGCTTGACATTGGAGGCACAGGAGGCGCGTTTCCCCGATTCCCGGGCTTTGTTGAGTGCGGGGAGCAGCATCGCCGCCAAAATCGCGATCATCGCAATTACGATCAGAAGTTCGATCAGCGTAAAAACTTGTCGCGGCCGGGCAGGAAAGAGACTCACTTGATCCGAGCTTTTCATGACGACAATCCCTCCTGAAATGAAATACGAAGAAATTTTCTTTCTCATCGACAGCGTCTCCTCTTACGGGCTGGACTCCCGAACCGATGGTCTTCCTACAAAAACGTCCTTCTTCGCTCTTCCCCCTGTTTGAGCAGAATTGAGTTCCTCGCCATATGCTCCCGCAATGGCTTTTCAATGTCTAATATAACATCAAAAAAGACATATAGAATTAATAAAATTGCCAAAAATAAGTATAAAAAAGACAAATATATCTATTTTCTGATTTGAAGAAAGCGATTTCGACGTTGTCCGGATCAATTGCGGGAAGAAGCACAATCATCGCTGTCGGGCTTCGTTTCTCTGGCCCGGCGGCGGAAATGCAGGCAGCTGCATCCTGTCACTTTCTGAAAGACGCGGGAGAGATGGTTTCCGTCGCAGAAGCCGCACTGCATAGCGATTTCCTCCCGGCCGCAGTCGCTGTTGCGCAGTAGGCGCATCGCATTCTGAATCCGCAATCGTTCGAGATAGCGCCGGGGAGACATGCCGAACTGCTGCTTGAAATGGCGGAAAAGATTTCGCTCCGACATGCCGGCCAGTTTCGCCAGCATCGGCAGATCGAGCGGTGCGTCAAAGTGTCGAGCCAGATATGCGGCGGGTGCTTCGAGACGCCAGGCGGCGCCGGGTTCGAGATTCTGATTGTAACCGCGGGCAAGATAGACCAGAAGTTCGACAAACATTGTCGGCACCATGACCTTGTGGCCCAGTCGCTTTTTGGTACATTCATAGTAGAGCCGCAGGATCAGGTTTAAATAGAGCTCATGGTCGTAGTCCGGCACATGCGTGACCGGCACTAGTGGATCGTATCCCGGATTTTCTGTTCCTGGATACAGGTGTTGAAACAGCTCCAGTGGTTCGCCGAAAATTGCCGGCGGTGGAACTTTGGAGTTGTAACAGATGCGGTGAAGTAAAAAATCGTCAGAGCCGTCGGTAAAGTAGTTCTGCATACCGGGATGCAGCAGCAGAACATCATTTTCCCGGATCGGCATGGAGCGTTCCTGCATATGGTGAACCGCGGAACCATGGATTACGATCTGGAGTTCTGACCGAGCGTAAGAGTAGTACCGGTTGAAGTCGAGCGGCTCCCGCGTCCCCAGGCGAACGAAGACATTAAAACGGTTGTTTTCTGACATCTGTTCCGCTTCTCCGAACGCCCCGTGCTTCATCCTCGTCCACCCTCCGTCAGACGGTCCTTTGTATTACCATATCGTTGAAACCGCAGATTGCAAATCCACGGCAGGATTTTTGTTTCCACCGGTCCGCGGAATCGGCCGCTCAGTCGGATACAACGGAATTTTTCTAGTCTGAAGAAGCGGTATCTCCCTGGGAAACGACATCCGGCACGACTCCCCCCGGCCAACTCCGGATTTATTACAACACCAGCAACAAACTTATGCAGGGCAAAGAAAAACGGGCCGCGCTTTATTCGACGGAGAACGAGCAGATCCGGCCGGGACCTCCTCC
>CALVMH010000084.1 GCA_944343275.1 uncultured Clostridia bacterium | reverse complement strand
CAGATATTTAATGTAGTTTGAAAAACATTCATCGCCCGATACCATGTCGCCCTTACGCGCTCCTCGGTCACTTACGTCTATGTAAGCTCCCGTCGTCGCTTACGCAGGAAAACAGCGCTCCCGCAAAGATTTTGTGTAAGCAAAAGATTTGTGGGAAGAGGAGCGGCAGGCGCAGCAGGTCATGCGGGAAACGAAGTGCGCCGCAGACCATGGCGCCTTGCTGCGACGAGGGCGCGACTGTTTTCCAAATAATATAATAAAATTTTTCAGGAGGTATCTTATGAAAGTTTCTATCGTGTATTGGTCGGGTACGGGCAATACGGAGGCAATGGCAAATGCCGCTTGCGAGGGCGCAAAGAACGCGGGTGCGGAGGTCGAACTTCTGCCCGTTTCCGCGGCAAGCGCCGATGTCATCGGCAGCGACGCGCTTTTGTTCGGCTGCCCCGCAATGGGCAGCGAGGAGCTGGAAGAGAGCGAGTTCGAGCCCTTCTTCTCATCCGTCGAAGGTTCGCTTTCGGGCAAAAAAGTGGGGCTGTTCGGCTCTTACGATTGGGGCGACGGCGAATGGATGCGCACTTGGCAGCAGAGAGTGGAAGCCGCGGGCGGCGTGATGATCGAGGACGGACTCATCTGCAACAATGCGCCGGACGACGACGCCCTTGCCGCCTGCCGCGCGCTCGGCGAAAAAGCGGCAAAGTGAGGGAGTATGCTCAAAATCACATTGGAAGTCGAAGGGATGCGCTGCGGAATGTGCGAATCGCACGTGGGTGGCGTCGTGCGCCGCGTGGAGGGCGTGAAGAAGGTCGCGTCCTCCCACGCGAAGGGCAGAATGGAAGTCATCGCCGAGGACGGCGTGGATATTACCCGTATCAAGGCGGCGATCGCCGCGCAGGGCTATACGGTCGGCAATATTCAAAGTCAGCCATACGAAAAGCACGGATTGTTTTCGCGCAAGAGGTGAGTGCAATGTTTGTCGTCCGAAAATATGAGGAAAGAGATATTCCCGCCTGTGCAAACTGTTTTTACGAAAGTTTTTTCGATTGTCCGTTGACGGAAAAGGATAAAATATTTTTGCGCGACTACGCGCAGGTGCTCATCGAAAAGTGTTCGTTTACATACGTCGCGGAGAGCGAAGGGCAGGTCGTCGGGTTTATTATCGGGCATTACAAAAGGAGTTTTGACAAATCGCTTGCCAAAACGCACGACGCAAAACCGCACTACAAGGCGTGGTTAAGGTGCTTTTTCAAGTTTATGTTCGGCGGCTACAAAATGTCCGCACCGTTCAAGGCGCAATTTGATGTCTTTTACAAAAAGCTGAAAGAGAACGGAAAAGACACGCCGCTTGCCTGCGACTGCGAACTGATGGCGCTTTGCTCGCGCAAGGACTTCCGCAAAGGGCTTGGAACGGCTCTCTGGAATGCTTTTAAGGAGCGTTGCGCAAAGAGCAATGTCAAGACGGTGCGCGTATTTACCGATACGGACGCCACATATCCCTTTTACGAAAAGCGTGGCTTTACGCTTGTCTGGGAAAAACCGTACTCATTCGGTGGGAAGGGCAAATCGCTCGTATATGAGTACAGACTATGACGCGGTTTTTCGATGATTTCGTTCGCGTATGTGAACGCCGCGCGTTTTCTCTTTACTTTTCTCATAGAAAATAGTATAATGAAAATTACTGAATAATATGAAGAGGTGCGCGCATGGCGATCAAGAGGACGAGAGAGTCGGAAGAAATGTATTTGGAGACCATTCTTTTGCTGCACAAAGGGCAGCCGAACGTGCGCGCCGTAGATGTGCGCGACGAACTCGGTCTTGCAAAATCGAGCGTTTCGCGCGGCGTCAATCTCCTTGAAAAGAAGGGGTATATCCACATCGACCGCGAAACGGGAAATCTTTCTTTCACCGACGCGGGCAGAAAAAAGGCAGAGGGCATTTACGAACGGCATCAGACGCTCACAAAAGTGCTGATGAAAGTGGGCGCAAACTTTGAACTTGCCGAAGAAAACGCCTGCCGCATGGAACACATCGTCTCCGACGAGATGATGGAAGTGTTCCGGAATTATATCAAAGAATAAACAAAGAATAATGCACAAAAAAAGGAACGCCGCGCGCGTTCCCTTTTTTGTATAAAAATTGATAACGGATGACATTCGGTTATTCCTTTTTGGAAATCTGTTTTTCCGTTCTATGCGATTGTACGATCATATAAATGCTGATAAGTAAAATCAACAACACGACCACGCCGCCTGCAATACTGTTGGAAAGAGGATCGTTCCCGTCGCCGAACGCCTGTATCATGGAAACCTGCAAAACGAACACGGAATATATGGCACTGACTAAATTGATGTTGCGTATCGCCTGCACAATGAGGCTGTCCTGCTTCCGCGCCTTGAAAAATTGAACGATGGAAGAAATGATCTTGCAGAACGTATATACGGCGACAAAATAGATCATGAGCCCCGCATATTCATAGGACATATCCGCTTTGTTTATCAGAATGACGATGCCCGCCAGCGCAACGGTCAGAAGATTGAAC
>CALVMH010000083.1 GCA_944343275.1 uncultured Clostridia bacterium | reverse complement strand
TTATTTGACACTTGGCATTCACGTACTAAAATTCCGGTGATTTGCGTGTCGCTATCGCCAAAGTATCCGCCCCCAGGTATATTCAAATCCGCAGAAATATGAATGATATTATCAGATATTTCTCCATTGCCACAAGATATAACATCTATATAACAAAAATATTCATTGGAAATTTTTGCATCTAATTTTATATTGCATGATTTCAGCGATTTTATAACTATTGGAGAAAACCAAGCAGAAGGGTCTTTTCTTATCAGCAAGGTTATATCGGATTGTTCTACCAGGATTGAGCTGTTTATTGTTCCATCTTCTATCACTATAGTGCAATTTTTTATTGTATTACCTGATACGCCACAGTTTACTGTGTTGATATCACAATCTTCTATTGTATTCCCTGCAACACCAGAGTTATAAATTTTTTCTCCTGAAATATTTATATAAGATTTATAAATAGTTCCTGCAGATATTGCCATGTCACTTTCATTCAAAACCGCGTCAAAATTACAAGATATTATTTGATCAACACCAGAACATATTCTTGCATTATAATCTGTCATTGAAGTATCAATGATAACATTACAATTTACAAGAATAGTGTAAGAAAATATAGTATCAATTGTCCCTGTTATATTAACCTTTGAGTTGTATATATTTCCTCCTCTAAATATATCGGCGCTATTATCTGCCGAATCGATAGCGAGATTGATATTATAAGCTGATTCTCCTACAATAATAAGATCTTTATCATATTGAGATCCATTATACCACTCTTCCGCAAAATTACCTTCCCAATGAAATTTATCAATATAATCCGCTTTCATGAAGCAATGATTACCTTGTATTGTTGTATTTTTTGCGGTAAAATTTTTAATGTACCTCGCTCCGTGCAACATGGCTCCTATGTTTTTATCTATATAGGCCGAGCAATCAATGAAGCTGGAATAATTTACATAGAATCCGCAAACAATTCCGGAATTATTTAGCAGTGAAGATGAGGTCATAGTAAAATCACAATCGATAAAAACACTATGGTAGCTCTTTATCATCTGTATATCACTATCGGAAACGTTACTAAGAGACAGGGAGAAATTTATTGATTTAAAAAAAACGCCGACAGCATGATGGATTAACGAATAACTGGAGGAGCCACCTCCGGATATATTAACCGAAATTTCAGCTTTTACGTCTGTAGAATCTTCTGTATTCCACGGAGAAATTATCAACCTTCCATAGAAATCTGTTTTTTGGGAACTGTATGCATTATCCAATAAGAATATTTGATAATCAACAGTACCTTTCAGATGGATATGAATAGCAAGCTGACAACAGGTATTTCTGATGTAGCAAAACGCCAGACGATATGCTGTATTTAAATTACAGAAAGGTTTTTCTATCGAACCCTCTCCAATCTCCTCAGGTCCAATCAAAATACCGTCAGAATTTTTTCGTCCTTTACCGCTGATCGAATTCACATAGACATCAATACATCTTATCTTTGAGTATGATACAACAATTAATTCATCATCTTTACATTGCAAATTATCCATATCATATTCATTGACGGAAAAGGATGGAATTTGCACTGTTGATTCAGAACAATTCAAAAATGGCATCATACCCATAAAGGGAGGATCATATACAGACCATCTCAAAATTCTGTTTTCTGCAGTCATAGCAACGGGAAAAACTCTTGCAGACATTTTTTACTCCACAAAGCTGTCTTGATTACAAGTTCCGAACAGGAACATTTGCGGTACTCCGACAACATGATCCTGCTGAATAGAAAAGCCGGCATTTTCGTTGTTGTCAGACAAAACGCGCCCCACTTGGTAATAGCAGTTATAGGAATCCTCAGTGATGGTTTCATCAAATTCGAGTGTAATGGTTTCCTCGGCAGTAGAAGAATTTTTGTTATAGTGCAGAAAGACTGCATACCCCGAGTTTAAAGCTTGTGCAGTAACCGCAAGCTCGGCTTGAGGTACGTCAAAATAAGCGTTGTTTACCTTGCAACGGCTGGTTCCGCTCGTTCCGGTTTCTTCATCATATGTCGCGCCATCGACTATCTTTATTTTTGCTTCGGCAAGCGTGCCGTCTTCGTTGTAAGTTGAGGCGTCGATGATTTTGAAATAGCCGTTGTAGGAGTAATCCACCTCCGCTTGCGTTACTTTGCCTGATGGAAGAATCGTCTGCTTGGGGGTGGTCTCCGACTGAGCCGGCGTATAGCGGCGGGTTTCCAGTTCTCCTGAAATCAAACGACGCAACGCGGTGTCAAGCCGCGGTGAGTAGGCGATCAGTTGTACTCGTCCTTCCGGCATTTTACCACTTGATTCCTTTCTCCGGCAGATCAAGACTCTTCCAGGAAACCACCGGATATTCCCGAAAATACTGTTCCTGATATTTCTCCGAAGGATCATAGTCTGCGGTTCCTGGGATCGCTTTCGTCAACAGATAACCGTTTTCAACCAGAGGCATTTTGACATTGTCCTGTTCACATTGAAGGTCGTATTCGAGTTTCAGGTTCTTGTCTTTTTTATTCAAAGCATTACAAGCGTCAGCATATATCTTTCTGGCTGAAAGATATTGGTCCCAACTGCAAAATACAATGTTTCCACCAGGATAATATGAGTTATTCGCTTTCCTGGCCAGACGGAATCGGCAAATCTGAGAGGGGGTAGAGGTGCCTTCTATTGTCTTATTCGATATTCCGGCATCTTTCAGCAATTCATCCTGGGAAAGGTCTAGTTCTTTGAATCTTGCCCGAGAACCTACGTTGAGCATTTTTCTCACCAGCAGACGGGCGCTTCTATCGATGATGATATTGATATTGACGCTCCAGTATTCCCACTTTACCCGGCTGGAATTGTCATGGTATACTTTAATATAACTGCATTCCGGTGGAAGCAACATGGCACTACATGCAGGAATCTTCAGCCCGCACACGGTGATTTCGTGCGAATTGATGGTATTCCCGAAATCCAGCATATTGTTGATATCCCATTGCCTTGTCGCAAAGGTAAAACTCATTTGAAGATTCCGCACAGAGGTTTCGGCCAGCAGAGGATCTCCGGCGGAATTTCTTACCGGGCATAACACTCTTCCCTTCTCATCACGCAATCGCCCTTTGGCATCGTACCCAGCCTCGAATGGAATAATTACTTCCGGATAGGTGAATGAGATGTTGTCCGGCCGCAAGCGCCACGGTTTGGTTTCGCTGGTTACGGCTTCTCCATCCATGTCGGTTGCGTTGGGGTCGGTGGCGGAATATTCCAAGTCAGCCATCCAGTATGAAGATCGTTCGCTCAACGGCTGTATGTTGGCATTCCCGTAAAATTTGTAGGCCGGGTGTTTGGGATGTGCTGCATATTTGGCCGGGAATTCGTCAAGAACCATGATATCGATGGCATCTTCCGAACCGCTGTCCGCTTCGAAATACATCCTGCGCGTAATGGTGGCGAGCCCGTTTGTTACATTTGCCGACATTCGAGTAAACATACTCTCGTCATGGTTTGCTCCGCCTTGTCCCTTATACTTGAAAATGTGCATATGCTGCTCCTTCTTCCGGAAGAAATCATTTTAGCGTCTGTTGCCGCGCCGTCTTTCCCGAATCTGTCAACAGGATCGGAGTTGACAGATCGCGAACAGGTAAAATTTGCGATGAGGTTGAACGCCATGCAGAAATTTTATATCAACACCGTTACAGGAACCTGGTATAATTCCGACGGGGATTTGTTTCGCGATGGAATGCCGGAATATACCTACCAGAATTCTTACCGCATTGCCATTCAGCTGTGTTCTTCCACTCCGTCATCGGCAACGGAAGGAGTGAACCCGGAAGAGTGGGAGAAATATACCGGATACAGTGCCGGTGGCGTCACTGCGTTGCTCTCCGCGGATAATGATTTCAGGCGGCGCAGGAAAGGCACTGTAGTCGGAGAGATTCCGGCTGGATCGGTTTCGCAGATCGCTATGGACATTGAATCCGCATCGGCAGCGACGATTCGTTCCAGCGGAACTCTACGGCTGTTCAACACGTCAGGTGTTGCGGAAGTTCTGAAATACGATTCGGTGTCTATTGCCGGTGAAACCGTTACCTTTTCCCTCTCTTCCGGCAGTGTGCTCGAAAATTCATACTCGGACGGAGCTGCCGGCGATGTCCCGGATGCAATTTATGCGCAAGCAGCCATGATTGCCGAGGAGAGTGATCCGGCAAACGGTCTGTTTGTCTTTGATTTCGTCATTTACAGTGAGAAACTGCGCGAAAAATTTGAGTATGCCGATCTGGAAACTCTGGATGACCTGAAGGGAATTGAACTTCTGATTTTCTCGCTGGATGGTGATACTGCTGATATTCACGACCGATATTTTTGCAAGAGTTGTTCGATCAAAGCTCCCATGGCGGAGCCGGGCTTGTTGACGGAAATTCCGGATTCCTGCAGCGGCAATCTCGCATCGATGATTACTGCATTGATTTCGAATGGATTTGACGTGGAGTTTTCCGCGGATGGAGATTCGTGGCATACGGAACAGCTGGAAGACGATTCCTTCATGAGATTCCGCCTGAAAGTGGTTGGTGAATCCGGCGAGTGGATTGTCGTTCAACTGAAATCCGGTCCGGCGAATGTGCTCACTATCGGCACGGTGACCACCGGTGAGCCGGGCACTCAGGCCGCGGCGACGATTACCGGTGAATCTCCTAAACAAGTGTTGAACCTAACGATCCCGCGCGGGGCAACAGGCTCCAGCACCGGAGACATGTTGATCTCCGTCTACGACACGAACGGCGATGGAAAAGTAAACGCGGCGGACACGGCGGATTCCGTCGGCAGTACCACAGCGGCGCAGGTTGTGGACGCGGTTGGTATGGCGCATG
>CALVMH010000082.1 GCA_944343275.1 uncultured Clostridia bacterium | reverse complement strand
TGAATTACGGAAGTTCCGGCAAGACAATACGCTGTCCTATTGTATAATATTCCAAAATACAAATATATACATTTGTCCCTAACTGCAATGAAGTTAATATATGTTTATCTTGATTTCCAACAAGTTTTAACATGATGCGTGTCGTGAAACCATGATTTTGGATTCTATGCTCCAGATGTATATACATTTTTTCCACGTCACTTCTGAAAATAAACATCATTGCTGCTTGAACAAAAATCAAGGCATGAAACTTTTTGATTATGTGTACTTTTCGTTAAATTTGCATACAGTGGAAGCCGCATGCTCACATGTAAAACTCATATATTATGGTATGGTTTGGAAAAATATGGGATTGTGTTACCGGCTTGTCGGAGAGTCAGCGGCCTCTTTCGTATTTCGCTCCATTCGGAGATAGGCTTGCCGCTGCATCGATTGGCACAGGGTGCCTGTTGTCTCCGATAGTATCATGATAAACGCGTTCAAGGTATGTCCGGTCTCTTTTTTCGGAGTCGATTCGATATTGCCGTTCTGCTGGGTTATGGCCATTGTCTATTCCGCCGTCCTGCTGTAATCCGTATTTGGGTACTGCGAGGCTCATCGGCCGTGTTGGGAAAGACCGTGATTGTCACTTTTCCAGTTCCGGTTTTGCCTTGTTTGGGGGAGAAAATGATACCATTCCGTAACAAGGGATACAACTATGATTGACATGCATTTCTTTGAAGTGGTGAAATTGATCTGACATGTATCGTCCCGGGCTGTAGAATCTCTTGTCTTATCTCCAGGACGTATCATAAAGTCCCGGCTTTGGGATAGGATGTTTCATGCCATTGGGATGGTCATATTTCAGGTTCAAATCCGTCCATTTCACCATCCATTGTCCAAACGGACAGGCCAATACAAACTGATGTATTGTACACTGACCGTCTATATCAGTCTCCCAATCAATACCTTGTCCAACCCTTTCCAACCGTATCGTATATTGATAATTATCTAAATATCAATAACATCTTGAATCTTACTCATAATTTTGAACAATTCGTTTTTTCGGCCACTAATCGGCATAAAATAATGTTAATTTTGCGTGGTTGAGAATATAAATGATTATATTTGCCAATATAGTATGAATAGAAGTTGCAGATAAATGGATATATAAAGAAAATAAGCAGTAGTCGTTTGATTGAAGTAGGATCAACCTGCTGCAGGCACTTCCTTACAACAGGAAGTTCTTTTTTCATGCTTCCATTTCTCGACGGTCCTCCTTCTCTGAAATTCGGATGCGGCAACTTCAAATTCATCACTAAATTATTTTACAATCACCTACAATCAAAACATGACATATTTTTATCGGAACGCTTTCGTATGATCTTCATCCAAGATGAAGAGAAGAGCGTTGCGGCCTGCGGTATTCAGATTATGAGCAATCATATCTGTCTATCGCTTTTTTTGTTTTGTCCTTTTTGTTTTGTTTAACCATTTAATTCATCCCTGATACAATCATGATAGGAATTCCCGACAGCAGAAACAGCACCCAATCACCAAGCAGAGAAGAACTTTTCTCTGCCGGGCTGACATATATGGAAAGCGGTGAATATGGCTTCGCCTATTACTGCCTGAGCAATATAGAGAATCCGGATGTAGCCGTATTATACAATATGGCGTATTGCTGTTACCGTATCTCCTGGTACGAGCAGTCCTACTCCCTGCTGAAGGATGCCGAGATGAAGTTGCCTGGCCTTAAAGATGTCTCAACAGACCGGCTTCCGGCTGCTTTCCGGCAATGGGAATTGGAAACCAACGATACTTTCAGCCCGATGCCGGCCAAGGTATATCCTTGGATGTCTGTAATCCAGCTGTTCCGGCTCAAGGCAGAGGTCGCTTCAAGACTTCAACTGACTGCCGAGGTGCGCAGCATAGCTTCGTACCTCGGTGGAAAATTCAGCCATATCAATAAACTAATAAATCAATAAACCATGAAATACAGTGACATTTACAGGCTTTATTCGACAAGTCAGCCGGAGGATGTAATTCACCAGGCACTCAGGGAAGTGCCTGTCGATGACAGTGACGAACAGTATGAAGGCCGTTCACCGTTGCATCTTGCCTGCCAGTATGGAGATGCGGAGGGAGTCAGAATCCTTCTTGAACGTGATGCTGAACCCAACGCGAAGGATGCAAACGGTTCCACACCGATTCATATCCTCGGCAGAGCCGGTGCCGGCCGTGCAGATGAAGAGAAGCTGAAAGAAATAGCCGTCATGCTCATGGAACATGGAGCGAATATACCCCGTTCGGCCAAGAATACGACGGCCCTTATCGAGTGCGTAAGGAACCGTCATCTCAAGATGGCGGAAGCGATCATGGATTCAGGAGCACGCGTCAACTCAACCGACCTTAACGGTGAGAACGTGCTTTTCAGCCTTTGTGCCGCTTCAGGCGACATCAAAAGGGATATCCGGTTCGCTAAAAAGGAACTGGATGAAGCCGTACAATACCGTTATCCCGAAAACAAGATAGAGGAAATCAGGAGCAGGATTGTAAGGCTGGAGAGTGACGATGAAACCGCCTACCGGCTTGCCCGAAGGCTTGTTGAAGAAGACAAGGCCGATCCGGAAGACAAGTCAAACAGTGGAAAGACAGCCTGGGATGCCGCCATAGAGAACAGGGCGATGAAGATCGCAGCCTTCCTTTCCGGAAGCGACCCCGATGTTGACGAACTTTCAGCCCTGCACGGCAATATGGACATATTCCAGGCCATGTACATGAAGGATATGGAGGCGCTGGATGCCATTCTGCGTTCGGGTGCAGACCTGCAGACGGTGTGCGAGCACAAGGATATGTATGACTTTGAGGGCAAGTCGCCCCTCGCGTGCGCGTTCAGCTGGTTTGACAGCATACAGGATGCTCCGGCCATGATTCTGAACGGCGGAGCGGATCCGAACTACCGATTCCCGAATGAAGAGACGGCTTTTTCGTCATGGGTGAGCAAGGACTATTTCTGCAAGGATACCGAGGTTTACAAGGGTCTGCTTGACCTGATGAAGGAAAAAGGCTGGAATCCCGAGTTGCCTGTTGACGCTGAAGGCAACACGGCTCTTGCCCTTTCCTGTCGCCATACCGGCTACAGGTTGGGCAAAACGGCATTCGGTTGGCTGCTCAAAGGAAAAGCCGACCCCAACACCGCCAATCTTTCCGGCCAGACTCCCATGATGATTCTCTTCGGTGGTCATAAGGCGAATGAAAATTATGTGCCTTACGGCTGGTCAGCCGGTTCAGACGACCCCACGGAAATTCTCGAAAAGCTTCTCGAAGCC
>CALVMH010000081.1 GCA_944343275.1 uncultured Clostridia bacterium | reverse complement strand
TGAATCACAAAATCTTCATGAGATATAAAGTTTGCTTTAAACAGCAAAGAAAACAGCAAATGTCTGGGAGCATTCCCCAATTTCTCGTTCAGTAACATTTTTTGGAAAATTTGACGTCTGGCAACTTTCATTGGAACAGAAAATTCACCGATTGCATCAATGCGTCTCAGCAAATTAAGCGCTTCAGCTGGCGGCGGCAATGCCTTCAACCGCTCAATCAGCCATGCGACCTCTTCCTTTGCCGAAAGCTGTCGAAACTGTTCTACGGTTTCTTTGGAAATTCCTTTTAAGGGAATTCCATCAGGCAGGGGAAGTAAATAACGCCCCGATTCTCTCATGTATGCTTGAGCCCAGAGAAATGTTTTATCATTCTGCGGATCAATTTTTTTTCCGCTGCAAGTAGAAATAGTAAGTTTTTGTCCTTTTTCGGAGGCATCTATAAAAAGAAAATCCGAAGCGGTTACGGCAGCGCTCCAGAAATCATGAGATTTTTCTTTTTTCCTAACCTTAAGAATGCGATTTTCTTTCACAACAAAGCAATCCAAGCGATTACGGCAGCGCCATCGTGCTCCCTGCCGGCAGGAGGTCAATATATAGACCCAGTTTTCCCCATTTTTCTTGTTCGATGTAAATTTGATATCTATATCATAATTACCTGGATGCCGCAGCTTTTCCTCTGCATAGAATTTTTGGATTGCATCTGGAATTTCTGAAGCAAAAATTGTCGTTGACAAAAAATTAAAAAGAATAGCTGTAAATAGTTTTTTCATTTTTCTGCCCCATTTTACCTAAAAGTAAAAAAAATCATAATACTCAAGATAAATATCTCCTACAGTTAGCCGAATGGCCGCCCTCAAACATACGCCCGGCGTTTCTTCCGACGATGTGTCGATAGAAATAGAATAAACACCACTCTCTCTCGATGAAAAGTTCACCTCCAGTTTACTGCTGACTGAAGCAGGCAAATTTTCCTGCAAAGGTTGTTTTTTTGTTCTCCACAAGAGAAATGCTTTCCGAAGCATATCCTCCTCCTCTGGAGTTAAAATACACTTTTCCGCAATGACGGCCACCGGAGTCGAATAGAGATTTGGACGCCCGGAAAGCGGGCGCAACTTCTCTGGCGGAATCAATCGAACGGCTTCCAATATTCCATTTTCGGCGGGCGGATAGAACTTCTCTGCAGCAGGTAACCAAAATAACTCTTCCCGAAATTGCAACGGCCGGTTTCGCGGCAAGACGGGAATTCCTGCAGCTCGGTATTGCGGCACTTCCATTCCCCCTGGACTAGTCAAGTCATCGGCATCGACATAATCTGCGAGTTGAGCAAGAAATTGTTCTCGGAGATTATCCTTCTCCAATCGCTTGTCTCTCAACTGACGCGAGGGATTCCGTCCTGAAATATCCAAGCCTGCAATTGCATCAAAAATCTGTATAGTTACAGAACGTTCGCCGACCATAACATGATGGATTGTACCATCTGCCAAAAATCTCTCTTCAGAAGTTTCGGAAGCGTTTCCCAATTTACGATCAGCATTCCGTGAACGATCCGCTAGCAACAAACATATGACGCGATTCATTGCGCTTTCCGCTTCAAGCGCGGAACGTTGCAATGACGAAAACGTATCTGTTTCCGCTGCGGAATACTGGCTCACGGCAATCGCCGAGGCAACTAGAATACTGACCGTGGACAACAGGGCCAATACAGTAATTAAAGCAATCCCGTGTTCATTTACTTTTTTACAATTTTTCATAGCTTGTCTTACGAAACTTGCCGTAACTTGACATTGCTGAGTTGCCGGCAGTGCGTCGCAAAAAACATATCTTTTTCCCGTTTATGAATTCAACATCCATCCGAATCGCCAACGGAATTGTCTCCGCGGCGACGGCGTCGAATTCGGAATGCCATACAATTTCTCCATTCTCCCGAACAGCATAGGAAAACGAAATTTGCCGAACTTCACGGACGAGAATCTCCTGCCGGCAGCCGCGTTCCTGAGCTGAAACAAGCGGATACCGCCGATAACGGGCCGTCAGAGTGTCTTTCTCCTGAAATAATTCCAAGAAACGAATTCCCCCTGAAGCGGGCTGATTGATACGATGACGATAAGCGACACGCAAAAACTTCGGCTTACCTCGAAACAACTGGATACTTTTATTATTTTCATCTGGCCAGTGAAACGGAACCGCATTGCGAAACGCGGTATCCGCAATCCCATCCAGACGTTGTAGAGTCTCCAGTTCTGCGGAACTCTCCTGTATCGAATTCCATCCCCGCTGACTTGCAAACAGAACAGTACCGGCAAGCGCCGTGAGCACCGAAAGAATTGTTAATGCCAAAATAATTTCGAGCAGGGTAAAAGAGCGACAATACTTTGACATTTCAGAGCGCCTCCACCCAGCAGTCAAGCCGCAAGGAATCAATGACTTCCCCATCTTTCAGCGCCTCCACAATCAAGGTCTGAAGTCGTTTTCGCCCCCAATTCACTTCCGTGTCTGCAGGGAGCTGCGGTTCTTCATACCGATAGTTGATATCCAATTCGCCTGTGAATATGGATTCATCTAATTCTGTTTCCGGTCCATGCAGCAGAAGATATTCTGCTGCTGCAGTCAGATCGTGGATCCGTTCCCAGTTTTCCATACTGCTCAAAGCGCGATTACTCGCAATTGACAACTGCCAGATCAAGCCAGAAAGCCCCAAGGTCAGGACAATCAGCGCAGTCAGAACTTCCAGTAATGTAAAATTATTCTGTCTCATCAATTACCATACTACCGGTCAAAGGGGAAATCTGCAAAGTTGCGACATCATC
>CALVMH010000080.1 GCA_944343275.1 uncultured Clostridia bacterium | reverse complement strand
AGGAGATCGTAGGCGATATGGCCTATGTCAGCGATAACAATCTGGCATTTTGCAAAGAACACAATGCAGAACTATACAGGAATTGACCCAACGCAACCACCGTATGAGACACCACCAATTCGAACGGTAAATAGTTCTTTATCTAAGGGGTTAGAAAAAATAATAAATAAATGCATAGAGCTTGATCCTAATAAACGTTATTCAAATTGTCTTGAATTAATTGCATCACTCGAAAAGGAACAGAACAGCAAAGCAAATAATAGTTTTTTCGGAAGTTTATTCAGCAAATAGTTCTACCGATATTCGACACTGCGGGTATTGCCCTGCAGTGTCATTCGGTTTATAATATGGTTGTAAGGAAGAGGGTGATATCTCATGAACGATTACAATTTTGGAAACAAGATCCTGGAGTTTAGAACGCAGCTTAACCTTTCACAAACTGAATTGGCTGCAATGCTTGGTGTAACCAACAAGGCTGTTTCAAAATGGGAAACAGGGAAGTCGAAGCCGACAACCAATGTAATCAGAAGACTGGCAGCACTTTTTAAGCTTGATGTTAACGAGCTTCTGTCGGTAAGAGATGAGGAACGAAAAATGGAGATTTCAAAGATTGTTATAACCGGTGGCCCTTGTGCAGGAAAATCAACTGCTATGAGCTGGGTACAAAATGCATTCTCGCAGATGGGATATACCGTTCTGTTTGTCCCTGAGACAGCAACCGAGCTTATAACCGGTGGTGTGGCGCCCTGGACTTGTGGCACAAATGCAGAGTATCAAAAATGTCAGCTGAAACTGCAGATAGAAAAAGAAAATATTTTTGAACAAGCTGCACGCACAATGCAAGTTGATAAGGTCCTTATTGTATGTGATCGTGGCACACTTGATAATAAGGCTTATATGGATGAAATAGAGTTTGCAGAGGCAATACAGTTTACTGGTTCTAATGAAGTTGAACTTCGAGATAACTATGATGCAGTTTTTCATCTCGTAACTGCTGCGAAGGGGGCAGAGGAGTTTTATACCACAGCAAATAATAGTGCCAGAACAGAAACAGTTGAGGAAGCTGCGATGCTTGATGATAAACTGATTTCAGCATGGACCGGTCATCCACACCTACGTGTAATTGATAACACCTCGACTTTTGAAGATAAGATGAAAAAATTAGTTGCTGAGATTGCTTCTTTCCTGGGCGAGCCTGAACCATATGAAATCGAACGCAAATATTTGATTGAGTATCCTGATATCAAATGGCTTGAGAGCAATCCTTCCTGCCAACGCATAGAGATCATTCAGACATATCTTAACAGTGCTGCCGGCGAAGAAGTTCGCGTTCGCCAGCGCGGAGTGGATGGCAACTATATCTATTTTCAGACAATTAAGAGAAAAGTGTCAGATGTTAAGCGTGTGGAGATAGAGCGACGCTTGTCACAAGCGGAGTATTTGAAACTCTTGATGGAAGCTGACACAACTAAGAGACAGATCCGCAAGACAAGATATTGCCTAACATACGAAAATCAATATTTTGAAATTGATGTGTATCCATTCTGGAATGATAAAGCTATTGCTGAAATAGAACTTAGCGATGAGAGAGCAGTAATTAATTTCCCAAAACAGATACAGGTTATTAAAGAAGTAACTGATGATGAAGCATATAAGAATGCCTCTCTAGCTGAAATAAAGTAATAAGAGGAATTATATAATGGGAGAAAAATTTTATTTATCAAGCGATGCTACGAAAAATAGTCATCTGCACGAGATTACAACTTTAGGCGGCGGATGGCAACATTCTGATATCTATTATGATTCTCAAAAAGACTGTTTTGTTGAAGAATCATATCATGAAGAGTATTTAGATACAGGCACAGTGTGTGATGGATGTGAGAATATTACTGACGAATACCTTTGGGCAGCGCTAATTTCAGCGTGTAACGAAAAAGGAATCGAAAGGTACCTGAAGTTTAGAAATAGCCCACCATCAAGTGTCTGCGATAAGGAGACGATTAGCTTTTCTGAATTTCATCAGGGAATTAATAATCTAAGAAGTGAAACCCCATGGAGGAATTGTGGATTAAGAAGGATTGACGATACAATAATTATTAGAACAGAAGCGAGTTCTAATCTTGCACCAAATGCAAGTGTCATCCTTGGAGTAATAGGTAAGACGGAATACTTTTATTATTTTTATAGCACTCAGTCTGGAGCATCTTTGACCGGTTTTCATAGTTTTGAGGGCGCATTGGCCTATGCACTTAAAATGGTTACAAACTTCTATGAGATTAGGCTTGGTTTTGATAAGATGGAAGTAAAAGAAAAGAAAACTACATCAGAACCTTATAAGCCCCAGCAGAGCAAGCAAAGTTTCTTTGATAGATTAAGAAGAAAATGATGTGGAGGAGACCGTCTGATTTGGCTCATAATAGCGATATTACAAGACTTGATGAAATTAACGACAAGGTAGTTCGGAGAGTTGAAAAGTATAAGAACTCTATTGCTTTGTTAAAAAAAATAAAAAATTACACTTTTATACTTGACAAAACGAAAATACTGTGATACAATGAATCAAAACTTAATAGAAGTAAAAGATTGCTTTTTTGATAATGCAAACAGGTTGGTATGATTAAATATACTGAAATAAGATAGGAAATGTGTTTAATTACATATTGGTTTTCGAGCAATGACGAAGATCAGTGTAATTATTCATATTACTGTTAGCACAAGAGCAGGAAATATTTAGAGCACTCATCTTCGGATGGGTGCTCTTGTTTTTCTATAGGGGCCACGAAAGTGGAGAAGAACAATGAATCCATCTATATTAAGTTATCTTAGGAAGGATGGAGGTATTTATGCGGGTTGAAAATCCCGAAAATGAACTAGACTATTTTGCATCGTATTATATCTGCAAAGGGCTTTACCAAGATGGCATAATTAATTTCGAAGAGTTTGACAGAATAAACCGTGCCAATGCACAGAAATTAGGAGTCGAACCCATTGTTGAATTCTCGCACATTCGTCTAAGTATCGGCGTTTCGGTAGAATAATCTTATCAAGATGAAAGAGAGGTTATTTTATGGCTGATATAAGAGAAATAAGAGTAATTAAGCCGACCAAAAATAATATTAAAGAAAAACTTCGTGTTGCCGCTTATTGCCGTGTTAGTACTGATTCAGATGATCAGATTAATTCTTTCATTGCACAGGTTAGATAATGCTCAGCGTGTTACTTCTACTGTAGAGCGTAATTCTTCAAACGTCATAATTGTAGGTTATGAATACACATA
>CALVMH010000079.1 GCA_944343275.1 uncultured Clostridia bacterium | reverse complement strand
AGCGTGTGGGTCGTCATTCGATCGAACGGAGCGGTTTATTCCGGAACCGCCGGGGACACCGAACGCTATCAGCTGATCTGTCTGTTTTATCAGACATTCCACAAAGAGCTCGTCGCGCTGAACGATTATTCGCTCGCGGCGGAGGACAAGACGAAAATTGACTGCGAATGCCCGGCATTCGAGTTCATGACCGACCTGTTCCGTCGCAGTGAGCAGGATCAAACCGTGGATTTCGATGTGGCTCCTCCGTTTGACTTCGTGGCGGTTGCGACGGAAGAGCTCTGTACCAGGGCGCTGGCCGCAGGGGACTGCGCGGCGCACAGCCGGGAGGTCCGGGCCGCGCTCGACGAGGGGAAGCTGCTCAAGAAAGCACATCTCGTCGTCACCGGAACGTACCTCGCCGGCTATTCGGAACGAGACTGCTGGAAGTTCGTGCTGAACCGGAACTTTTCCATGACCGGGCTGGAACTGCCGGAACCGGAGGAGATGGAGTTCGCCGCCCGTTTCGTCGAACGTCTTGCAATGATCGAAGCCATTTTCGGATGGCTGCGCGAACAGTTCGCGGTTTTCCGGCTTCGGGTGACGGCTCCCGGTTATGCGGATGCGAAAAAAGAGTGGCTGGAAAATCGGTGAGGTGGCTCTATGCCGGACAGACGCATTCGTGAAGGGTATCTGGAAAGCGCCCGCGTCGCTTCGATCGGTGCGCTGGCGGAACGATTCTATTTCCATCTGCTTCTTGCCGTGAACGACGACGGAATCTGCGAAGCTGATCCGCTCCTGTTGAAAAACCGGTGCTTCCCCGCTCGCGAGGATATCCGCACCGCCGACGTGCCCCACTGGATCGCGGAATGCGAGAAGGCCGGGCTCGTTCGCCTGCGCGAGATCTCGGGAACCGGGAAAAAAGAGATCGAAGTCCTTCGCCATGAACCGTCCAGGTCTCGCGGAAACAGAGAGCAGAAAGCCGTCGCGGATGATTCTGTAAGCTGCTTCCCGTTTTCCGCATTCTGGAACGCCTACGGGAAAAAGGTCGAACGGAGAAAATGTATGGAAAAATATGCCCGCATCAGCGAGGAGGAGCGGGCCGCAATCCGGGAGAAGCTGCCCGGCTACATCGCGGCCACCCCGGATGTGCAGTTCCGGAAAAACCCGCAGACCTGGCTGAATGGCCGCTGCTGGGAAGATGAGCTGCCGGCGGAGCATGAACCCCATACGGTCCACGGAAGAAAGGGATTCTGATGATTCGCGAGATCAGAGACGGAAATGCCTTCTGCATATGCCGGAACATGCTGGCGGATGGAACGGAATGCGGCAGAGAATTTGTCGTGCCGTTTCAGACGTGCGGCGATGAAGGAATGGATAAAATTCTCCATACCTCAATAAACGCTCTGATTTGCGAACAGTGCCGGGAAAAGGAGGCGGAAGATGAGAGAGTTCGGCAGGGTGAGGAGCAGAAACACATTCTGGCGGAGTCTCTTTCGGAACGGATGGAGAGGACAGGAATCCCCCCTAGATTCCGCGCAATGGATAAACCGTGGACCCGGCCGGCGGCAGAATGGATTTTCCGCCATCGGAACGAGTCGCTGTTGATCGCCGGCGAGACCGGTGTCGGGAAAACTTCCAGCGCCTGTTTTGTCATTCGCTGGATGATGCGGCAGCAGTTCCTTCGCGTGCGCTATTACACGCGGCAGACGCTGATTGCCGAGTTCGTTCAATCAAAGACGAGCGACAATGACAATGAGCTGCGCTTTCTGCACCGGCTGGATCAGCTCGATTATCTCATCATTGATGAGCTTATCGGGAAGAAGGGGGAGGCAAAACTATCCCCTTCCGGCCAGGAGCTTTTGTTCAACATCGTTGACGGGGTATACAGCTGGGCGCGGGGGACAAAGGTGTGGATTCTCGGCAACTTTCAGGCCGGTTCCATCGATCGTCTGGTCGACGACCCGAGGCCGTTCCGAAGAAGGTTTCAGGAGAGTTTTCGGATCGCATGGTTCGACGGCGATTCCGTCGATGAGTCATTGAAGGTCTTTGACGAAAATCAAACAGAAGAGGATTGAAAAATGTTCGGAAAACAGAAACACAAAATCGTCGCGGATTCTCTCAACGGATTTCGCATCAGCATGAACGCATTCTATGAGTTCCTCCCGACGCATCTTGAAGTGGAAAGCGTTTCGCTCTGCATGAAATGGTTCAACGGCGACTATTCCCCTTTCAAGCCATACTATTCTGCCGTCATCATCACGCGGAAATCGGGAAGGAGCTCCGGAAAATGAACTGGAAGATTCTGATTGCCGTCGTCGCGCTGATCGCGTTGGCCATTTTGCTCGCTCTCCCTGCGTTTCACCGCTGGAATGCCGGACGAGTCAATGATATTCGGCAGGAGTACATCATCCAGAATGCGCAGGGAAGAGTTGCAAGCTACGAGTGGTTCTACGATATGCAGGAACAGATTTCCGCGACGCGGAAAAAAGCGGAGCTGGCGAAGGGAACTACGGAAGAGCGCGGGATCCGGATGGTGCTCGCCGGCATGATCGCGGAGTACAACGCGAAAAGCCGCATGAAGTCCACCCGGGCGCAGTGGAAAGCTGTCGATCTGCCGTATCAGATTGAACAATAACAGGAGAGGAAAAAAATGAAAAAGATCACCATTTTTGCAGTTGGAATTATGGCCGCCACCATGTTGTGCGGCGCACAGGGAGGCGGATGTGAAGATCCCGGTCGTGAGAGTCGCGCACAGCGGGCGGTCAGTTCGACCGCGCTGGAGGCTATCCCGATTCCCTCGGTCAGCTATTTCCAGGAGCGTCGGACCATCAGTAAATGGACTACCCGCTGGGACAAGCCGAATTTGCCGTGCTACGTATATCTGGTGAGCTACGGTAAGATCATCGGATACTACGTCACCGACGGGAAACCCTCCAGCACCAGAAGCTATCTTCTGCCAGAGGTCAAGCACATTACACATTCAAACGGCGGATGCTGTCATTGGCCATCGCCTGACCTTGACGGGACCTATGGGGAAAACAATCCTGGAATCCGCTTCTTTACCGCGGAAGGAACCGCGGTCGAATGGGCCGGCGACGGTGCAAGTTATATCTATTCCGATGCACCGCTTCCGCTCAATGTGCCGAAACTCAACCGAAAGTGAACTCAATATGGCCAACGCAGAAGACGGAAAACTCGCGGACAAACCCTCTGGAACGATCGAAGAGGAAGTGTTGACCGAAACGAAGATGTGCGAAAAATGCAAAGAGCGTCCGGCGCATGATCGTTCGCGTTTTTGTGATGTTTGCCGAAAACAGAACAGAAGGAATTGGCAGGAAAATAAACGCAGGAAAGAAGCCGGATTGAATCCTCGCTTCCCATTCGCATTCGAAGCATTGGTTGAATGGTGTAAGGAGGAAAGAATCAGGGAAATTGCAGGGAGGTTGTCGAAATGAGCGCGGAAAAAGAATACAGGGTCGGCGAGATTTTTCGGAAAGGAGGAGAAACTTACCTTTGTGTAATCGATGATTCAGATGGCGATGTAGCTTGTAAGCGATGCGAAATAAAGCATTTCTGCTGGGATGGAATGGAGTGCAAAGCAGAAGATCGCTCAGACAATACCGGAGTTCATTTTGTCCGCGTCACCGAGCCAAAAGCTGGGATGCTGTTTAGAGCGTCCGATGGTGTGCTATATGCACTGAAGGAATTTGGAGGAGGTAAATGCATTTGTAATCGTGGAGAAACTCCAGATTGCCAGGAGGTACACAAACAGGCATTCGGTAAGCTTTTACCTGCTGAATTTGGCTGGTATCCGGTCGAAGAGAAGTAAGTGGAGGAAGAGACGATGGAGGGAAAAGAGATGATCGACTACTCGAAAATTGACCTGCGGAAAGTCTATATGAAGCGGCACCTTGAGATTGCGGTCGTCTCTATTGAAAATGATGTGCTCACGCTTAAAGTTGCGGATCAATATTATTTTGGCGATGAATTTAGCGCGCAGACAAACAAGCATGAGTTCAAGGCAAAGAGCGGCCTCATTATTCGTTTGGGAGAAAAACTCGAATGGGATGAGTACAGCGACATCTTGATCATCCGCAGATTTTGGAACCTTGGCAATGTTAATGAAACAACCAAATGCAATGTTCAGAATTTTGCTGACATCATGGAGGCCGTCAACGAATACAACGAAACTGACGGAAGGGGTTACGAAAAGCAGTGGCCGAAAGGCGGGGACAAATATTATTACGTTGGCCCATTCGGTGAAATCATTGAACGAATTTATTTGGACGATATTTTTGAAGAGCCGAGAAAAACTTTTGGCAACTTCTTCCGCACCAGAGAGGAAGCCGAATCCGCACTGGAACGGGTCAAGAAGGCACTGAAAGGCATTGACGAAAACAAGCTGCTGCGTGAAGCGCTCGAAGAGGCAGTAGCCATGTACGGCAAACCGGGCGGCCCGTGGAACGTGCCGGGCGACGCTGGCGGATGGATTAGCAAAGCGCGCAAAGCGCTGGAGGTTGGAAATGAGTGAAGAAAAGTTTACGCCGGGGCCGTGGTTTATCAAGCAGAGCGAAGAAATACGGTCGCCGTATAGTCCCAACGTTTCAAGTACACGGATAACCATTCTCGACAAACCGGGCGGACAATATCAGAGCCGCCACGTCATAGCGCAAGTGGCGAAGGGGAATGGACGTGGTGAAGCAAACGCCGCGCTGATTGCCGCCGCGCCGGATATGTACGAATTCATCAGATGGATTCGTTCCGTACAAGGGCAATGTGCTATTATGAAGTGGAGAAAATTTCTTCCGGAAATACTCGATAAGGCAGATGAAATTTTGCAGAAAGCGGAGGGGGAGGAAAATGAGTAAGAAAGCATTTACGCCTGGTCCGTGGGAAGTCGGATGGAAAAAGAACCCCCTTTTGTTTCCGTTCATCTGGCAAGAAAATGGTTTTGCAATTGCGGAAATGTGCGGGAAGCCAATCGAGCGACTCGCAGACACAGCTACCACGGTGGCTTGCTTGTCAGACTTTGCCGAACCGGAAAAAGTTTTAGCCAATGCAAATTTGATTGCCGCCGCGCCGGAGATGTACGAAGCGCTGAAAAAATTGAAGGAGTGTTTAGAAAATTTCTTCGGGAAAACAGAAAAAGATTTTTTTGAAGATTGTGACAATGGCGAGCTGTATTTTGCTAGAGAATACAACTATGCTTGTAACGTTTTGAAGAAAGCGAGGGGGGAGGAATGAAATACGCTTCTGTGTGCTCAGGCGTGGAAGCGGCAAGCCTTGCGTGGATCCCGCTCGGCTGGGAAGCCGTCTGGTTTTCCGAGATCGAGCCGTTTCCGTGCGCGGTGCTGAAAGATCGTTTCCCCGAGGTGTCGAACC
>CALVMH010000078.1 GCA_944343275.1 uncultured Clostridia bacterium | reverse complement strand
ACGGAACAGCAAAGAAATATTTTGCTCTTGTTTGGATGGTGGAAGTCCCCGGAAAGAAAAGGTTGGAAAAACCATCTCTAACAGCGGCAATGCCCAGCTCATCTAAAGTCCCGCTCTCAGAAAGCAGGTCTAAAACGCTCAACACTTTGCTTCGTTCTGATTTTGAAAAGTCAATCCAACCTAATTCCATTTTCTTATCTCCTAAATCTATGAATTACTTTGCATATTTTTTGAAATTCTCAGCCTGCTCAAGAACTTCCTTGTAAACATCATCAATCGTTACCGGAGGATAATCAAACTCATCAAGCAATAGAATAAGGTCAACTTGCAAATTTGCTTTTATATCTTCACGGGTAGACCAATCAGTATAGCGTGATTTGTCATCGACGATAGTTTTAATTTTCTTTGAAAGCTCAATCATCTTATCGTCAGGGTACTCAAACTCATATTTCTTAGATACCGCTTTCAAAATATCATAGAAAGCTTTCTCCTCGTAGTCGATACCCATTTTCTTAAATGAGTTTTTCTCTGCTTTGAGTTCAGCAAGTAGCTGTGCAAGCTGTTCAGCAACATCATCAAGAACCTCGTTTGCATACGCTTCATCACGACGACGGTTGTTATATTCATCCACAACCCTTTTCAATCTGTCAGCAAACTCAACACCCATAATCTTGTTGACTTTCTTAAATTCATCAATTGCTTGCGAGAGAAGCCTTTGTAAGATTTTGATTTTTGTGTTCGGCAACTGAATGGCATTTATCTTGTCCATATATTCATCGCTAAAAATATCGACAGAGATGTGCTTTCCGGTCTCAAACAGTTCCTCTATACCGTCAGACTGAATAGCCCCCTCAAGCATTTGACGAACACGAGCGTTCATCTGTTCAATATCAGGAGCATCACCCTTTGTAAGTTTGAAAAGGATGGAACGTACAGCACAGTAAAAATGGATATAATCTTTATCTTTATCAGAAAACTTCTCACTCGAACTGCAAAGATTAAACGCTTGCTTCATTCTCTTGACAGCAGCCATAAATCTTCTTTCTAATTCTTCTGAAAGCTGAACATACTCAACAGCACGATTTAAGCAAGCAAGTTGCTCCGTAGGAGAACCGTTGAAGAAATCGGCACTGTTAAAGTTATGGAACATCTGACCAAGAACTTCTAACTGGTCTTTAACTATAGTAATAGATTGTTCCACGCCCTCAAATTCTTCACTTTCAAAGTTGGTGTATTTTTTGAGAGCCATATTCATATTCTTTTTAATACCGATGTAATCAACAATCAAACCTTTGTCCTTGCCCTCACATACACGATTAACACGAGAAATCGTCTGAATAAGTGTATGCTGCTGAATAGGTTTGTCGATATAAATTGTGTCAAGCTCAGGAACATCAAATCCGGTCAGCCACATATCAACAACAATGGCAATCTTGAAATTTGACTTAGGATTTTTGAACTGACGGTCAAACTCCTTGCGGTCATCTTTTGAACCAAGCATTTCAAATAGTTCCGGTTCATCATCTTTATTGCGTGTCATAACCAACTTGATTTTTTCCATTGGTTTCAACACTTTCTTATCTTTATCGTTTAGAATAACACCGTCATCACAGATTTTCTTTTCTGTCCATTCAGGTCTGAGTTCTTTAATAATCTTGTATAGGTCATAAGCTATGTAACGGTTGGAGCATACGAACATTGCCTTGCCTGCAACCGTAGCACCCTCGGCGACACGATTTTCGTAATGTTTTATAAAATCTTCCGCCACAGCACGGAGTCTGTCAGGGTCGCCAATAATGATTTCCATATTAGCAACTGCCTTTTGACTTTCTTCAATCTGATGTTCGTTTGCACCTTCACGCTCACATTGAGCATAGTATTCCTCAATTTGCTTTACTTTTTCTTGGTCAAGCATAACCTTAGCAGCACGACCATCATAAACGAGATTTACAGTAATTCCGTCACGCACCGCTTCGGTCATTGTGTATGCGTCTACAACTCCACCAAAAACCTCAATCGTCCCGTCAACCGGAGTACCGGTAAACCCTACATAAGTAGCATTAGGAAGTGAGTCGTGCAGATATTTAGCAAAACCGTAGGTTCTCTCAACACCTGACTCTGTGATTTTTACCTTTTGGTCAAGATTGATTTGACTCCTGTGTGCTTCATCAGAAATGCAAATAACATTTGTTCTGTCTGTAAGGAGCTGTAAATCCTCTGTGAACTTCTGAATAGTTGTAAGATATACACCACCGCTTGTTCTGCCCTGAAGCTCCTGACGAAGTTTTTCGCGGGAATCAATGCTGACAACTGTTTCATCGCCAATATATTTCTTAGAGCCGACAAACTGCTTAGAAAGTTGGTCATCAAGGTCGGTTCTATCCGTAATTATCAAAATGGTAGGGGAAGAAAAGTATGTGCTTTTCATCAACATACGAGTAAGGAACAGCATAGTATAGCTCTTTCCACATCCGGTTGCACCAAAGTATGTACCGCCTTTTCCGTCACCTTCAGGACGGAGATGAGTTTTGATATTCTCATATAGTTTGTTTGCAGCAAAGAATTGTGGATAACGACATACAATCTTAAGGTCTTTGTCTGAGTTATCAGGGAAATAGATGAAGTCTTTGATAACTTCAAGTAAACGGTCTTTTCTGAAAAGTCCCTTAATCATTGTTACAAGGGAGTTGATACCGTCCAATTCTTTATCGTCAGCATTGATTTTTCTCCACGCATAGAAGAAATCATACGGACTAAAAAGAGAACCATACTTATTGTTTGCTCCATCGCTGATAACAATGAAAGCATTGTACTTGAAAAGCTCAGGAATATCTCTACGATAACGAATTGTAAGCTGCTTATATGCGTCCATAATCGTTGTGTTTTCTTTTACAGCACTCTTAAATTCAAGCACAACAACCGGAATGCCATTTACGAACACAATGCCATCAGGAATACGCAACTGATTGTTTACACCTTCAATTTCAAACTGATTAACCACCTTGAAAGTATTGTTTTCGGGAGCGTCGAAGTCAATAAGTTCAATATAGAGGTCTTTCTGAGTTCTGTCCTCACGGTTAAGAATAAAGCCATCGCAGAGAAGCTTGAATACAGCTTTGTTGGCTTCATAAATCGTACCGGAAATATTACGCAACATTAGAATGACACTATCCACCTCACTCGGTGTTATGCCGTCTTTCGCATAGCGATTATAGAGATACTGCTTCAGGTCATCCGTAAGCAGAACCTCTGTCCTTTCTCTATGAATTTGGTCGCCACTCAAATAGGTGTACCCCTCATCTTTGAATAGCTCCATTATCGACATTTCTAATGCGTGTTCGTTAAAGTTTGTCATTGTATTCGCTCCTTTACTCGTATTACTTCTTGGTGAAATGCTTTATTCCCGGCACAAGCGAAACAACAGTTAGTCCTAATGCACCAACTGTGCCTAAAATCTCACGTCTTGTCTTTGCACGTTGTCTACGACAATTTTCACAATACTTGTGTTTGCTTTTACTTCTTAGAGGGTCGCCACATTTTTTACATACTTTTGCAACCGACTTATCCTCAACAATTACATCCTGTTCTTTTTTCATTCTCATCTTCGCTATCCTCCGTTATCATCAAAACATTTTGTCCGGTCAATGCTCTGCTTGCATCGAAAGAAGTTATTCTTTCTGATATTTTCATAAACTCGTCTACGACAGTTAATTTCTTCTGTGGAGTATTCTCATTAAGCAGCAACAGCGTATCTCTATCATCAAGTTTATTGCTTGTTATGAACTCTTTGAATTGCAGTAAACTTTCCTTGCTTGATTCGTATTCGCCCAACAAGGCATATCCCTCACATTCCGCCTGAACAGTATTCGTGATTGATACTAATGCCTGAAATGCGTCGGATACTTTCTGAGGAATATCTTTACCTTTCTTTCCCTCCAAGAATAACTGCAAATCTGTCTTATCTGTATGTTCTTCAATGTACTGAAGGTTCTCTGTGAAGTTCCTCATTAAAACTCGTTTTGCTTCTGTTGCCGAAGACACAGCGTTTAATATGGCTATCTCCCTCAGTTTTGTGTCCTGAATTTTAGCAGCCAATAGCAGTTTGTCTCTTGAACTTTCTGCCAAAGCAATTCGGTCATTCTGAAGTTCTATATGTAATCCTCTAATAGCATCGCCCACATACTCGATTTCATCAAGTATCT
>CALVMH010000077.1 GCA_944343275.1 uncultured Clostridia bacterium | reverse complement strand
ACATATTGTGGTGTTTAATGCCTGGTAGAGCAAAATATGATGCTGTTGTATGTGGTATAGATAGAAATCAGTTTATAAATCAAGTATTAACTAAAGCACAGTTGTTCGACAAAGAAACGCCTGAGGGTTTTGTAAAAAGCTTTGAACGTGCAATGAATTCATGAGCAAAATATCTTTTCTTGAATATTAAAATCGTCATTCCGCGATGCTTTATCTAGAATATCTCTGACGGAAATTTCCAGTTTACCTTTTAATAACATATTCACAATATTCGGATTAAGATATGCTAATGCTAAATATTTGTAAAACAGTCTTGGCGAAGTACGAGCATTATGTATAATGTTGTCTACATTGCCATCTTGTTCGTATAATTCCCTATATTTCCATGCCGTTGCAAATGCTTTCAAAATTAAATGATTGTTGTCGGTGACATTTAATACACCGTTTTTACCACGGTCGTATACCGTGTTGACGTATTTGCGTAAGAATACTTTTTCCGTGATTGTTATGCTGTTGTCGCCAATTATATATTCCATGGGCTCAACATTTTGATTTACATAATGATCCTTGATAAACGGCTGTAATTTTTGCGCATCTATAGTCAGTGTATAAATCAGCTGTTCTTGCGAATACACAATTTTTTCAACCAATGATTGAATTAAGTTGCGTTTTTCTGCAAAATTCATATTTGTAATATCAATGCGCTTTAGTACAGTTACCAGGTTTATGGGCAAATTTGACATGTCACTGTTCAGGAATCTGGTGATAGTTTCAACCACAATCTCATCCACACATGCGGCGGTCAGATAAAAACCTTTAGTTGCATAATAATGAATCTTTCTTTTGCCTTTACCGCTGGTCATTTGATTGATAAATTTTGCACCATTATGGTTAAATAATTTTCCTGTCAGTATATTTGGCGCACGTGTGCTCGTTGTTTTATTATTTGAATTGTTAGCTAGCGCAACCTGGACACGATTGAACAGTTCGTTTGATACAATCGGTTCGTGTTCACCTTTGGCGAATGTACCTTCTTTTTTATTTTCAATTTGACCGATATAGACCTTATCACGCAATATACGATGCATACTCATTTCTGCAATGGGGCGACCGCCTTTGATAATACCTTTGGCGGTTACCCATTGTTTGGCATATATTTTGTGCGCCACGGCATATTCTGTTAATGCATTTACAGATTGCAGTTCCAGATACTTTTCAAAAAGTTTCCGAACATTTGTGGCCTCAACCGCGTTCGGAACCAGTTTCTTATCTATCACATCATACCCCAGTGGCGGATTACCGCCCATCCATAGGCCTTTGGCTTTACTGGCGCGTATTTTATCGCGCACGCGTTCGGATGAAACTTCACGTTCAAACTGGGCAAACGACAGCAACATATTCAGCGTCAATTTGCCCATGGATGTGCTGGTATCAAACGATTGGGTTATGGACACAAAGTTCGCATTATACTTGTTGAAATATTGTATCATTTTATGAAAGTCTAAAATGGAACGCGATAGTCGGTCAACCTTATAAACCACAACCGTATTGACCAAACCATGTGCCATATCTTCCAACATTTGTTTCAGGGCAGGCCGGTCCATAGTTCCACCAGAAATCGCCACATCACTGTATGTTTTACAATATTGCCAACCATTAAATGATTGGGATGCAATATATGCTTTGCACGACTCTTCTTGGTTCTGCAGAGAATTAAATTCCATATCAAGACCATGTTCGGTTGATTTACGGGTATAAATAGCGCATTTAAGTGTCATGTTTACATCCTTTATTTATACCAAAGAAAAACGTGCCGGACACCCGCATACCTGCTATCTTGGTTGCAACAGCCGACAGGCTCTCATACTTATCACCATCATATGAAAAACTGCCATCATCATTGACCAGAACGGTGTGTTTTATACCCTTAAAATACCTGGTAAAAATCGTGCCTGGAACAAAGTTATATTTGTTTTTAAGGACACTGGTCAGACATTTTTCTGGATTATCTTTGTATTTGCGAATTTGCACCAAATGTTTGTGTTCTATCCGCAGATTTAGGCGGTCACACTGAATATAATACCAAAGTGACCGCATTTGCCGTTTGAACGGATATGGTGAGTATTTAGCCCACAATCGCGCCCGTTCATCAAAGGACATGGCTTTTAACTCGTCCATCGTCTTAGGTAGGTTGTCTTTATAAGACATATCGGCTCCTTTATAAGGTCACGCAATTACCGCTCTAAAAGAGTCAGAAGTCAAGTTAATAAAGAGATCAAAAAGACAATTCTTTTTTTACATTCTATCAAATAAAATAGATAATATAGCCATTTGTTTTTGCTTGCGATACCATATTCAAAATAATTTCGTAAAAAAACACCGCCAAAATGGACGGTGTTATGCATTTTATTTGATATTTATTTTCAAAGCTGTCTCATCAGCTGTCAATAGCATGATACACAACATATAAAGCACATCGGAATCATTAACTTTCGTCTCAAATTTCTGACGAGCGAGTTTGATTGCATCTCTACTAAATGACTCTGTTGTTTTCTGTCCTAGCAGATTTACAAAGTCTTCACCCAATGATTCTAGTAACATACTTAATACATCTTCATTTACTGCTAAATATCTTTGTAAATAACGATCTGTTACATCCTTAGCGTTGACTTTCTCCGCTTTATCTTCATTATAAACATCAGCTGCCTTCTGCCAACTGGCATCGCAAAATTGCGGTATAGACACAAGGTGTATGTATAAATCTTCTGCGATTGCTACATTTTGAACACCGTATTTATTTTCCAGTTGTATTCTTGGATCTGTTCTTTCGTAATAATGCCCATATACAATCAACCCTGTAAAAATGCCTAGCACGCAAAAAAACACTTTATCCCATTTTGTAACAGTTTTAGATTGTTTATTTTTGGAACGTCTTAATGTTTCTACACGATAAGCTGTTATACATAGTCCGAGCCACAAGGTGGTCCATATTAAAATTCCTATAACAGAGCCACCAGAAACGTGGTATTGATCAAGTACAAACAACCTGCTTATTGAATCATACAACTTAAGTACCGCCATCAAAACGAATGCGAATCTGTAGCCTCGCATTATAAAATACCCTATTGGTATAAAGAGGATCGATATTAAAATATAATCTATCCATTCATGATAAAGTATCGCAGTAAGCAAAAACGAACCATAAACAAAACATAGTAAAAAGAATCTCACACTCTTATACCAGGGCAAAACATCATAAACCTCAACGTTCTCACGAACGACACTTTCATCAACCCATAGCATTGCAGAAAACCAATTACGTTCTTTCGTATGTGTTTTATGTACTATTTTTTTCTTCATGTTTTACCCTTTCTCAGGTTACAACGATTGTATGATAAAAGTGTTTAATTTGTAAAGTATAAATTCCTATTTCTGTTCACTGTACATATTCCATAAGTATTCAAACCTGTGTGAATACTCTTTATTAGGTTGGTCGAAGAATACACAGTTTTCACTATTGTACTTGCTAGCATTTGTAGTCCAGTTGTACGATCCAGATACGACATGCAGATTATCAAATACCGCAAATTTATTGTGTTCTATTTTATGCTTGATATTAGTCACAACAGGTATGCCTGTCGCCTTTATTTTTCCTACCAAAGAACCTTTGCCTTTAGATTGTGTTCGGTTTGTTATAACGCGTATGTCAGCTCCACGATTATATGCTGTAATGATAGCATTGGTTATGTCCGGATGAGTGATTGAATAAACCGAAATGTCTATCTTATTTGATTATTTTATCCTTTCAATAATATTATTTTCGCATTCTACACTTGGTGTAAAAAATATTTTGATGTCACTGTTAGACAAAGGTTATTGCTTTAACTCTGGACACGAACATGAAGTTGAAGTTATAGCACACAGTAACAGCAACACCCTTTTCATATAACTCCCTCCATTTTACTGTTTACTTATGAAACAGTTTGCCTGTAAAACTGAAGAATAATATCGTCAGTATATTTATTATTTCCCAGGTTCCTCTATCAAAATGTACTATAAATACTGGGTTATATAATAACGCCACCAACGCATATAAAATCGTAAGGGGTTGATTTGTTTTGCTTGTAGATACTGCTGCCCAGATAGATACGGCACACACAACCAATCTCAATAATTGATAATAACCATAAGGCATCGGAAATAAGGCCAGCACTAAAAATACGCTGGCCACAATAAGTCCTATCTTGTAATTCATTTTTTATCCTTTATTCCGCCATCAGTGCGATTAAAAGTATCACACCACCAATTGCTAATATCCAATGCCAAATAAAGCCATAACTCTCTAATGAAATCTCAGTAGAGAAATCTATTGCTTTATCTTTTCTCTTTTGTGCATCTTCTTTTGTTATTTTAAATGCCTCAGTAATCTTCTTTTCGCCAAGTTTTAAGAATCTGTCTAACATTAAGCCCAGCAGGGGTGCATTTTCAACATCTTGCAAACCGAGTGTTACTTTGTATTTGGTATCAGATTTCGCCATTATGATAAGAAAACCACTTTGCATACCAGCCATAACATCAGACCATTTAAATGTCTTAAATTCTGTAGGTGCAAAAGCATTGTCTTTTGCAAGTTTTACCTTGTCATCATAAATAAATCCATATAATGATTTACCTCTGGCTAATTGATCGACCATTGCTTGTATTATGCGAATACCAACCGCTTTCATTAAACAATCTATAAATTTGAAAAATTCGTCTTCGCTTAACATAGTGATTCTTGTATCAGTTTCATCTGTTCCAAAACCGACAAATGTATCTGTTCCCATATACACACCGTTTTGATAACGTTTTGTTGTCCCATAACGGATGTGTGTAATATCATCGGTATTGTATTTTGTATCCCCATAGACAATATGTTTTGAATCCAACGACAATGTTGTGGAACCACCCCAGAAACTGTTCTTGGTGTATTTGTATTTAATGGATTCCTCAAACGCTTTGTCGTCCTGTTGAATCTTGTTGATAGCATCTAGCCCCATAGACAAGCTTTCGTTGACAGATCCGACTTCAACAAACAGTTCTTTTGTTCGTTTCATAATTTTTTCAGCAAGTGCAAAATCTCTTGTCTTTTTTATTATTGTTACGGTCAAGTCTTCAACTTTGTGTGCAATTTCTCTAGTTATATCGTGTTCCAATCCTCGTCTTTGGGTGCTCAATTGAATTGGTTGCATAATATTATCAAAGGTCTCAAGTTCTTCTAATAATTCATCAGCCAATTTATTCAATGTTGTCTTTGATGTAGCCTTTTTATCCATAGCATCTTCAAGCTTTTTAATGGCCTCAATAACTTTGCTTTCTATGCTATCCTTATCCTTTTGTACGATCATCACATACACTTGATCTATAACATCATCTAACAGCGAATACGTGGATTTTTCTTTTTGCGCCCGTTCCATCAAATGCAGCATTATCTTGTTGGCTGTTTCCAAACTTAATGAAGATATTGCCTGCTGCAAAACGTGTATTGCATTGTTTTTGAGTTCTGTTAATTCTTCCTGGATAACCGACAGGTCCGTTACTTCTGGAAAACCAGATATTGTTCTGTCTTCGTTTATTATGTTCATCACAGTTTCTGGTTTAATTGATTCATAACTGCGTGCTAACGTGAATATAGCATTTTCTAAATTTTTAGTGGTTAATTTAACTCCAGAATCAAGATATGATAATACAACATTAACACCAGCCAATGATGACAAATGATCCAGTGTTTCGGCAGACAATTCCTTATCTTCCAATTCTTTGATAATTGTTTTTGTTTGCCTTATACTAACACCAGGAAACCACGCAAGTTCAGCAGACAAACGCCGTCTAGGGTTTGTTAAGACAGCTCTGGCCTCAGTGCATACAGACATGTCCAGGGACAAACTTTTTTCATCCACCAGTTCCTGTATCTTCTGGCGGCTATCACGTGTTGTTGCACCTAAAATATAAAACGGGTTTTCTTTAATCGTCATGGCCAAATCCTATACGTTTTTTCGTTGGTTCTTGGGAAGCTAATGCCTTGGCTTTCAATGCATCATCTATCTCTACTTGTGAAATTCTGTCTTTACCACGAAATGCCGTCAGTCTTGCTGCCTCTTTGACAACAAAGGCTACATCTGAACGTGGTTTACCTGCCAATGCCTCTACTACTTTGTCCAGGTTTATATCTTTTTCTACTGGCAATTTACCTAAGGCTGTATCCAGCATTCTTCTGATATCTTCTGCTGTTGGCATTCTGACCTCTATCTTGTGATCAAAACGACCTGTTCTCAAGATAGCAGGATCGATATTTTGTAATAAATTTGTCATTCCAACTACCAACACTTTGTTCTTTTGTGCCTCTGGGATAAGACGTAAGAATTCACCGACTTCCTCTATCTTGAAATCCTGCGCACCCTCTCTCTTTCCAAGGTATGCTTCCATTTCGTCAATAATCACGATTGATGGCGAGTTATCAAAAGCCTTATTAAAAACTTCAGCTATTTTTTGTCCTGTTTGGTGAATATAAGGACTGCCGATACTGTTTGAATCAATACGGTATACCGGCCAATCCAAATATTCTGCTAATTTTTCCACAGAATATGTTTTTCCTGTACCTGGTTTACCGTACAGTATAATCGGTGACGGGAACCCAATTCCCATAGCCTCGTAACGTGCCGAATTTTGTACGATATCAATAACGTTCTCAAAGAAAAACTGTTCCAAATATTCAGCACCTGGCAATGAAAACTTTCCTTTTGGTACTGAATGTTGTGCGCCAGCCACACGAACCATTGGTGATTGTTCCGTTTCCACGTTGCCATTTATGACCTTTGGTTGTCCTATACCGGCAGCATCGATGATGTCTTCCAGGTCTTCGGTTGAGAAATTCAATGTCAAACTTTTCAACCGGCGCAGCGATGTCGTAGGAACTGCCACACCTCCTGTCAACCATGTACCTAACAGCAAGCTATCATCTGTCGGTGTTCCGGATAATTCAGCAACTGGCAATAGTCTGGCTAATTGTTCAACGTATATTGCGTTATCCAATGGCACATCTTTTATGATGTTACGTGTCTGTTTTAAGCTGTTTGCAAAAGCCAGCGCAGACACTTTTGTTACATCAAAGTATTTGTAATCCACAGGTGCCAACAAAAATCTATCTGGTGATGTCAAGCAGCTGAATTTATTGCCCCCGAAATCACATTGAAAGAAAGCCTCTGTGTTCAGCAACCCTTGGTCAACCCACTTATTGACCAGTGGTTGTCTTGCAACCAACAAATTTTGTTTGTCGGTTGTTTTGTATATTTGCCACGCATCGTTGGCAAAAACCAAGTTCTTTATGGTTACATTATCAGCTATCTTATAATCTTTTGGCAGCCAGGGATCCATCATTTTATTATCCTCTCAATATGTTTGTGATATTCATATCTTCAAATCCAGTAGTGTGTGAATAGCAGATATTTTCAAGTTCTATGACGATTTGTCTTAATCTGTCGATGTTGTCATGTTCCATCGCATTTGTACCGTCCGCAACCAAAGTATTATATTTCTTCTTGTCTGTGATCACGCTTGGTTTTTCTGCTAATGCCTTGAACTTAGCAACCACGAACCAATCTTGTTTCCATAGGACAGAAAACATCTTTATTCTCAGTTCTTTCATATAATCTTCGAATTCATGACTGTTCGTATCAATTGCACGTTTCGCACTCGCCACAAGGTTATCTATAGCTGTCAAATCTGTGGTCGTTGCTGATTTACGTAACGGCTCAATAATTTTCAGCAAGTTATCCAATTCAATTTGACGGACTTCTCTAAGGTGTCTTTTACGAACCTTATCCAAGTCACGTTGTGCTTGCAAAACTTGTTCTTCTGCAACACGTGCCTTTTCTGGATCTCTTTCTTCCTTGGACAAAGATGCCGCATCATTCAGCTTGGAAATGGCCGAATCCAAATCTGGATCGTCTATATTCTCTGCCATCTCGCCTGCACGTTCTCTGATTTGTTCTGCATCAGATACGATTTGTTCTGCAGCCTCTGTATAATCTTTTTGTCCCTCTTGTCTGGAATAGAAATTCTTGTTGGAATCAAACGATCCTCTAATGCATGGGATCGACACTTCCATTCTTATATTACCATCATCAGACATTTTGTAGTTCAGTTCGATATCTGCACCTGCAGGGATAACACCACCATCAAAATCCGTTCCGGAAATCTTCAAGCACCCGATTGGTCGGTTTGCATCTATCGGTGTGAATATGTCGCCCTCCCATAAATTAAAATTCAACGAGGCAGCATCGCCAGCTTTCAATGTTTCTGCAGCCTTTAACGCAACCTTTCCCTCTTTAGGTAATAAGTCACCAGATTTGATAAGATATAATGGCACTGGTGTACCGCCTAACTTATCCAACACCGCCAAGAAAACAGTGTGTGACGCAGGGATTGAGTCAATCGTTGCTGCTGTCTTTGTAATCACGATTTTATCATCTTGTAATGGCATGATTTCGCCGAATTCATTAAACACAAAAACTTTGAACGTATTTGCACCGTTCTTGGCCAACAACAAATCTATTGTTGTTTTTTCTTTTAGTGCTATTTTTCCAGATGTCCAACCGGTATCTAATGAATCCACCTGTAATTCATACTTGCCCTTGCTTGCCAATGTCACAAGCAGTTTGGTTTTTGAATCTGGTGTACGTGCAATAAAATCAAAAGTTACATTGATTGGCCCCTTTGATTCAATAGTACCACGTGCATTCTTCTTTGCGTGGCCCTGTGATTCCCAATCAATAGATTCAGCAAACAAAGCCGCCCCCTCTGACACTGCTGTCATAGGATCAACTTCGGTATTTGCTGGTATTCCCAATTCTGATGAAACCTTATCACGAAGATATTTGTATTTTGTTGGTCCGCCAACAAATACTATTCTGACAATGTCTTCCGGTTTCAGACCTGCAGATTCCAATGTTTCATGAACAGCTCTGATCGTATCTTGTATTTGATCTTCTATCAACGGATTGTACATATCTCGTGTTATTTCTATGTCAACATACAGGTCTTCGCCGGCCTCATCTCTAACTCGCAACTGTGATTCCGATACAGAAATCGTTGAACTTTCTCTAGACGAAAGTGCGATCTTAGCTTGTTCTGTCGCATAACCTATCATACCAACAATGCTTTTGTATTTATCCAATGTCCAGAATGAATCTGGCAATTTAAATCTTTCTTGCATCCATGGATACACGACTTTTTCTATCAAAACTCTGTCAAAGTCACGTCCACCACAAACAGGTATTCCGCCATGGCTTTGTAAATTTACACGTCCATTAAAGCTTTCGGCTACAGCTACGTCTAATGTTCCGCCACCCAAGTCATAAACTAGGAATGTTCCATCTTCTGGACGGTTTTTCATAACACTCATAACAGCGGCTACTGGTTCTTGCAATGTAGCAACACGACCAATACCTGCCATATTTGCTGCTGCCAATGTTGCATCTTTTGCTTTCTGGTCAAATGCTGCAGGGACAGTGATAACGGTCCCTAATTCTGGATCGTTCTGTATTTCTTCTGGCAAGTAATTAAACAATGTTTTCAGTATTTCTGCCGAACATTCTTCTGGTGTCAATTCTTTACCATAGTTTGGCAAATTGATTGTCGTACTTGTACCCATCATACGTTTGAATCGCACTGCTACGTTATCCGGATCTTGCGCTATTGTTTTGTACGCAAAATCGCCAACGTATTTGTTTTTGCGCTTATCAATAAAAATAGCAGATGGTGTTATGCTTGCGCCAACCTCACTCTGCCAAATTTTAACATTTTCCCCATCGTACGAAGATATCGCACTATTTGTGGTTCCTAAATCAATACCAATAAAGTGACTCATTTATTCCGCCTTTTTTAATAAAACTGTTCCCATTTGGATAACTTTGCCATTGTGCATAACCGTTGGTTCTACAACTTGATCAATAACCAGCTCTGCATCCTTATCAAAATCCGCTATATTGACCGGTGTAACCGGCAGGCCAACATCATACGGGTCCCCAGGATTTTGAGTTACAAACGTGACTCCGTTGTCCGCAATAAATTGATTTGCTTTTTTCATAAACCAAGAAACTTGTCCCGAATATTTCTTGGTTTCGTCTGGGGCCAAGCATGCTAACATTTTGTTTACGGTTATATGAAATCTGTATAATTCTAAAATAAAATCTATGTTTTTGTTTTCCATAAAAAAACCTTTGTTCAGTTCATTACGAGAAATTCTATCATAAAACGGGAAAAAAATTCAATATATGTATGAGAAAAGTTGTTTTTGTGATCACAATCTAAAATACTATATTATCATATGGATAATTATTATCCATTTAGCAGTGATATTTTAGCCATATAACTTGAATATATGTGTCAAAACAAGCCCTTACACCCAGAAATATATTCATCATCTACATATCGCACACCCTGAGAAAAAGAATCGACCATGTCTTTAAATACGGATTTGGGGAACTTGAACAATTCATCAAAAAAGTCCCTCATTTCGCCATCTTGTTGATTCGGTAATAGAACCGTCCCATTTTCCAAAAGATGTGTTATACCCATCAATCTGTTTTCTTTGTCTTTTTCGGGTTTGATACCAATTACACGGATGTTTTTAGCGTGCAGGAATTGTATTATTGGTGTTCCAGATGAAGCGTCTTCTATTATCGTTTCAACACGCACACAATCATTCGTAAAATACGGGCGATATTTATTCCAAATTTCTTGCGGGAATGCTTCTATGAACTTTACTAGTGCTGGTGTTTCTAATTTCATTCTGTGCGTTTCCAATAAAACCATTTTGCGATTGTATTTACCGGGTTTATCACCATTGCAAACCCCGAACACAGAACACGCAGAATAAGCATTATTAGAACCGGCCTTTGCCGCAGTATCCCAAGAAATAACCACAGACCAAATCTTTGGCAAATCATTGTAATATTTTAACCAACCGCGTTTAACAATTCCGCCTTCCAATGGCACAGGTCTTTGTTGGTATTGACCAGCAAAATCAAATTCACTCATCATATTACGCATACTAGTGACCGCATCAAAGTTTTCACGCGCATCATGTAAAAGATCGTATTTATTGCGTTTAATATCATGATACCGACCAAACTTATCTGTAAAAGACCAGTCCTCGTCTTCTTCCGCTATTATCGGTATGCAGATTTGTTTGAAACCATGTGCCTTGGATAATATATATCCCGTTAAATCCATTTCGTGTAAACGCTGCATAACAACCAAAATACGACCGGTGTTTTTGTTGTTCAAACGAGAATACAATGTATTCGTATACCAATCGTTCACTTTTTCTCGAACAGTATCAGAATATCCATCGCCAGCTTTTAGTGGATCGTCTATGATTATCCAATTACCACCAAAACCTGTTAATGGACCACAAATAGATGTTGCAAAACGATAACCGCCTTTACTGGTACGCAACATATCCAATCCACGTGTTTTTAATTGGGTGCCGGGGAACAAATCTTTATACCACTGTGATTCAACGACCATTTTAAATTGGTTGGCCAATTGTGATGATAAATCGTCCGAATAACTGACGCACACAATTTGTTCGTGTGGGTTCTTGCCCAATAAATACGTGGGCAATGCAACAGAACAAATGATAGACTTCATATTACGTGGTGGCAAATTCACAATCAATCGTGTATTTTCACCAGCTATCATCTGTTCTATTTCATTGCAAACGACATCTACATGCCAATTATCAAGATATGCATCATTTGATACCGTCTGAAACACCTTGATAACAAAACTTTTAAAGTCATTACGCAATATCGCCTGTAACTGGCGTTGTGGCGTTACCTG
>CALVMH010000076.1 GCA_944343275.1 uncultured Clostridia bacterium | reverse complement strand
GAAACGCTGAAAAACGATCCTGCCGCCGGACAGCAGATGCTGGAAGGATTGATTGCTCAATATCAGAAAGAAGCGGCTGCGGCAAAAGCGCAGTTTGAAAAGGAACTTCAGGATGCGCAGGCGGACGGCAAAATCGATGATAACGAGCGTAAAAAACTCGATGACGCTCACAGCGCATACACCCGTGCGGAGTCGATGGTGGACAAATATTCCGACCGTCTGCGCTCGGCTCAGGAAGGAACAGCCGGAGCTGCGGAACGGACTCAGGTAAGCGGAAGTTTTCTTGCTTCGGCATTGCAGGCGATGCTCGGTGGAGGCGGGACAGAGGCGGAACGGACAGCGAACGCCACAGAACAGATGGTGCGCCAGAGCAAAGAGACGAACAAGCTTCTGAAACGAATGGACAACGCATCCGGCACAACGACACTGGCATACAAATAAGGAGACGGATTCCATGGCAAGAGTGGAGCAAAGTTATACGGAACATTCCAAAAGCATAGATAAAAACGGGAAATACACAAGCGCGGAAATTCCCTATCTGGTTTTTGATGCGGCGGATGAGGACGAAGCTCTTGCCGCTGTGCTGGCAAGCGCCCCGGCAAGCTGCCGGGAATTGCCCCTTGAAAGCATCGAAATTGACGAGCGCGCAAATGAAACGACCTACCGGGTGAATGCCATCTACCGGGAAGAAGAGGTTTCAGCAGTTCCTGACAGTGACGATGATGACGATGAATCCCCCACGCTGAGTTTTGATTGCGGAGGCGGAACAAAACATCTCCTTTACAGCCTTGCCCAGAAAAAAGTGTATGGCGACAAGGATGCCGGCGGCGCGATCGGATGGAACGGCAAATCCGGTGACGACTGTGAAATCGCGGGGGTTGATATTCCCACAGCTCAGCTGCGCGAGACCTACACAAAGCAAATGCGGATCAGCCGTCTGACAACCTCCTACAAACGAAGCGTCGCTTCGCTGGTCGGAAAGGTCAATTCCGGCTCATTCAAGGGCTGGTCGGCTGGAGAAGTGATGTTTCTCGGCATGAGTTATTCGACGCCCGCAAAAAAGGCCAGCAAAGTGACAGTGACATTCAATTTTGCCATTCAGCCCAATGAATCCAATGTGAAAATCGGTGGACACAGCGTCAGCAAAAAAGGGTTTGAGTATGCCTGGGCAATCAGTAAAAGTGTCGCAGCAGGCGGAGCCCCGAAAATCGAGGTTGAGGGCATCTACGTCGATCAGGTCTGTGAATACGCCTCGTTCAGCGCACTGGGGTTGTGATCATGGCTTATTTTCCTGATGTCAGCGCAGGAGACACATTCATTCCCAATGCGCTCCTGAGCAACAATGTCCGCCGTCTGGTCAATACGCTGAACGGTTTCAATGCCAAACCGATGCTTGCCACAGGTGGTATGATCCGGATTCAAGTTTACAACAATTCTTCATCGGTCTTGAAGAGCGGTTGTGCAGTAAACTTCTCCGAGAACGGTCAACTCTGCGATGACGCGGTTCCAGCAGAAGCATTCAGCGATCCATTGAAACCATGGGGAGTAATCGTCAATGATCTGGAATCGAAAGCACTGGGGAGTTGCATTCTGTGCGGTCCCGCCCGGGTTTCTCTTTCCGGAAGTGGAGCGTATGCAAGTCCAAGCAAATCCAATCCGGAGGTTTTCACCCGGGGAACGACCGGAGCTCCAGTTATCTTCGCATCCAGTGGGAAAGGCATTGTACTTCTGGGCGCAAGCAGCCAGGACAATTATGATGGGCCCTTTGCACTATCCTATGATACGGAAAATCGTCAACTGACAGTCAACGCAGGCTATCTCTTACGTAACGGGGAGTTTCTTGAGGTTGCAGAAAAGAAGCTCTCTGCACAGAATGGGATTGTGTGCGTCTGCAGTACGATTGACAGCAGCGGGAAATGGTCAACCCCGGAAATCAAATTTGCCACTCCGGGGCAATACAACTACCCGATCGGGAGTTGCGAGGTCAGTGGAGATTCTGTAACGATCTGTTCTTTCCGTGTACCCGTGGCAATTCTTCTCAGTGTGGAAGTCTGCGATACAACGGAGTAAGTGATATGGCGGAGAATCAAACAGTTGCCGTGTATCTATGGAAAAATCGGAACAGCGGCACAATCATCAAAAAACGAAAAAACGGACGTTTGATCGTTTGCTGGGTCTGTCCCTGCTGCCGTCCCCGAGTCATCGCATCTAAAATTACAAACAAAAGCAATGGAACAGAGCGCTGGGATTTGAGAGCCTATCAGGGGGACCGTGTCGGTCTGCCAGGCGGCCGTTGGCGCATCCGTGATGTTGGAGAATCCCATCATAACAATTCCGATGCCTCATGTTCCGGCACAATCTATAACAGCGGGACAATTGACCGGAACGGTAAGTTGACCGGACTGCCCGCCGAATTCGTATCCGGCTACAACTATAACGGATACATGGAATTGCAGCAAGGATGCGTCCGGGAAGACGGAAGCATTGAATGGCCTTGCCCCAACGGATAATCATCATGGAGGAAGCATGTTTCAATTTACGGATTCACGTTTTACACACATGCCGTTCGCCGCCGTGCGACCGGATGGCGGCGCGGAAGAGTTCTGCTGCATTCCGGTGGGCGGACTCTGGAAACTCTATCATTTCACTGGAAAAAAATGGAAACGAATCCGGACCGGACTTCCGGAAGATGCAACGGAATGTGCTCCTTGTGCTGATTTTGAAGATGGAATTTGGAAAATCTCATTTATTGCCGGAGGCTGGAAGGGAGATCGGCGCTTCCGCCTTTACAGGATGTATGGGCTTCATGGGGAAGTGATGGCCCAGCAATTTGCCGATGTCGGTTTTGTTCACAAGAACTGCGTTGCTTATGCAAGTCGTCGCGGACCTCTTTTTCTCGTGGAACCATGTCGCAGAATAATTCTCACGTTTCATGGCGTTGAATTTCTCTATCGCGTCTCCTATGATCCATTCGAACCGAACCGCCTGTTGATTTCAGGTCAATATCCAGGTGGAGAAATTTTTTCCTGGAGCTACAAGCCTGGACTTCATCAGCTGCATGAAATCATTGCAGATGGCGTCCCCGCCTATAAGTGTGCGTTTTTCCATGACTGTTATTACGCGAAACGGGTTGCTGGCTTTGAAGAAAGGAAAATTATTTCTGCCTCAGATGTGAATCTGTCTCCTCTTCCTGCGGAGCATTTCATTACCGAAACAGAAGAACTGACTTATTCAATGTCGGGGAATGGAGATTTCAATGAGTTGTAACTGCCATGGGAAATCCGGGATTTCCGTTTCACGCACTTCGCCCTACGATCAATGCAGCGCCTGCGCAAAAAAACACACGGTGAAGGCATGGAACCTGTTTCACGAATTTACATACACCGACGATAACCGTGACGTTATTTCCGGTCAACTCCGACTTGCGGCAGACCATCTCATGTTTGAACATCGTGACACAGCATTGCTTGCGCGAAATCTGGCAATTCTGATTGAGGAGAACCGTGATGCTGAAATCGGCGAAGGATGGAATGAACTTCTGGAGGCTGTCCGCAGTGCATTCCGCAATGACCATCCAGAGTGTGCGGATCGTCTGGTGCAGCTTGAAAATCAGAAGGAGACAAGTTGATGCAGAACATCATTTTTTATGTTGCGGCAAATGAAACACTTGCTGCAGTCCGGGATTATGCCAACGCGAAAAATGCCACAGCCCCGACACTTGTCCGAGGGGCAGCCTGCTGCTTGAAAATGCGCCTCTTCGCGAATTCCGACGGCACGGAACCTTACCCAATGGAAGATCTCAGTTCGGTGGTAAGCTGGAGCTGGGCCATGGACTCTGACTTCGATGCGGCGACTGCGTATAAACTTGTCGGAGACAATGAAAAAATCACCCTTGCTTCGATCGAGGGAGAGATTGACGGAGAGGTACTTTCTTATACAGAGATCTCAATCCCGATGACGCATATGAACACGGCAGAACTGGCGGAATGGCTCGGAACCCGCGAAAGCCAGAACACTCTTGCTGGTGAACTCTGCGGATATGACGCTTCCGGTGAGCTGATTTTTATCCTGCAGGTGAAATCGTTCACGATTCGCAACCGGATCACGAGCTTATCCGATCCTCTTGACCTTGCGACAGAATATCTGACAGAAGCACAGGTGCGCGCTCTGATCGCTGCCGGCTTAGAATGTCAGTTCAGCGTTTCCGGCGACGAATGGCACGATAAACAAAGTGCGTCGGATCTTTTTCTCCGTTTGCGAAGTCGGGGAAATGACGCGGGAGTTTGGAGCGATCCGATCCAGCTGCTTACGGGGCCTAAAGGCGATCCCGGAAAGGATTCCTTTTGTTATGTTGCCTATGCATCGGACGCGGCAGGAACAGGATTCAGTCTCACCCCATCCAACGCCTTGAAATTCCGCGCGGAAATTCACGTCGCAGAAGAGATTCCAGAACCCGGAGCAGAAGATTTCGGCAATGCTGTCTGGGTAAAATATCTTGGGGATGATGGTCAAGGGGTCGGCGACATGGTAAAAACGGTCTACGACACTGATGACGACGGGAAAGTAAATGCCTCACAAGAAGCTGATCATTCAGCAAAGGCGGATTCTGTACCATGGAGCGGAATCACAGATAAACCGTCGACTTACACGCCTGCCGCGCACGAACACACAATGAGCGGAATCTCCGATCCCGTATTTCAGAAGGTGTATCTCGTGGCAAATCCCAAAACTCTTTATCTGGATTCTCCTATTGTGAAGAATACCAGCGTGAACGGCTCCGGTACTATCGAACTGGAATTTACCGCGATCCAGACGAAAGTCGGTGGATCGGCATATTCGATCGGAATGAATGAAATGTTGACGTGGGAGTACCATGTTCCATGCAGTGTTCGAGTAACCGGAGTTTCGCTTGGAAGCCTGAACTGTTCCATGGTAGGAATTCATATTCCCGAAACGCTGGAACTTTCCAACAATAATCGGACATATCATGTGTTTGTCATTCGCGCTCTACGCAAGGACGGCGCGATCAACAACGTCTGCTTTCAGGCAAATTATGCCTATTCCTATGAGGGGTAATTATGATTATTCCTTATCAGTATAATAAAATGGCAGCCGGAGCTACAGTCAATGATCCGAATCAAGCTGTGTTTGGCACCAGAGGTGTCTTCACCTTCCTCCGAAACGGCTCCTGCAATCAAAGCGGAATGGTCATGGAGGGCCGTTATCTTGTTTCCAGCGCAATCAGCCGAATGGAGGTCTCATCAGCCGGAACGGCAATCCGGACGACTGTGAATTATGGTGCGTCTGTAAATGTAAAGCACGGCGGAGTCGTTTCCAGCACCACGGTAAACAGCAACGGCGTTTTGGCTGTATCCTCTGGTGGAACAGCGCTTGAAACCATTCTGAACTCGCAGGGATACTGTTCCGTGAGTCCGGGTGGCTGGGGAAGCGGAATGAATATTCATTCACGGGGATATGTCTATGTCTGTTCCAACGCGAGCGTCTGCAATGCACACGTTTCCTATGGCGGCGGACTTTACGGGCAAGGAACAAGCGCGACTTTTGAAAGCATCGTAGTTTCCAGCGGAGCAGACTTCAATGCAGGACAGTCCGTCGGAGTTGAGGTGCAGCACACCACTATTACACAAAACGCCAGCTTCTGGTGTTACAGTGGTGTGAATCTGTCGCATACCACTGTCATGCCGGGGGCGTTTCTCGGGGTATCCTCCGGTGGGCAATGCTATGATGTGACCGTTGCTTCAGGGGCGCGAATTTACCACCATGTATGGGGGCACGATTCCGAAACGCTTGTCACAGGATCAAACATGTTTGGTTCGTTTTACACATCAAACGGAACCGCATGCAACTATGTTCTGGTTTCAGGACAGGATCAGCAGCTCTATTATTATGCCTCTGCGATCAGCACCATTATGAGCTCCGGCGGAAGCCAGTATGTTTCGTTTGGAGCCGTTGCACAATACAACACGATCATGAGTTCCGGTCGCCAGTTTATTTATTCCTACGGCAGTGCATTGGATACCGTCATCTCGTCTGGCGGAAGCCAGTTTGCAGATTTTTTTGGAACCGCTATCCGCACCACAGTCAAAAGCAGTGCATGGTTATACGTTACCAATTTCGGCCGTGCTCTCAGCACACTGGTGGAACGCGGAGGGTCTTGCTATTGCACCAATCGCGGGAATATGACCTCCACGCTGGTTTCCGGATGGCTGATGTTTACCAATGGATGTGCCGGAACGAACATCTCTGTGGCATCCAACGCATGGTGCTATATGCGATACGGGTGTTCAGGAAGAAATGCTGTTGTGTCTGGCGGTGGCGGTTTCAATCTCTCTTCCGGGTGCGAATTTGAAAATGTGACTGTTTCCACTGGAGGACGTCTGGAGGTTTACTCCATGTGTCAGGTTTCCAATGTGAAAGCAGAGCTTTGCAGCATGTTCATCGTCGCATATTGCGATCTGATTTCCGGAATTGTCGGCTCCAGCGCAAGGGCATGGATTTCAAACTATTGCAGCGCAGAAAATCTCACTGTTACGGAAAACGCTCTGGTAAGTGTTAATCAGAGCTGTGCGCTCACAAATGTTTCCGTCGGAAGTTCTGGCAGCCTCTTTGTCGGACAGAACTGTTCGGTGTTAGGCTTGAATGTTACGGAAGGAGGAACTGCGTGGATATGGAGTTCATGTGAAGCTGCAAACGTAACACTTGGAAACGGCGCTCTGCTTGCAGGGTCGACTTTCATCAATCTGGAAAATGTCCAGCTTGCTGAAGGGGCTGTCATGATTCTGCATTCAAGTCAATGTCATGTCACATCCGTATCCGTCGCAGGCGGCGCGAGCTTTTATCTTTCGCGCAACAATTATGCGACCAGTGTTTCAGTTGAGTCGAATGGTCTCTTTTTTGTTGCGAGCGGAGCCAGCGCACTGGCTGTAACGAGTGCCGCCGGGGCCGTTATCAGCACCGAAAACGGTGCATACATCCAATATGCAAACAACGAAGGTGAATAATGCAGGATTTTTCCATTCAATGCAAACCCAATGCGGATTTTTCGGTTGTAGAGCTTCCTCAGCGGAAAATGCTTGATATGCCATTCATTCCTCCGCCGGAGAATCCAACCGTTCCGGCTGTGGATGGCATCCTCTTTGATTTTAACAACGGACTTCGTGTCAGATTCCCCGATACCGGTGAATTCCGATGTGTATTCCGGGATTTAGACACAGATTGTCTGCTTTACTGTATGGATGTTAAACCCGGATGTACAATCGAAAGCGTCAAAAAGTTTTTCATTCGCTTTTCGCTTGAAATTTACCGTAAAGGGGAATTGGGGCAGCCGATCTTCCGGCATGATCTGAATCTATCCGGAAAAGATGTCCTCATTCAGCTTCCGGCGGGGGCGCTGGGCGACAGTATTGCCTGGTTCTCATATGTTGAACGCTTTCTGAATAAACACAGATGTAAGCTGTTCTGCTCAATGGAACCTCGCATGGCGGAACTTTTCAAAGATCAGTATCCGGAAATCTCGTTCATTACAAAGGAGGAAGCCGCGAAGCTCAAGCCTTATGCGACTTACAACCTCGGCCTTTTCTTTGGAGGAGATACTGACCATCAGCCGTTTGATTTCAGATCGGTTGGACTGCATCGGACGGCGGGGCTTCTGCTCGGTCTGGAGGATGATGAACTCGGAGATGATCCTCCTCGAGTGAATCTTTCCGCATCCCGGCAGATCAGGGAGAAATATGTCTGCATTGCGTCACAGGCTTCCAGCCAGTGCAAATACTGGAACAACCCTTCCGGCTGGCGCGAAGTCGTTGCCTTTCTGAAGGAACAGGGGTATCGAGTCCTCTGCATTGACAGAATGCCGGAGTATGGATCGGACTATGTTTGGAATCACATCCCCTACGGAAGCGAAGATTTCACAGGAGACAGACCATTGCAGGAACGCATCAACCTCCTCAAAGACGCTGAATTTTTTATCGGCCTGTCATCCGGTCTTTCCTGGCTGGCGTGGTGTTGCCACGTCCCAGTTATCCTGATTTCCGGATTCACTGATCCGGTCAATGAGTTTTACACGCCGTACCGGGTGCTGAATCCTGCCGTATGCCACGGATGCTGGAATGACATGCGGTGTGAATTCAACCACTTCGATTTTCTCTGGTGCCCCCGGAAAAAGGAGGCAAAGGACAAATTCGAATGCTCGAAAGCCATTACATCAAAAATGGTCATTGATAAAATCAGGAGACTTGCCCAATGAGCAGAATTACTTTTTGTAAACTGACGCAAGCCCAGTATGATGCCATCGAAACCCCGAATCCTGAAACTGTTTATTTCCTGACAGATGCCAATGCCATCTGCCTCGGTTCCCGGACATACGTCAGCAGGGAGAAAGCTGACCGGTTCCTGGTAAAACGTGTGTTTGCTCATGATACTTACGGTGTCGTTGCGTATCTTGATACAAACAATACCATGGAGCTTTCCGGATACTTTGCCGAAGAAATCTCCCGAATTGAGCTGTGGCTTGTTTCCGCCAATCCTGATATAACCGGCAATGTTGTCCTGACACTTGGCTCCGAACGCTTCACGGTTCCGGTCAATGCCACTGCAACACGCTGTTCACTCTCACCATCTTCCCCCTTGAGCGGGCGGATCGCCATTGCCAGAGATACAGCCGATCCGGACGATACACTCAATGATGGAACCGATGCGGTTACCGCGCTGGTCGTCGACTGGAGGTGTTACTGATGCCGTTACTGGATCGAATTCGGGCACGAGTCCGGGAGAAAGATTGTTTCATTGCAATTTTCCCTGAAGATGGATTTTCCATACTCAGCCCAATGAATGACAAGATTTTTCCTGTTCCTAATTCTGCGCAAACTGGATGTCGGGATATTGACGATGGAATGGCGACACTGACTCACAATTCGCTGGCAACGTCAGATGCGTTTGATTTTATCAGTGGCAGTTACGGTTCCCGATTCTATCTGAAGGCGAATCTCAGCGGCCGGACACCTCATCATACGCTCATGATGCGGGCATTTC
>CALVMH010000075.1 GCA_944343275.1 uncultured Clostridia bacterium | reverse complement strand
ACAACAACAAGTATTTTCCTGAAATGAAACTGAAAAAGAAGTATGACGAATTCCGGCTGACCAGATGGGTGGGAACTCCATTGCAGGATGTGGAAAACACCGGCAGCATCTGCATCCTTGCTGGAACATGCAGAAACGGGGAAACGGAATTGCTCGGCTGGGTGAGCAATACGGCGGAAGAAGAGGAGCTCATCGAATACTGGCTTGGCAAAGAAGTTGAGCCGGGACAGATGTATCTATCCTCCGCGTCAGCTGAAAAAAGCGATCTGCCTCTTTTGAAACAGCTGCCGGTTTCATGGCTGAAAACATTCCCGACCGGGCGTGATATTTTTGAATTTATCGAAACGCGCTTCCCTCAAAGCTCGTGGGCGAAGTCCATTGACGAACTGCTGCTGAAAAGGAGGACGATGGAATTCGATATCTTTTCCGAGGTTGAGAGACACAATGTTATGCCGAACATCAAAGACGGTTTTACATCGGTGGATGAATTCATCAAATATGCCAACAGCGTGGCAAATCGGAGAAAATCCCGTGCAGGGACATCCCTTGAACTGCATCTGGAGAGCATCTTTCGGTACGAACAGCTGAAATTTGAAGCTCAGGTCATTACTGAGCAGAACAAAAAGCCGGACTTTATATTCCCTTCAGGGAAGGATTATCACAATCCGGCATTTCCCAGCGCAAAACTGCATATGCTCGCATCGAAAACCTGTTGCAAGGATCGGTGGCGGCAGGTTATTTCCGAAGCGGACAGAATTGAAAATAAACATCTGTTCACCTTGCAGCAGGGTGTTTCTTCAAACCAGCTCGCTGAAATGTACCAGCACGGAATTATATTGGTCGTCCCACAGCCGATAATCACGTCTTTCCCGGAAGATTACCGCGCCAAAATCATGAATTTGACAAATTTCGTTGATTTCATAAAAGAGAGTCAACAAGCTGTGTGACAATGGATTCCCTGACCAAAGAAAAACGAAGCTGGAACATGAGCCGGATTCGGTCGAATGACACGACACCGGAACTCGCAGTGCGATCGTTCCTCTTCCGGCACGGATTCCGCTTCCGACTTCATGTCAAAAGTCTGCCGGGACATCCCGACATTGTCCTTCCAAAATACAAAACAGTTATTGAGGTTCGCGGTTGTTTTTGGCATCGGCATCCCGGATGCCGACAGGCAACCATGCCGTCCTCAAATGTTGAATTCTGGCAGAAGAAATTCAAACGGAATGTCGACAGAGACAAGGAAACGGAAAAACAGCTGAACGAGCTCGGCTGGAATCTGATCGTGATCTGGGAATGCGAGCTGAAAGAGGACGGATTTCTCAAGACTCTGCCGGACAGAATCAAAGAACATAAGCAGGAGCATGATAATGGGGCTTGATATCTACATCAGCAGAAAAACATCGTCCGGCAAGGAATGCCTTATCCACTGGCACAAATTCGGGCCTCTGGCCGAATGGTTCAGGGAAAAGATTTACGATGGGAAACTGGACTGCAATGAGCGCCCCTTGGATTACCTTGCGCTGGTGTTTTTGTACGAGAACTGCGTTGCCGCGCTGGATTCAGAGAATTGGAAAGAGAAAATGCAGGAACAGCTTTTCCCCGTAAAGTCGGATTTCGCCTGGACGGGGCGGCGTGAACTTGCCTATTTAAAGATGATGGAGGCCATCGCCGAGGACATTGAAGATGTGTCCCAACCGGAAGACGGGGAAGAACTGCTGATTCAGATAACGTATTGAGTGATGTACCATGAACCACGAGCAAATCAAGACTATCAAACATAAGGTCGTGTATATTAAGGATAGAAGGCATAAAGATGAGCGAAACGGGTAAAAAATCTCTTGTGGTCTTTCAGGACAAGACTATTCGCCGGACATTGCACAATGATGAATGGTATTTTGCCGTGGTTGATGTTGTAGCGGTTTTGACGGACAGTGTCAATCCGACGGATTACATCAAAAAAATCCGTCGCCGCGATCCGATACTCGCGCAAGGGTGGGGACAAATTGTCACCCCCCTTTCCATCGAAACGGCTGGCGGGGTTCAAAAGGTGAACTGTGCCAATGTCAAAGGACTGTTCCGTATCATCCAGTCCATCCCATCGCCCAAAGCAGAACCGTTCAAGCAGTGGCTGGCGCAAGTTGGCTACGACCGGGTGTTGGAGATCGAAAATCCCGAACTCGCCCAGGAACGCATGAAAGAACTCTATGAGCAGAAAGGTTATCCAAAGGATTGGATTGACAAGCGGTTGCGCGGTATCGCCATTCGCCAGAATCTCACCGATGAATGGAAAGCGCGAGGCATCACCGATGAACGAGATTTTGCCATCCTTACTGCGGAAATCAGCAAGGCAACTTTCGGTATGACGCCGTCTGCCTACAAAATCTACAAAGGATTGAATTCACCGAATCAAAATCTCCGCGACCATATGACAGACCTGGAACTGATTTTCACCATGCTCGGCGAACGTGTCACTACGGAACTTTCCAAACAGGAAAAACCTACCTCCATGCCGGGACATAAATCGGTGGCGCAACGAGGCGGCAGGGTTGCCGGGAATGCCAGAAAAGAGACGGAAAAAGAATTAGGGCACTCCATTATATCCGGAGAAAATCATCTCTCCAGCAATGAACTGCCTGGAATCGGAGAAAGTGAAGATAAATGAGTCATAAGCAGGCCAAAGCCGCCAAACGCAAAGCAAAGCTGAAGGCGCGGAAATTTCACGCTGAGCAACATCGTCTGTACCAGAGCGGACGTATCGCCGATGCGCTCATGGATCTGTGTGCCGATGTTCTGCCGGAGTATGTCGACGATTCCAAGGGGATAGACCTTGTCGGACGCAATATTCTCTGGCGCATGGGAATGGTCGCCTGGAACATCGCCGTCACCGGGCGTAAGGAGATCGACGACTCCTCGGTGGACGAGATGAGGGTGGATGCCGAGTCCAAGATGCTTGTGCGGGCTGAAATCAACGGCCTTGTCCGCCGAAAATATGAGAAGTATCCGGAACTCCGGACTGCGATCACGGATGTGGCGGCGGTCGCGGTCGCCGGGGGCGCGAAGCTGAAAGTTTCCCTCGGAGACACATTCCCGGCGATGCCGATCCCGGACTTCAGCGACAGGACCGCACCGCTCACGCCGGAGCAAATCCTTACAAAACGTAAGGGGTTGAAGCTCTCGCAGGCCAAATTCGCAGCCGCGCTCGGAGTGTCCGTGAAGAAGGTCTCTGCGTGGGAGCACGGGAAAGCGGCGCCGACCGAAGCCGAACTTGAAAAGATAAATTCATTTACCCCTGAAAAGGAGTGATACGATGAGCAAAGAAGATACAAAACGGCATTTCGCGGAAATCTGCGAAACGATCTGGAGCAAGATAGAGCATCAGGAAAGACTTGAAAAGGCAACTGCCGAAAAGATGCGTCAGATCGTGGCAAACATGGCGATGATCGCATGGAATATGTGCCTCATTCATAAATCAGCCGACGAAACGAAGAAAGCCCTGAGGAGACTGGCCGAGGAGAAGTATGACGGCAGTACGTGCGCGCTGACACCCCTGATGGATACGGCGGAACTGAAATGGCTCGATTACCGGGACGATCACGAGCTTATTTCCAAGGTCGAAGTGAAAACGGTGGACGGCAAGCCGAAAGCCGTCGCATATTTGAAAGGGGAATGCCCCGAAGTCTCGTCCAAGTTCGCCGAGTTTCATGCATTCCTGAATTCCCCGGAGATTCAGGAACGGCTGAGACACACTTCGCCGGACAAGCTGGAAGAGGAAATCGGGAAAATCGCCGCGGAATACAACGCGACACTTCTTTCGCCCATTTCCGCCGGAGATGATGCGGATGACGGGGACGATGATGACGAGGATACATATAAGCGGGAATTCCCGCTCCCCAGGGAAGAGCTGGATCTCGCATATCAGATCA
>CALVMH010000074.1 GCA_944343275.1 uncultured Clostridia bacterium | reverse complement strand
ACTGCCTGGCGATGAGAAACAGATCCTTTGCCTGACAATAAAGCCCGGCCATTTCCGGAGAGGACAGTATCAAGAGCGGATATCCATGCCGCCATAGTCATGGTTCTTTCTTCCAAAGCCTGCAATTCGGCGAAATCCAAGAATTGTGAGACCAGCAGATTCAATGTTTGCAGTTCTTTTTCGGTGAGATAGTTTTTGGCAACGGAAACATCCTCTTTTGTCACGTAGTCGCCCTTGAAACTGGTCATTCCGACAAACGGTTTATTGGCATCCACACGGTCATAAATGATTTCCGCCGCTGTATGCTGATGTGCGGCATAGTGCATCTTATTCTGCACCGTTGAGAAAAATCGCTGGGTGATTTCAGCCGAGGAGTCGTAGTCTATGGCAGTGGCATAAATATCCGTCACCTGCTGATACAGATTGCGTTCGCTGGAACGGATATCGCGGACTCGCTGCAGCAGTTCTCTGAAATAACGCCCCACACCGCTTTTCAAACGCTCGTCATCAAGAGTAAAGCCCTTGCGGATATATTCATTCAGCCGTTTGGTCGCCCAGATGCGGAACTGGGTTCCTCGCTGAGATTTTACCCGGTAGCCAACGGAAATAATGACATCAAGATTATAGAAATCGACCTGCCGTTCTACAAGCCGATCACCTTCCATTTGAACTGTTGCAAATTTTGCAACAGTTGACTCCGGCTGTAATTCGCCCTCTTCAAAAACATTTTTGATATGCCGGGAAATCGTGGATTTATCCCGTTCGAAGAGGACGGCCATCTGGTCGAGCGAAAGCCATACCGTTTCAGAATCGAAACGGGCATCGACGGAGATCTTTCCATCTTCGGTTTTGAAAATGACAATGTGTCCGTTATCTTTTTTCATTCCTCAATATCTCCAATCAGTTTTTTCAGTGACTTGACCGCATTGGAGATGTTCCGGCTTTTTTCCTCAATGATGGAAAACAGTTCCGCGAGGGTATAATCATCGGCGGACTCGCCTTCCTCCTTGATCCACGAGATATCCAAATTGGTCTTGTCGCGGGAAAGAATGTCGGAAACGGGGAATCTGCGCCACCGGCCGTTGGGGTTCTCCGCGCTCCATGTCTCCTTCCTCGCCGAAAGATCATCCGCGTGGTAGCAGGCCACAAAATCATCCAGATCGGAGCGTTTGATTGGATTGGTAGCGAGCGTGTGCTTGATCCCGGTCCGATAGTCGTAAAACCAGACGGATTCGGTTTTTCCGCCCTTGGAGAAGAAAAGCACATTCGCCCGGACGCCGTTGGCGTAGAAGATCCCGGTCGGCAGCCGCAGAATCGTGTGCAGATTGAAATCCGGCAGCAACTTCTTGCGGATGACTTCGCCCGCCCCGCTTTCGAACAGCACGTTATCCGGCAGGACCACCGCCACCCGGCCGCCGTCTTTCAGCATCAGCATCATGTGCTGGAGGAAATTCAGCTGGTTGTTGCTGGTGTCCACATAGAGGTCGCCGCGCATATCTGCAATGTTAACCGAGCCTGCCGGACGGGTCCCGAACGGAGGATTGGCAAGGATCACGTCCACGAGTTGCTCAGGCTCCTTGATGAGGGAATCCCGGCAGGAGATCGGACTTCTGTCAGTTTCGATGCCGTGCAGATACACATTCATCGCCCCCAGGGTAACGACCAACGGGGTGATGTCATAGCCGATGAGTTTTTCCTCGTAAAGTTTTTTCAGTTTTGCCCGGTCGTTGGACTGTTTTTTCATGTAGGAGAACGCCGCCAGCAGGAATCCGCCCGTTCCGCAGGCCGGATCGCAGACCGTTTCGTCGATTCCCGGCCGGGTGACGTCGACCATCGCATTGATCAGCGCACGGGGAGTAAAATACTGTCCCGCCCCGCTTTTCTTGTCCTGTCCGTTCTTTTCGAGGATGCCTTCGTAGATCGCACCTTTGTCGATATCGGGATCGAACCAGTCGTTCTCGTCGATCAGCGTGATGACCTTCTGCAGGGAAACCGGCTGGCTGATTTTGTTCTGTGCCTTGGTGAAAATGGTTCCGATCAGTCCTTCCTGTTCCGAGAGGACTTCCAGCGTTTCCTCGTAATGGTGCAGCAGATCCATCCCGTCCAGTTTTATGAGGTCGGCCCACGTGTAACCGGCAGGGACGGCGCTCTTGGAGCCGGTCGCTTCGGTCATTTCATAGTCCATTTTCAAAAACAGCAGGTAGGTCAGCTGGATGATGTAGTCGGTAAACCCCACACCGGCAGACGCAATGACCGTCGCCAGCCGCCACACTTTCTGCGGCAATGCCTGTTCGTTGTTCTTCACAGCCATAAAATCACATTTCTCCCGTTATGCCGCCAGCATGAAGCCGGAAAGCGATTGCAATATCTTATCCACATTTTCCATCGATCCGAAGGCGCTTTTCGCTTCCATCAGGAATTGCCGCCCTTTGCTGGCGGAAAGGTCCGCCCGGCTACAAGCCCCGCTGCAGACGATGTAATTCGTAATCTCACGCACAATGTACCGCTGGGTTTCGGAAAGGACATCCCGCTGATTCTGTCCGCACCACAGTTCGAACCGCTGCGCCGCCAGAGACGCAAGGGAGCGGAGTTCTGAAGTCGTTTTGAAGGCAAAGCGAATCAGCTGGATCAAGTTCGTCAGGGCTTCTTTTTCGATCTGGGATTTTAACGGCACGACAAGGTTCGGATTCAGGACGGAATAAGCATTCCACAAAGTCTGCGCCTGAAACTTATGGTTGACGCTTTTGAGTTTCTCCGCCAGATCGGTCAGCATGTCGTAGGTGATCGGTTCTCCCATGTTCTCCGCAATGATACGGATCGCCTCTTCATCATCCCGATGCTGCTGCAGATATGCTTCAAACTCGGAGATGGTTTGTTGTGCATCCTCCACCGAAAAACCGCTGGAAACAAGGACATCCTTTCCCGGCTGAAGAATTTTGACGAAACCGGCGTTCAGGATCAGGAGATATTTCCGAGCTTTTTCATGAAGCGACAGCGGAGCAACCAGGCCTTTACGCAGGATATTGGGCTGGTTGGAGCTGACAAAAGGTTCCGCCGCCAGTTTCCCTTTATCAAAGGCGTCAAAAATGTTGAGAGCCATCTCCTTCATGCCCATACCGGAGAGTTTCTCGAACTCGGCACGCTGTGCTTCTGTTGCTTTGTCGTTTATCCGCGACAGGCGGCTTGCCAGCAGACGCAGATTATCGTCAGGCAAGTATCCGTGCGTGATTTGCTCCAAAAGTTTTTCCAGCGAGATGTTGACTCCGTCGCCGCCTTCCGTTTCCGGGGGATGATTCGTCATCTTATGTTTGGTGACACCGATGGCATCAACAAGGAAAAACTGATCCTTCGTATCCGCATTGGGCGTCACGTTCCGCAGCGCATCATCGGAGATTTTGCGGCAGCCGCGTCCTCGCATCTGAATATAGAGCGACTCCGAATTGACATCCCGCATGAAAAGCAGAATTTCCAGCGGCTTCACGTCAGTCCCTGTGGCGACCAGCGTAACGGTGACGGCGATTCGAAACGCCTTGTCGTTCCGGAAACTTTTGATCAGCGCATTGCTGTCCCCTGCTGAATAGGTGATTTTCTGGGCAAATTCCGGACACTGACCCGGAAACACCTGCTCCCGGATGATTTTGATGATGTTGTCCGCATGGGAATCGCTCTTGGCAAAAATCAATGTTTTGGGAATATAGGCAAGATTGGGCTCACGGTTGGGATACATGTCCCGATAGACCGCATCTTTGAATGTTTCCAAAACCAGCCGGATCTGCTCCGGATTAATGACCGCCCGGTCAAGGTCGGTCGGAAGATAGGGCGTCGGTTCAAGCGCACGAGTATTCCGTTCTTTCCCGGTATATACCGTGACCTCCCGGAACTTTTCTCCTTTTCTGATTTCGCCGCCATTGACCGTCGCGCTGGTTTCGATACTGAAAATGCGTCGGTCGACATTGATTCCGTCTGCGATGGATTTCTCAAGAGTATAATTTGCGACCCGGTTGTTGTCAAAGAAGTTCAGCGTCTCTTCTCCGGGCGTGGCGGTAAGCCCGATGATCCTTGCATTATTGAAATAGGTGAGAACTTTTTTCCAGCGGCCGTAAATGGAACGATGGCATTCATCCACAATAATAAGATCGAAAAAGTCGGGAGGAAGTTTCAGATCTCCGCTCAATTCCACATCCGCCCCACTTCCCGGTTCAAAAGCAGATTCGTCATCGTCACCGTCTTGCAGTTCCTGACCGGTGATGACGGCGAACAGCCGCTGAATGGTGCAAATCACCAAATTGGCCTGTTTGGGGACCTTCGACGACCGTAGGCGTTCCGTCGTGTAAATCGTATTGAAAGGCTCGCCGGTTTCCGTCAGTTTGAAGTCCCCAAATTCCCCGGTAGCCTGCTTGCCAAGGTTGTTCCGGTCCACAAGAAACAACACCCGTCGCGCCGGAGTATAGGTCAGAAAGCGGTATGCCGCCAAGCACGCCGTAAAGGTTTTACCCGCACCGGTGGCCAAAACGATCAGAGCCCGCTGGTGTCCATTCCGGAAGCTGGCTTCCAAATTGGTGACAGCCTCAAACTGACAATCCCGCAGCCCCTTCCGATCCAGCGTGGGCAAACCGATGAAGTAACTCGTCACCCCGGCAAGCTCCGCCATCTTTTTGGGTGAATGCATGGCATCCAGCTTTCGATACTTGCCATCTGGTTCTTTCAAATTCCGGAAAAGAAGCTCTTTGCCGTTTGAAAGATAGATCAAAGGAAGCGGTTTTTCCCAATACTGATACATTGGCAATAGTTGCCGGGTGTAATTCTCCGCTTGGTTTGCGACGATGTCAGACAGAACTGTGGATTCTTTCTTTGCCTCCAGCACACCGATGGCCTTGCCCTCCAGAAAAAGCAGGTAATCGGCTTCCAGATTCC
>CALVMH010000073.1 GCA_944343275.1 uncultured Clostridia bacterium | reverse complement strand
ATCCTGCGCCCCTTTGATAACGCTTCCGACGAGCAATTCAAGCAACGCCTAAATAGGCTTTCCGAATGGCAGCGGCTTACCTATCGGTTACAGTTTGCGGAGCAGCTCGACGAAGTACGTTGGCTGTATATTGCCCTCTGCGAGAAGATGAACGAGCGGAGAGAAAAACTCAGAACGCCGCCCTCTCACCCCGATGAAGAGAAGGTGCAAAAGGAAGCGGAACGCATTGCACGACGGCTGGGGATGACGGCGGAGGAATACGTCAACGGACGCTTTCTTCCCAAACTATACGAACGGCTGGGAAAGCGGTATGAGGACTTTCGCCGCAAGTATCAGAATATCGCCGTCATCGAGGAGGACGACCCGCGCCCTGTCCGCGAGCAGATCGTCTCTATCTTCGGCGAAGGCCCCGAGCCCCGCTTCCGCAATCCTGAATTTGAGGATAAAGACGGCAAGAAGGGCTCTTAAATGAAAAGTGTGTGAAATGATCTGTAAAATGGAATATTTGCCGTCTTTCATTTGCTTGATCAATAGAGGCAGCTGCACAAGCCGCTTATAACAGTATAAAAGTCGAAGGGCGCGCGGTCGGTTAGACCGCGCGCCCGGCTTTTTGCCAAAATAACGAAAAGGAGGTGAAGACAACGAAGTTTTACACAAACAAACCCACATGGTATGCTTATCCCGAAGACGACGAGCAGAGAGCCCCACGCGATCGGCACGCCACCATTTCGGTGCTCAAATTCAAAGCGGACGAGCTCCCCGCCGTGGATACCTATTTCAGTGACTGCGAACAGCTCAAAGAAGCCAAAAAGGTCGTTTACTGACAAAACTTTCCCCAAATTACATTTTTGAAGAAGCAAAAACATAGCAAAAATGCCCGCTTCCGCGGGCAAAACAGGCAAAAAACGGGGCGAAAAACAAAATTTAATCCGAAAAGTTTCCCCAAACATTTCCCCAAATTGGGGAAGAGTGAAATGCGCCATATAAAACAAAAACCATATATTGTATTCGGAAGCGCACTCCTTATACAATATATGGTATCCGTGGCTGGGGTAGCTGGATTCGAACCAACGAATGACGGAGTCAGAGGCACCCCGAAACTACCGAATATTGCTTAAAAACCACTAAAAACCCATCAAAAACACCAGATTTTGACTATCTTCCCCACAATCTACCCCACGCAAAAATTGTCGTTCAAACCATTTGAATGACGGACTCGCAAAATTAAATGGATATAACTGCGCTTAACGCCCAATTCACGCTGTCTCTTTTTATTCGTATCTCTGAAAAATTTTCTGCAACTCGGCTATCGCCGCGAATGAATCATCAAGAGAAATCTTGTCGCTTTCTGCCAATACGTACACCTTTTGCATAAATTCAAAGCGGTCTGCAAATTCCTTGTTGTCTTTCAGCGCCGTCAGATATGCAAACTCTTTGATCGGAGTCTGACTGTCTATTCCGCCCTTACGACTTAATTCCTCTTTTCGTTTTAAGGCAACAATGCGCTCGACTTCCTTACATTCTTCTAAAAATCGCCCGATCTGTGCATTCTGCATCAGCACGGTAATATCATAAACGTGCTTCGCCACGTCGCTGTATTCTTTACGGATAAAGTAAAATTCTGCGGCGAACACCTTGTCTATGAATATTCTCTCCTGCGAGATCGTCTGTATTTTGAAGGGGACTACTTGATAGCTGTCGCACAAAATTTTACGCTGTTCTTCTCCGCACAGCTCGTACAGATGCGGCGCAATTTCTGTCTTTTCCGTCGGTTCGCTGACCGTGAAGCTTGTTGCCTCTATCTTGACGTTGCCAAACCGTTGCAGAGCGTCATTTTCATCCAAATCGTAGAGGGAATCATAGTTATAAAGGCAAGTAATGCTGCCTCTTCTGTTTTCCGGCGTCTGTCCTTTTTGTAAGCACCTGAATTTCAAGGTAGCATCTTCCAGCCGCTTTTGCGCCTGACTGTTCGTAGAACAATCTTCAACATATACAGTGAGGTCTATATCTTCCGAAAATCTGCGAATCGACCGCAACGCCTTGTACAGTGCAGTGCCGCCCTTAAAGTAAGCGAAGCCTTGATTTTCACGCTGTGCGAGTTCGTGCAACAGCAAAGTAACATAATAATCCTTTTCAAGCACGTCTCGGCGTACGCCGCTTGTCTGGGATACTTCGTCGATGATGAGTTCAAATGCGTCACGATCTAAATGCAAATTCATGTCATATACTCCTTGCAAGTTCGGCGATGCCGCGATATACGTTATTGCTTCTGTAAAACCGTGCATAATACATGAGCTTTTCATAATTGAGCTTGTGGGTGTCGATATATTCTCGCAGAATGTCTCGATAATTTTCCGCCTCGATATGAACCTTCATACGATTGTCAAGCACATCTAAGAATTGCAAATATCTGTAATTCCCGTTGTCAATCCGAGTGACGGGTTTTACAAGGACAACGTCTTCTCCTTCTGTTTCGGATGCATGCTCGGTTGCAAGGTAAATCTGCGAGGACATTTGTGTAGTGAGACCCAACTTATTCATATAAGACGGACCTGTTTCGTAGCCGATGATCCTATCTCCGTCGACGAGGTACTTTCGCCTGATCAGTTCCGAATATTTAATTTTCGTCCTGCCGAAAGGCGTCATTTTCGCAAGATAATAGATTCCCTTTTGATAGCGAACAAAACAGGGATGAGCTTTTGCATACCGCGCGATATTTGTATTAACTGCATTGCGCTGCACCTCGGGAATGCGTGCGGCAACATAATCGTAAATATCGTCGGTTAATATGGCGATCCCGGTTTGTATGCCCTTAACATATCCGTCTATACATTCGAGGATGGTCATTACCTTGCCTCCTTTTGTTATTATCTATATAATATATTATAGACTTTTGCGACAAAATAATAACACGATACTGACACAAAGTCAAGCAAAACACCCCAAAAACCAGACAAACTTTTTCGTTATGTCCAATTTTTGGGGTGCATACACAAGCACAATAAGTGTCTATTCGTCGAAGGGGATGATGTATCTATTTTAGATTCTCTATAGTGTTTAGCAAGCGTTCCGTATTTTCCGTAAACGTGATGCACAGGCTTTACGAGCTTTTGATACTCCATAACTTCCTCAACGGTAAGACCTTCCGTTTCGGACTTTCTTTCTAATTCTTCCAACATCATAACAAACCTCCAAAAAATATTTATCGTATATATACTATACCATATTTTTACCTGTTTGTCAATGAGTTTTAGAGAGTTGGCAATAATGACTTTTCGCTATTTCAGCAGTAAAAATACCGAAACGACCGCCTGTGCCAACAAAAGTACGGGCGTTAGCCAAAAGAAGAACCTTCTGAATCCGCTTTCGAATGCGATTTCATCCTTTGCCTTTTCAATTTCTTTTTCCGCTTCCTTTACCTTTTGGGTAAGCGATTGCGCCTGCTGATTCATTTTGAATACGGCGTCGTCTGCGGCTTTGTTTACTCGCTCGTTCAGCGTTTTAGTTGCCGAATCAGTCGCCCTTTCCGTAGCTGTATTTACTTGCCGCTCTATCCCCGATACCGTTGTCGTTATCCTGTCCAACGTTTGGTTGAGGTTTCTCGACAACTTCTCGTTGCTCTCTTTCACGTCTTTCGATAGCTTCTCTACGTCGTCTTTCAGCTTCCTCTCTAGCCAATAGTTGTGCGATTCTACGTTCTTCACTTGCCGCGTCAGTTCCGCTACTTGCACATTTTGCGTCAAAATCAAGTCGTTGCATTTCTCGTTCGATACCGCTAAGGCTTTCATTAACAATCCTTCCCGTGCATGCGCCGTGAGCTGTTTTACTTCCTCGCATAACTCCTGTGCCAGAATATTGTCCGCTAAATCCACTTCGTCCTCGGTTATGGGTTGAGGACTTAACCCTGTTATTCTGTTTTCCAATTTTATTTATTACCTCGCTTTTCGTATAATTTGTTCCGAGCTTTTCCCCTCGGATAGGCTTTTGTTTTTCGGGATGCAGGTAGGAATAATCCTTGCCGTCCCTCGTAATTTTTACGCCGTAACATTCGTCAAGATACTTTTTGAATTTGTCAGGCGTGGTTGAGTTTTTAATTGCCTCTGCAATAACCTCTCTTAGTTCTTCTTTCCAACTCGTGCCGCCTTTTAACATTATCTTGCGTTCGGTAGCCGTTCGGCTGTTCTTGCTCCTCTTGCGGAAGTCCGTTTCCGTAAAGCCGTGCTCTGTTCCGATTCGGTTAACTTCGTCTTTCATTGCTACGTAGTCCTTTTGACTGAATTGCAACTTCTTACCCGTAATCGGATGAACGGCGTTTACGATAATATGGCTGTGAACTGTCTGTGTGTCCGTATGCGTTGCGACTACGCACTCGCAATCGTTAAACAGCTTTTCCGCAACCTCTTCGGCGTATCGGTGGGCTTGCTCCGGACTTACATTATCACGCCTTGCGCACGACAGTTTGAAATGATAATACTTCCTTTCATTGAACTTATCAGCCTTACCGAACCGCTTTGCCGTCTGCTCGAATTGCTCTGCATAGTCCTCATCCTCGAAGAGATTTCTTGAAGAGACGTATGCAGCTTTCTTCGGGTTGGTTATGTAGCTTATGCCGTTCTTGGGTCTCGCCTTGCTCGCACTGCATTTCAAAAGTGGCATTATCCACCGCCTGTCGCGGCAGAGATTTTACGGTATAAATTTTTCAGTTCTACTAAGCAGCTCTTTATTTCCCGTTCCGTATCTATACCGTAGTAACCGTTTCTTACCGCTTGATTGAGATTATTGCCTTGGCGTTTAAGTTCGGCTAACAGCTCACTTGCATGTTCGACTATAATAATCGGCTTGTCCGTGATTGCACGAATGACAAACTCCGTCATTGTAAGTCCGCTTGTCGCTATCGCCTTGTCTATTAAGTTTTTCTCTTTTTCGTTCGCCCTGAATATGTAGGCGAATGGTCTTGTTCTGTTGCCTATAATTTCTCCTCCTCTTTTCTATTTTTAATTAAGCCGAAATTTTCAAGGGCGGATTCATTTCGCCCGTTAAGAAAATTACGACCACAGCAACCTCACGGAAAATTTGCCTCGCAAATTTTTCGTGAACTACTTTCGGGGTCTTAGGGGTTTGCCCCTAACAAGGCGACTTGTAAAGTCGGTATTTGGCAATCCAAATACGTTCCTCGCTATATCGTCACGACAAACTTACGCCCTATGCCGTAGGCTTACGCATACGGCAACTTTGCGCCGTTGCCGCTCCTCTTCCCACAAAATCTCTGCCGGCAAATCTTTTGCGGGAGCCCTATTGATTATCCCCATCTATTCAATTGTCTTTTGCCTGCGTTTTAAGGCTGTAGGCTTCGCCTGATTTTATACATTGTCGTCTCCTCCTTATATTTTTTCGGGCATTGTAAAAGCCCGACCGTTTAGATTCGGTCGAGCCTTTTACTCGTCTCCCATTACGCCGATTACGGCGTTTTTCATTTGTTGCAACATTTTTTGATTTTTAACTGAAAAATAAAGGCATTTTAACCTGAATCATGCTGTTTCAGCCTGTTTTTAAAAGCTCTTAAACAAC
>CALVMH010000072.1 GCA_944343275.1 uncultured Clostridia bacterium | reverse complement strand
TTAGCCCTGATTTTTGCTCATGCAAGAAAAAGGTATGTCTTTCGTTTGTGAAAAACACACCTTTTTCAGTGCCCTCAAATAATCAAGCTTTTCGATTATTCCGCGAAGGTCTCCGATTCCGTCCCCATTACTGTCATTAAAGCTCCTCGGATAAATTTGATATACTATCATTTGAGCAAAATTTTTATATTTTTCCGAAAGCATTGCAATCCTCCTAAAAACGATTCAAAAAACTTTTTTTATAACACCTATTTACCTCTTATTTTTCTGAAATAACTTCAATTTCTTCAGGTGCTGTCCACTTAGTATGTATTTTGCCGTTTTCTAAGCGCTTGCAATCGACCGATATTATTCCGTAAGGCGTGGGATATGTACCCTTTGCCCAGCTAAGGTTTCCCAAATTCGGTTTTATCTCAACCTTTTTACAGCCTGACGAAAGAATATGAATACCCAGCACCTCCTCGGCTAAAAATGCGGTCGGTGCGGACGCCCAGCCGTGACAAAGACTATGTCGGAAGCCTTTATAACAAAAAGCGCCGTTATCGCCGTGAACATCGCTTTTGCCGTCTTCGGGTATCTCGTCTATCGGCGAGGCGTTTTTCGCCCAGTCGATATTAAAATCCTCCCAAAACGAGGTGGCTCCGAGCTTAAGCATTGCGCCGTAATACTCCTCGAGTACCGAAAGGGTCTCGGTCATATTCTTTTTTGCGGCGGTTTTTAACAGGTAATAGCTCATAAAGGTTGAAAAGCCCTCTGCTGAGCCTTCAAGTATCTCACTTGCCGCCTTATCTTCATCATAACAGCCGGCAAGCGACAGCATAGCGGCGGTCTGCTTTGCCCTGCAGGAGCTCCATTCGCAGTTTTTGAGGATTTCTGCCTTTTTATCGCACAAAGCCGCGGTATCATTATCTCCGCAATACCCCGTAAGCTCCGCCGCCGCGTTTAAAGCGAGAACAAGCAATGCGCGGGAGCCGTATTCTCCCGCCTTTGTACCGTTGGTCGGCCAATCAAGGAAATAATAACCGATACCGTCCGAGCCGTCCTCTGAGACAAGGGAGCATATCCTATTTGAAAGGGAAATAATATATTCCCTGTTGTTTTCTAAAAATTCTTTATCGCCTGTATAGAAATACCAGTCCCTTACAATTATCATCCACCACATCGAGTATGTAGGCATATTATTCATCCAATCAGGCAGTGGAGTAGCGTTTTTTATAAATTCAAGGGTTTGAGCCATAAGCGGTATATTTCCGAAAACGGTGCGAACCGTCAGCATTTCGGGGTGCATATCCCCCACCCATACAAGGCGGTCTCTTTTAATGCCGTCCCATATGTAATTCTGTAGGCAAAGCTTGCAGGTATACGCGGCGGTATCATAAATTTTATTAATAGCTTCATTGTCACAGCAAAAGCTTCCCAAAGCGGGAATATCCCTGTAAACCGAAACCGCCGTTACCGCTTTAAGAGATAGCTTTACGTTCTTTCCGCTAAGGCTGATAAGCAAAAATCGAAAGCCGGTTTCATTAAAGGTCATATCACTGTAGGAGGGGAGCAAAAGCTCGGTATCGCGTATCGAATGGTCATTGGTGGCGTTTTTATACCCAATTTCGCTTAGCGCCTCGGATACCGATTCGCCGTATGTAATATGAACCGAAGCAGGCATTTGAGAATGGGAAGAAAAGGTTAAAATCCTTGCCGCTCCGTTTATTTCCTTGCCGAAATCAAGCAGTACGCCCGCTTCTTCGCCGTCCCCGTAATTTTCAAAAACCGCGCAGTCAGGCTCATTAAGATTTACCTGCAGCGGCTGTTCTTTAAGCAGTGCCTCGGCGTTAGACACCCGTCCGAAAAGCTTTACTATTCGAACAGGAAACACCGTTTCTCTTACACGTTCATCATATCTGTTTTGCATAGCGGCGCTCCTTGCTTAGCATAAATATATGCAGTTATATTATATAAACAGTAGGTAAAATGTCAATCTAAAGCTTATTAAGCGAGCAAATTTTTTTATCCGAAAGCAGTCTTATAAACAGTCCGCCCTGAACCGAACGGTGCTGAAAATGAATTTTCATAGAGGTTACGGTTGAAAACAGGTCGTTCATAGGAACTCTTGACGGGGACAAATTATAATTAAGCCATAAGGCGTCTATTATTTTCTTAAAGAAATCGGGGTCATTAGAAAGGGTCGCCGTCCAAAGCATCCAATCGGACTTTGTGCAATCCGAGCGGCTGTCAAGCGGCAGACCGTAGGGATTCATATGGGCTTTATAGCTTTTGGTTTCCTTATCCCACATATCCTTAGAGAATATATTTAATTCAAAAATTTTATCCCAAACGGCGTTGTACTTCATACTAAAGGTATTGGGCTTATCAAAGGTAAGCCTGTAGGTGCCGTCGGCGTTTGTCGCTTTCTCCTTCCATTCCGCCGCCGTTTCCTTTGCAAGCTTTAAGTAATAATCCGCTCGGCTTTGGTCTCCCGCTTTATCGCACAGCCACGAATATGAGGCGAGCGCAAATATTGATTTAAGCGATAAATTGCAGTTGTGCGCAAGGTGTCCCGCAAAGTCGTCGGTGCAAAGCTGATTTTCGGGGTCAGCGCCGAATTTTGTGAGATACTTAGCCCACTGCTCAAGGAGACCGCCGTATTCTTTACACAGTTCGGTATTACCTATCGCTTTTGTGACCGCGGCGGTCATAATAAGCATATTGCCGCACTCCTCTACGGGCATTTGCATTTCGAGTTTAAAGCCGTTGCCGTAAACCTGACCGTTAAGAATAGGATAAGTGCCTAAATCGTGGGGTGCAAATTCATAGGGCCATTTTCCGCTTTTAGAATATTCAAAAACAGGCTTTATCATAGCCTCTGCAAGCTGTGAATTGTAAAGCAGGAAAAACGGTAATGTAGGATAGCTTACGTCTACCGTTGCGGCACAGCCGTTACTTAAACATTCCTTGGTTATGTAAAGTATCTCGCCGTCGTTTTTTATTACAAGCTTGCACGCCGCCATAATCTGCCGCAGAGCAAGCTTTAAAAGCTCGGCGTATTTTTCGCCGCCCGCACTTATCGCGTCTTTTTCAAGCTTTTTATTAAATTCATCGCATTGATTTTTAAACTCATCGTATTTTTGGAATGCCTCTTCAATTATCTGCTCACAGGTCTTGCCCTCGCGTTTCCAGTATGCCTTTAAAAACTCACCGAAATATTTAATCGAATAAACGTCGTCATACGCGAAAACAATAAGCATTTCATTTTCAGAGTCGGTATCAAGCAGGGCTTGGACGCTTAAAAACACTCTGTCCGCCATTTGAAGGGAGGATACCGCACCTTTGTCCGTCGCAAGATAAAAATAGCCCCAGTCTATACCTCTGTCATCCCCCGAGTGACCTAAAACAAGCTGTTCGGTTCCACCCATTTTCATAGCGGAAAAGCCGTTTGACAGGCTTACCTTTTCGGTCAAAACGCAGTTTTGGAGCTTCCGTTCAATACAAAAATCCTCAGAAGCCAATACCGATACCTTAACCTTGTGCGCCGCCGAATCGACAGAATAGGCGGTTATTTTAAGATATGAGGCAGGTCTTGAGAGGATATCCAAATCGGTCGGCAGCGCCGGTGTAAAGAAGTCCGCTATAAGGCGCACGCCCGCCGCTTCAAATATATATTTTGTGGAAAAGCTCTCTGTAATTACATCGACCTGATTCATAGGCGGCATATTCATATCCTTTGCCGAACCCATAAAGACATAGTCTTCTCCGTCAATTTCAGCTTTTCCGATTAAAAAACAGGTTCTTGAATCCCATGTTTTAATATCGCTTTCATAAAGCTTATCACTTGTTGACCAAACGCTGAAGTAGGGGTCTACTGTAATTAACGGATAAGCCGGTGCTCTCAATTTCATAAATATTCTCCTGACAGAATGTAAATGCGAAGTTGCCGCGTTTTTGCGGCAACTTCCGATATTTAATTATTTGTTAAGTGTTTTTCTTTTTTTAATATAAAGTACCGCCACAGCACCCGCGCCGACAATGACAATCGCAGATACAACTATTATAATATAAATGTACTTATGTGCGGAACCGTTTTCGGGAGCCGTGTTCGCGCTGTCGTTGTTTAAGGGTGTTCCCTCTTTGCCCGTGGGCGTAATCACAAGGTCATCGAAATAAATACTGCATCCGCCCGAGCTTGTAAGCTCTAAGTACTTTGCGCCCGCGACAAAGGTGAGTGAAACCTCCTGCCAAGCGCCCGCCTTATCCTGCGAAATATCTGCAAGAGACTGAACGTTTGTTGCTTTTGCCGACAGCGAAGCCTTATTTATCTGACCTAAGCTAAGATTTACGGGAGTATTCTCCGTCTCAACATAAACCCACATGGTCAAGTTGTATTCCTTGCCCGGAACAAGCTGACCTAAACTGCTGTCAAACAGTACAAATGAGCTGTCGGTATCACTGTTTCCGATTCGGTGAACCGACTTTGTTCCGCCGTGTACAAAATTGAAGGAGAAGCCCGGCATACCGAGCTTATAAAGCTCATAATCGTCTCCGAGCAGAGAATTATCGTAATCCCTCTCGAAGCCCTGCTCAATGCTCAAAGATTCCCATTTTGCATAAAGGGTGACATCGTTCATCGGGAAGACGTCGAGCGGGAACTCAACGTCAAGCTCGCGGTAAACGTACCAGCCCTTGAACTCATAGCCTTTGCGGGTAACCTCGGGCCATTCGATTTTTGCGCCTTCCTCGCCGTAAATAGGCTCAATCTCGTTTCCTCCGTTTGTAACAAAGGTTATACAGATCTTATCGAAGGGAGAGGTGTTTGAATATTTTGAGCTTGTTCCGAAGGCTCTTAAAACGGGGGTGCCATCATTGCAGGCGTACCATACGTTTTTGAAATCAAAGCCCTCCATATACTTTTCGGCATTTTTGCCGCGCATTGATTTAAGGCTCAGAATACGTCCGCCCGAACGAGTGGCTACGGTACAGTAAACATTTTCGCATTTTGTAGTATCAAAGCACTTGCCGATTGCGGAGTCCTTAGCCGCGGTCGCCACATAGCAATTCCTTATCGGGCTTTCGATAACGCCGCTCCAGTTATAGCCTACAATTCCGCCCCTTTGACCGTCGGTTTCGGAAAGCAGAACGCCTGTGAAATAGCAGTTTTCAATAAGCATTGCTTTCGGAGTAGCTCCTAATATTCCGCCTGCTATCTGACCGCTTACCGTAACGGTACCGTCTGCAAAGCAGCCGCTTATGGTTGCCAATTCTCCGGGAACCGCATTGTCCCAATAATAGGAATAGCCGCATATCGATCCTATCCAACCGTTGCCGTACTTGTTATCATAGCCGCGAAGGAAGGAATTAACCACGCCGACATTCTTAACCACGCCGCCTTCACCGATTACAGGGATAAGACCGCCTAAAACCTGACCGTCGTTTTCAACATTGAGGTAAAGTCCCGATACAACGTGACCGTCTCCGTCGAAAACTCCTCTGAAGCCCATAGAGCTTTCATACTGACCCCATGTTGAGAAGTACCAGGAACGCGCCTCGTCCTTCCAGTCGGATCTTGTAGTATCGTTAAGGTAAATATCGGTTGTAAGCTTGTAGTAAACGCCGTTATCATTCGGCTTATCTAAAATACTTGTGACAAATTTTGCAAGCTGTTCGCCCGTGGAGATATACTCACTTCCGAGCTTACCCGAAAAGCTTTGCATATCGCTTATAATGCCCGTAAGCTTTTCGCTGTATTCGGCGAGCCTTTCGTTAAGGTCGGGTATCTGATTGAAAAGCTCGTAATCGCGGTTAACGTCGGGAGAATCTCCCGTAATCTTAACTATGCTTATATACTCGTCACCCAGCTTTTTAACCACCTCGGAAAGCCGCTTATAGTATTCCGACATATCGCCGAGGGTAACTTCAAGTGAGAGCTGATGCGGTCCTTCCTCCAAATAAATGTAATACGGCTCCTCGTTTTCGTCCTCAAAGCTGTAAATGCGCCATCTCGGATTATATTTAAAGCGCATCGCCTTACACTCTTCAAAGGGAGTTTCGCCGTCTATTCTAAGCCATCTAAGGCTTTCTCCGTTAACAACGTCCGCCTGCTTATATCTAAGCGCGAGCTTATAATAGCCGCTTGTCTTCACTTCAAATTCCCATACAAGCGTATCGGTCGGACTGTTGTAATTACTGCCGCCTATATAATTAAGCTTGGTAGTATAGGGGCTTGAGGGGTTCATACCCGAATCGGAGGTGTCCGCGCGGGGTATCATTGTGTTTGAGGACTTATAAAGCGCGTCCTCGCCCTCTATTACTATAGGAGAAACATATTCCCCGCCGTCTTCAAGCTTAGGACTTTTATATTCCTCTGTTTCCTCAGGCGCGGTAAATTTAATTTCGGAAAAAGCTATTGTCTGTGCAGGAGAAACAAGGGTCAGCCTGTGCATTCCCACCGAAAGGCTTGCAAGGAAGGGCTCTACCGACACACCGCTTGAATCCTTCATAATGCGGGTAATATACCTATCCGTCTCGACCTGCTCGGGAGTAAGCTCGTTGCCCGACGCGTCCTGCCTTGTCTCTCCCGCATTTTTCCATTCGCGGGGAAGGGTGACCTTTTTTAAGTCGGAATAAGGATATTCGCCGTCGAGCATTATGCCTATTTCAGGCTCAACGCCCGCTTCGGGAAGATAATATGTAAGCTTGATATTATAAAGTCCGCTTTCAGCGACATTAAATTCGGCAGATACAGTTCCCTTGCCGTTTTCCCACAGCAAGGCTTTAGATCCGTTATAATCGTTTTTAAGCTCTGCCGACGCGCCCTCCTCCGCTTTGAAAGCGTCTAAGCTGACGGTAATATCGGTTTTGGCTTTAAAAGCATCGGTCTGCGCTCCGATGTAAGCGGCGTATTCGGAAATTTCCGAAACCGATGAAGCGGTATCTGCGTCAGCACCCGAGACGCTGTTTTCAGCCGCGGCGGGTATGCCGCCTAAAACAAGCGCCGCGCCGAGCAGTAAAGCCAAAGAGCGCTTATAAACCTTTTTTCGCATCAGAAGCTCATTCCTTTTTTATTATTTTGCAAGATTAAGCTGAGTACCCTTCATATTCGGGTCCTGATAAAGTCTTACCCAATCGACAGTAAAATCAAGCGGCAGGCTTGTATTATCAATCACGTCTCCTTCGTATGTATGCCAAGTTTTTTGGGGAGTAAACGCACCTGCGCTAAGCATAAGATAAATCGGCTGATTATATACCGTCGTATCGGGGTCGTCGTCAAAGCTCTTAGTAGTATCTAATGTCCAATATTTTTCGCCGTCAACATACATAGACATTTCGGTAGGCGTCCACTCAAAGCCGTATAAATGGAACTCTTTTGAGAGATTATAAGAATTGGTAAAGGTATACTTTTGGGGCTCACCCTTCATAACCAGTCCGTTATAGTCGCTGTGACGGCCGTCCTTATACCACAAATGTATATTCGGGGTTACAGAATCGGTGGAGGCAAGGGTTTCAAATACGTCGACCTCTAATCCGCAGTAGGCATTGTCATTAGCATTAAGTGCGTTTTTGCTTACCATCCATATCGCATTTCCGTCCTTGCGGAAGCTCATTCTGAGCCTTACCTCAAGATAGCCGTACTGCCAGCTCATTGTAGGGCGGGTCATTAAATGCGCCGAAGTCGCATACTGAATCAGCGTGTTAGTCGGGTCGTACCAGCGCTGAAATATTTGGGTTGCCGCGCCGTTTTCAATTTTAAAGACCTTTGATAAATTTTCATCGCCCAGCTCAAACTGGAGGGTATCGGTGGACTCGTTGCTGTGGGAAAGAATGGTCCATTTGGTCAAATCAAGCTCGTCCTTGTCGAACTCGTCGCCCCACACATATTTATATCTATCAAGCTTGGTATCCTCAAACTTATTGCTTATCCTCTGATTTTCGGGAAGCGCTTCGGTTGATTCTGTGTCCTCGCTCTGATGATCGGAAACCGTGGGAACCGAGCTTTCCGACTTATCATCGGGATTTTCATTACAGCCCGCGGCGGAGCAGGCGAAAAGCGAGACAGCCGCAATCAGGGCGATAAGCTTAATTTTGCAACTCATTAACATAACCTCCATAAATTTCTAAAAAAAGTATTTTAAATAAAAAACATTAGTTAAAAAAACAAAAAACAAATCAAGGAATTTAACGGATAAAACGTTGATTTGAAAGTAAAATGACTAAAAACTATTCTTTTGAGTAAGTTTATTATACATTATCGACAATAAAAACACCATATACATAAGAATTGAAAACCTTCAAAAAAGAAGTTTCTTCCGTTATAGCCTTGACTTTATAATGTATCAGCGAATATAATATGCCTGTAAGTACATCAGTCTACCGTTTTTGACGAAAGGGGTATTTCATAATGTGGGAAGACATGAATTATTTTAAATGGGTAAATCAGCTTTCCCCCTTTCACGGTGAGCTTGTAGGCTTTTCACATTGTGATTCTTCCTATTGTCAGGCGCGCAAGGAATCGGACGTCACCGTTTTGGAATATATAACCAAGGGCACAGGAACATTAAAGGTTAACGGCAACATATACTATCCCGCAGAGGGTGATGTCTATCTTCTGCCGTTATATACAAACCACATATATTACAGCGGCGACAGCGATCCGTGGGAAAAATACTTTATCAATATAAGGGGAAATCTGCCCTCTGTGCTGATAAATCAGTATCATTTGGAATTAAAATATGTCTTTCACAAAAGCGATACCGAAGAGCTGTTCAAGGAAATATACAGCTGTGCAAAAAGCGATATGGACGAGGACCTGCGACAGGAATTGTTTGCCTCGCTGGTACACAGAATATTCATAAGATTACAGCATTGCTCCAACAATACGCTTGAAGCCGACGACGCCATTATGATAAAGGGCATTATTGACAATTCTCCCAATAAAATTTATTCCATTCAGGAGTTGGCGGACAAGGTCGGGCGCTCCAAGGATTTTGTAATTAAAACCTTTAAGCGCAAATACGGGATTACGCCGCACCTTTATATAAACGAAAGAAAGCTTGAAACCGCAAAGCTGGTGCTCAGCGAAACCAATTTACAGATTGAGCAAATCGCCTATTCCCTTGGCTATCAAACTCCCGAGCATTTCTCAACGCAGTTTAAAAAGCAGGCACACGTTTCCCCGCGAGCCTTCAGGGAGCAGATACGCAAAAAATAACTGATATGCGGAACCGAACAAGCCATCAAACCGATTTTTTATAGTTTAAGATCAAAAAAGAGCCCCCTTTCTGAGAAATCAGAAAAGAGGCTCTTTTTGAACCTGCGTCCGGGCAGGTTAGCAGAGTGATTTACTATGAGCTTGGCATAAAACGGTAATATAATTCCGGCGCTACTCTAAAATATTGCTTGTAATATAATCAATTCCCCACTCGGTAAGGCGCTCGGCGTCACACTTCCCGTCAACCGTCCAGCAATTAACTTTAATGCCGTTGTCGTGCAAGCGTTTTATAGCGTCTTCGTCAAGATAAGAGAAATATATATCCAAATCCATACCGTATTTAAGCAGCTTTTCTATAAGAGCGTCGTCCACGGGACAGCCGCAAAGGAACTGCACGGTCGCAGTATTATCAAGCTCCTTTATGTATACAAGATTATTATAATCAAAGGATATAAATATAAGCTTATCTGTTTCATATTCGTTTTTGACTATATCTAATATTCTTTCCACATCGCTTTTTTCAAAAGAATTTTTAAGCTCTAAAACCCCTATTTTATCATATGTTTTGCATACTCTTAAGTATTCTTCAAGGCTCGGAAAACATAAATCCTCCCTGATTTTACCGTCCCTTGCATTTAAACGAAGCCTTCTCAAATCATCATAATTCCTGTTTTCAACAGAAAGGTCTTCCGCACACACGCGACCTGTATTATCGTCGTGAATTATTATAAACTTTCCGTCGGCGGTTTTGTGAACGTCGGTTTCTATCCCGAAATAGCTTCTGTTGCCCGCCGCAACAAAGGCGGCGGCGGTATTTTCGCACTCGATTCCGCTTAAGCCCCTGTGGGCAATCAAGGCAGTGTTGTTTTTATTGATTTTAACCGTATCCATTAGTAATTCCTCCGCTAAATCTATATGCACAAATATATACTTATTATGCCCTTAGCTTTCTTAATGTCATTCCCGATTGTCATAATATTAGCGCTCAGGTGGAAAAGCACCTCGACATCGGACGCAATCGCCTTTTCCCAGCCCGCAGAATCGGTGGCGGCGATTATAGGTGTCCGCTCTAACGCATCTATGATATTTTGAGTATACACAGGTTATCCCCCTTCAAAACAAAAAAAAGATACAAAGCGCCTACCGTACTTTGTATCTCTAATCTCTTTTTTTATTATAATACGGCTTTTGCGAATTGTCAAGTAATTCAGCGTTTTTTCTCAAAAACTCTCTGTTTCAATGTAAGTATAGCCGCCCTTCAAATCGGCTGTCCTTTTTCCGTTCTCTACGCTTAGTTTCAATGTGCCGTTTTTAAGCGGAACCATGATTTCGGCGTTTTTAAACGCCGATTTATATTCGCTTAAATATATAACCTTGTTTTCCTCGTCAATTTCCTTAATGCCGAAGCAATCGCGGATAATCAAATGAATAATATGCGACGCAAAGCCGTGGTTACAGCTTGCAACCGTGCTGTCGTTCTCCCACAGGGTTCCCGTCTCGTATGCCATATTATAGAAATAGTCCTTAATCTCGTCCATTATCCTATCGTTAAAGCCGAATTTTGAAAGCACCTCTAAGCGCA
>CALVMH010000071.1 GCA_944343275.1 uncultured Clostridia bacterium | reverse complement strand
ATATCAATAAGTTGAGGACAATTATTTAAAAGATTAACAACTTTATACCCACATTGTTTAGCTATTAATTTATTATCGGTTGTATTAAATTTATGTAAATATTCTTGCAAAGTTAAAATTGGATCACTAGCAATTATTAACTTAAAAATCTCTTCAATATGTTCTTCAGCTCTTTTAGGATTAGACCATTGCTCATAATTTGTTGTAGAGGTCTTTCTATCAACAGTTTGTCCCTTATATTTTTCAATTAGTTTTTTCTTTTCTTCTAGTAACTCTTGATAAGTCTTTGGAGTTCCATTAGGATTATATATCAAACTTAGCATTGAATAATTAATGCCTTTTTTGTCTGCGATAAATTTTTTAAATCTATAATCTTGTTCGTAAATAATTGGCAGATGTTGTCTATCATTAAACTCTTCTCCTGTTAGGTCTATTCCAGTAATCATTGCATTAATATAATTAGTTGTTTCATTTATTTTACTATAATCGTGTTCTAACTTTTTTTTATCTATTAACAAGCCACATTCAGACAATGCAAATAAATTAGCATCATGTTCACCAATAAAACAATTATGATTTGCATTGTAAAGTTGAGTATCAGCCTGTGTTACACTTTCTTTTAAAAGGATAATTGCAATGGGATCAATTAATAATATACTATTAATATCATTAAGTATTTTATCAAAGTCATCATGTTGCATTTTGTGCCTAAATTCATGAAAAATAGTAAACATAATATGCTCAAAATCGATTTTTCCAATCATGTATTTAGAAAGATTTATAGTATTTTTTAAAAAATAACTTTTTTGGGCATCTGATTCCAACTGATAACCCAAATGCTTGTCATATTTCTTTGCCATATAGACTATCAGGTATCTAGAAAAAAACTGATAGCTTTGTCTGATTTGAGCCGCAAGTTCAGTTGATATTGATAAAGAACCACAATTATCATTATAGAATTTTCCTGCCTCTAACACATATTTCATATTTTCTTCTAAATATCTTAAATCACAATCATTATTAATTGTTGCATTTATTTCTTGCATTTTTATAAATAATTCGTTCCAATTCATAATTTATCAACCTCTTCAAGAAATTTATTTAAACTATTATACCAATTAAACATACCAATTTTCTTATTAACAAATTTTTGATATTTTTCTTCATCAAACTCATTATTACTTTTCCATCTATTTAAAGTTCTTTCATAGCAAGTTTCAATACTTGTTCTCATGACTATTATTTGTCCCTTTAAAATAGAATAGTCTTTTATATTCCTATATTGCGCTGAATCAATTACTATAGTTTTATCACTATCTTTAAAATAGTCTAAAATTTTTAGATAAAACTCATTAAAATTAGTAAATAAATAATCTTTTGGTTTATCACAAAATACATTTTGTTCTCTAGTTAAATTAAATTTATCTTCCATAATCGATTACCTTCACTTCTACTATAACCATAGTAAAATAAATCTATTTTTTTGTCAACTACCAGATTTCCAAGTAATATTCATGACTTTATCATCAGTTAAATCTACTTATAAGCATGTTAGATTTGATTTCATATAAATCCCTTTCAATTTCACTAACAAGATCATTAACACCCTTTCTATCATTTTTATTACCATGAGAAATAAAATCGTTCCATTCCTCTAAAACCTCATCAATATTATTTTCATTTACTTTGTCTTTTAGTATTGCATAAGCTGTCTTTCTATAATTCATAATACTTACAACACCTAAGGCTTTGTAATAAGATTTTTCTGGTATTTTAGATATTTTATAAAAATGAAGCGCTAATTCATCATCCACTTTTCTAGAATTACTTATAATTATTTTATTAGTTCTATATATAGTTGTCGCGCCTTCTATTTTAATATTTTCAGCTTCTTTTGGAATTTCAACATCATAAATTGTATCGCCGCGATGCAACCATCTTAACATGCATTCTTCTGTTGTATAATTAAACCCTCCAAAGTCTCTACCTTTTTCAGCATTAGGATTCCAATGCTCACTAACATTAATTTCATTAACCTTATATTTAAAATCACTAGCACCAGAAGTAGTACCATACATAACTTTTACATACTTAGACATTTTTACACCACCCAATCTAAATTAATATTCTCAATACTAATTATTTTATTATTATCATCAAATTTAAGTTTGAAAGTTTCACAATAATTAAAGTATTCAACCAATAATATATTTCCATCAAAACTATATCTAAGTTTATTATCAATCAAATCTATATCACACCATTTTTTATAAGTATGAAATAGCAGTAGCATGACTAACAATAGCATTTTTTTATCTTTGTTTGTTTCTAATATTTTCATAATAGTAGAATACATTCTTTTCTAACTTCTTTTTGATATTCGCCATTGCCAATTTTATAATTTTCATCTAAAAATTGTGTTATCTAATTCTGTATTATTTAATTTATTTTGTGCTATTTGTTTCCCCTCAATTGAAAGAAACTGCTTTTTATTTTGAATTTGTAAGTTATCATTATTAATGTATTATTGACTTTCATCGGTTTTGAATGTCTTATTAAATAAAGAGTTGTTATATAATCACATACCTTTCATATATTATTATACCATTTATTTTATCAATTTTGGCAAATTACGATTAAAATTATTTTATTTTTATCAATTGATGGTATCATTACTTTAGTGATTAGTTATTTATCAACTTTTAATAATATTAGTTTCAAATAACCTTTGTTATCGCTCCATTGACGAATCTGTTCGAGCTTTTATATAATAAATTTTTCTAAGACCTATTAATAGTCCAAGAAATTATATAACGAAAAAAGATGATTATGAACATTAATTCTTAGAATCATCTTTTAATTTATCATTATTACTAATTATAGGAATTCCTATTCGAGATAAATAACTAGCAAAATTATGTGATAGTTCTTCTCTATAAAATAGCTTTATACTTGATACATATTTTTCTTCTGAAAATTGTGACATATCAGCCGTAAAAAAATACTTAAAATCAACTATGAAAGAATCAATCAATGAATTATGCAACTTCGTTTCATCATCAAGATTTACAACATAATATCTTGGTTTTTCACCATTTAT
>CALVMH010000070.1 GCA_944343275.1 uncultured Clostridia bacterium | reverse complement strand
GAAAATTCGTTTTACATGTTGGCATTAAACGCGGTAACAGCTGTAATAATAAATAACTCAGTTCCAACATGTTCTTCCGTATCTGAATATGATGAAGCAATGTTGTTAGAGTTTATTGATAATGCAAAATTACTCGTAAATACACTCGGCTATAAAGTTTTTGAAACGATAGATGATAGTAATATTAGGCAGACTAATACACAAGAATACTTTTTCATAACTGCAGTTAGAGGGGCTGACGCAAAGGGATTGATAGTGTCAGATGGATTTGCTGTATTGAAAGGCACAAAAATTGCTGATTCTACGGTGCCAAGTATGTCTTCTAACTTAAAAAAGTTGCGCAATTCATTTGAAGAAGATTAACTAACGCTTTCCCTATCTCTCCATAGTTCTCCCTAAGTGCTACCCGTATTACATTTTTGAAACTTTTGCTTTCCCTAACTCGCCTATGTTTCCCTAACACGCCGTAAGTTTAGTATCACAATAGTATAAAGAAAGAGCCTTGGCTGTTTGTTTCAGTCAAGACTCTTTTTTTCATCGATCTCTTTAAGACGATTAAGCCATTTTGTAATTGTGCCTGCTTCAAAAAAGTGTAGTAACGCTCCCTCTGAAAATCTATCTGCTCGAATTGCACCCATAAGTAAGGCTGTAATACATTTTCCGTCCAAAGCAGAAGTATCAACTTCTCTCATAGAAGCATTATCCCATTCGATTCCGTTTTCAAACAGAATATCATTGTAGCGGTATAGACCGTATTCTTGGTGTTCATCAGCGAAAGTGTAAACATCATCTATAAAGTGTCTCGCCATTCTGGAATAAGTTACATAGGGCATTTGTATAGGGCTCTCAATCGTTCCTTTGCTTTTGCTATCAACTATCCACTTTCCAAAATTATCAGCTTCAAGAATAGGCAAATATGCGGTTAACTTTGTGTAGGTATTCATTTTTCACCACCTCTTTAATGAGACACCACTAAATGAATGAATGCGTAATTTCGTCAATACGATTTTCTATGAGATAGCGGCTCATATCTCGAATTTCTGGCCAGCCTCTTGTCTGAAAGATTGCTTTACTTGAATCAAAACCAAAACCGAACATTCTATCATCTTTTGTTGGGTCTTTTTTCTGCTTTACTTCTGACATAAACAAAGACATTTCCTTATTTGTAAAAGCAAGCATAATCGTATCCCATTTCGTGCTTTTAGCACCTGCATTTTGCACATCATCAGAGTGCTTTGCATATATCCCAACCAGTATATACCAGTTAGCGTTTTGCTGAACAGGGAACCTATTAAACCACAAATAGAATGGATAGCCAGAATCTTCTTTGTCATTATAATATGTTCTAGACATTTTAACTTGAATCGTATTTGTCTTATTGCAATTATTGTCGTAACGGTACAATAACAGGTCTATACCTTTTTCTTGTGCCGAAGCAGGAATAAAGACAGATGTTCCTTTTATTTTCTTTGATAGATAATCTGCAACTGCAAACTCTCCATACTGCATTGTAAAAATTGGTTGCATTTTGTTCACCTTAACACTCTTGAATTTGCCAACTAAACCCAATTTGTCAGCAATATTATTTTAGCAGAGTGTAACACAAATTGCAATCTAAAAGCGCATTGAAATTTCAACTCTATATTGTGTCATAGTTTTGTGTGCCTTGTCAATACTATAATGTGATTAAAACCGATGGAGGAATTGCATTATGGAGAAATTTATCGTGACACCCAAGGAAGATAAGTCTGTCACTATGACGATACGCATAGATAGAGCCTTGCAAGAGGAGTATAACGATTTAGCGGCCAAGACAAATCGTTCTCGCAACGAACTAATCAGCATGGCTTTACAATATGCCCTTGACCACATGGAATTGAAAGATGAATAATGACTAAATGAGAGCCTTTGGATTTTGTCCTCTGGCTCTCAATTATTTTATGCGTTCATTCGCAGGAAGTCATTGACCTTGTTGGCAACTACCTCTTGCTGTTCCTCAAAACTGTGTGCGTAGATGTTCATTGTGGTCGAACAGGTGGAGTGGCCTAAAGTCTTTGAAATTTCAATAATGTTGACTTCCAGATAATTCAGTAGGGTAGCACACGAATGTCTTAACCCGTGAAGCGGTATCATTGGCAACTCCTCAAATCCACCAGCCTTTGCTTTATCGGGATTGTTCTGCACCCATTCATTATAGCGATTTAAGTGCTTAACAAAATACTGATAAGGGGTAGTATGCCCCATGAGTTTACCGTCAGACTGAATAAAGAGGTTTCCACCGTTTTCTCTATCCCCTTGCCATGCAGTACCATGTTTCCAGAGGGTTTGCACATACTCGCTGTGATATTGCTTTAAGAGGGGTATTACATCATCTGGAATAGATACCTTACGCACAGACTTTTTCGTTTTAGGGTCCTTGTAGTCAAATCCATGCTCGGTCATACCTACAGACTTTGAAATTGATATTGTCTTGTTCTTATAATCAATATCGTTCCAATGCAGAGCAAGGGTTTCTCCTTTTCTGAATCCGCAAAACAGAGATAGCATAAAAAACACCTTAAACTGTGTAGGCACCGTATAGGATTCTGTGTATTCCTTTACATAGTAGGGTTTGCCTGTATCATCAATGCGTTGGTGTCCTTTATATACCACATCATAGGTCAGATCTAAGGACTTCATAAACATGATTGATTGCTTGGGTGTGAAGAACTTTAAGCCTGTTTCTTCGTCCTTATTTTTGGGTTTCTTGGCATCTTCGCAGGGATTGCTTTCTATCATCTGATAACGCCTTGCTGTCTTAAAGATTAGATTCAGCACATTAGCAAATCTCTTTATTGTTCCATACGAATAATCAGACACCAAAGTTTTATAAAAGGCTTCAATGTGTGGTGTTTTGATATTGGCTACTTTATAGCCTTTGAAATAGGGGAGAATCCTGCTTTCCAACACCTGTTTATATCCTGCGTATGTTCCATAAGCTAAGTCATCTTTGACACTTTCAAGCCATTTGTATGCAAAATCTTCAAATGACATCTTTTCTGCGTTGAAGTCATAGCCATATTTCAGTTTATCTTCCATATCCATAGCAAACTTCTTCGCTTCTCGTTCTTGCTGTTTTGGGGTTGCCGACTGATTGACAGAATATGTAAGATTCTTAACCAGTTTATTTCCCTTATTATCGTATCCTTGACAGATAACTATGCGGTACACAACTCTACCGCTTTTATACTCAACTCTTTTTACTGATGCCATATTTAACACCCTTTCTCAATTTGATTTTTGTAACGATAAAAGGTAGGCTTCGTCATACCTAATTCTTTCATCAGTTCAAATGGTTTCTTTTCCCCTTGCTGTACTAAGCGATAGTGGGTAGAAAATTCATCAAGACTCATTATTCTTGGCCGTCCATAGTCGTCCCATTC
>CALVMH010000069.1 GCA_944343275.1 uncultured Clostridia bacterium | reverse complement strand
ACCAATGTTGGCGGTTTTCCTGCGTCTGCACTATATGATTACCTGAACGGCACGATTTTAAAAGGCCTGCCGTCAGATCTCAGATCGGCGCTGAAAACCACTTACAAATGGTATGGAACTGGCAACAATACCAAAAACGGTCAGTGGCACGGCTCCAAGGTTTGGACACCGCTCGAATATGAAATGTTCGGCGCAACCACATATTCACCCGCGACTGAGCACAGCACGGGAAATGCACGTAAGTACCCCATCTTCACCGACAACGCAAGCCGCGTCAAACGACTTAACAACGGCAGCGGAGATGCGAACTGGTACTGGGAGGCTTCCCCGCGTGCGAGCAACGCGGCGAGCTTCTGCATTGTCGACAGCGGCGGCATCGCCAGCGCTAACGCCGCCAGCGGTGCGAGCGGGGTGTGCTTTGGCTTATCTGTTTAATCCAACATCTCATAATCCGCGCCTTTATGGCGCGGGAAAGGAAGTAAAATGTCTGTACTGAAAAGCCAACGTGGAGAAAGCTCGATAAAGTTCCTCGATAATGCTTACGACCTCGAAGTCCACACGATCAAGTGCTGTATGAAACTGCCGAAACGCATGACGTTTTTCATCGGGACGGAAATATCCCGGCTTGCGGCTGAGGTTCACAACAACTGCAAGGCGGCAAACAGCATTTATCCGGTGAACGAACATGAAGCACAAGTCCGGCGCGATCTTTTCAACAAGGCGAACGGCGCACTGCAAGCGCTCATCGGCAAGATTTCCGTTTTACAGGAATTTCAGCACGGGCTGAGCGAATACGCGCTGACGCATTGGGCAGACCTGATGATCGAGGAAGCGCGGCTTATCTCGGGGGCTAAAAAAGCAGACAAGGAACGACTCAAATTTTAAGACATGGGCGGCGCGCTGTTAATCTGCTGCCGGTGCGAGCGTTCGGGCTTCCCCGAATGCGAGCAACACGACGAACTTCTGCAATGTCAACAGCAACGGCAACGCCAACAATAACAACGCCAGCAATACGAACGGGGTGTGCTTTGGATTGCGCGAAAGGGAGACAAAGTAGCTTTTTAGTGAAATCAGTCCACGCGCGTAAGGAGTGCGCCGCCCTCCCGTAAGGGTAAATACAATTCTTGACGCAGGCGCTTACGAGCCAACCTGCTACATGCGAGGGTTTATGCAGCAACCTACTTTTGAGAGTGTTTTCACCTACGCCAACATGTACAAAAGCTATAAAAAGTGCAGGCGCGGCGTAGGCTGGAAGCACTCGACGCAAGCTTATAAGGCGAACGCGTTTATCAACGTCCGCAAGACGCAAAAGGAACTACTTTCCGGGAAGTGGAGAAGTAAAGGCTTTATCGAGTTCGACATTCAGGACAGGGGCAAGAAAAGGCACATCAAATCCGTGCATATCACTGAACGTGTTGTGCAGCGGTGTTTGTGTGACTACTGCCTTACGCCGTTGCTTGAAAGGCCGCTGATACCGGACAATTCCGCGAGCCAAAGCGGAAAGGGGATGGATTATGCACTCAAAAGGATAAGCGAACAGCTTAGATGGCATTACCGCAAGTACGGTACGGACGGTTACATCTTGACCTATGATTTCCACAAGTTTTTCGAGAGCATATCGCACGAAGCGGCGTTTGCGTTGCTGGACAGGTACGTGCAAGATGAACGGCTGCGCGAGCTTTCCAAATACCTTGTGCGGATGTTCGGCATTAAGGGCTTGGGGCTTGGCTCCCAGATATCGCAAACTCTCGCTATCGCTATCCCGAATCGCCTTGACCACATGATAAAGGAGCGCATGCGCTGCAAGTGCTACGGGCGGTACATGGATGATGGGTATATTATCCATCCGGGCAAAGAACACTTGCGCAGATGCGCGGAGCTTATCCGGGAGGAAGCGGCGGTGTTCGGCGTTGAGATGAACGGGAACAAGACGCAGATCATTAAGCTATCGCGTGGGTTTACGTTCCTCAAAATCAAATTCACATTGACAGACAGCGGTCGCGTCGTTCGGAAGCTCAGCCGCGCGAATGTGACCAGGGAGCGCAGGAAGCTGAAAAAGCTTGCGAACACGCTGCCGCCGGACGATCTGAAAACCAGCTATGAAAGCTGGAACGGTCACGCAAGGCGCTGCCATTCGTACCGGACAAGGCAGGCCATGAAAGAGGTTTACAAACAATGTATGCAGAAATCAACGGAGAACGGTACGCGCTCGACAGCTTGATAACGCACAAGGCCGTCAACCTGATATTCAGCGACACGCCGATAGATACGGTGGATGAGATTGCCTGCAACCTGCCGGATACCATCCTCGTTTATTCGGACGGAGAACTGATATATGAGTTTACAGGTTTTACACGCGCCGTCAGGCTGGAAAAGAACGTATCTAATAAACAAGTCCTGTTAGGGCTGGAAAGGGGCTGCAATGAACATTGTACAGGGGCATGACGTACTCGAAAAAACAGACCGCATTGAGTATGTCAAGCTGCAAAAGAACGGGAAGCTTATCACTTCCAGTGCGGACGATTTCGACTATTACTATTCCCCCGCGTCCGACAAGATGTATGACAAAAACACTTATCACCTGACGGACGGGGACGAAGAGCCGACGGTCGTCACATGGGACGCGATGGCGGAGGCTTACGCCGAGGGGGTGAACTCAATTTGACCAGTAAAGAAATCGCCTTAAACGTCATGTACAAGCAGGGCAAGGCGGACGCGCAGGATTTACAGACCCGCGCCCCCGACATGGACGGCACTGCGCTGTATGCCGAGAAACAGGTCATCCCGGACTTTCAGGCGGCGAAGGAACAAAAAAATATGCTTCAGCGCCCTGTTGGTTTTGTCTGCCGATCTACGGCGGGCAGAGTGGTGAAGCTGCTTCAGGTGTATGACAGTATGGTGTACCCCGGCGAGCCGGAAGAACTTCCCGCGCAATGGGGTTTTGTCTGGTCTACTAATCCAGAGGACGCACTGCCTTTTGTTGCTATGTCCACCAGCCATTACGGCATCGGTGAGTGCTGCACCGAGAATGGACAGGTTTACCGTAGCACGATCGACAATAATGTATGGGCACCCAGCGCGTACCCGCAGGGCTGGGAAGCGGTAAACGCACCAGAGCAAGGCGAAACAGAGCCGGGCGGAACAGGGCCCGCGCCCGAGCAGGGAGATACCGAACCGGCTGACGAATGGCCGGAGTTTGTACAGCCCACGGGCGCGCATGATGCGTACAATACCGGCGACAAGGTGACGTACAACGGGAAACACTATCAGTCTACCATGGATGGGAACGTCTGGTCGCCTGATTCGTACCCGGCAGGCTGGCGGCTCGTAGAGTAAGGAGGTGATCGGGGCGGGTAGAACCGCCCCAAACCATCCTACACACAGGAGGTGTAATGTGGACGATAAATGCATTTTAGACCCGGAACGGGATTGCCTAGGGAAGGCAGAAGCCGCAAAATTGGAAGGACGAATCGCAGCCCTCGAGAAATGGCAGGAGGATTCAAAAGACTTCCATGCTAAATTCTACGACTGGCAGCGGGAACAGATTGCCAGAGATGCAAGGCTGGATGAAAAGCTGAACGGCATGGACGAGAATATCAAGAAGGTTTTGGCAAAGCAGGAAAGTTGCGAACTGAAACCCGGAAAGCGTTGGGACGCTATCGTAGACAAAGCGATTTGGGCGGTGCTTGCGGCTGTGATTGCTTTTGTGCTGGCAAAGGTAGGTATTCAATGAAGCTTGAATTTTCAAAATGGATTCTGATTTTTGAAACCCTGCTGGTAGCTTATGTGTCATACCGCGTTCTCGGCTTTGTAGAGACCGCCATCGCAACGCAATTTACGGGCAGTCTTCCATACCTCACAACCTTTATCAGCGCCGTGTGGGCGGCCTACGGGGCAAGCGTGAGCTTTTACCAAAACAAGAGCGGAAAAGAGAACGTGAAGAAAATCGAAACGGCGGTAAACATGAACCGCGATGCATGAAAGGAGACGCAATGGAACTGGCGAGCATTATCACAATCGTCGGCGTTCTGGTGGCGCTGACCAACGTCATTGTTGAGGTAGCGAAGAAAGCTACATGGGATAAACTCCCGACAAACATTGTTGCGCTGATCGTCGCAGAGGTTTTGACAATCGTATCCGGCGTGGCATATTGCCAGATCAATGCAATCACTATTGCGTGGTATGTCGTGGTTGCGCTGGTTGTGGTCGGATTTATGGTAGCTTATGCAGCGATGTTCGGCTACGACAAGCTGAAAGAAATCATGAACTGGAAAGCGTGATTATATGGGAAAAGCAAGCGAGCTTTTGAAAGTCGCCGCCGCCGAGATTGGATATCTGGAAAAGGCCAGCAATTCCGATCTTGACAGCAAGACGGCGAACGCCGGGAGTAACAACTACACTAAGTATGGCGCATGGTACGGCCTGAACGGCCCCGAAGCATATTGGTGTCACATGTTTGTGAGCTGGTGCGCATGGCAGTCTGGTAACGGTGGTATCATCCCCAAGACGGCAAGCTGCTACAATGGCCGTGACTGGTTTTTTGAGCGCAGTCGTTTTCACCTACGGTCTGCATACACGCCTAAACCGGGCGACATTGTGTATTTTTCCACTGGTCAGTATCCCAGCGGCGGCGGGCATGTCGGCATCGTGGAGAAGGTACAGGGCGGCAGAGTGTACACCATTGAGGGAAATACCTCGGGCGCATCTGGCGTAGTATCCAACGGCGGCGGCGTAGCGCGCAAATCGTACCCGCTGGACTATTCCAGCATTTACGGATATGGCAATCCCAAATACGAAACGGAGGACGACGATATGATCACACAGGAACAGTTTAATCAGATGATGGAAACCTACCTTGCGAACCTTGAGCAGCAACAGCCTGACCCGTGGTCACAGGAGCATCGAGAGTGGGCGGAAGGATCCGGCCTGATTGCTGGTGACGAAAACGGCGACAAGCAGTATAAGGCTTTTTGCACACGTGAACAGTTGGTTACATTTATGCACCGTCTATATGAAATGGTGAAGTAATATGGACGAAATCGACGTGAAGCGCATTGCGCATGAAGAAGCACAAAGAGTATGTGATAAATACCGCGAATTGTACACAGAAATTGATGAAGTATGGTCAAACGCGCGTCCGACGATCCAGAAGCTTCTGAATAAGGGCTTCTTGGAAACGGACGAGGACGGAAAGTTCGCTTTGACCTATGACGCAATCGAAGTGCTTGTTATCAACGACAAAGCACACTTGTACGGCTGAAAATCTTTTGCTATAATCATAGCGAAAGGGCGTGAAAAACATGGATGAAAAGAACACATTGGCAAGCGAAATCCTTGAAATGCTGAAAGGGCAGCTCAAATTTTATAAAATTTTAGTAGCCCTTCTTGTTGCGCTGCTTGCGGCTACGAACATTTTCCATATTTGGCAATGGAGCCAGTTTGACACGATTGCAGTAGAAAGCGGCGACGGATACGCGAACTATGTACAGGGCGACAATACAGGAGGCGTTTTTAATGGCACGGATCAGGGCGCGGATACGCAGGGACGGCAAATCGAAGGGGACACGAATCAGAGTAATCCGTAAGAAAAAGAAGGGGTGACCCGATGAACCTGAAAACCGAGTTCACGGAGATTGAATGTGACCGGTTTCGTCGGGACTGCAACTTTACACCGGACGAATTGAGGGTCTTTAACCTCCGTGTCAAAGACCATTCGGTTATTGAGATCTGCATGAAACTGCAGATGTCGGAAAGCACGGTAAACCGCAGGATCAAAAACATCAAGCGGAAAATCGTGAAAGTTTTGTGACAGAAAACTGAATCAAAAGAGCATTAAAACCGAAAGGTTTTGGTGCTCTTTTTCTTTTATGCTATAAGCATAAAGGATGTGATCGAATGGTTTCATACGAAACGCGGCTTGAGAGGATCGGCTATATGCCGGAATGCGCAAAGTGTATTGTAGCTGACTATCTGGAAAACGGGAAAATGCAGGAACTTGCGGAATATATCAGCTTCAAAGAATCCGAACGGCGTTCGATCAGCGAGCATGTTACGGAGGTGCTTGGCTGATGTTTCCTACTTATCTATCGCAGGGGCAACCTTATCCCTATCAGCAGCCTGTACAACAGCCCGTGCAGCAGCCGGGTATGATCGTCAGGCCGGTAGCTTCTATCGAAGAAGCACGCGCCATGCAGACAGATTTTAGCGGCGCGACAACGATCATGCCGGATTTCTCCCACGGATTCATTTACACCAAGCAAATGAACTTCCAGACGGGGAATGCGGAATTCATCCCGTATCAGCGAGTACAGATGCAGGAGGAGAAAGTTCCAGACCTTTCTGATTATGTGAAACGTTCAGACTTTGACGATCTTGCAAAACGATTCAACGCATTGCTTGACCAGTTAGGAGGCGCAGCAAATGGACATGGGACAAATGCTCATGCAGCATCTCACGTCGAATAATCCGGCTGTGGCTCGCGTTATGCAGATGAAGAATAGCGGCATGACACCGCAGCAGGCCATGCAGGAGATGGCAAAGGAAATCCCGCAGTTACAGGCAATGGGCACTAGTTACAATCAGATTGGCGCAAATATGCTTCGTGAAGCGGGGATTGACCCAAAACAATTTATTACACAGGCAAACAACCTCATGAAATAAAAATCACCTTTTCGGTTTTTACAACGGTTCCTGATAAAAAACCGCTCATCCCGTAACATCCGGGGAGCGCGCGGCCCCGATGTAAATACACGAAAAGGAGAACAAAAAATGGATAACGATTTTGCAACCGGTTATGCTCTCGGCAGCGATTCCGGCAACGGTAACAACAGCGGCTTTCTCAATGGTGACGGCTGGTGGGCGATCATCCTGTTCGCCATGATCTTCGGCTGGGGCAATGGTGGATACGGCGGCTTTGGCGGCGGCATCAACTCTGCTGCAGGACAGGGCGCGCTGACCCGTGCAGACCTGTGCAGTGAGTTTAACTTCAACGACCTGCACAACGCAGTGCGCGGCGTACAGCATGGTATCTGCGACAGCACCTATGCGCTGAACAATGCCATTACCGGCGGCTTCAACAACACCAATGTTGCAATGCTGCAGGGCTTTAACGGCGTTGACAAGGCTATGTGCCAGCTGGGCTACAACCTTCAGGATTGCTGCTGCCAGACGCAGAATGCAATTCAGGGCGTGCGCTATGACCTTGCAACGCAGGCATGCGATACCCGCAACGCGATCCAGAACAGCACCCGTGATATCATCGACAATCAAAACGCGAACTATCGCGGCCTGATGGATTTCATGGTGCAGTCCAAGATCGATGCGCTGCAGGCTGAAAACACCAACCTCAAGCTTCAGGCTTCGCAGGCAAACCAGAATGCGGTGCTGCAGGCGGCGATGGACGCGAATACCGCAGAAATCATCCGTCGAACCGGCCATGATTGCCCGGTAGCAGCTTATGTGGTTCCGAACCCGAACTGCTGCTATGGTAATCCCTCCGGCGTAGGTTACAACAATGGTTATTGCGGCTGTGGCTGCTGACATCCGGCATTTGCCGTGATCCATTTCGGGGCGGCTTAGTCCGCCCCTGATTTTCAGGAGGTTTAATTATGTCTTGCAAGCCTGTATGTAAACTTTGCCCGAACCTTGTTCTTTCCCAGGCTGTCAGCTTTACCGGCGGCAATCTTGAAATCAATATCCCGGCGGGCAGCTACAATGACGGCGAAAAGTATTGTATCGTTGTGGCGCAGGCCATCCCTGACACAACGACGATCAATGCGCCGGTATATATCACCATTGGCGCAGGCACGGAACTATACCCGCTGACCAAGCGGAATTGCGCGCAAGTGACCGCGTGCGGCATCAGAACCCGCACGAGATATTCCACTTGTGTTTCCACGAGCGCCACGGGCGGCTCGTTCCGGATGCTCGGCCAGCCGTGCTGCGCGCCGAGCAATAATCTGAGCAGTATTAACGGTACTGCGCCGGGAGGTGCAACAGCATGACGAAATCAGCAAGAATGTTTCTGATGTCCAGCAGAGACAACCGGATGAACGACCGGTTCCGTGACGACCGCGATCGTGAACGCTATGACGACGGGCGCTATGCACCGCAATCCCGTATGGACGAGCCGGAAAACCGACGGTATTCCGATGGGAGGTTCGCCCCGCGCAGCCGGTATGATATGCGATATGACGACCGCATGGACGACCGATATCGCGGAGAATACCGGATGGAGGACAACTACCGCATAGACGACTATATCCCGCCGGTGTACCGGGAGGATGCAATGAACCGGATCGGTTTTCGCGACCATGATAAAGCCTATGTAGGCGACCCTGTACACGAGCACCGTGAAAAAATGATGGGACATGCATCCGGTTACGGCGAAAAACTTGACCGGGAAACTGCTGAACGCTGGATGCGCAGCATGGAAAATGCGGACGGTTCCACCGGCGCGCACTGGACAAAAGAGCAGACCAACAAAATCATGCAGCAGAAAGGGCTTGACCATGACCCGATTGAGTTCTGGGCTGCCATGAACGCGACTTACAGCGACTTCTGCAAAGTAAGCGCAAAATACGGCGTGGACAACATCGACTATTATGTTGATCTTGCGTGCGCATTTTGGCTGAAAGACAAGGACGCTGTTCAAGACAAGCTTTCCACATATTATGAATATGTCGTGAAGCACTGACAACCTAATCACAAAGCAGGAGGAAACACCTCCTGCTTTTATTATGCAAAAAAAGGAGTGTATTTTATGCCAAATTGGGGATCTGTCATTGGCGCGGTTGTCGGAAGCGCACTGAAAGGAGCGGTTTCCGCAAGCAAAAACAACAGTAGCTCCAAACCTTCCAGCTCTTCCAGCTCATCAAACAGGAATCAGTCAGCAAGTTCCGGCAGTTCGACGAGCTCCGGGTCAAGTTCTTCACGCCGTCCGTCGTCAAGTTCATCCTCCGGTTCATCTTCCGGAAATTCCGGTTACTCGTCCTCGTTCAAGCCGAGCTTTGACCAAAACACGGATTACCAGGCGTTGATCAACGACGCGGTATCGCGCGGCGATTATATGTCGGCAGCCAAATATGAGCAGCAGCGAAACGCCAAGATCAACGCAGGATACGGCAACGGGTATGGCACGACCAACTACTATACCGGATATCTGAACGGCAGCAATTTTTACGGCAATAATTCCAGCAGAAACCCGTATTCCAACAACCGGTATATCAATGACTATGACAATGTGGCAAGCATTACCATGCCATTCGTGGATGCAAACGGCAACCGCACGACAAAGCGGGCGGATATGGGCGTTCAGCTGGACATCTATGACCAGATGAACAACCTGGAGCACGACGATCTTGCCCGCGCGCAGTATGACCACTGGCGCGCACTGGCGACCGGCGTTGACGATCTGCTGAGCATTCCAGACCGTCAGCTTCTGGGTCTGCCCATCGGCTACACGGTGCTGAACGACCCGCGCGCGTTCTACGATGAAGTACCGCGGCAGGAACGTTCTTCTTCCTCTTCGTCTTCCTCTTCTTCGTCCTCGTCCAGAGATGACGATACCTCATACACGCCCGGCGGAATGCTTGGCGGGATGGCAAACATGGCGGGCGGACTGCTTGGCAGCATCACAGGTTCGGCGCTGCAGAACGCCGGGATCACGCTGCCGACCGGCGCGAATACGGCAACGTCTCTGTATGACATCCCAGTATCGCAGCTTACGCCGGAAATGGTGAGCAGCTTGGGTCAGAACACTATCACCAATCCACTGTACGCAAGCGGCACCACGGGAACGACGGGCTATGGTACGGCAAACGGCTCGATCGCGCCGATCAACTACGGGAACGTAGACATCGGAAACACGTTCTGGCAGGCAGCGCTCAAC
>CALVMH010000068.1 GCA_944343275.1 uncultured Clostridia bacterium | reverse complement strand
ATATTGACCTACTACTATTACATCAACCTTTTGGAGATGTGCTTGGTGCATGGAAAGACATGGAAAAAGCTGTAGAACCTGGAAAAGTAAAATCAATAGGACTTTCTAATTTTGAAGAATATCATTTTGAAGATATTATGGAAAATGCAAAAATAAAACCAGTTTTAATGCAAGTAGAATGCCATCCATATTATCAACAAGTAGAATTAAAAGAAAAATTAGATAAATATGATATTGTCATTCCTGGAGCACATAATTCAGATTATATAAAAGAAAATATAAATGTATTTGATTTTTAATTATCCTTCTCCAAAAACATATGAAGTTAGAGGAGTAGATGTTTCATCTTATCAAGGAGAAATAGATTGGAACATTTTATCTAAACAAGGAATTAACTTTGCATTTATTAAGGCAACTGAAGGAAGTTCCTATGTAGATGAAAAATTTAATGTAAACTACGAAAATGCAATTAAAACAAACTTAAAAGTTGGAGCCTATCACTTCTTCAGCTACGACAGTAAAGGAGAAACACAAGCAGAAAATTTTATAAGCAATGTACCTAAAACACAAGACATGCTTCCACCTGTTGTAGATATTGAATTTTATGGAGATAAATATATTAATCCTCCAGAAGTAAAAGAAACTCAGGAACAATTACAAATAATGTTAGAAAAGCTAGAAGAATTTTACGGGAAAAAGCCAATCATATATGCAACATATAAATCCTATAATTTGTACATAGCAAATAACTTTGAAGACAATTATATATGGATTAGAGATGTATATTTTGTGCCAAAATTAAAAGATAATCGAAAATGGACATTTTGGCAATATACAGACAAGGTTAGATTAAACGGATATATTGGAAAAGAAAAAAGAATAGATATGAATGTCTTTAATGGAAGTCTGGAAGAATTTAATGAAATGTTTATATAGTTAAAACAAAAAATGCTAGAAGAAACAAACTTCTGGCATTTTTTATATTCTCACAAAATTCAACTATGTCAAAACTTAACAAATATGGAATAAATTTTCTTAAACAAAAATACAAACAAATGTTTACATTTAATATAAAAGGTGCTATAATAATCCTAACATTAACAATTAGGAGTGAAAAATATGCAGAAGATTTATATGTGTATAGATTTAAAAACATTTTATGCTTCTGTTGAATGTGTTGAAAGAGGCTTAGACCCATTTAATACAAACTTAGTTGTAGCAGATTCTACTAGAGGAAAAGGCACAATCTGTCTAGCAGTTAGTCCTAGAATGAAAATGTTAGGAGTAAAAAATAGATGTAGAATTTTTGAAATTCCTCCAACAATTAAATATATAACTGCAATGCCAAGAATGAAAAAATATATAGAATATTCAGCAAACATCTATGCAATTTATTTAAAATATTTTTCAAAAGACGACATACATGTATATTCCATAGATGAAGCATTTATGGATGCAACATCATATCTTAATTTGTACCAATTATCACCTATAGAACTTGCTAAAAAAATAATTAAAGATATATACAAAACCTATGGAATAACTGCAACAGCAGGAATAGGGACAAATATGTATTTAGCAAAAATTGCACTAGACATCACAGCAAAACATAACCCCAATAACATAGGTTATCTAGATGAAGAAAAGTACAAAAAAGAGTTGTGGCACCATAGACCACTTACAGACTTTTGGCAAATAGGAAGAGGTATAGATAGAAGATTAAACAAAATGCGAATATTAGATATGTACGACATCGCACATGCAGACCCAAAAAGATTATACAAAGAATTTGGAGTAAATGCAGAATTTTTAATAGACCATTCATGGGGAAAAGAAAGTTGCACAATAGCAGACATAAAAGCATATAAGCCTAAAAACAACTCTATTTCCAACAGCCAAATTCTATTTGAGGATTATTCTTTTGTAAAAGCAAGATTAGTTTTAAAAGAAATGGTGGAACTTGGAAGTCTAAGGCTTGTAGAGAATAATTTAGTAACAGACACAGTAAATTTATATATAGGCTATTCAAAAGATGTAATAAAAGCAACTCGGGGGAACAAGAAAAATAGAAAACTATACAAATGTATATTCAGAACTTTTAAAAGCATTTTTACAAATATATGATTCGACTACAAATAAGGACTTTCCAATAAGAAGAATAGGAGTAAATTTGGCAAATGTTATAGAAGCAGAAAACATACAGCTAAACCTATTTGTAGACCAAGAGAAAATAAACAAAGAAAGAAAACTAGAGCTAACTGTATCTAATATAAAAAACAAAATGGGTAAAAATGCAATTATTAGAGGTATGGATTTACAAGAAGGAGCAACAACCATGCTCAGAAATAAATTAATAGGAGGTCATAATGGTGGTTAGTAAAATATTAAGAGCAAAACAATTTCTTCCTTTTGATGCACTAAAAGGACTGCAAGAAGCATTAAGAGAAAAAGAAATAGAACATCAAGAAAGAATAGATTTATCTGATGAAACATTAAATGAACTTAACAATATTTTTAATAAAATAGAAATAGGAAGTAATGTAAAAATAGTATATTATAAAAATAAACAATATACTGAAATAGCAGGCACAGTAACAAATATAGATTATACAAAAAAGAAAATACAAATAGACAAAAAACAAGATATAAACATTTCAGATATTATAAAAATAGAAATATAATTAACAAAATATTGATATATAGTTTAACTTATGCTATTATGTTTTTAGGGACACATTACAAAAAACAACAAAACATTATTATAAAAACGTCCCTATTATAGAGAGGGTAAAAGGTGATGAAAATGAAGAAAAAAGTTGTAATAATAGTTTTAGTAATAGTAGTAATATTATTAGTTTTATCAGGAATAATAATATTTACAGATGCTGGACAAGGAGTAAGAACATTTTTATATGAACAATTAGTTTTACCAAAGAGAACTGTTACAATAGGAGATTTAGAAAATGTTGTAATAACATATAAGTATGATGAAGAAGAAAGTTTTGACATAACAACAGAAGATGCAGAACTAATAAAAATGATAGAAGAAATATCTAATAAAAGACTAGTTGACCATTCCAGTCAAATAGGATTAGCTTATCTTGGTTATTATAAGGTGGATTTAGGAAATGATGTAAGTTTTACATTTGATAACTATGATGATGATGGATTTGTATTTATAACAGATAAGGACAGAACTTTTTTAGCAAAAATAGAGCCTAGAATCTTAGAGAAAGTTATGGACATAGTAGACCAAGAACTTACAGAAAGAACAAAAATATTTCAAACAGACAAAGTAACACTTTCACAAAAAGATAATACTAATAAAATAACAATAACAGAGAAAACAGCAGTAGATTATATATTAGAACAGTGTAAAAATGTATATATAAAAGAAATAAATTATTTACCATCAATAGTAACGCCAGATTATGAACTAGACTTTAATAACGACATAATCTTAGCCATTTATAAAGATAATGCTAAAGGTTGGTTATTAAAAGATGGAATACTTTCAGAAGCTTATAGAGTAGATACATTTGAAAATATTATAGAAAATGCATTAGAAGATAACCAAACTAAAAGAGAAATGTTTTCTACAGATAAAATAACAATAGAATACAAAAATAAATCAATAGAAATAACAGACAACGAACAAATAGAAAAAATAACAACACCATTAATATACTCAGATATAGCTACTCCATCTTGGCTTGAAGATTATGATATAACAGAAGAATACAATGGTGGAATAAAAGTAAAAATAAACAACTATGAATACTTAATACCAGGTAAAAAAGGTGACGTAACAATAGGAAACAGATACATAATTTCACAAGATGGGAAAATAAGCCTATGTTTCCCTCTTAAATCAATCGATAGCTATATAAATGAATTACTAGGAATTGAAGTAGAACAAGCAGGAGGAGCAACAGTTATAGCAATTCCAAATGATGAATAAAAATATAGAAGGTGAATAAGATTTAATGATTAGAAGGCTTAATGATAATAATATAGATGCTGTAATGCAAATTTGGAAAGAAGAGAATATAAAAGCACATAACTTTATTCCAAAAGAATATACCAT
>CALVMH010000067.1 GCA_944343275.1 uncultured Clostridia bacterium | reverse complement strand
CTCAATCCTGCCTCTTAAATGCCTTTATTTCATCCTCAAAAAATTGCACGAGAACTAAACTCATCATAATGATGAATTTATTCTTAACTTATATGTCTATAGTGAGCCCTTACAGGTTGCTATTGGACGATATCGGGGGATTAATATTTATTTTTTTTTGATGATGAACAGTTTCTATTCTACACTATGGTACCGAAAATCGTCAACTAAATGGCTACCTGGTCTTTTTGTTTGAAATAAAATCAGGCTGTTATATTTTTCTTTGAATTATAAAACTGAAACGGGGGAGAAAGATTATATGGCTTTAGCAGACGTAATTTCACAATTAGGGAGTACAATTATAAATCTTGTTTCAAATACTGTTCAGGGTATTGCTGACTTTTTGGATGACAATATTGATAATATACCTGAATCTGGAACGGGGAGTCCTAACAATTCTATAGGGACTTATTTGCTAGGTGACATAAGAACTACTTACATAAACATACCTGAAACTTATATGGACTTTAAATCAATAATGTCCAGTGAAGAAGGGCTAATTAATTTTAATAATTCTGAATTTGCTACATCCGTGTTAAGCAAAGTACAAACAGCTAATTTTAAAAGATTTACCCGCTACAAATATTCTTCAGGTGAGCGAAATTCATTTAATACATTATATTACCCTACATATTTATATGCGGATGTTGACGCATTTTACTGGATAGACGGAAAATATTTCGGTCCCAAGAGCCCTGATGACTTTCCTGAAACTATTGCACTAAACGAAATCATATATACAAAAGATACAGAAAACACTTGCCCAATAATCAATGACGGTTTGGTATTATATGATATTATTGAACAATATATATCAGATAGCACACTAACTCCGTTAGAGCAAGGAAAAGCGATGTTCGATATTTTCAGTAATTATCCAATTGTGGCTACTGAGGAAATACCTAGTGATGTAGTCCAAGGAATACATGTTTTACCAATGCAATATATTGATTATAGTAATGGAGAGCTTTGGACTAATATTTCCAATCACAATATCTCTTGTTATCCCACTCCAGTAACTATTTATAACCCAGATAGAAAATATATTGGATACCCCGTAGCAAAGCGTGCAAACACATATATTGCCAACTTAAGACCTAGGGTACGATTTGACGAAACTGCTCCCTGCTATTTTTACACTTTATCTGGGTACAATATGTTACATGTACATTTTGACGCAAATGCATATTCCGCTTGGGGAATGCCTTTTGTAGTCCCATCTGACGGGATTTTATATGTTCCATTACCTTTATCTGAGGAATATGAGGAGACATATAACGAAACAATAAGGATTGACGCTAGTTGCTCGCTTCGTCCGTTAACAGAACACGGGCTCAACCCAATTATTTGTACTGGGAAATTGCAAAATAATATTACGTAGAAATAATTAAAGGGGAAAGACACAACTCTTAAGAGTAAAACTTATTTGTTCATAAGCCTGCTTGCTAATTTCAGTACATCATAATAATTTTGCAATTCTTTTTCTAATTTTGCAGAGTTTAGGATTTTCAGAGATTTTCCATACAACGGAGAATGTATAATAGTATTCTCCGTTTGTGTTTTTCTGTCTATATCCCGTAGGTTAAAATTAAGAATATCTGAAAGTTTTTTCAGCGTATCGTATGAAGGTTTGTGAACCCCGTTTTCTATTTTAGATAAATGTTTTGCGTCAATGTTGGCAAGTTCAGCAAGTTTTTCCTGCGTAAAGCCATTGTAATAAACTTGTTTTATTTTCAAATGTAGTGTATCATACAAAGCATGGTTGCTAATAAGAAAACAATTACGGATTTTGAAGTAACAGACAGAGATTTAGAAATCGCATATAAAAAGTACCGTGATATTTATAACGTTTCAAAAGATTTGGACATTATTTTTAGTATTGCGTTAAGAGATAAAAACAGGTTTCCCTCTATTAATTTAGGTAGTGGTGATATAACCTATAAACACTATATTGAAAGATGGATAAAATCATATGCAGATTCGGAAAATAATCTTCCTAGTAAGCATAATGCTAATCCTAAATCTTCTTGTTCCGACCCTGCCATAAAGAAACTTGTAGAAATTGTGACTGGTGCAACTGAAAGTGAATCAAATGCTCAAGAACGTCATCACAACTTATTCATGTCTGCGGAAAATATACAGGGTGATTTGTTAGAAGAATATATTGCAATAAACATTCGTCAATTCGGTTGGTTATGGTGCAAAGGTAATATACTAAGAGCAATTGATTTTTGTAGTAAAGATGGTTCTGTATACCTCCAAGTTAAAAATAAAAACAATACTGAAAACAGTTCAAGTAGTGCTATCAGAGAAGGAACTGAAATTAAAAAATGGTATAGGCTTGGCACAAGTAAACAAGGTGGAATTTGTTTTCCTGCTTATAAATGGGAAAGCCTAAACGAAATTATAAATGCAAATAATTTATCTTCTGATAAATGCAATTTATCAGAAGAAGCATATATTAGATTTATAACTGAAGTTGCAACTGCGAACAAGCAGATAATTTCTGACTTGTAGCTTTTTCTTTCTTTATCTTCTCTATTCTACTTCTAATGTCTTTTTCCCAAAAAACTTCATCTGTTAATTTATATCGTGAATAAGGGAAATTAAATATCATATATTTATTACCTGCCATATCATCAAGAATAGTCCGACCTATAGCTTCTCCTAACTTTATTGGAACGGCATTTCCTATCTGTTTATATTGGTCAAGAATAGAACCACAAATTTTCCAGTCATTAGGAAACTCTTGTATACTTGCATATTCCTCAACACTTAAAGGTCTATCTTCAATTGGATGAGCAAGGTCAGTTGCCGGCATTGTTGGATTTGTAACAAGTGTCGGAGAGGGTTTACTAAACGATAATCTTCGTAAGAAGCCTGTTTTACCACCACCTAATTGAAGTTTTTTACCCATTGCTTCTACTTGTATCTCTGGAGGTAAATCCTTCCAATATTGTCCTTCTTTAAGCATACGATAATATTTCAATCTTTTTTCTGGAAATTCTATATAGTGGTGTTTTGTACCTTTCGGTATCTTACTTATCGCATTATATAGCGTTTTCCAAGGAGCAAGACCATACATTTCATCATTTGAGTTTGTAGGTTTTAAATATGATACTTTATCCTTCCCGAATTTTGCAATTATAACAACACGTTCCCTTATTTGTGGAGCCCCAAAGTTTGCAGCATTATACAAATTAAATGAAACACTGTAGCCAAAACTTCTTAACTTATCAAGAATGATAAGCATTGCACCACCTTTAATTGGTTGCTCAATATCTTTATAAGGATACTCCGCAGATAATAAGCCTCTTACATTTTCAATTACTACATAAGTAGGCTTTATTTCACCTACAATATCTAAATATTTTAAGAATACATTACCTCTTGAATCATTAAACCCCAATCGGTTACCAGCCGTACTAAATGCTTGACACGGAGGACCACCAAAAATAACATCAACTTTTCTGCCTTTGGGCACTCCAGCATATTCTAATATTTCTTTTGCTGTATATTTTTCTATATCTCCAATTAAAGCCATTTCTGGTTCATTGGTAGCGATGGTAAGCCTGCAAGCCTTATTAAATTCACAAGCAAGCATAGCTTTAATACCAACATTTCTCATTCCTATATCTAAACCCATTGCACCTGAAAAAAAACTTAAAGCAATTATATCTGGAATATCGTTTGCTAACCTTTTGTGGTCATCTGGTTCAATAACTATATTGTTATCTTTAATGTACTGTTTTAGGTCACTATTATCAATAAGCCACTGTGAACCTATCATAGTAGCTTTTAAGCGACCTTCTCTTATAAGGCTTCTTATATATTGTGTTGTTACTTTTAACTTTTTAGCAACATCATTAACAGTTAATAATTCATTTATTCTCATTGGTTTTATTCTTTTTCTTCCTCGAAACTTTTTATAGACCTATTATAATATATATGTTTTTGTTTGTATATAATGTTAAGTTCTGTAAAAATATAACATCAACTTATAGATTTTTAACCTCATTTGTGGTACAAAAAGAATAAGTTAAAACATCGGAGGAGAACATGAGTATAGAGCCATTGTATAACAAAAATCAAACAGTCGTGACAAACTCAGAAATAATAAAACAAAAACTTAATGAAATTAGAATTACAGAAGAGATTCTTTTAGAAGCAGTTATGGCTGGACTTTTAGGAAGGTTAAATAGCACAAATTTTGATACAAAAAATAGACCTGGCTACATACAATGGAATGATACTAATAGCAAGTTAAGATTTTTAACTCATAATAAAGGCTGGGACGTATACCAAGAAGAAGGGATTGAAGGTATTATATCCTACGATAAAAAAATAAGAATTATACCGTCTTCGGGTAATGCTGCAACTGGGAATCCGAATCAACCGGCTTCTAATAAAAATCCAAAAGGTGAACGGGGAATTAAAGTAATGGAACCATCTTCTCAAGGGAATCTTTTTACAGGATACCCTGAAGCAGAGGAAGAACACATAAAAACATACGTGCTTTTATATTACTCAAACAATGACGAATTAAGAGCAGAATTATCTGAACCCAATTCTATCAATACTAATGGCAAAATTACATCGTGGAAAGAACGACTTATATTGCAAAAACAATTACTGAATAATACTGAAATAGAAATTGAAAAAACTATTGATGAAGAGATTGATATACCTGTTATTAGAAAACGTATCGAGGGTTAAACAATGTTTACACCAAGTAGATTAACTCTTGCTCGTAAAAAAAGAGGAATGAGTAAAAAAGAACTAGCTAATTTATTGAATTTATCTCCTCAATCTATTAGTAATTTTGAAAGTGAAGTTGTAAAAGAAGAACCTAGTGAAAATACTCTTACTAATATTGCTAAAATCTTGGAGTTCCCAGTAGGTTTCTTTTCCAAGGATGAAGTTGACTTTAATTCATTTGAAAGTGCTAGTTTTAGAGCTCTTACAAAGATGACAGCTTCTCAACGAGATTCATCTTTTGCAACCGGTTTATTAGCTTTTGAATTAAATGATTGGATTGAAGAAAAATTTACATTACCAACTCATAATTTGCCTGATTTAAGAAATTCATCACCAGAATCTGCGGCTACAATTATTAGACAAGAATGGAACTTAGGCGAAAAACCTATTTCAAATATGATTCACCTTTTAGAATCAAAAGGCATTAGAGTGTATTTTATTGCTGAAGATTATAAAAATGTCGACGCTTTTTCTATATGGAAAGATGGTACCCCATTTGTGTTATTAAATACTCTTAAATCATCAGAAAGGAGCCGTTTTGATGCTGCACATGAACTAGGTCATTTAGTGTTGCATAAACATGGAATTACTCAGAAAAATAAAGAAGCAGAAAAAGAAGCAAATCGATTCGCTTCAGCATTCCTTATGCCTGAAGCAACTGTTATTTCGCAAGCACCATTAGTGCCAATTATACCAAATTTAATAAAGTTAAAAAAATTCTGGTCAGTTTCATTAAGTGCAATAGTATACAGGCTCAATAAACTTAATTTGATTACAGAATGGCAGTACAGAACATTAGTAATTGAAATAAATAAAATGGGTTATAATATCAATGAACCATATCCTATGCCTAAAGAAAGTTCACAAATTTTAAATAAGGTTTTTAAAAGTTTGACCGATGACAATATCAGTATTAATGATATTGCAATAGAATTAGGATTATCTGTAAAAGAACTTAAAAAATTGATTTTAGGTATAACAGAAATTGACGGTGGTAATAAAGGAATTGCTCAGCCAAGTAAAGCAAATCTCCATATAGTTAAATAGAGAAACAGCAGCAATTTTGTATTACTGCTGTTACAAAAATGAGTTGTCCTTAGAATTATTTTAATCTGCAATTTCTTCAAACTTCTTCTGCATAGTCGGATTATTCTTCGTAAGTTTCTTTATAGTTAAATCTTCCGCTTTGTTATTTGCTAACCTCAAGTTATTTTCAGACGATAACAACGCTTCTTTTGCTTTCTGTAAACGTTCTATAGTCTTATCAATTTCATCAATAGCAATTTTAAACTTTTTACTTGCCTGCTCATAATTTTTTGAAAACTTATCTTTAAAATCATTCATGGCTGCTTCAAAGTTTGCAACGTCTATATTCTGTGCTCTTATAACAGCAAGTTCTTTCCTGTATTCTAAAGAGTTTAATGCAGCATTTCTTAAAACAGTGATTATAGGTATAAAGAACTGCGGTCTTATTACATACATTTTTTCGTAATAATGAGACATTTCTACAATTCCGTTGTTATACAACTCATTCTCAGGTTCCAGCATTGAAACAAGAACAGCATATTCACATTTCTTTTCACGTCTGTCTTTATCCAGTTCTTTTAAGAAATCAGCATTTTTCTTCTTTGTAGAAGTTGTATCAGCTTCGTTTTTCATCTCAAACATTATTGAGATAAATTCATTACCGTCAG
>CALVMH010000066.1 GCA_944343275.1 uncultured Clostridia bacterium | reverse complement strand
AAGCTAAAGAAATAAAAGATATATCAGGTTTAACACATGGTATTGGATGGTGTGCACCACAACAAGGAGCATGTAAATTAACTTTAAATGTAAAAGATGGTATCATTCAAGAAGCATTAATTGAAACAATAGGATGTTCAGGAATGACACATTCAGCAGCTATGGCTGGAGAAATTTTAACAGGAAAAACTTTATTAGAAGCATTAAATACAGATTTAGTTTGTGACGCAATCAATACTGCTATGAGAGAATTATTCTTACAAATTGTATATGGAAGAACTCAAACAGCATTTTCAGAAGGAGGACTTCCAGTAGGAGCAGGACTTGAAGATTTAGGAAAAGGTCATACATCACAAGTTGGAACAATTTATTCAAGTACATTAAAAGGACCTAGATATTTACAATTAACAGAAGGATATATTGTAGAATTAGGATTAGATAAAGATGACCAAATTATTGGATACAAATATGTTCATATGGGAAAATGATGGATAACATCAAAAAAGGTATGGATCCAATGGAGGCTATTGAAAAGGCTTCTGGTACTTATGGAAGATTTGATGAGGCTGTTAAGAAGATTGACCCAAGACAAAATTAATTAAAATCAGCAATCTGCACATTTTTCATAAAATATCCAAACTTCGATGTACAAAAGTACACCTTCAGTTTGTCTATATTTATGAAAAATGCACATCTTACTAATTTTAATCAATTTTCGAATAAAACGAATGAAAAACGGAAGATATACCACTTTTGCTTTGTTAAGAGAATCATATATGAATTTAAAAGAAATAAGGAGGAAATAAAATGGCAGTAACATTTGAAAGTTATGAAAGAAGAATCGATCAAATAAAACCAGTAATGGAAAAATACGGAATAAAGGATTTTGAAGATGCATTAAAAATATGTACAGATAAAGGATTTAATCCATATGAAATCGTAAAAGGAGTACAACCAATCTGTTTTGAAAATGCAGCTTGGGCATATACATTAGGTGCAGCAATCGCTGTTAAAAAAGGTTGCACAAAAGCAGCAGATGCAGCTAAAGCAATCGGAGAAGGATTACAAGCTTTCTGTATCCCAGGTTCAGTTGCAGATGATAGAAAAGTTGGATTAGGACATGGAAACTTAGCATCAATGTTATTATCAGAAGATACAAAATGTTTTGCATTCTTAGCAGGACATGAAAGCTTTGCAGCAGCTGAAGGAGCAATTGGTATTGCAAAATCAGCTAACAAAGTAAGAAAAGAACCATTAAGAGTTATATTAAATGGTTTGGGAAAAGATGCAGCTCAAATAATATCAAGATTTAATGGATTTACATATGTAAAAACAGATTTTGATTATTATACAGGAAAATTAACAATAGTTGAAGAAATACCTTATTCTACAGGAGAAAGAGCTAAAGTTAGATGTTATGGAGCAAATGATGTTCGTGAAGGTGTTGCAATAATGCATCATGAAGATGTTGATGTTTCTATAACAGGAAATTCAACAAACCCAACAAGATTCCAACATCCAGTTGCAGGAACATATAAGAAAGAATGCTATGAGAAAGGAAAGAAATACTTCTCAGTTGCTTCAGGTGGAGGAACAGGAAGAACATTACATCCAGATAACATGGCTGCAGGACCTGCTTCTTATGGTATGACAGATACTATGGGAAGAATGCATTCAGATGCACAATTTGCAGGATCTTCATCAGTACCAGCACATGTTGAAATGATGGGATTAATAGGAATGGGAAATAACCCAATGGTTGGAGCTACAGTTTCTATTGCAGTAGCTGTAGAAGAGGCTATGAAAAAATAAATTTATAATTCTAAGATTTTCTAAGTAGCAAAGCTATCTAGAAAATCTTAGTTTTTTATATTTTATTTTGATTTATATTTAATTCTTCTATTAATGCTTTTTGTAATATTTTAGAAAAATTTATATTAGCTTTTTCAGCTTTAGTATTTAACCATGCTGGAATAGATAATGTCTTTTTTACAGATTTATTAGAATATTTATCAAGATATTCCTTCATATTAATTGAAACATATGATAATATTTGATTTTTGCTCAAATTTATATTGTGTAAATCAATATTAGATTCAGGATATTCATTTAAGTCCATCAAGTACGCTCCTAAAGCTTCCTTTGAATCCTCTATACACTCAGCTAAATTTTTTCCTCTAGAAAAAATTCCATCCAAGGGAGCTATAAATTGCCCCCAAAATTCATTATTCTCTTCAGTAAATATACAAGGATAAGATAATATTGCTTTCTTATTCATGTTAAACCTCCTATAAGTTTAAAAATTATTATTTTAAACCAGCTTTCTTAAGTATAGCAATAAGTAAACCAGTAGGAACATCTTTATTATGCATTGGTATTGAAATAATATCATGTATGCCGTTCTTTTTTCATCTGCAAATGAGACCCTTTTTGATTAACTTCTACCCAGCCAGCTTTTTTAAGCATTCTTACTAGTTGCTTAGGTTTTATACTTTTCACTATATAATATTTCCTCCTTATTATATATTATACGTTACGTATTGTCAATGATTTATTAAAAACCTGTCCTAGGCAACTTTTTCTTTTCTTCTACATTATATACTGTGCCAGTAGTTTCATCTTCATCTGTTACTTTATAATCTTTGTCATACCCTTCTAATATAGTAAAGTTTTCTATTTTTGTATCATTTTCTAGATTATCTTTTAATTTCATATAAATATGTGGTTTTTGTTCATTTGAAAATCCCACATCTACTTCTCCAAAGCATACTTTTATTTCAGTTATCTCTTCCCCTTCTTCTAAGTAAATATTGGTTAAATCTATATAATTGTTTTCTTTACTATTTAAGTCTTTTTTTAAGACTAGATACTCTGCTTTTCTATTAGTTTTATAATATATGCTATAAGTGATGTCTTGGTTAAATGTTCCTGTTTCTATTTTCGTTATTTTGGCGTATTGATTTGGTAATATATCATACCAAGTAAAGTCTGTTAATTTTGTATTTCCTGTGTTTTTTATTGTAAATTCATAATCTATTTCTTCATTCTTTTTTACAATGTTTTTACTTTCTTTTTCTATATCTACTCCTGGATTTTCAGACTTGTTTGTTATATCTAATTCAACTATTTCATTGTTTTCTTTAATTTCTATATTAAACTTTTCTTCATTTAGTATATACCACTTTCCTGTTTCAATTTCCTGTACTGAATATTTTCCTTTATCTAATTTTTTTGTTGTAGCTATTCCTTCCTCATTTGTTATAACTTGATCTACTAATTTTCCTTCAGAATTATATATGTTAAACTTTGCTCCTTCTATTGGTGCTCCCGCTTCTAAATTTAATATATTATTTTTATCTTCACTTGTTTTTACTATTTTTATTTGTCCTTTTATTCTTTCATTCTCCACTATTACTGATGCTGTCACATCTTCTTTTACTATTGTCTCAATTTTTTTGTCATTAAGTATATGTTTATCATCTGTAGAAATTTCTCTTAAATAATATGTACCTATTGGCAATAGCTTTGTTTTTGCTGTTCCATTTTCATCTGTTATTATCTTATCAACTACATTATCATTTTTATCTAATACTTCAAATTCTACACCTTTTAATTTTATTGTATTATCTTCTTTGTCTACTTTTACAACTTCAATTTGACCTTTTTTCTTTTCATTAGAAATTGTAATTACAGATTCTTCATTCCATTTTATGGTTACATTTTTATCTTCTAACGAAATTTTATATTCTTCTTTAGTCTTGGTCTCTCTTAAAATGTAATCTCCAATATTTATTCCATCTAACTGAGCTTCTCCATTTTCATTTGTTACCAAATGACCTACTATGTTACTATCTTTATCTATTAAATCGAATTCTACACCTTTTAATTTAATACTATCATCTTCTTTATCTGTTTTTATTACCTTTAATTTGCCCTTTTTATACTTATTGTAAATTGTTATTTCTTTATTTTCACCATAATTCATTTTTATTTCTAGTGGAGTATTATTTAGCTCATATTGCTCTAATGTTTCTAACTCTGTTAATGTAATTTTTTCTGGTCTTAAATTAGGAATTTCTATTTCACCATTTTCATCTGTAATATAATCTCCTATATTTTCTCCACTTTCTGAATATTTAGCATTAAATTTTACTCCTGCTATTGGCTTTTTTGTTTCTTCATCTTGCTTAATTACCTTTAGATTAGATTTAGCAGGAATGATTTTTAAATTAAATTCTGCATTTGCATATTCTGTTTCTCCTGGATAAATTATATAATCTTGTAGTTCTTCTTTATAAGCTATGGCATAAAATACGGGATATGTTTTAATCTGTACTCCATTAATGAATATATTTTCATTTAAAGTTCTATCTATTTTACTAACAGGAACTGCGACTTTAAAAATATCACTCTCCATATCGTAAGTTTCATTTCCATTAACATCTAATATTTTAGTTCCGTCTGGAAGTCCCTCTATTCCAACATTATAGCCATCAATTTCTCTGTTTCCTGTTACTCTAAATTCTTGAAGCAAAAATTCTTTCGAATCTATTGTTGTAACTTTTTCGCTTTCTTTAGTAAGTTCTATTTGTGGTTGTACATAATTTTCTTGTCCATTAATTCCATAATTATATAACTCTTCAGCAACATCTAAAACTTTAGTACCTCTTCGTTGTACTTCTTCTAAGGTCACCTCTTCTCCCCATCCAACTCTATTGGGAACTTCATATTTTCCTTTTGGATTAATCCCGTCGACTAAACAATGGACAGCCGTTTTAGTTGCGTAATATAAGTCATCTTCACATTCCAGTCCCCAATCAGAATACTTGCTTCCCATGAACCCTTTAAATAAAATCCTCCATAAAGCTTGATTGTCTAACATATCTAATGTTACATCATACTCATCACCTGCACCGGTTCCAATTCCTTCTTTTGATGGTTCAACACAAAAAGCAGGAAGCTTTTTGCCAGTCGCTTGGTCTTCATAAACAACATATACTACACCTTTTAATAAATCTTGTCCTTTCATTTTTAACACCGATGTACATTCATGGTCTTTCTTTAGTCTTATTGTTTGTCCTGGGTAAAATTCTATAGCAAATACTGGTAAAGCATTTGTTACTATCAATATTATTAATATTAAAACACTTAAAATTTTGGTAATTTTCATATAATTTTCATTCCTTTCTTATATTTCTTTTTGTATGGCTTGTACACATAGCCTTTGGTTTACTTTGTTTTTAATACACGTTATTAATGTTAGTTTATTAGTTTGGTCTTGCTCTAATAGGCTCCAATCAGTTTCCAGTATTTCTGTTAGAGTATT
>CALVMH010000065.1 GCA_944343275.1 uncultured Clostridia bacterium | reverse complement strand
CTTATAAGTAACTACAGCAACAATAATTAAAACAATTGTAATTATTATTAAGACATATTTTTTCATAATATCAATCTTCCTATATTATATCATTTTTTGCGTTTTTTTGCAATAAAATCAATATATTTTTATATGAAAACTTAATCAATTTTTTCAAAAGTTATACTATCAACTCTTTTAGTATCTTCATTGGCAGTAACGCTTGTGCAATGAAAATTTATTGGCGTTGCACCATTTAAAGAATACTTACTTAACAGCTCATTAGATTTTGCTGTATCAATTGTTTCTAAATTTCTTCCTTCACTGCCGGATAAATTGCTTATTGTTACTGTTATATAAAATGGTCCTTCGTCTATTGACGTATATCCATAATTAATATTATTTTGTTTGGCTAGATTAGCAATTGAAATAATATCATGTATTCGAATTGTATCTTGGTTTTCATATTTATAAAATTGCGCATTAAATTCATCTATTTGTCTTTGTGTTAATTGATCAGATAAAGATGCACTTCCCTCTCCAAACATAGTATATAAATAAACGCCAATAGTTAATATTAAAACGCCTATTAGTACGCCACCTGCAATTAGCAAGGCATTGCTTACATTTTCCACTACTATGTTCCTCCTTTTTTTATAGTTTCGCCCAAAAAAAGTGCGTCAGCTTTTAGGCGAAATCTTACTCTTCTTCAAATTTCATTGATATAATTCTACCATTATTTTCATCATATTCTACTTTAGTACATTTAAAAGTTAATCTTGATATATCATCTCTTTCAGAAACTAATGAATTATAATTTCTTATTTTTTCTGTCATTTGTTGTAATGTTGGGCTTGTAGTATCGTTAAATGTGGTCCTTACTTCACTTGAAGACCCAGCCCAATATGATATACTTTTTCCCTTAATAGTTTCATTTGCAGTTCTAATTTTTTCTGCTAATGTATCATAACACTGAGTTATAGAGTCAGCATCATATGTTGTATTTGTATAAACTTGTGCTCCAATAGGAGGAGTTAATGTAATTGAAAGCGAAACTTCTTGATATCCTTGTTCATCTGCTTGTTTTATGTTATAGTCTCCTATTTTGTTTGCAAGTGATAATAATTCACTTCCATAAACTCCTGACCTATTATATACTTCATATTGTAAATTAAAATCTGCAGATTGCTGATCTCTTTCATTATCTTGTTCAATTTGTTTTATTTCTGATAATCTACTGTAACCATATACTAATGCACTTATAATTAATAGTGTTATTAAAAGTCCAGCTGCAAACTGTAATGCTTTTGCTGCATTTTCCATATTTTATCCTTTCTTTATGCCATTGTTTGCATAGTATTAAATGATGTAGACATACTTGTAAGACCTATAAATACTAGTGGTACAATTAAGTATCCTACAAATAAGCATACCATTGGAGCAAAACCAATTGCTTTTCCAATCATACCTTTTCTAGAAATTAATCTATCATTTGATTCTTTTCTTCTAGCTTGGTAATATTCTCTTTCTGAATCTAATTCATCAAATGCTTCTGAAATTGGTATTCTTTCAACAGCTGCTTGAAGACTTTCAATTATACGTATAAACTCTTTATAGTTGACATCTTCTTTCATTTTTTCTAGAGCTTCCCATGGACCACTTTCATAATCGTTAACACATTTTGTAATAGGATCCTTAAATATATTTGAATATCTTTCAAGCCACTCCAGAATCATTTCAACATTAACTCTTTCAATTCTCATTAACATTAAGATAATAGTCTGGAATTGCATAACCTCATCTTCCATTTCTATTTGTCTCATTTTAGCTTGGAAGTGTAGTAATAAAACAGGAGCATTATATCCTATTAATGCAAATACAATAGCTAAAAGCATTTCAAACCAGCTTAAATACTCACTATTTACTTGTCTTAACTTTTCCAAAACTCTTTCTGCTGCGGTTTCAATTTCGTCGTCTGTACTGCCCTCATAATCATCAGATTTTCTCATTGATTTTTCAATGTCTTCTTGGGTTGTATCTGTTTTCCCTCTAAACTCATCTAGAAATTTATTGTCACTTTCTGTTAATTCCATTGCAGTTCTTAAATCTCTTTCCGTCATTTGTCCAACTATATCATATGTTGCAGTTGGTTCTGTATATATGTAATGAATTTGTAACGAGTGTAATTGTGTAAATAAAATTAATGAACCTGCAAAAGTAACTACTGTTAATAATAACCTTTTTACGTATAGCCATTGAATCTTATCTTTAGAAGCTGCATCTTTCATTAAGTTTTTTAATTTTCTTCTTTCTTTAGTTCCATCTTTTGGTACAAAAGCATCTACTATTTGCTTTATAATTGGTATCTTGTAAACTTTTTCTTCCCACGGATTATCTGGCCTTATTTCAATTTTTGTAGAACCATTATCTTTTATTTTTCTTATAAGTATGTAACATATAAATGTAAGTAATACTATTAGTATTTGTACTATCATACCATTTTTTCCATTGTAAAAAGATTGTGTAAAAGAAAATGAAGAAACAGCCCAGCTTTTAATTGGCTCTAATGCTAGTAATGGTACTATTGCGATTAATGACAAACTTTGGAAAACATAATCTAATTTATCTCTTTTTAATATTTCTAGTTGCATCTCTTGGCTTATGTTATTTAAGTTTTTTAAATAAAGAGATGTTTTATCTACAGTTCTATCACCAAACTCTTTTGTTAAATATGAAATTCCTGCGAATTCCTTTAAGTAACTATTGGGAGCAATATCATAATATTTCTCCAACTCACTTTCTGGATCATCTGAAATTAAAATTTCATATATTTTCTCTGCTTGTCTAGACATTTCTGGGGCACTATCTCCTTGTGCAACTTGGTATATTGCCTCCTCAACCATGTTGTATTCATGATAAGCATGTCTAATTTCAGCAAAAAAATCGATTTGTTGAACTAATAATTTATTATCTAATTTATCAACCATACCATCAACAAGTGAATCTATCATAAAAATTTCAAATATAAGCATTATTGCTAAAAGTAGTGTATTGCTTTTTGTTATAAAAATTATAGCAATAGTTAATGGTATAATAATTAATAAAGCATTTGTTAATATTTTTGAAGTTTGTTTTCTAGTTAAATATTCATCATCAATATTTATGATTTCAAGTCTTCTTCTAATCTTAAACAAATATCTTTTAAAGAATGGTGTTCTTATATAGATAACATAAAGTTTCTGATATAGTATTTCCATTGAGAACTTATTTTCTTGTGTTCCTTGTCTTAATTGCTTTATTTGAACAATATCAGAACTTTGCATTTTTTTACGAAGCATTATATATACTACTACAATAATAGCAAATAAAGCTCCTACACCAATCATCATGTATTTAATCATGTCACTGTTCATTACTATATATTTGCACCTCCTTGAAGCTTTTTGTTAATCTTCTATCATCTCTGAATCTCTATGAGCTACAATTCCCCAGTTTCTTTTTACAAATTTTTTGAATTCTTCTGCATCTGTATCATCCATATTGTTTAACATTTCTTTTATATTTTTTTCTGAAATAGGATTTGTTAATACATATTCTCCATCATGGTACTCTAATATATTTCTATATTGGTATAACTCTCTGTTTGTACTTTTTGTAAAATATATTGTAGCATTATCCATGAATTTTTCTATTTTACCTTCCATTGTTTTTTCATTTCTGTAGTTATTTGTATATTCATTCTTGTCTTCTACTGGAATACATTCTGTAATTCTTTCTATATATCTTCTACCTCTAAAGTCTTTTACTAAGTGTATATCAAAGTTTAATACTTGTACAACTTGCTCTTCTGCAGTTCTTTCATCTGTAAATACTCCTGCTCTTAACATAGAGTTACGAAGAGCTGTAACTAAGTCTGGGAATGTTTTTGCGTGGTGAGTAAATAATGTAAATTTAGATGCAACCTGAGCAGATTGAATCATCCAAGATGCAACGGGGTCAGTTGCAACCTCACCTATAATATTAACAGAACCATCAGTCTTTTTCTGAACGTCCAAACATTCCTGTCCAGATATTGTTTCTGTCTCACGCATTGATAATATATTTCTTGTTGGATATATTCTTCTTAAGTGAAGCTCGAATGCTGTTTCTGTAATACGTAAGTTCATTGTTTCATATATATTTTCTATCATAGCCATAAGCATTGTTGTTTTACCACAACCCTGCTCACCGGTAAGAGATATAATTCTTGCACCCTTTACTAAATATTTTAGTAAATCAATTGTATCTTCTTTTCCTGGAAACTTAACTATTTGCTCTAGTGTTGCACGTTTAACATCGAACTTTCTTACGAAAAATGCCCATGTTTCTGACATACTTGGTCTAACAACAACGACACGAGATCCATCTTTCATTTCGTTAATCTTATAACCATTTGTATCTGATAATTGTCCAGGATTGTTAAATTTATAAATATTTTGACATACTCTTTTTAATTCTGCTTCTGTTCCAAATGATAGGAATGCTAAACGAATAGATTTACCTTGGAACATTATCCAAATACTATCACAAGCACGTGGTACTTTGTGTTCTGCAATTTGTCCTAAATAATCACTGTCTGTTTGTGCAACTTGGCTTAAGAAACTTTCTGGAAGTCCTGATACACCACCAGAAATACCATCTATATTCATATCTCTTATTTCATCTATACTACTATAACCTTTATAATGTTGATATATTCTTTGTACTACAACATTTAATTTATCTTGAAATGTTAAAGCAAAATTTTCTTTTTCATATATATCATCTATTTCTTCTGGAGTAATAACATATGATGGTTTAGAATCTCCAGCTATATATTTTAAATCTGCTAAGTTATATTTTTTTATTATTTCAGTTAGTGCTTCATAACCAAACTCAGATTTATACATATATAAGATTATATCAAACTTATCTTGTGCTGTTAGTAAAGATGGCACATCAAACGGAATTGCTTTTGATACATTTATTTCATCTACGCCATACTCATTATATAACATATCATAAATCAATTCTTTAATATATCTTTTATCATTTATATCCCCATATGTACAACCTTTTAAGGCTTTTTTAAGCTCATATTTTTTATTCTTTCTTCTCTTTAATTCTTCTTCTGAAAGACCTATATCATATAAGTTTATTTTTGTAATTTCGTCTAGCCTTTTCTTTACAAATTCAGTCATTGTCTCTAGGGTATAAGTTCTATCGTCAACTTGAAGTTTTTCTTCAGACTCTTCACTCTGTCTTTTTTGAACAAATTTACGAACTATTGCAAATGCAACTCCTAATACGATAACCATTAATATGATATTAGTTAAGTTCATTTTTTATCTCCTTTCCTTAAGGTTAT
>CALVMH010000064.1 GCA_944343275.1 uncultured Clostridia bacterium | reverse complement strand
GGCTTATAAACATACATTGTTGCAAGGGACGGAACATCAAATCCGGTCAGCCACATATCAACAACAATGGCAATTTTGAGCGGATCAGAATTATCTTTGAACTTGCGGGCTAATTCTTCCTTATAGGCTTTGTTACCAACGATATTGTGCCAATCTTCAGGATCATTGTTATCAGAAGTCATAACCACGGCGACTTTTTCTTGCCAAGCGGGACGGAGTTCTAAGATTTTGCGATATATTTTCATCGCAATCGGGCGAGAATAAGCCACAATCATAGCTTTTCCGGTCAAGAGGTTGGCACGGTTATTTTCATAATGGTCTAAAATATCGGTAACCAGAGAATTGATGGTGCTGTCATCGCCCAAAATAGTTTCCATTTGTCCGAGTTGCTTTTTGCTCTTTTCAATCACTTCGGGGTCGGCATTATGAGCCATAAGGTCATATTCGGCATCAATCAAACGCAAAACTTCCGGTTTCAGATGAAGTTTAATCACGCGGCTTTCATAATAAACCGGACGTGTCGCGCCATCTTCCACCGCTTGCGTCATATCATAAACATCAATATAGTTGCCGAAAACCTCACGCGTGCTGCGGTCTTTGGTGGAAATCGGCGTACCGGTAAAGCCGATATATGTGGCATTGGGTAAGGAATCACGAATAACGCGGGCAGCTCCGATTTTGATTTTTCCGGTTTTTTCATCTATTTTTTCGGTTAGACCATATTGTCCGCGGTGGGCTTCATCGGCCATCACGATAATATTGCGCCGTTTTGATAATGCTTCGCCGGATTCCTCAAACTTCTGCATAGTCGTAAAGAAAATGCCGTTGGCTTTAATTCCGCTTAAGAGTTTTTTAAGGTGAGCGCGACTTTCGGCTTGAATAGGCTCTTGACGTAAAAAGTCTTTACACTTGGCAAATTGACTATAAAGCTGGTCATCTAAGTCGTTGCGGTCAGTAATTATCACGATTGTTGGGCTGTTTAAGGATTTTTGCAACAGATGAGCATAAAAGACCATAGATAAAGACTTTCCGCTTCCTTGCGTATGCCAAAAAACACCGCCTTTACCGTCGGTTTCTGTTGCGTTTTTTGTTGAGGTGATGGCTTTTTTAACGGCAAAATACTGGTGATAAGCCGCCATAATTTTAACAAGCCCTTTGTTTTCATTAGAAAAACAAATGAAGTTTTTCAAAATATCCAATAGGCGCTCTTTAGCAAAGATGCCCATAAAGAAAGTATCAAATTGGGCGTGCTGCGTATTTTCATAAGAACCATCAATAGTTTTCCATCTCATAAAGCGGTCTTCGCCGGAGGTGATAGTTCCTGCCATCGATGTCAACAAGTCGCTCATCACACAAATGGCATTATAAACAAACATAGAAGGAATTTCGTGTTTGTAGTTTTGAATTTGGCGATAAGCGGCAGAAACATCAGTTTCTTCACGAGATGGAGATTTTAGCTCCATCAAAACCAAGGGCAAACCGTTGATGAATAGCAAAATATCAGGGCGTTTTTCACTGTTTTCAACAAAAGTCCATTGATTGGCAATAATAAAAGAGTTGTTGGCCGGTTTGTCATAATCGATAAGATAAACAATCGTATCTTTAGGTTCGCCTTTTTCCGTATAGCGGACGGTAATTCCGTTTTGCAGATAATCCATAAAAATGGCGTTTTTCTGTACCAATTCGGCATTTTCAAAATTCCGGAGCTTAAACAAAGCCTCATTAATCGCAGATTGCGGAAGCTTTGGATTAAGTCGAACCAATGTTTCTTCTAAAACTTCATCATATAAAGGAGAAGTAAAGTCGCGATTTTCAATATCCGGCCCATAAACATGAACATACCCCATATTTTGAAACAACTCAATAATCGAGGCTTCATAAGCGTTTTCATTGACAGGATTTTCAAAATACGTTGCCATGAGTAAATATCCTTTTTAATATATTGGTATTTCTATGTCTGGTAATTTCTTTTCTTCGTCGTTTGCGTTCTTTTTCTTCTTGTATCCCTTTTGCACACTTATCCTTATATTCTTGATATCTTTTTTTATCTAATCGTTCCATATCTTTTAAATATTCTATAAAAGTTTCATGAATATTTTTATTTGGCTTTTTGCCGATATGTTTTTTTAAAATTGTTTGCCGTTCTTTATCTAAGCTTAAAGCAATATCTAATAATTGATTTACGAGTTCTTCCCATCCCCATTTAGGTATTTTTTTATTGCTTCTGCCTAAGTTGGTGTGTATGGCTATGGATATATTTTTGACCTTTTCGTATCCAGTTACACCTTTTAAATATTGTTTTGCTACTTGTTTATTTGTAGATAAAAATTCTTTTACTGGTTTTCTTCCATTATAAACATCTTTATGCCAAATCAAATATTCTACAAATTCCTCAGAATAAGGTAATATTTTAATTTCATTGTTTAATCCCAAATGTAAATGTACCTTAAAATTATGATAATCCTTTAAATCAAAGTACAAAAACGCGTCTTTTAAATATAAGACTTCTTTTGAAAGGTTTTTAATTGAAATACCAACATGAGGTTTGCCAATTCCATCTAAATTGGCTTCCCGTATTTCAGGAACATCTATTTTAAGCACAAATTTAGGAAATGTTCTAGCATATTCTCTTAAAGGAAAAAAAAGAGCAACGATAACAGCACAGAATGTAGCAATCACATTAGCTATTTCCCATCCACTTGTTTGCGCTATATTATCTAGTCTAGCAAGTAATTCAATGTATGCAGTTTGATCAATGGTCATTCTTTACTCCTCAGAAGATAATAACATATTATCTGAGATTTTGACATCGTCAACATTAATTTCGCCGGACATGAGCTTGGGGAGAAGAGAATCTCTCAACTCTGCAAGATGTTCTATTTCTAATCCATTAAAATGAATATTATCAAAATATGAGTTGCATATTTCAGAAAATACCATAAGAGCACTTTTATTAGGAATTATTATAGATTCAGTATTAAGCACTCCTGATAAATCAAGATTTTTTATTCCTGTAGTGCCATTTTCATAAGTAAAAAATATGCCTTTATCATAAAGATATTGCCAATACTGATAGATATACTCGCTATAACCGAACATGGGTTTTATAGCTCTACAAAAATTCGTACAAATGATTTTTCTATTATAACGATTTAGCAGATGGTTAGAAATAAAAGCAATTCTTCCCGTTGATTGAGTCGGACTTCCTCCAGAAATTTCAATAACTAAATCTCCGGGAATTAATTTTTTGTTCGTATAGTTTTTAGGAAGAATAAAACGGGTTGGGATTTTACCTTTATTTCCTAATTTTACATCGGGAATATCAGCACCTCTAATACAGGAAACCTCTTCGGTATAGTTATTTTGTGGCGTTTCTTTTCCCCAGTCCCCTCCCAAGGTATCTGTAATGATATCTGAAAATTTACCAATTTTCCAATCATCGGGCATTTTGCCGCCGAAAGGTTCAAAGTCCACAAACCAAGATTTGAACAAGGCTTGGGCTTGGGCTTCAAGGTTTTGATTGATTTTGTTGTTCAGCTCAATTTTATCATCCAAAGCCCCCAACATCCCCGCAATCTTCTTCTGCACCTCAAGAGGAGGAAGAGGAATCATAAATTCTTTTAAAGGATTTATAAAAAGGCACTGTTGGACAGCTCCTTCCGCATTATGCTGCAATATAGCTTTATTGTTGTTTAAACTATAAAATAGAAATTTCGAGGTGATATATGTTTCGTTGGGTTTAAAAATCGCTACACTTCTTTGAAATTCATACTTGGGATTATTTTCTTTTATTATTGCAGTTTCTCCTATCGTTCCAACCGAAGATAGTAAAACATCGCCTTTAGCAGTTTTAGTTCTTTTTCTGAGATTTTGTAACGTGTCTAAATCTATTTTTCGTTCATTTTCTCCGATAACTATTTGTCCATTTTTTAAATTTTTGCAACTTAACAAGAAACAGTCGCCGTTTGAATTATCTCTCACAGTGTTGTGTACTCCGTCAGTAATCTGAGTACACACATCCCCTAACTTAACCTCTTGCCATTTATCCTCTTGGTTTTTAGCCATTCTTCTTGTCCTTATTCTTTTGTCTATATTCAAGTAACGTATCAAAGCATAATTTGTTTATTGCAAAATCTCCACCATAGGTAATATTGTTACCCATTTTTCGAGCGACCAGAGAATAAATATAAGGAACTAACTCCATCGCCATAAGAGGAGAAGAACTAAACGTAAGGGTTTTTCTATTTAAGCAACAATCAATAATTTCTTTTTCTCTTATACTTAACTTATTGTATTCGTCAATAAAATATGATTTTTGCTCTTCTAGGTGTTTTTGCTGAGATTTTTTCTTGTTCCATGTAATATAATAAACTTTGATTATATTAGTAATTTTTCCTAATATGTTTGCTATACCAAGAGAAATAAAAATACCGCCAATCAAATAACTATGGTCAAATTGATAGTAATTAAAAACCCAAAGAGTTATGCCAAGGCAAATATATTGCCAGAAATTTTTGAATTGAGATATTAAAGAAGTATATAATTCAATCATATTTATTCCTTATTTATCCAAATCAATCTCATCTTTAATTATTCTCTTTGCTTTTGCTGTAATGAATAAACCTCTCAATTTATCTAAAACAGATTCAATGATAGTTGTGTTGTCTATACCAACACATTCGCTAGGATCTTTTTTGATAGCCTCTAATAATACTTCTTCCATTTTATCAGAGGCTTTGAAATCGTAAGCACTATTCTTGAATGCAACATAAGTTTCCATTACTTTTTGCTTGTGATTATAGAGTTCAAAAAGTTTATCTCTGGTATTAATCTTTCTTTGGAAGAACCATGCAAGCCAGATCATAGGAATAGTTATGACTAAATCTTTATATGTATTTTGATCATTGCTAAAGACAATTGCAAAATAAGAAAATGTTAATACGATAAGAGAAAGTATAAATCCAGCATATAAAAAGAATCCATTGTGAAATACTCTTTTAAAAATCCATAAAAACCAATAGTATATATTTATTGGATAGCGAATATATATATGTTTAGAACGGCTAAATCTCATTTTAGGTTTTGGAGCACTATATCGATTTTTTGCTTCAAGATATTGTTTGCCTAGTTCAACAGTTGAAATATCGCTCATCATATCTTGAGCATCTGCCTCTAATTTGCTTAATTTTTTTTCTAAATCGTCAACTTTCTTGATATTGTCAGTAATGCTGGTGTTTCTATCGCTTATTTCCATAAGCTTTCTAAATTTTTCATCAATTTCAAGTAATTTTTCTTCTGCTCTTTTTTCATACAAACGTGGACGTTCTAAAATTTGATTAAGTTTATCTTCAAGATATTGTATTCGTCTCTCATTAGTTTTCCGTGCTTGAATCGCATCTTTTGAAAAAAGTGTTGGATCTTTTAATTCGTATACGAAGTTATTTGTAAAATCGCTATCATCCATATTTTGCAGTTTGTTATATAGTTCTATACGCCTCTGTGGGGGTAAGCTTTTAAGAACCTTATTTTCTATATCAATGTATTTATCAAAGTTTTGTGTACCTACATTATTGCTTAATCTGATAATACTTTCTAAAGTATTTAAGGAGTTTAGAATATTCTCATCTCCATACCTCATCAAAATATGAATTCGTTTAAGAATATACTTAACTATTTTTCTTTTCTCGTCAGCTCTAATTTCTTTATTTATATCTGCTAAATCCATCTTCCTACATCTCCCAGCCGATTGCTTTGAGTTTTTCTTTGATTTCGTTTTGCAAGTGGTCGGACTGCGCAAACATGTCTTTAAGCTCGGTTGTTAGCCGTTTCATCTTATCTTCAAAGGGTTCGCCGTCGTCGGCTTGTTCCTCAATCCCCACGTATCGTCCGGGGGTTAAGATATAATCTTGTTTGGCAATATCTTCCGTACTGGCTACGGCACAAAAGCCTTTAACATCTTCCAATTTTCCTTCTTGAAAAGCGGTAAATGTGTCGGCAATTTTTTTGATGTCTTCATCCGTAAAATCACGATGTTTGCGGTCGGCCATATAGCCCATTTTGCGTGCATCAATAAACAAAGTTTTGCCTTTTTGTGCTTTATCGCGGCTGATAAACCATAAAGTAACCGGAATTGTAACGCTATAAAACAATTGCGGAGGCAAAGCTACAATACCTTCTACCAAATCGGCTTCAATAATGCGTTTTCTGATTTCTCCTTCGCCGCTGGTTTGCGTAGATAAAGCACCGTTTGCCAAAACCAAACCGATTTTTCCTTTGGGAGCAAGGTGATAAATCATATGTTGAATCCACGCATAGTTGGCATTTCCTGCCGGTGGAATACCATATTTCCATCGCACGTCATCAAGCAATTTGTCTTGTCCCCAGTTGGAAAGGTTAAACGGCGGATTAGCCATAATAAAATCGGCTTTCAAGGTCGGGTGCAAGTCATTAAAAAATGTATCGGCTTGATAAGGACCAAAATCGGCATCAATTCCGCGTATAGCCATATTCATTTTAGCCATTTTCCAAGTATCGGCATTGGATTCTTGTCCATATACGGAAATATGATTGCGATTGCCGCTGTGAGCTTGCAAAAATTTAACTGATTGAACAAACATTCCGCCCGAACCACAGCAAGGATCATAAACACGGCAGTTATCAAAAGGTTTTAAAACTTCAACAATCGTTTTAACAATACTTGACGGTGTGTAAAATTCACCACCCTTGGTTCCTTCATAAGCGGCAAACTGAGCAATGCAATATTCATAAGTGCGACCGAGCAAATCTTTGTCTTCATCCGTATCGGACATATCTATATTATTTGTGAACAAATCTACCACATTGCCCAAAACGCGTTTATCTAAATCTTGATTAGCATAATTCTTGGGTAAAACATTTTTCAAAACTTTATTTTCATCTTCAATGGCACGCATTGCTTCATCAATTACAATTCCGATTTCCGGAGTATGTGCGGCTGCAGCAATCGTACTCCAACGAGCTTTTTCCGGCACAAAGAATATATTTTCTTCGGTGTAGGCATCTTTGTCATTTTCAAACCCATCGCCTTCAGCCACCAATTCTTGATAACGCTTTTCAAAAGCAAAAGAAATATAGCGCAAAAAAATCAGCCCGACGATTACTTTACGGTAATCTGTCGCTGGAATATGTCCCCAAAGCTCACAAGCTGCATCCCAAATTTGCTTTTCAAAACCAATGTTTGCGTTATTTTTACCCGCCATTACAACCTCTATATTAAAAACATAAAAGAACTAAACATAATCGTAGAATATTGATAATAAAACACAGAGTCAAAGAAATTTTATAAAATTATGATAAAAACGTGGCTAATTATAAAAAATTTAATATGAACTAAAAATTTTTTGATAAATATTTCTCTGTCCATCTCTCTATATATTAAAGAGATGGACAGATGAATATAAAAGATTTTTTGCTGTATATTCAATGTCATATATAATATATCCTCACCATAAATACCCCCGTTTTTGGATCTATGGGGGGAATGTAATACTTCTGATTTTATACAAGAAAAATATCCGCTACTAAATTATTAATATCAACAGCCCTATGCCTCAGACATCAAATTATTGTGATTAACATAATGAGTAATATATATTTAAGCCCAGAATAACACCAACATAAAGAAAATTATATAAAAATCAATAGATTAGACGTTCAAAGTGTTATTATTGTTCTGCAAACAAAGTCATCTCTGCCAATTTTTCAAGAAGTTTGTGATGTTTTTTTCAAAACATTATCGATTCAACTGTGATTCTTGAAGGAGAAGAAGATGATGAATAATAACATAAAAATCGAACTGGACATTGAAGATTATATAGATTTGCTGGATCAACGCCGTAATTTTGTAGAAGAACATTATAATTGGCACATTCCTGATTGTTTGTGG
>CALVMH010000063.1 GCA_944343275.1 uncultured Clostridia bacterium | reverse complement strand
AATATCATGGGGCCTGTGACGATGAACCTTGGCAATCTTCAGTACGTGGCCGTGGTTATCATAGGAGCGATTATTGTCATCCTCTCCGGAGGCAGAGCTGCTGGATACACAGTCGGTGCCCTTGCAGCCTTCCTCCAGCTTTCAAGATCATTCTCGAATAACGTCAACCAGATATCACAGCAGATGAATGTCGTTCTCCTCGCGCTTGCCGGCGCAGAGCGTATATTCGAGCTTCTCGATGAGAAGAGCGAGGTGGATAATGGCTATGTTACTCTCGTGAATGCAGCAAAGGATGCCGATGGCAATCTCATAGAGAGCGAGAAGCGCACAGGAATGTGGGCATGGAGACATCCTCATCAGGATGGAAGTCCTGTTACGTACACACCCCTTGAAGGGGATATAGTGATGCAGAATGTCGACTTTGGCTATGTCCCTGACAAGATTGTCCTGCATGATATATCGCTATACGCTAAGCCTGGGCAGAAGATCGCATTCGTAGGATCCACTGGAGCAGGGAAGACCACCATAACGAATCTTCTCAACCGCTTCTATGATATCCAGGATGGCAAGATAAGGTTCGATGGCATAAATATCAACAAGATAAAGAAGTCGGATCTCCGCCATTCCCTTGGCATGATACTGCAGGATACGAATCTATTCACAGGTACAATCAAGGAGAATATAAAGTTCGGTAAGCTCGATGCGACGGATGATGAGGTCATAGCAGCTGCGAAGCTTGCCAATGCCCATGATTTCATCATGATGATGCCCGATGGATACGATACGATGATCACAAATAATGGTGAGAGCCTGTCACAGGGACAGAGGCAGCTTCTATCCATTGCCCGTGCAGCTATCGCGGATCCTCCCGTCCTTGTCATGGATGAGGCCACAAGCAGCATCGATACGCATACAGAAGCCCTTGTGCAGAGCGGTATGGATAAGCTGATGGCGAACCGTACGGTATTCGTCATAGCCCATAGACTGTCTACTGTAAGGAACTCTGATGCGATAATGGTGCTCGACCATGGACGCATAATCGAGCGCGGTACGCATGAGCAGCTTCTTGCCATGAAGGGAACATACTACAGGCTCTATACAGGTTCTCTTGAACTTGAATGATTATGGGCTCCGGTCTGCTGAGACCAGAGCTCAAGCCTTTTCTGGCATTCAACATCAGAACGTTCCCAGGTGTTTCCTGATTTCTTCTACAGTAGAATCCAAAAGGCTGGCAGTTTTTGATTCTGAGATCATTCCTTCACTTACGGCATGATATACCATTGCTTCGAGCTTTGATGAACGAGGTTCGAAAAAACGGCTTTTATCGCACTCGAATCTGAATGCTATGTCACTTCTGTACCTGTTCCGGAACTTTGTATAGCTACCGTTTGTGATTATACCCAGATGATTTGCTTTATTCATGATTGCAGGGATGGATATCCCATACTGGATCTGGATTGATTCAAGTTCCTTGAATGAAATTTCTTTTCTTTTTTTCCCGATTGAATCCTCTAGTACCTCTGAAGGAAGCAGCATCTCCGAGGCAAATGACTGACATGAACTCTCCATCATCTCTTCTGTGAAATCCTTGCTATCCAGAACTAGATGTCCTACTTCATGCATCATTGTAAACCGTATTCTCTCCGGAATAGAATTATCGCTTAGGACAATAATCGGAATACTATCGTTTACATACCCGCAAAGGCCATCAAAATGCTTTATCTCAGGTAAATAGATAATCCTTATTCCCTGTTTTTCTATGAATGCAGCTGAAGATGATATCGGATTATTCCCGATATTCCATAGTCTTCTGATTTCCCTTGCTGCTTTTTCTGAATCCTCTTCGGATCCTATTCGGATTCTTGGAAGCTCTGGCGGCGTTTCAGCAATTCCCAGGATGCTTTCCATGAAGAATAATCTTTCAATGCTATCTGCCGACATTTCCCTGATCTGCTCCGTTTCTTTTGCTGAAAGCCGCTTTTTTCTGAAATGGATATTGGTGATAGGGAAATCCGGTTCTGTGAAGAAATAGTCAGGAGATAGTTCAAGAGCTTCTGAGAGCTGGAGAAGATTTGCACTGCTGGGCAGCATCAATCCTTTTTCGTATTTGTATATTGACTGGCGACCGATTTTCCCATTCATTTTGGCTACAAGCTGATCCATTGACAGGCCTTTCATCTTTCTCGCCTGCTTCAGTCTTGCTCCAAATAATTCCTTCGCTTCCATGGTTTATATTTTATTTGTAAATCAACAATCTGTAAACTATGATTTCTGCATGAAAAAAACCGGGGCTGAATCAAGACCCCGGTCATCATCAGGAGATGTGGATTATCAGACTTCCTTGCCCTCATCCAGAATGGCAGAACATTCCTTCAGCAGATCTGTTATCGGGAGGTGCTGTGGGCATACCGATTCGCACTTTCTGCACTTTATGCAGTCCGATGCTCTTCCGATCCTTCCTGCATCGACAAGATCCTTGTAGTAATTGCGCGGGCGCCCATGCTCTCCTATGGTCCTGAGATCATTGACAGCACGGAAGACCAGAGGAATGTCGATATGCTTCGGACAGCCTGCTGTGCAGTATCTGCATGCTGTGCACTGGATCACATTCCCGCTGCTGTAGTGCTTCCTTACTGCATCGATTGCCTTCTTATCCTCTTCCGACAGCGGCCTGAGAGGTGAGAATGTCGCGATATTCTCCTGCACCTGCTTAAGCGAGCTCATTCCGGAAAGGACTGCCATGACCCCATCTAGATTGCCTGCGAATCTCAGCGCAAGATCCGCTGCAGATGTTCCTTCTG
>CALVMH010000062.1 GCA_944343275.1 uncultured Clostridia bacterium | reverse complement strand
CCTTATTGGAGAATACCTGCTTTGCCTTCATTCCGCTGAGGCTCTCGTTTGTGTTTTCTTCTGTCTTCCTCAATGCCATTTTCCTACCCCTATCTCCAGATGCTGCTGTCAAGATCCATGATCGCCTGCTGTGTGGCTGCCTTCATTCCCCTACCCCGTACTTTGTACAGCTGAGGTACTCTTCCAGCTTCCTGTGCCTTCCTGAACAGAGGATCAACAGGAATCCTATACACCAGAAATCGTCCAGATGATTCAGCGGCACTGAATATGTCACGATGCTGTCTAATTCTTTCATCATAAGAATTTATTATGATTTTATTATGTTTGACAGATGCTCGCATATTCTTCTTCAGCTTCGCCAGCTCATCTATGAATATCTCAAGCCCATCAAGACTGAATACCTCAGGCGTCATGGGCGTAACGATTTCATCACTTGCAATCAGTGCGGATCTTTCAAGCCTCCCGAGTCCAGGTGAGAGATCGAGGATGATATGCTCATACTCCTCTGACACCTCTTTCACCAGATCCTGGAGAATGAACGGCTCCTCAGAAAGCTTCGTCTCGCTGTAATTCTTGAGAGTGCCCCCGATTCCAAAGGTCGGAAGAATGCTGAGATTCTCTAACTCGGGAGCGGCAACGATAGCATTGCCTACATAGCAGCGGCCTTGAAGCACATCCGAAAGCTCGAACTTAGGAGGTTCTTTGAGGAACCATGACGAAAGGTTCCCCTGAGGATCGCAGTCAAGGATAAGCGTCTTATGGCCTTCCAGCGCAGACTGGCAGGCTAAGGTGCCGGAAATGGTCGTTTTGCCAACTCCGCCCTTCTGAAGATGGAACGCAACAGTCTTTGACATCAATCCTCCAAACTGACTCTGATTATATGACATAACAGAAAGATTCACAATCTTTTAAATGGAAAAATATCAGTCTGAATTGAAATTAAATAAATAATATATAATTAATATAAAAATTTTGTAGAAAATAACTATCATTACACAATTGGAATAGTTGAGTTTACTTCTGAATATAAATTAACACATCATATTTAATTTATAAAATCAATCCTTTTTTGGAATTATTATTTAATATATATTTAAATCAAAGACAAAATATCAAACATGATATAGAATCAGCACATGAGATTCATAAGCTGGAACGTCAATGGCCTCCGCTCGTGCATCCAGAAAGGATTCATGGAGTTCGCAGAGGGATCTGATGCGGATATCATCGCCATACAGGAAGTCAAGGGATCTGCGGAGAGCATCAGCGCAGGGATTCCGGGATATTCCTCATACTACAGTTATGCCGACAAGAAAGGATACAGCGGGACTGCAATCTTCACAAGAATTTCTCCGCTGTCTGTCACTTATGGTCTTCCTGATGATGAATTCAACCATGAAGGAAGAATCATCACAATGGAATTCAATGAGTTCTACTTCATCAATGTATATGTCCCGAATAGCCAGGATGGGCTAAGACGTATTTCATTCAGACTTGCCTTTGATCAGGCCCTGAGAGAATATGCTGCTGGATTGAATGCATCGAAGGGTGTGATTATTACAGGGGATCTTAATGTCGCAAGGACACCCATTGATCTCAAGAACCCCAAGCCCAATGAAGGGCATGCGGGATACTCAGAGGAAGCAAGATCAAGCTTCGAGAAGCTTATCAGCATTGGAATGATCGATTCTTTCCGCCATTTTTATCCTGATATGACGGGGGCATATACATGGTGGAGCTACATGTTCCATGCAAGGGAGAAGAATGCCGGATGGCGTATCGACTACTTCCTCGTATCCACTGATTTGGCTGACAAAATGAAAGGAGCGGGCATTATGAGCACCGTTATGGGCTCCGACCACGCTCCTATATATCTTGATCTCTGATCCTACTTGAGAAGATACGACGGAATCTCACCTCTGGACTGAAGGATCTTCCTCTGCTGTGTATCGAGGACCTTCTTGCACATCCTGATTGACTCTGGCGTTACCTCGACAAGCTCATCTTCCTTGATGAACTGTATCGCCTGCTCAAGAGTCGGCTTCATTACAGGGGTAAGCGTTACAGCCTCATCCTTTCCTGCAGCACGGAGATTGGTAAGCTTCTTCGTCCTGGTAGGGTTCAGCATGAGATCCCCCTCCCTGTTGCGTTCTCCTACGATCTCCCCCTCGTACACAGGATCTCCAGGAACAATGAAGAACCTGCCGCGGTCCTCAAGCTCCCAGATTCCATATGCAACAGCATTTCCAGCTCTATCCGACACGAGAGAGCCAGAGAGCCTGTCGGGAAAATCGCCTCTGTAGGGCTCGTATCCTTTGAGATAGCTATTCATTATGCCAAAGCCCTTTGTGTCCGTCAGAAACTCATCTCTGAAGCCTATGAGCCCTCTGGCAGGGATATCGAATCGCATCTTCACTCTGTTTCCAGCAGTATATGTGATATCACTCATGACAGCCTTGCGCTTCCCGAGCTTCTCCATAACAGTTCCCGAGAACTCCTCGGGACAGTCTATAAGAAGGACCTCGATAGGCTCGGTCTTATTTCCGTTCTTATCAGTATGAAATATGACCTTCGGCCTTCCTACACAGAACTCGAAACCTTCACGCCTCATCTCCTCTGCGATTATGGCCATCTGGAACTCTCCTCTGCCCTTGACCGTGAAGGTATCATCAGGATTCTTCTCTCTCTTT
>CALVMH010000061.1 GCA_944343275.1 uncultured Clostridia bacterium | reverse complement strand
CATATGATGGAACGACTGCTTGAACGTATTTCTGTTTCAAACTACAGAAATAATTTCCTTATAAAAGGAGGACTGCTTGTAACGGCTCTTGTTGGAGTATCTCTCCGTTCTACGATGGATATAGATACAAGCCTCAAAAACTTCAATCTTTCCGAGAATGATGCAAAACGGATCATCACGGGAATCAAGGATATAGATATCGGAGATGGTGTTACATTTGAGATCAAGGACTCATCAAGCATCATGGATGAAATGGAGTATCCGGGAATACGGATTACAATGAATGCCATCATGGGAAAACTTGTCACTCCCATCAAGATTGACATCTCCACAGGTGACATAGTAACTCCCCATCCTATTGAGCACAGATACAAACTGCTTCTTGAAGATCGCTATATCAATCTACAGTCATACAATCTGGAAACGGTATTGGCTGAGAAGATTCAGACTGTCCTTGCAAGAGGAGTATTGAATACACGGATGAGGGATTTTTACGATATCAGGACTCTTTTCCTGATGTATGGAGACCAGATTGATACAGATACACTGAAGAGCGCCTTTAATGCGACATGTACAAATAGAGGAACACATAATCTAGTGCAGAATGCTCCTGAAATAATTTCTAATATTGAGTCTGACGAACACCTCAGGTCTTTGTGGGTATCATACCAGAGAAAGTTTCCGTATGCATCTGACATGAGCTATGGATCCGTCATTGATAGCCTGAAGGTTCTGCGCGAGAAAATGATTCTGGAGTAATTTCTGTCCGCCTATTACAATCGAATGATTGAAAAACAGACTAGATCCCTTCTTTAGAACCAGATCCATGCCATTGATATAGCTATCATGAAGATAGCCCAGACAAAGTCTTGATACCTGACATGGAGGTTAAGGTAGTAAGTCCTGTCTGCTTTTCCGTCAAAGCCCTTTGATTCCATTGCCATAGCGACATTCTCAGCCCAATGCAGGGAATTCACTAAGGCTGTGGACAGGGGTTTCAGTGACCATGGCCATAGCTTTAGCCCTCTGACTTCAATAGCCAGCTTTGTCTGGCTGTATTCCCTTCTGATCATAGGCAGAAGATTCCAGGCCGCCAGTACTCCATAAGCGAATTCTGCACTGAGATGGCATTGCTGCATCAGACTATAGACAAAAGCCTGAGGATCTGTGGTGAATGAGAAGAGCATGCCCAGGAATGCATAAGCATATATTCTGAGCGCTACCGCGGCCGCATCTCCGATATCTGAGGCGCTTGAGGCTGAAACGAGGAAATTGCCAGAGCTTTCAAAGACTTCTTTTCCGCTGCTTCCACGCAGCAGAAGTGCCATGAATATGCTCAGTGATGCCAATGTTGCTGGTAGCAGCACATTGAGGACTTTCCTGCTCATGCATCCAGATATAAGCAATGATGCAAAGCATACCACGACGATGGCTGCATTCCAGAACACAGAAGGACTGAAGGAGATTATGAGGGCCGAAGCAAGGATTGCAATGACCTTAACCGATGGATTTATCTGTCTCATATATCCTCCCATTCCTGATCCTCCAGATCTTATTTGCATATAAAGATGCCAGCTCCTCATCATGTGTTGAGAAGATAACGGAAAGTCCTTTCCCTGTCCGCTCCGCAAGGCACTTCATGATTGCGGCAGTGGATGGCGTATCCTGCCCATATGTTGGTTCATCAAGAAGCAGCAGTCTCTGCTTGCCGGCTATCATAGAGATGACTCCTAGCTTTCTCTGCTGGCCTTGGCTGAGCATGTAAGGTGAGTATCTGGAGTAATTGGCAAGGCCGAAGGACGCCAGAAGCTCAATATCTGCAGGTTTTGCCTCGTCCAGGACAGTAGAAGCGATGAACTGGTTTGCTGGATTCTGGAAGACAATCCCTATGTCCCTGTAGATATCTTTCTTTTTCTGTTTCCTGAGTTCCTTATCATCAATCATGATTGAACCTTCATAAGGTTTTATCCCAAGCAATGTCAGGAACAGGGTGGTCTTTCCGCTGCCGGATGGGCCAAGAAGAGCAATCATGTCTCCAGGTTTCACAGATAAGTCCGTAGCTTCAAGAATAGCTTTCTCCTTCTTTCCAGGTTTTATCAGTGTTCCTCTGAATTTCAGGAAAGGATCTGCATCAGACAGTGATGGAGCAGGGGCTGGTGTGAAATATGCGCTATATGTCTTGAGGTGAGGGAATGATGTCCCATCTGAGATTATCTTTCCTTTATTTCCCAGAACCACCCATCTAGGAGAAAGACCGGTCCAGTTCCCAGCTCTATGATCGATTGCTATGATTGTTGTCTCTGGATTTTTGAGGCGCTTCTGCTTCAGCAGATCAAGGAACGGATCTCTGGAGGCTGTATCCAGATTGGCAAATGGCTCATCAAGTACAAGAACCTTGCTTTCCTGCATCATTGCCACACACAGGCTTGCCTTCTGTTTCTCTCCTCCGGAAAGTGTCTGGAAAGGTCTGTCGAGAAGAGACGAAATCGAGTATGCAGCCGCAAATGCCTCAATCCTCCGATCCATCTCTTTCGCATCAACGGCAGCATTCTCAAGGCAGAATCTCAGTTCATCCCTTAGATTGCTCATGCAGAATTGCAGGTCAGGATTCTGGAAGACTATGGAAATCTTCTCTCTTCTTTTACGGGGAGGAAGATTATTTATCTCTATGCCATCGATTTTCACCGATCCATTTATGAGGAAACCGCCGTTTTCAGGGTAAAGACCGCAGATGAGATTTGCCAGTGTGCTCTTTCCGCATCCGCTATCGCCTAGTATTACAACGGTTTCCCCTTCTTTGATGCTGAGACTGAAATGCTCCAGTATATTCCTCTCGCTCTTTTCGAAGTAACGGAAGGTGACATCATCAATCAGACAGGCATTATTTCCCATAGCTGTCTTCTGAATCAGCAGAGATGGCATATCCTTTAAGTACACCAGCCTTTGCCAGACCTTCAGCAAGCAGCCTGCTTCCGAATCCGCAGAATATAATTGCGCTTATCGTCCTGATGACCAGGATAAACAGCACGACGCCTATGCTCATATTCCAGTAGCTTTGCCTTATGCCTGTCCATATGAAGCTTAGGAAAGAGGCTCCGATTGCAGAGAATATCATTGTTGTCTGGTCATATTTCCTGTATTTGGTAAGGAAAAATGCCATTTCGCATCCGACTCCCTGGATAAAGCCGCTTATGAATATTATCGGGCCGAACATATTGCCCATCAGGACTTCAAGAAGCGCTGCCAGCATCTCAGCAATGATTCCTATGCCGGGTTTGCGGATCACATAGGTGATGAAGGATGCGGCCATGAACCACACACCATAGATTGGCTCATATCCCAATATTCCCCATCCGCTGGGAGTGAGGATACCTGTCAGGGCTGCTCCAAGATATACCATGCCAAGATAAGCAACACCGAAAACCGCGGCACAGATTGCCATGAAAAGAATTTCCTTGAGTTTCCATTTCATAAGGACCACCTCACTCTGCAGTAGGGCTGTTTACAGCCAGTGTGATTTCAAAAACATAGTGGGAAAGTCTCTCTTCGCAGTACTTTGCTACCCAGCTGAAGTAGGAGAACAAATCCTGCACATCACCCCTGAGGATTGTTGCGTAATGCGATGAA
>CALVMH010000060.1 GCA_944343275.1 uncultured Clostridia bacterium | reverse complement strand
GCTGCTGCTGAAAGGGCTGCTGCGCACAGGTGGGAGCTATCAGACCGAGAACGCGAGATTATAGCAAAATTGGGATAAAGAAAAGCCGGGGTTAATCCTCGGCTTTCCTCTTTTACTTCTCCCATGGGCGGGATGCGCCGTCGTCGTAGACCCATCCCGCCTTTATTCGGAGTATCCGAAGGCGTAAAATTCCGCCCATCCGGTAAACTCCGCCCCGACCTTCAGTCGGTTGGCGGCAAAGCTGCCGCCGCAGCCACAACCACAGCGGCAGGTTTCCACTGTGGCTGTCGCGCCGGTGTCAAAAGACACCTTAACGGGAACATCGTAATTCCCGTTATTGCATCCGGGGTTCCCGGACGGGGATTCTCCCCAAACGATATTTTTTATTTTCATCTTGTTTCCATCCTATTTAAGGTGTATACTGCGCTTTCCACGGAGCGCTTGGACACTCCGGCTTTCTCTATAAGATAACGCGGGTCAACATTCAGTACATCGGGAGCGGATAAACTCGGACAGGGTTTTGCCCTCGCGCGAGGCAAACAGTTCGAGCGCGCTCTTCTCGCCTTCCGTGCAGCGAAAACGCACGGTAACGGTTTTGTTCGGGCGCGCAGACTGCATTCTAACATCGTACGCCTCCATGGCGGCGCGAACCTCGTTCGGGTATACGCTCGGGAAACTAAGCGCGAGTCGGTATATCCGCCATAGAGTTTCCGGAGTGTGAGCCGCCCGGCTCAATTCGTGTGCGGCTCGTTTGACAAGACCGATATCATCGGCATGCGCGATAATCGCGCGGAGGATTTCGTTGTCGGTCATGGGTTATTCCTCCCAAGGGAGGCTGGCACCGTCATCGTACACCCAGCCGAAATTGTCATCCCAGACAACACGCTCGGGGTCGATCGGGGCGGAAAGGGCGACATCGCTGGCGCTGTCAGCGAACCGATATGCACCGTTTTCATCCTGGTAGTAAACAAATCCGTTTCCCTCATACAGATTTTTCATTTTTCATTTCCTCCTTGATGTCTGTTTCCTTTACTGTGACTACAGTATAACATTATGTGGCTACAATGTCAATGGTGTAGACACAAACATTTTGCTTAAAATGAAGTGTGGATTTTTATGCAATATGCCGTGCCGCGGGTGCATGAGCCGGGCGGGGCGATGAGATCGTTAAAAGTTGCCTACATTATCAGAAAAGACTTTGCAAGAGGTATAGCCACACACAAGGCGAGCGGCGTTGCGGTTGTAGTCGTAAATAAAAACTGCATCCACGTCCGGAGACTTGTATTCCTTGCGGGCGCGCTTCATGGCGTCGGAAAGCAAATGATATTCGCTTAGTTCGTCGTCGCCGAAGCCCCACCCAAAGATAACGACTTGATACCGATCATATCTTTTCATTTTTGGCCACTCCTTAACCCCAGTTGATTTTAAGCTGCGGGAACATTGTTTCGATTCGCGTGGAATCGGCGGTAGCATAGTCTCCAATGATCTTACCCGCCTTGTAGATATTGCCGCGGTATACAGCGTCGCAATCGCAAAAGAAAATGTCAATCTTGTCCGCGTCGCGGGGGCTGTCTCCATACCACATATCCAGAAAATTTGTTTTCATGATTTTATCCTCCTGTAAATTAGATTTATGGTCGGGGGCTTTAGGGTGAACCCCCGAGAACCTTATTAGATGATCACACCGAGCAGCATGCAGACTTTCTTCGCGTCGCAAAATGCGACCCAGTCTTGCTTGCTCATGGTTTCCAGATACTTTGCTTTCGCGGCCTTGTAGGCTTCCTTAGCGAGCGCCTTTTTCTCGGTCAGTGTCATTGTATTTGCTCCTTTCGGTTTGTCCGTGTTCCTTTGTTGTGGCTATATTGTAACATGGTTAAACCATATATGCAATAGGAAATAAGCACAAAATTAAAGCGTCCGATTTGTTGGAATTGTACATGGTTTTACCATAGCATATCATATATAATGATGCTATGGAGGTGATGCTATGGGGCTGACGGACGCACAGAGGAGAGCAAACAACAAATATATATCAAAGAACATGACCGTGCTGGGGTGCAAGGTGCGCAAGGACTACGCGGACAAGGTGAGAGCCAAATGCAAGGAGGACGGGACGACGGTTAACGCCATCCTGAAAAGGGCGCTGGATGAGTATATGGAGGGCGACGCATGATAAAGCAAATCAAGGTGCCGCCCGACCTGATGCAGCGGATACGCAGAGAGGCCAGACGCGAGGGCAAGCGCGTAGACCAATATATGCTGGATGCGCTGCGGAATTACACGGATTTTCCGCGGATTGGGCGCACGATGTACTACTATAACCCCAAGACCGGACGCGCGGAAGATCTCTATATTGGCGCGATGTATACGGACTATATAGACGAGGACGAGCCGAGCGGCGTCGTAGCGACGCATGGCCTATACGAGGACTACTTCCCGGCGGGCTGGCATCAGGCATATTGCAAGGAGCTATACCCCACAGCGCAAGAGGCCGAGCAGGCGCACGCCGAGGAGGAAGCCCGGAAGGCCAAAGAGGCCGAGGACTACTGGCGTGCATGGTGGGCAAACGAAAAGAGCAAAAAGCGCTGGCCGAGGGACGAAAACGGCAAGCTAATCAAAAACCCTGACGGAACATACAAGAAAAAATAGGCAAGCAAAAGCCGCTGTCATTTAGATGGCGGTTTTTTCATGCCCATTTTTACATAAGTACGATAAATAGGACTTTTGAGGAGGTGAGGGCATGGCAAGGCCGAACAGGTACACGAAAAAAGCATTGCAAGAAAAGGTAGATCAATACTTTGCAGAGGTACAGGAACAAGGGAAAATGCCCAGCTTCTGCGGTTTAGCGCTGTATTTGGGATATAACAGCGAGAGCGCATTAAGACGGTATGTTGAGGATAACAGCGCGGAAACGTCCGATAAACCAGAGTTAGTGCGGATTATTTCCCGTGCAAGAGAGGCGATCAAGGAAGCAAACGTGCAAGCCCTATACAACCGCGACATGACGCGCGGCGCACAATTTGTACTGCAAAACGGCTTCGGATGGTCGGAAAAGCAGGAAATCCGGCACGATGCAGTGATTAACGTGCAGATCACGGAGGACTAAGAAATGGCGCGACAGGTGCAGGGCATTGCAAAGCCGGGGAAAAGCGCGCGGGGCGATGTACGGCAGAAGCGCGTGCAGACCTCCATGCAGACGACACGGCGGCAGCCTGCAAGACGAAAAGGGCGCGAAAGCGGCTAATTATCAGGATGAGAAGGGCTTGTTTTGCAGGAATGGAAACATAAACTTGCAAAATTGAGCCAAATTCGGGGATCGAGTGTCAAAATTCCGTGGGGAAATACTTTTGAGCGCGACGGAGCGCGGAACGAATTATGCAAAAGTCGGCTTTTGTATAATTGGGAGGTGGGTTAGATGCAAGTGAATATACCAAAGCGGGCATTTAACCCTGCGTATCTCCCGTTGCTGGATGACGAGGCGCACAGATACATTGTGCTGTACGGCGGCGCAGGATCGGGCAAATCTGTGTTTGCGGCGCAGCGGCTGATCGTCCGCATGATGAGCAAAAAGCTGTGCAATGTGCTGGTAGTGCGTAAGGTTGGCGACACCAACCGCACATCGACCTTTGCGTTGCTGCGGCAGGTGATCAGCCGGTGGGGGCTGTACTCATTATTTGATATTACTGATTTGCGGATCGTGTGCAAGATCACGGGCAACGAGTGCATCTTCAAGGGGCTAGACGACCCCGAGAAGATCAAGTCCGTGACGTTTGCCAAGGGCGAGCTGACGGACATCTGGATCGAGGAGGCAAGCGAGATCACCGAGGAGGACTTCAACCAGCTGGATATCCGCTTGCGCGGCAAGGGGATACACGGGCAAATCACGCTGAGTTTTAACCCGGTCAACATCCTGCACTGGCTCAAAAAGCGCTTTTTTGACAGCAAAGAGCCGCGGGCGGTGACGCTTAAGACCACATACAGGGACAACTTGCATCTGGACGAGGATTACAAGCGCACGCTCGAGGGGTACAAGACCACAGACCCATATTACTATCAGGTGTATTGCCTCGGGCAGTGGGGCGTGATTGGCAAGACGATATTTGACGCGCAAAAGGTCAACCAGAGACTGAGCGAGATCGCCCCGGCGGTCAAGCGGGGGCATTTTACATACCAGACGTTTTACGACCCGATATACAACGAGGTGCGCATACAGGACAGCACGATCCAGTGGGTGGAGGATGAGGACGGCTATATCTCCATTTATGAGGATGCGCGCGAGGGCGTGCCCTATGTGATCGGCGGGGACACCGCCGGGGAAGGGTCGGACTACTTTGTCGGGCAGGTGCTGGACAACACCACGGGCAAGCAGGTATGCACGCTCAGGCACCAGTTTGACGAGGATCTGTATGCCAAGCAGATGTATTGTCTCGGCATCTATTACAATACTGCACTGATTGCGATAGAGGCAAACTACTCAAGTTATCCGGTCAAGGAGCTGCAAAGGCTGAGGTACCCGCGACAGTATGTGCGCACGACAGAGGACACATACACACGCAAGCCAAAGGAGAGCTTTGGGTTTAAGACTACCAGCGTCACAAGGCCGGTTATTATTGCCGGGCTGGTCGAGGTCGTGCGCGAGAGCGTGGAACTGATGCACGATGCGGACACGCTGGGCGAGATGCTGACATTTGTCAGAAATGAGAAAGGACGCGCAGAGGCCGAGGAAGGCGCACACGATGACTGCGTGATGGCGCTGGCGATTGCGTACTACGCAAGGCCGCAGCAGGACTACACGCCGAAAAAGGCAAAGGGAAAGAAAGCCGAGTGGTCGGCGGATATGTGGGAGGACTACTACAACGCCGACAAGGACGGACAGGCATATTTGATACAGAAATGGGGTAATCCGTTTTGAAGAAAGACGAGGCCATTTTACAGAAATGGCAGACGAGACTGCAAAAGGCGCGGCAGGAGTACCAGCATGCGCTTGACAAGATGGACGAGAGCGAGGCACTGTACCGCGGCACGCACAAGATCGACCGGACGCGGGGCAGCACGTCCAAGAACAATCCCAAAGAGGCTACTACGGTGCGCAATGTGGTAGCCGAGATCATCGAGGCGGAGGTGTCGAGCGACATACCCACGCCGAAGGTCACGCCGCAGCACCAGGAGGACGAGCAGCTTGCAAAGACCATTGAGGACTATTTGCGGGACGAGATCGACAGGCTGCCGTTTGAGCGGATCAACGATCAGGACGAGCGCACAACGCCGGTGCACGGCGGGGATTTGTTCCTCGTTGAGTGGGACAACACCGCAATGACGCACACCACGCGGGGCGCGCTGAGCGTATCGCTGTTGCATCCCAAGCAGTTCATCCCGCAGCCGGGCGTATATGAGATACCGGATATGGA
>CALVMH010000059.1 GCA_944343275.1 uncultured Clostridia bacterium | reverse complement strand
ACGCATATGGCCGAAGTGCGCGCCGACGTAAAGACCCTGATTTTAAGAGGACACCAAAATGCCAAAATTTAGCAAAACAAGCGAAACGCGTTTAAGCACCTGCCACCCCGATTTGCAGGCCGTCTGCCGCGAACTCATCAAGCAATATGATTTTACCGTACTCTGCGGACACCGAGGCAAGGCGGAGCAGAACGCGGCGTTTGACGCGGGCAACAGCCGCCTGATTTACCCGCAAAGCAAGCACAATGCCAAGCCCTCTCTGGCGCTGGACATAGCCCCGTCCCCCATAGACTGGGGCAACCTGTACCGCTTCCGCGAAATGCTGCACCGCTTTGACGCATTGGCGCGGCTGATGCGTGAGCGCGGGGAGATAGAAAGCGAATTTGAATACGGCGCGGACTGGGAAAGCTTTAAAGACTATCCGCACGTGGAAATTAAAACAAAGGAGAACTAAAAAATGGAATGGATTACAACGCATTGGGACGACGTGCTGGCCATTATCGGCGGCGTGGTCGTGGTCGTGTCTACCGTCGTTAAACTGACGGCGACGGACAAAGATGACACGGTGTGGGCCAAGGTGCTAAAGGTACTATCCGCCCTTTCGCTGTACAACCCCGACGGTTCCGCCGTGGGCAAAAAGGCGGACAAATAATATGTGGACGGCCATTGCCTGCGTATTAGGCTTTGGCGGCCTGCTCTGGGCCGTGATTGCGTTGTCAAAAAATTACGGACGCGCCGCGGCCCAGGCTGAATTATTGAAGGCGGAGGCGGCAAGAAATGCAAAAGAACAAGAACGCGCTAACAAGATTATTGACCGCGTTGACCGTATGTCTACTGATAGCGTGCGCAAGCGGCTGCGCGACCTTTCCGGCGACAAATAGGACGGCGTGCTATGTGGGGTTTGATTACACCGACGAAGGTGTAAACGACCAGAACGCGCGGGCTTTGCTGAAGCATTATTGCTTATGCCACGACGAGGCGGCCTGTGAGTAAGTGCAAATTCTCCCGCTTTGACCCGTACGCCAGTGAGGCGTTTTGCGGTATAGCCCGCCGGCCTTGCCGATTGGTTTGTAAATTTTGTATTGTCAAGGGCTTTTTGGGCCTATAAAAAACTAGGCTCTTATTTATCCATCAGCGCGTCCAGGGCGGCTTCTGCAATCGATTTATAATGATTTTTATAATCTGGCCATACATCTTCTATGGGAACTTCTCCTTTACAACCAGGTCTTTCATACTCAAACATACTAATTGCCATACGCTCAATCGCTTCTGTACGTGTTATAACAAAAGTCGGTCTTAAATCTCCATATTTATCAATTACCTGTATTGAAATTGTTTCCTCAGCCATACTATTTCAGCTCCTGCAAGGCATTCCATTTTTCTATAGCTTCTTCTCTGGTACTGCATTCAGGCCCAACTTTTCCACAATGAAAGCAATAGGCTCTATAAGGGCCACCACAAAATTTTTCAACATCCACCAAAGTGCTACCACAGTCACAAGGTTTTAACTTTTCGGTCATGTTATTTCTCCCTCCTGTTCCAAGCGTCTATTGCAAATCTAACCGAAGTAGTTGGTATTATTTTTTCTCTTAGCCAATCGCAACACCCATTTTTATAGCCTGTACACTCGCTACATTTTTCTACTCCCATTTGTAAGCGACAATATGCGTTTGCTATTTTTTCAATATCTATATCTGTAGGTTTCACTTTATTTTCCATTTTCCGCCTCCTTAATCAGCGCCAGGATTTCTTCCGGGGTTTCTTTGACCTTGCAGTTATATTCAATCCCTGCTATCCATATTACCGTAGAAGCTAGTCTACCGTCTTTTGTTCTATAAAAACTTGTAATATGATTTTTGTTAAAATATATAGGTTTTCCTAACAAATCCGTCAATTTAATTATCGCCATTTTGTGCCTCCTATAAAATCGGTTTTTCCGATTTTTCCTCTGACTTCAATGCTTCCTCTTTTGTAGAATATAAAAACTTGTTTTCAGCAATAAGCATTTCACCTGTTTTTGGGGATTTGTACCACCAACCAATATCGCTTGCTTCTTTTAGAAGAGTGATTTGGTAAAATCCGCCTTTCGGTCTATGATAAACAACGCTCTGCCACACCTTAAATTTTTGCTTGCTCATTTGCCACCCTCCAAAAACCGCACCAGCACCGCTATCGTGTCCAGGGCTTCTTCTTCGGCCTGACTGCGGTTATCCTCGTTTACCGCTTTGGCAAATTCGCCCAGTTCCTCGCTCGCCAGGCTGACCGCGTGAAAGCGGTTATCTGCAAATTTAGGGTGCTTTGCACGCGCCCGCTGCACGGCCTGGATAATTTCGTTCATCGTTGTCGGATTCACTTCGTAACCTCCACATAGCACGCTTTATATTTTTCCGCGCCTGTTCCGGCGCATAACGCGCAGGACACATTGTCCGCGCGGTAATTACCGCACTTCACCGTTTGGGCCGTATGGGCGGATTTCGGGGCCTCTTTGACAGGCACAGGCCCTTTGGTGATTAGCGATTTCCGTTTGGCCAAGATTTCCTCACGGTGAAGCAGGTAATATTTCTGCTGTTTTTGGCGGTTATACTCCCTCATCGTGTCTTTGTGCTCCTGGGCCCAGTTCCGCACCGCTTCGCGCTGCCTTTCGGCCCTGCATTTTTTGCAAAACCGCGCTATGGACGTGCCGAAAAATACAGCCCCGCATTTTTGGCATACTTTGCGTTTCATTTTCCGGCCCCCGAAGCAAAATCCGAAAGCGTAAAATACCGCTGTTCTTTTCGGTCAAAAATACGGTCTATTACCGTTTGCGGATTTAGCCGGTACTTGCGCACCTCCGGCCATAAATCCGCCCTAAAATTGGGCGTTTTGCCCGTCAGCTTGTAAACCCCAGGCCGCAGGCCCATGCCGTCAGGCCTTTGGTAGAGTTTGCCCGCGCGGCAAAAGGGACACTGGGCGCGGTAGCACAAGATATCCGTTTTCCCGTCTGGGTCCGTAAAATACACCGGCAGGCTGGCGTAAATCCCTTCGGGCCCGCAAAAAATACACGCGTTTTTAGAAGGCGCGGACGGCGTTTGTGTTTGTTGCGTTTTTCGCATGCTTTATCTCCAGTTTCTTTTTGGCGGCGGCGTAATACTCCGGCAAGTTCCGGCAGACGGCCTCGTATCCGCCGGACAGTCCCGCTTTTTCCAGCCGCTCCACACATTCGCCGACGGTAGCCACCGCCAGCGGTATGTCTTTTCCGCAGAAGTTCAAAATGTCGGTTAAACAGCGACAGTTTCGTTTAAACCAAATGCCTTTCTGCGTATCGTTCATTTCGTCCTCAAACTCCGAAAGTACGGCGTTTGAAAATAACTGCAACGGCGTTTTCACTCTAGCCCCCGTTTCCCCTTGGGCGGGTCTGCTGTTAGCCGCTTTGGCACATAGCCCGTTTGCCAGACTTTCTTTATCCGCGGGCTGGCCCTCGCGGTAAGTAGTTATACTACTCTGTTTCTGTTTCTGTTTCTGTATGCCATTAGCGGAGGAAATGGCGGTGCTACCGTCTGAAAGTTCTGTTTTTTTACTCACGGCATACCACCGTTTTTTTGCTCCGTTTTTTCCGGCATTTCGCTTCTGTTTTAGCGCCGCCATACTTTCTGACTTCCATTCCAAAAGCAAATTAAAGAACGCTTCTTCGGCTTCATTTTGCGGTTTATACGCGCTTTCGTTTTCAAAAGCGACTTCGCAAATGCCTATCAGCGCGTTACCTATCTGCTCCGGCGTTAAGCGGCGCGTTTTGGCAAGCAAATCGGAAGTATAAATTTTAATATACGGTATTTTCATATTTTCTCCAAAGAAAAACCCCCCTGCCATTTATTTAGAATTGTTCGGCAATTCTTCCACGCTGGCAAGGGGGTTAATCCTTCGGCCTTTTTTAAGGGCCAAATACAAAAACTCAAATTGTTTTACTTCTTGCGTGGAATAGGCTTGCCGATAGCCTTTTATCCATCAGATATTCTATGTTATTTATTTATGTTTGTCAAGTGCTATTCTGTACCACTCTGCTCCGGCGTTAATCGGCGCGTTTTGGCCAGCAAGTCGGCCGTGTATATTTTAATGTACGGTATCTTCATTCCCTGCTCTCCACTCCCGCATCAGCTGCGCCGTGCGGTTGGCAA
>CALVMH010000058.1 GCA_944343275.1 uncultured Clostridia bacterium | reverse complement strand
GAAAATCTGCAAAACAGAAAAACCATAAAATGGTAATTGCGAGTGATGGTGGAAATGGTAAATTTTACAATTCCCGGTGAGCCGCGCGGCAAGCAGCGGCCGCGGCTGGGGAAAGGGCATACCTACACGCCGCGGGAAACGGTGGAATACGAAAAGCAGGTGAAGGCGTGTTTTATTGTATCTGGAGGTAAGCGGATGGAAGGGGCTGTAAGGGCAGAGATTACGGCATATTACGGGATACCAAAATCGGCAGGAAATCGTTCAAGGGCGGATATGATGTCAGGAAAACTCCGTCCAACCAAAAAGCCGGATTTGGACAATGTGGCAAAGATTGTGCTGGACAGCTTGAACGGCGTGGCGTACAAGGACGACGCGGCGGTGGTGGAGCTGGTTGTGGAGAAATATTACAGCGAAACGCCGCGGGTGGAAGTGAGGCTGGAGGAAACATGGGTATTGATGGAGGAGTGAGAGGGATGGATGACTTAAAACCATGCCCGTTTTGCGGGGGAGAGGCGAAATGCATAAATACAAGAATTGTTGATAACCATGATAATCCATTTTGGTGGGTGTTATGTAATGGGTGCGGCGCCAATACAGGTATGTATGTTAATCGGGTAGATGCGATAAAAACATGGAACAGGAGGGCGGAAGATGCGAAGTGAATTATGGGGATTGAGGGACAAAGAAACCAATGAGTTGGTTTTAGAATATTGGGCGAGTTCTCAAAAACACAAAGCGTTATTTTCATCTTATGATAGAGCGCAGAAGGCTTGCAATTGGAAGCATAATATGCATTTGGAACCGTTTAAAATTGAACCTGTGAAGCATGGGATGTGGATTCATAATGATGAATGGTGGGAATTTATATGCACGTCATGTCATAGGGGAATTGGAAACATTAAGACATATAAATATTGCCCAAACTGCGGTGCGAGAATGGATAAAGGAGAGATGAAAAAATGACAGACTACATAGGCAAAAAGGTATTGGTACGGGGGATTCAGAGCGGCGTATATTATGGCACACTGGCAGCAAAAGAGGGACAGGAAGTGGAACTTGTGGATTGCCGGAATCTTTGGTATTGGAATGGTGCGAACAACCTGCTGGATATAGCGAAAAACGGGGTAAAACGTCCGGACGAATGCCAGTTTTCGATATGGGTGGACAACATTGTGCTCACTGACATTTGCGAAATCGTCCCGTGTACAGAAGAAGCAGCGGGATGTATAGAGGGTGTGAAAGAATGGACGTTTTAACCGAGACGGTCAAAAGGTTTTTGGATATTGAATGTGGCAATGGCTCTGGCTGTGGCAATGGCTTTGGCTCTGGCAATGGCAATGGCTCTGGCGATGGCAATGGCTTTGGCAATGGCTTTGGCAATGGCTCTGGCAATGGCTCTGGCGATGGCGATGGAAATGCGATAAAGTCTATCAACGGAATGGCAGTTGTGAATATTGACGATGTACAGACCACCATCACACAAGTTCATGGGAATGTGGCGAAGGGGTATGTCATGAAAAGGAATGTGTATTTGTGGCCGTGCTATGTTGTAAAAGGCGGCGGCAAATTTGCGCATGGGGAAACACTGCATAAAGCGCGGCAGGCGCTGGAAGAGAAGTTGTTTGAAGACATGGACACCGATGAGCGGATTGCGCGGTTTTCGGAGTCGTTTGCACTTGGGAAACCATATCCGGCAAGGCTGTTTTTTGACTGGCACAACAAGCTGACTGGCAGTTGTGAGATGGGGCGCAGGAATTTTGCCGAAAACCGTGGGATTGATGTAGAGCATGATACGTTTACCGTGGAAGAATTTTTACAAATGACAAAGGACAGCTACGGCGGAAGTGTGATACGCAAGACCGCAGAGGAAATGGGGGTTAAACTGTGATAACCTACATACCGGGATTGGCGGTAGTGCACTGCGACGGTTGCCGGGAATATACGGCGGTGTTTGACGGGAAGCTGACGGCGAGAAAAGCTGCGGCGCGGGTAAGGAAACAGGGCTGGAAGGTAACGGATACGGGGCACTATTGCGGGAGGTGTAAATGTGCGGATACTGGCGGCGTGCGAAGAAAGCCAGGCGGTGACAATAGAAATGCGGCGTCTTGGGCATGAGGCATATAGCTGTGATATAGAGCCGTGTTCGGGCGGTCGCCCGGAATGGCACTTGCAGGTGGATGCACTGGAACTGCTAAAAATGCAATGGGACATGATAATTGCGTTTCCGCCGTGTACGTATTTGAGCAATGCAGGGGCGAGGCATTTGTGGCGCGGCGGTATACTCAATGAGGAGCGGTATCGTAAAGGGCTGGAGGCAAAGGCGTTTTTTATGCAGTTTTTGGAGGCGGATTGTCCGAGGATTGCAGTAGAAAACCCGGTATCAAGCAAGGTTTTTGACATGCCAATACATACACAAGAGATACAGCCGTGGCAGTTTGGCCATCCGTACACAAAAAAGACGAGGCTATGGCTTAGAGGACTGCCGCCGCTTGTACCAACAGAAATTGTTGTGCCGATGTCGCCATATGTACCGTCTTTAACAATGAGAAAAGACAGGAGCAAATACGGAGCAGCAAAACGGGGAGAGGACGCAAAAAACAGGTCAAAAACATTTCCGGGCATAGCAAGAGCGATGGCCGAGCAGTGGGCAGGGAGGTGCGTGGATGGAAGTTTTAGAGATGGTAAAGCGGCACTATGACCGGGATGTGTGCATGCGGTGCAAAAAACCGCTGAAGGAGTCGGAGGGGACGGCGGACAGCAGGTATCTGTGCAGCGCTTGCCGCGGGAGGCTGAAACTGCGCTGCAGCGGGGATGTGGATAAATATTTGCTGTGCCGGGCGATAGGGGATATGGAACGGTAGAGGTGTGAGGTGATTGTGATGGTCTATATCAAGACGCGGATGCGCAATGTGCCAATGGAGGAAGTGAAAAAATGCCCGGCATAGAAAACCGCCCGTTTACCGAGCATACACGGTGGATTATCTGCATGTGGCACATCCGGGGGTTTTCAGAAGAAAACATTGCGCCCGATTTACGCCGGCCGCTAACGGTGATTGTGGAAACCATTGCACAGGCAAAGGCGGATGGGTATTATAGCCGGGTAAAGGATTACATAGAGTATTTTGATATGAAGGTTGCGCGGGATTGGGCCGAGAGATATTGAGAAAGATGGGGTGAGCCGGGTGAAAAAAAGCAATATCCGGGATTATGCGACGGAGGCGTTCCGGTTTTATGCGTTTTTGGGAAAACCGATGTATGACAGCGTGGAGACAGCATTGCGGGCATTTTTGGAGCAGGAACGGTTGCGGCACGAGGTTACAGCTAAGGGGATTGGAAAACCGACGGAACAGGCAGTTTTCAATGCACAGGCGGAGTTTGCGGCGTTTGAAGCGGAACTCAAAGACTTGCTGGCGGTTGAAAAAACCATGCAGATACTATCTGTGCAGAAAAACGGTACCGATATCAAGCGTGCTGTGGATATTGTATATTTCACCAACCCGGACAGACCAATCCGCCGCGGGGAAATATTAGACCGTGTACATTGGGCGGCGTTGGTGATACCGACAACCGAACCGACGGTTTGGCGGTATTTGAAAGCGGCGAGGCAACTATTTGCACATGAGCGTGGATTGAGGGACTGCGAAATTGATAGTAGTAGGTTCAAATTATGTGATATACTGGTATCATGGCAAAAGGCAAAATAATTGGGTTAGGGCGCTCTGGATGGGGCGTCCTATTATTTTGCGCGTAGTGTGCCGGATATAATGGCCGGTGGGTAGATGGCGGGTATGGAGGTGTGGTGATATGACATGACGGACAAGCAGCGGCGGTTTGCCGAGGAATATTTGGTGGATTTAAATGCGACGCAGGCGGCAATACGGGCTGGGTACAGCGAGAGAACGGCAAACGAGCAGGGGGCGCGGCTGTTAGCAAATGTTAGTGTTAAAACATATATAGACGAACGGCTGGAAGAAATCCGCACTGAAAAGACAGCGGATGCGCGGGAAGTGCTGGAATATTTAACGGCGGTCATGCGCGGGGAGCAGACCGAAGCAGTATTGAAGCTGGTCGGCGGCGGGGAACAAGCGGTTGCAGAAATTGAGGTATCGGCCAAAGACCGCATGAAAGCCGCAGAACTGCTGGGCAAGTATTACAGCCTGTGGACGGACAAGGTGAATGTGCAGGCAGATGCGCAGATAACGTTTGTAGAGGATTTGACGCCGGATGAGTAATATATCGCTAAAAAGCGTGGTTGGCGGCGGGTATTATGCGTTTTGGAATACCAAAAAGACCTATGTGGTGTGCAAAGGTTCGCGCGGCTCGAAAAAGTCAAAAACGGCGGCGCTGTGGCACATCTACCACATGATGAAATATCCGCTTGCCAACACGTTGGTTGTCCGCAATGTAGAGCGGACGTTGCGGGACAGCGCATACGCGGATTTGCTGTGGGCGCAAAAGCGGCTGGGCGTTTCGCATTTGTGGAAATGCACGGTGTCGCCTTTGGAAATGGTATATTTGCCGACCGGGCAAAAGATACTGTTCCGCGGGCTGGATGAGTCGTTTAAAGTGACTTCCATTTCGGTACCGCATGGGGTGCTGAATTTCCTGTGGGTGGAGGAAGCATATGAGATACTGCGGGAATCGGATTTTGACACGCTGGACGAGAGCATCCGCGGCGAGCTGCCGGAGGGGTATTTCAAACGCGTCACGGTTACGTTTAACCCGTGGAGCGAGCTGCATTGGTTGAAACGGCGGTTTTTTGATGTGCCGTCCGACAATGTGCTGGCTATGACGACGACCTACCGCTGCAATGAGTGGTTATCGGACACCGATATTCAAATGTATGAGGACATCCGCAGACGGAGCCCTTCCAGGGCGCGTATTGCGTGCGATGGGGAATGGGGTATTGCGGAAGGCCTGATATTTGACAACTGGACAGTTGCGGATTTGACCGACAAAATCCCGCAGTTTGACAATGTATACAACGGGCTGGATTTTGGGTATTCTGCCGACCCGACGGCGCTGATACGGGCGCATTTGGACAAGGCGACAAAGACCATCTATGTGTTTGATGAATACTACAAACTGAAACTGCTGCCGAAAGAGATTGCGCCGGCGGTAAAGGAACGGTGCGGAAAAGGGTATGTGATGTGCGACAGCGCGAGCCCTGATTGGATAGATACGCTGGTATTGGGCGGCGTGCGGGCGGTCAGCGTCAATAAGACGGCGATAAACTACGGTATCCAATGGCTTTTAGAGCATCAGATTGTGATACATAAAGATTGCGTGAATTTCATCCGTGAAATCAGCACCTACCGATGGGAGGAGGACAAGTTTGGAAACGCCTTGCCAAAACCGGTAGGCAAAGACGACCACGGGATAGATGCGCTGCGGTATGCGTTTAATGCGGTGATGCTGCGGCCGAAAGCGAGAGCAGGGGACGGAAGACTACGGTTGAGGTGACGGGTATGCCGTGCAGGCACAGCTGGAAAAAGATAAATGATGTGGCGGTCTGCGTAAAATGCGGGCTGGTAATGGCTGATGGCAAGGTCATGTTTGACCGGGCTTTGCCAAGCCGGAAAATAAAGAAAAGGAAGGCGAGGACATGAAACGGGAACTGGTGGTCAGGACGGAAAAAGAACTGCTGCCATCTTTTTATGCGTTTGTGGATGAGATAGACAAAAATGGCATTTCGCCGGAGCTTTTATATAAAATCATCCAGCGGCACCGGCCGAATGCGCAGTATAACCGTGCGCTGTACAACCGGTACATGGCGGTGGCCGGCGGCGTGCCGATATTTGACCGTATGCCGCGGTATGAGGATGACCCGAACCCCATCAATAACAAAGTCAACAGCGACTTTTTTGGGGAAATTGTGGATTTTTCAACCGGGTATTTTGCGGGCGAGCCCATTTCATACAGCTACAGCCGGACGGCGGAAGCCGAGGGCGTGACCGGCGGCGCGGAAGCGGTAGACGCGGTGTCTAAACGGCTGACGGATTTTACGGTGCGCAGTAATATGTTTGGCGTGGACATGGAGACCACGAAAAACGCTAAAATATACGGTTATTCCGGCCGGCTGTTCTACATTGACCCGGATGGGCAGGAACGGGTGATGGCGGTGCCGGGGTATGAGACGATTATACTGTCTAAGACCGGCATTGCAGAGCCTAAATATGCGGTGCGGTATTATGAGACGGCGGCGGTGAGCGGGAAAAAGACGTGGACGGTGGAGTTTTACGATAATACATATATCTACACCTATGAGGGGCTGCTGAGCCGGCTGTCGTTTGTGTCGCAGGCGGAACATGGGTTTGATTATTGCCCGCTGCAGGGGATTGAGAATAACAAAGAGTGTATGGGCGATGCAGAAAAGGTGCTGACAGAGATTGACGATTATGACAAGGTACTGTCGGACAACTCCAATGAGCTGGAGGCGTTTGTGCATGCGATGCTGCTGATTGCGCTGGACTTGGACGATGATGAGGCCAGGAAGGCGCAGAAAAGCGGGATTCTGATTGTCCCGCAGGTTGGGGCGAACCCGGTACAGGACCCGGCAAAATGGGTTACAAAAAATATCAACGACGCGTTTACGGAGCACCATTTGCAGCGGGTCGAAGACAACATTTACCGGTTTTCCAAAACGCCGAACCTGAACGACCAGGCGTTTGGCACGGCGTCTGGCGTGGCGTTGAAATTCAAGCTGCACGGGCTGGAAACCAAATGCGCGATGTTTGAGGCAAGTATGATGAACGCGGCGCAGCATATGTGGCGGGTGCTGTGCTCGAGCTGGAACAAGCGGGGTTTAAATGCCGACCCGCTGCAGTTTTGCATGGAGTTTCACCGCAATTTCCCGCTGGACAAATTGTCGGAAGCACAGGCGGCGCAGGCGTGGCTGGCCGCGAAAATGCCGATGGAGTGGGTGGTCTCGCAGATTGCAGGCGTAGACGACCCGCAGTACGTGCTGGACATGATAGAGCAGGAAACGGGGGATGTAGCTGGGTTGTATGACGCGGCTGCTGCGGAATTGGGGCCGGGTGAATAAACCATGCCGAAGCTGGACGATTTATTGTATGACATTCGCCGGATTGCGGAACACAGGGCCGCATTGACAGATAAGAAGCTAAACGCCATATACAAGGAACTGGAAAAAGACCTGAAGCATTTTTTGGCGGACGCGTACGAACAGTACGCTGACGCGGACGGGCGACTGTATGTGGCGAATTTGGATGCGCAGCGGAAAAAAGCGTGGTTTTTGCGGGAAATTGCAAAAGCAGTTGACAGCATTGCGGGGCCGGTAAAAGAGGAATTGCTAAAATTGGTTGATGATGTATACGAAACGTGCTACAAAGGCATGGTATCGTCGTTAAAATCAGCCCATAAGGATGGGAAATACGCCGAGACGGTAAAAGACCTATCTGTCAACAAAGATGTGTTCCAGCGCGCGATTGGCAATAATGTGAGCAAGCTGACGCTGCCCAGGGTGCTGGAAAAAAACCGGTCGGAGGTTATTTATCAGATACAGCAGGAGCTAAACATCGGCCTACTTAACGGCGACCGGTATGAGCAGATGGCAAAGCGGATTTCCGAGCGGGTTGGCGTGAGCAGAAGCAAGGCGGACAATATCGTGCGCACCGAGACGCACCGCAATACCGAAGGCGGTATGATGGACAGCGCCGAGCGCATACAGGACGGCCTTGCCGGGAGCGGGCTGATATATGCCGCGACCTGGCACACCATGAAGGACGAGCGCGTGCGGCCGCAGCAGAGGCGGAAAACCAAAAAGGGCTGGAAAACATACCGCAGCAAATCTGGCGCAAATCATATGAAAATGGACGGAAAGACCGTCGCTGTGGGCGAGTTGTTTGATTTGGGCAATGGCGTAAAAACCAAAGCGCCGGGTGAGAGCGGGGACGCAGCCAACGACTGCCGCTGCCGGTGTTTTTTGGAGTACAACCTGATGACGGCTGAGGAGTTTGCAAAAGCGACGGGCGTACCAGTTAGCAAAGTGCAAGAATTGCGCGGGCTTTCAGCAACAATCGGTGGCGATGGCATACCGGAGCACGAAGCACCACTGCTGCTTAAAACGATTGACAAACCGAACCCTTCTGTAATCAAAAAAGAGTTGCGGGATTTTGAAAAAGACGCTATAATGGAACCGATAGAAACTGCTTGTGTCATCACAAAAAATGGTGAAGTTTATAAATGCTTTGGAACAGCAGACCGGGTATTTCCGGATTTTGACCTTGGTGATAAGCTACAAGGCGCGGCTGTTACGCATAATCACCCGATAGAAGAAACAGAATTTTCCTTTAGTGACGATGACATCAGTTTGTTTATGAATCAAAATTTATCTATTTTGCGAGGTTGTGATGAAAAATACACCTATGAATTAACGCGAAATGCGTCAGAAATTGATAGTGTTCCGGAGGATTGGATGGATTTTGAAAACTATAGACATGCCAGAGCTATTTTAATGGCGGAACAAAATCAGATAGGGTATAGGCGGTGGAAAAATGACAAGGGATGAAATGATAAAAGAACGCGATAGGCTGTTTCGAGAAGAAAACGAAAAAATTGACGCGTTAATAAAGAAGGCTAAAAAAGAAGGAAAATGGCAGATGGGTTTGGATAGCAATAAAAAGTTATTAAAGCCGGTACATGACGAGTATCATAAAAAAGCACAGGAGCTATGGGACAGGTATCAGAAGGAAAAAGAGGATTGAAAGCATCTACTTAACAGGTAGGTGCTTTTTTGTTGCGTTTGTGAATGGCTGTGGGAGGCGGGGTTAAATGGAATATATGCAAGCAAAATTTTTGGAAGCAGACCGGCAAATCGGGCATTTAAAAGATATGGTGCGTTTCTTAAAACGCGCCTTGCTGATACATAGTTTTATACTTGGCTGTTTTACAGCGCTTTTTGTAAAGATTTTAATTGGTTTATAACAAATACATTGGCGGCAGGGTTTCGCCGAATTTACGGAGTGCGCGCCATACGTTACCGTGTGGCGGGGCGATGATTCACCTCATTTTTTAAGGAGTTATTGAAGCTAAGAGCCTCTTTCAATGCGTCGTCTGCAAAATGATGATTTACTGTGGTGAATGCAGACATAGAATGATAGGCGCTTTTTATTGAGTTGATATAAGTAAGCTGCGATTCTATAGGGATTGCGGCTTTTTATATACAAAATGCCTTTCTATACTGGAGGGCGGCATAAATTCTATAGGGATTTAGGGAGGAATGGAATATGGTGGAAGTGCCAAACAGCAACACGGCATCGGCGGCGTATGCAAACAGCAACACGGCATCGGCGGCGTATACAAATAGCATAAGCGCTGTACAAGCCGGAACGACGGTGGCGGGAACGCAGGAAACGAAGCCAAACGCGGATGCGCAGGGGACAGAGCAAACGCCGGATACTGCGCAGAAAACAAGCGATTCGCTGGAAAAGCTCATCCAGTCCAGGGTAGACCGTAGTATGGCGGATTTTGGAAAAAAGCTGGCGATGCTGCAAAAGGAAAATGAAAAGCTCAAAAAAGCGAACCTTTCGGCAGAGGAGCTAAAGGAGCTAAAGCAGGCAGAGCTTAGTGAGCGAGAGGCAACGCTTGCGCAGAAGGAAAAGGATTTGCTGGATAAAGAGCACCGGCTGTACGCCATCCGCGCGATAAAGGAAATCGGGCTGGACGACGGCAGCGAAAACTCGCTGGCGCTGGTAGATTTTGTCATGGGCGAGGATGAAGCCGCGATTGACGAGAAGGTCAAGGCATTTCATAAACTGGTGAACCAGTTTGTGTCTGCCAGAGTAGATGAAAAATTCAAAGCAATCGGGCGGATACCGAATGGGGGCGCGCCCGCTGCTGATGCGGACGAAAGGGACAACAGCGTTGCAGAGATGCTGGGAAAACGGCAGGCCGAAAAGGCCAGAAAATCGAATGAGGTATTACAACAGTATATAGGAGGGAAGAAATAATGAAATACACGACCAAAGGCGCCGCAGGCGGCGTTAATATTTTGGCAAATGACCATTATGTGGCAATTCCGTATGACTGCTCGGACTTGACAAGCCTTGCAACCGAGGGGGTTATCAAAGAAGGGACGATTGTCCCGGCAAATGACAAAACGGCAATCGGTGTACTGCTGAGCCCTGTGGTGCTGGCGGAAAACCCGAATGGTACAGTGGTTATCCACGGGTTTATCAAAACCGATAAGCTGCCGGAGGAGCCGAGCGAGGATACTACACAGGAAAGCACGACGACCATTGGCGCAAAAACGGTACTGAAACAGATTACATTTCTGTGATTGACAAAAGGGGGAAAAGACAATGAAGTTATCGGATGTATTTACTGCAGAGGCAATCGCGCTGCACTATACCAATACGGCGAGCAACCGTATTGCATACCTGGGCACCGGGTTTTTCCCGGCACAGAAGAAAATGGGCCTGGATTTAAAATGGCTGAACGGCGTCAATGGGCTGCCGGTGTCGCTTGCGCCGTCGGCGTTTGACGCAAAGAGCACCATGCGCGACCGCGTGGGCATTTCTATGACGGAAACGCAGATGCCGTTTTTCCGTGAGAGCATGCTGGTAAAAGAGGCGGACGAGCAGGAAATCATGCGGGTGCAGGATGCAAACGACCCGTATGCGCAGCAAGTGCTCGACCGCATTTTTGACGACACCACAACGCTGATTGACGGTGCAAACGTAGTGCCGGAACGGATGGCAATGCAGCTTTTGGCGCCGGTTGGCGGGAACTTTGGTATCAGCATTACGGCAAACGGCGTGGACTATACCTATGACTACGACCCGGATGGTACATTGAAAAGCGGGCACTATGCTGCGATTACCACTGCGAATGACAAATGGAACGCGCCGACTACCTGTGACCCTTTGAAAAACATTGAGGACGCGATGGATGCGCAGGAGGAAGCGAGCGGTAACCGCCCGGAAATTTTGCTGATGTCCAAAGCGACGTTTAATATGCTGAAAAACAGCGACAAAGTCCGCAGCGGCATTTTGGCGCAGAACGTGACGGCAAATGTCAACTATACATCGGCCAAAGTTAAGCAGTTTGTCGAGGAAGAACTGAGCGTATCCATCATTGTTTACAACAAGCAGTTTAAAGATGAGACGGGGACAGCCAAAAAGTTTTACCCGGACAACATTGTGGCTATGCTGCCCAATGGCGCGCTTGGTTCGACCTGGTATGGCACCACACCGGAGGAAGCGCGTGCCGCGCAGAGCGGTGCGAGCGTAGAAGTGGTCAATACTGGCGTTGCGGTAACAGTGATGACCACGGTTGACCCAGTGAACACCAAAACGACGGTATCGGAAATTGTGCTGCCGTCCTTTGAGCGTGCGGCAGACTGTTATTTCCTGGAAGTTTGTTAGAAAACGGGGAGGTGATTGGTGTGGTATATCCGCACGCGGTCATTTATGATGGGATTTTATACCCGGCGGGCGCGGAAATCCCGGAACCCAAGCGGGAAATCCCGGAACCGGCGGAAAAGGCGGAAAGCCAAAAGCCATCCCGGAAAAAGGCGGTGGGCAAACGTGCTGACAAAAGAACAGCTTGATGCGGCAGGAATTGCGGTGTCTGATACGCTGTGCGCGGACGCGGCGCTGGAATGGCTGGACGAAAATACGGTACTGGATGTGCACGACTTGGAATCGCTGCCGTCTGCGGCAAAATTGTTCATCACAAAGTTTTGCCAGGCACAGCAGATTCGGCCGGGTGTTGCGTCTGAGAGCATTGAAGGGCTGTCGCAGTCGTTTACGACGGGAAGCGATATGGCGGCGCTTATCTGGGACATGGCAAATGCATTGCTGCCGCAGTATTTAAAACGCCGGGTGCGTTTTGTGCAGGCGGCTGAAAAATGGCGGTGACGTGCGATGGGCGTAACGTATAAGACGGTAAAGAACCAATTTCCAAGCATGATAGCCCAGATGGAAGCGATGGACGGCAGGAAGGTAAAGGTTGGCGCGCTGTCCGGCGGGCATGCGTGGCTTGCCGGTATCCACGAATATGGCTGTACCATCCCGGTCACCGATAAAATGCGAGCGTATCTGCATAGCCAGGGTTTGCACCTAAAGCAGAGCACCAAGGTGATAAAAATACCGGAACGGTCGTTTTTGCGCAGCGGCTTTGACGAAAATAACAGACGTATTTTGAAGCAGACCGAGCGGGCGATTGCCCAGGTGCTGGATGGGAAACTGTCGGCAGACGATATGCTGGAAATTTGCGGACAGCAGTTTGCGACGGCAATAAAAAAGTATATGCGGAACCTGTCCAGCCCCGCAAACCATCCATTTACCAAAGAGCAAAAGGGCAGCAGCAACCCGCTGGTCGATACCGGCGGGCTATTGGAAAGTATCACCTACAAAACGGAGTAAAGGAGGGGACAAACTGTGCCGCAGTATTTTGATTTTGCATCGCTCATTGCAAAATACGCAAGCGCTTATACGCTGATAACATACAGCGGCGGTGGGTATGACGACGCCGGCGAGTACCACGTAGGGACCAAAACAGCGCAGGACTTGCAGTGTGCTATCATCAAATTTTCTGAGGCGCGGCGGCTGCGGGCGGAAGGCGTACTGTCGGAAAAGGATTTGCGCCTGTTTTCGCTGTCCCCGATAGTAAATGGCCTTACCGGGTTTACCGTTTTGTATGAGGGGTGCCTTTACAGCCTGGAGCAGTCGTTGGAAAACAGCGCGTTTACCGGTGTATGGTCTTACCGGATGAAATTTGTCAGTGTGTTTGACGAAAGCAGCGGCGCGGACACAGATTTTGACGGGTACAGCGAGCTGAACAAGGCGCTGGAAGACCGGCTGTCCGGTGTGCTGGTGAAAAAAGGCGGTGATGCGGCGTGATTGATATAGAAGGTATGCGGGAAACCGTTGCGCGCGGGCTAAAAGCGTATCTGGGCTGCCCGGTGGTCCGTGCAAACCAGAACGCGGCGCCGCCGGCGTATCCGTACCTGTCGTACACCGTCACAACGCCTGCATCGGAAAACCGCGGGACCTACGGCGAGTATGACGACGGGAAAACGGCAAAGGATTTTACAGCCACCATGAGCGTCACCGCGCTGTCGGACAAAGATATTGAGAGCGTGACGCTGGCGGTCAAGGCGCGGGAATGGCTGGACTATGCGGGAAGCGTGTACTTAGATGACAACGGCGTGATTGTGGAGTCGGTCGGCGCGCTTACCAACCGGGACAATATCTTAACGGTAAATTTTGAATACCGGAACGGGTTTGACGTTGTATTTTCCGTAACGAGCGTACTGGAAAACAGCAGTAAAGACGCGGGGTACATTGAGACGGTGGAGTATGAGCAAACCGGACAGATTTCCAGACCTGACGTGGACAGCGACGCGCTCAACAAGGCATTGGAAGAAAGGTTGTCGGGGGTGTTATAGCGTATGGCGGATTTGGAAACCAATGTGCGGCAGGCAATCAGCGATTTTGACAACATCCAACGTGCGCTGGAGGAAAACGGCGTACCGGTGCCGTATGATACGGATACGTCTATGTACGGCGACAAAATACGCCAGAACCTGCTGAACAAAGGGCAGTTTTACACCAAGCAGGAGGCGGACGCCCTGCTTGGAAAAAAGCTCGACGCCGGGGCCGAGGTGGACCCGACGGTTGGAGTCATTACGAATGAGGATATTTTTAACATGATGAAAGGGACGGTGACTGTATAATGGCAAATAAATATTTAGACTATAGCGGCCTTTTGTATTACAACAATTTAATGAAGGCCGAGCTTGCAAAAAAGGTAAACGCCGAAGCGGGAAAAGGGCTGTCGACAAACGACTATACCACCACAGAAAAAGAAAAGCTGGCCGGGATTGAGGCCGGCGCCAACAATACGACGGTAGAGGATGTGCTGACCAGTACATCGTCGGTCAATGCGCTGTCGGCGGCACAGGGAAAAGTGCTGGACGGTAAGATTCAAGACTTGATTGAAAGCATAAGCGAGCTTGGCGGCGGCGATATGATGAAAGCCGTCTATGACACCGACGATGACGGCGTGGTGGACGACGCGGCAAAATTGGGCGGGCAGGCGCCGTCCTATTATGCGGCAAAGACCGATTTGCCTACGGTGACGAACGACTTGACCGACGCGTTGAAAGCAAATTATGACGCGGCATATACCCATTCGCAGGCCGCGCACGCGCCGGCGGATGCAGAACGGAACGTCATTATAACGGTGAAGAAAAACGGCGAGGCGCTGATACCCGACGGACAGCGCGCGGTGGACATTGCGGTGCCTACGACAACCTCTGAACTTACCAATGACAGCGGATTTTTGACCGAGCACCAGGACATTTCCGGTAAGGCGGACAAAGCCACGACGCTGGCGGGGTATGGCATTGACGATGCGTACACCAAAACGGAAACCGATTCCGCCATTGCAACCGCTGTTGGAAGCGCAGGGCACCTGAAACGTACCATTGTTGAATCCTTGCCGGAGGTGGCAGAAGCGGATGCGGATACCATCTATATGGTTTCGGCAGATGCGGACAGCGAGGACAATGTGTATGTAGAATGGATGGTCATCAACAACAAATGGGAAAAGATTGGCGATACCACAGTGGATTTGACGCCGTATATGTTAAAGACCGACATGGTGGCAATCACGAACGGGGAAATTGATGCAATGTTCGCCGCCTGACCGGGGGTGAACGGTTGTGCAGAAATTTTTAAATGATACTGCGACGCAGTATTTGATAGCCAAAATAAAAGGCTTGCTGGCTGCAAAGGCGGACAACCAGAGCCTTACAGAGCTGGAAAACAAGGTGACGCAGTTAGAGCAGCAGCTGGCCGCCATAAAGACGGGGTTTGCGGCGACCGAGGATGATATGTAGGAGGGGAAAACCATGCTGGATTTTCTGATGCGCGTCAAGCGCAGCGAGTATGTCAAGCTGCAAAATGCGGTTGACAGGCTCACAAAAGAAAACGAACGATTAAAAAAAGATGCGGCTAAACAGGCGGCGGAAAGCCGGACGCAAATGGCCGTGAAAGAGGAAAAGAAAGGGGCGAAATAACAATGGCATTGGATGTAGAGGTAACCATTTCGCTGTCCAAGCCTGCCGGGAACGACGGCACATGGTATCCGCTGCTGTTTGTGGTGGATTCGACGGCGGAAACGGATTTGTACGGCGAATATACTGAAATTGACGAATTGGTGAAGGCGGGATATGCGGCTGAGTCGTCGGTATACAAAGCGGCGGAGCTGCTGTTTTCGCAGGAAGATGCGCCGGCAAAAATTGCGGTATATAAGCAAAAGGCATTTTCCACAGACGGGCTGGCAAAATATTTGAATAAAGGTTGGCGGCAGCTGGTGCTGCTGGACGATACAGAAACCGCCAATGCGGCGGCGTTGGCGACATATATCGAAGGTACAGATAAAATGCTGTTTTTGTCTGTAAGCGATAAATCTGCTTTGACAACGCTGTACGAGTCGGTTAATACCTGTGACCGCCCGTTTATTGTATATCACACTGGCGGGAAAAACGAAGCTGCCGCAGTGGTCGGCGCGACGGCCGGGCTGGAAGCGGGCAGCTTTACCTACAAAAACGTGATAATCAAGGGCGTGGAGCCGATGGAGCTGTCCGACGAGGAATTGGAGGAAATCCATGCATTGGGCGCCTGCACCATTGTGGAAAAGGCTGGCGATATTGTCACCAGTGAAGGCAAAACCGCAGCCGGCGAGTACGCGGACATTGTGGACAGTAACGACTATATCATCCAAAACATTGCGTACAATACGCAAAAAGTGTTAAACCGCAGCAGGAAGGTGCCGTATACCAACGCCGGCATTGGGATGCTGGAAGCGGAAGTACAGGCGGTGCTGTCGAACGGCTACAAAAACGGCATGATTGCAGAGGATGACGACGGGAAGCCGCTGTATGCGACCAGCTTTGCCCTGCGCAGCCAGACGACCGAAGTTGACCGTGCGGCGCGCAATTACCCATATGGGAAATTCAGCTTTACCCTGTCTGGTGCCATCCATACGGCACAAATCAGCGGTACGGTAACGGTGTAAAAAGGGGGGATAAGATATGACAGAACCTGTGAGATATAATGCGAAAGACACCAGCCTGACGATAGGCGGGGTGTATATTACCGGCTATGCAGAGGACAGCATGCTGACATGGGAAAAATCTGAAGCGCGCGGTGAATTTGTATACGGCGCCCAGGGGGATGCGGTATTCAATGAAACCAACAACGACCTGCACACGCTGACGGTCACGCTAATGAAAACCAGCCCGCAGTTTGGGTATATGCTTGATTTGCAAAACAGCCGCGAGTTTTTCCCGGTGCGTGGGATTAACAAAAAACTGGGTATCAGCTTTGGCGGGGATTACGGCGTGATAGCGGAAGCGCCGTCTTTGGAGCTTGGCGCGGAAGCTGGCGACGCGGAGTTTACCATCCAGGTAGCGGACGGCTATACCAACCGCGTATAACGGTGCATGGGGCGGGAGGTATCCCGTCCCATTTTTGATAAAATAGGAGGCAAAGTGCATGCAGAATTTTTATACGGTCAAAAAGACCATTGGCGGCGTGGAATACACGGCGCAGTTTAACGGCATTGCAGAGGCGCTGCGCGCGGTGGATGAATCGTACATAGACGGAACGGAAAACACCAGTGTGGAAAAGCTGTACAAATACCTGTTTGACTGCGTGATTGTGTCGCCAAAGCTGTCGCTGGACGATTTTGGCAAAGACAAAATTGGAAAAGCCGAGAAAAAGCAAATTGGCGGCAAAGAGTACACGGCAAAATTCGGCGGCGTTTTGTGTGCGCTGCGTGCGATTGATGAATCGTACATTGACGGAACCGGCAATACCAGCACCGAAAAGCTGACCAAATATTTGTTGGAAAACGTCATTGTGCAGCCGGAAAACCTGTCGCCGGACGATTTTGAAACCATGCGGGATTTAAAAGACGTCACAGACTTTGCCAAAGAAGCGATGAACGGCTGGGGCGTAATGAAAGAACTAAACGAAGTTGCGGCATTTGCGCGCGGGGTGATGCAGGGCAACTTTCGAGACAAAAAAGAGCAAAAGCCAGCTAAGGAAAGAAGTTGAGGACAACTGGGGGCTTTGGCGGCTGGTGGTCGCCGAAGGGCGCGGCTTTGACTTTCGGACGGTGTTTGGACGGGACTATATGTCGCCGGACGATGTGCGGCGCGCCAACATTGCGCTGGATATACAAATAGAGGCAGAAAAACGGGCGATGAAGCGGAAATCGTAAAAAAATTTGAAAAATCCCCTTGACAAATGATACTATATATGATACTATATATACGTGGGGTGAGGACATGGCGAATATTGAAAAGCTGGTAGAAAAAATGAAAAACCAGCCAAACGGGATACGGAGTGCGGAAGCGCAAAAAGTGCTGGAATACTTCGGATACCGGATGGACAGGAAACGCGGGTCACATATGCAGTATATCAACAAAACAGGCGATGTGATTACCGTAAAAGATGAAACGCCACTCAAAGCCGTATATGTAAAGGACATCCTGCGCAGGATAGGGAAATAACCTATCCTTGTGTGGGGTGCAGATATAGAAGGAGGTATGGTATCATGGACGTGAAGGAGTATTTGAAATTGCCGTACAATTTTATCATCCAGCCAATCAATGACGAAAGCGGCAGCTATTTTTATGCGCGTGTGTTGGAATTGGATGGCTGCCAGAGTACCGGAGACACCTTTGACGAAGCATACCGCAATCTGCTGGAGGCGATGGAAGGGTATATAGAAACCAAGCTGGAAAATGGATTTGCCGTTCCGATGCCGCAGTCGGTAGAGGATTACAGCGGAAAATTTGTCGTGCGGGTGCCAAAGTCATTGCACCAGTCGCTGGCGATAGAAGCGCAGCGAGAGGGTGTGTCACTAAACCAGTATGCGTTATATAAACTGAGTAAATAAAATTTTAAGTACCAAGCATCTATCCTTAGTGGGTAGGTGCTTTTTTACTGCCATTTTGCAAACCAAAGGGGGTGAGAGCAGATGGCGGAACAAGTGATACGGTCGGATGTGATACAAATCAGTGTGGACGCCGACTATGGCGAGCTGATAAAAGCCAACAAGGAAGTGGACGATTTCAAAAAATCCGTCACCGGTGGTCTGACCGATGGGGTTGACGACCTGAAAAAGAACATTTCCGGGCTGGGAAAAGCGGGGGATGGATTTGTAAAAATCTCAGCGGACGCAGATAAGACAGCGGACGCCATTGATGATTTGGCGGGTGACGCCAAAAAGGCAAAAGCCCCGTTGGACGGTTTGGGGAAGGTTTCCATGTCGCCCCTGCACAATGGCCTTGCAAAAGTGGACAATAGGCTGACTGATATTGCACAAAAATCTGCGGCTGCGGCGCTGTCTGGTTTAAAAAAGCTGGCTGGGCTGTCATTTAAGGGGCTGGTTGCCGGGATTGCCGCCATTGGCGCGGCGGTCGGCGGGTCGGTTGGCGCCTATGCGGATTATGAGCAGCTCATCGGCGGTGTGGATACGCTGTTTAAGGATTCGTCCGGCATTGTACAGACGTATGCAAACGACGCGTTTAAAACCGCTGGGCTGTCGGCAAACAAATATATGGAAACGGTGACCGGCTTTTCGGCAAACCTGCTGCAAAGTCTGGGCGGCGACACGCAAAAGGCGGCAAGTTACGCCAATATGGCGGTTACCGACATGGCGGACAATGCCAATAAGATGGGCACGGGCATGGACAGCATTGTAGAGACATACCAGAGCTTGGCGCGCGGCAATTATGAGATGCTGGACAACCTGAAACTGGGGTATGGCGGCACGAAAACAGAATTGCAGCGCTTGATTAAAGACGCGGCAAAGCTGGATAAAAGCGTGGACGCAAACAGTCTGTCGTATGCCAACATAGTGCAGGCCATCCATGTGGTACAGACGGAGATGGGCATTACCGGAACAACGGCAAAAGAGGCATCAAGCACCATCAGCGGGTCGCTGGCCTCGATGAAATCGGCGTGGAAAAACATGATGCCGGCTTTTGTAAAAGGCGGGGACGACTTTGACCAGTGTCTGAATAACCTGGTGGACAGCGCGCTTACTTTTTCCGGAAACGTGATGCCGGCGGTGGAAAAAGCGCTGTCTGGCGTAGGATTGTTCATTGAACGTCTGGCCCCGAAAATTGCAGAGGCCTTGCCGGAGCTATCTGAAAAGCTGATACCGCCGCTTATCAAATCGGCGGCGTCGCTGGTCGGCGGGCTGGTAAAGGCACTGCCCAGCATCATACGGACGGTAGCAAATACCATAGTGGACATTGCCGGGCAGCAGTTCCCGGTGATTGCAAAAATCGGGAACTTCTTTAAAAGCAATGCGGAAAGTATTGCGGGCGCTATCAAAAAAATTGTTCCGGCGGTTATTGCGCTGGCGGCGGCTTTTAAGGGGTTTCAGGCGGTCCGTTCTCTTACGTCGTTGTTTGGGAAAAAGTCTGGCGCCGCCGCGGGCGGCGGGCTGTTTGACGGTCTTGCAAAGATTAATGTCAAAGGGGTATTAAAAGGCATTGCGGCGGTTACGGTTGTTGTCGTAGCGCTCGGCGTGCTGGTTTTTGCGGCGTCGAAGGTGTTTGCGGGAGGCGTAAACTTCAAGGAACTGGTGCAGGTGATTGGCCTGATAGGCATACTGGGTGCGGTTGGCGCGGCGCTGTCTGCATTTTCCGGCCTTGTTGGAATGATACCCATCCCGATGGTGTTAAAAGGGCTGGTCAATATTGGCTTGGTGATGGCAGGGCTTGGCGCACTGCTGTTTGCGGCCGCAAAGGTGTTTTCTGGCGGCGTGAACTTTGCGGAAATGAAGCAGGTCGTGACGCTCATTGGCCTGCTTGGCGCGGTTGGCGCCGGCCTTGCGGTATTGAGCGGCGTGGTTGGCTTGATTCCGTTCCCGGTGGTACTGATGGGGATTGCCAGTATTGCAGCTGTGATAGCCGGGTTTATGGCGGTTATATTAGCGTTCGGCAAGCTGTCGGAGATACCGGGTTTTCGTGAGTTTTTGACTACGGGCGGCGACACGCTGGCGCTGTTATTTTCCCAAATTGGCAAGATATTCGGTTCCGGCGTTGCTGGCTTTCTGCAGGGGCTGACCAGTACGCTGCCGCAGATTGGTGCAAGTATTGCCGGGTTCCTTAACGCGATTTCCGGTGGATTTTCCGGGCTGCAGGGCGTAGATTTGTCCGGTGTCGGTTCTTTCTTTCAGTCGATTGGCGCGTTTATGGTGATGATGGCTGGTGAAAAGCTCATCAGTTTCTTCACTGGCGGTCTGGATTTGGCAAAGCTGGGAACAGGCCTTACGGGGTTTGTGACGTCGGCGCAAGGCTTTTTTATCGCGGTTGCCGCTTTGCCGGAGGCCGGGTTTACCAAAGCAACGCAGCTGTTTGACGCGCTTGCCGGGATGAAAAGCCTTCCGAAGGATGGCGGTGTGGTTGGCTGGTTTAGCGGCGGGCTGGATTTTGGTAAGCTGTCGGACGGATTAAAGCAGCTGTCCAACAGCAATGTGACCGGATTTTTTAACACGGTGGCGGGGATTGACCCGGCCGGGTTTGACAGAGCCAAACAACTGTTTGATACGCTTTCTGGACTCAAAAGCCTGCCGAAAGACGGCGGCGTTGCAGGCTGGTTTATGGGAGGCCTGGATTTTCAGAAAATCTCGTCCGGTTTGGCTGCGCTTTCGGGCGCTGCCGTGGTGGGGTTCTTTGCTGCAATGGCGATGGTAAACCCTGCCGGGTTTGAAAACGCCAAGCTGCTGTTTGACACGCTGGGCGCGCTTCCCAAAACGGGTGGGCTGGCACAGTTGTTCGCCGGAAGCGTAAGCCTTGCGGGGCTTGGCGCGGATTTGGGCGCGTTTGCGTCGTATGCGATGCCGTTTTTTACGGTGATGGCGTCTGTGGAACCGGCAAAGATAGCGGCGCTGTGGGATGGACTGGCGCAGGCAGGGCGCGTAAAAACAAATTTTACAGCCCTGGCGCAGACGGTAAAAACAGCGTGTACGGGAATGGTCAATACGGTAAAACAGACCATTTCGCAGATAAAGTCTGCATTTTCCAGCGTGAACCTGTCAAGCTCCGGCGCGCAAATGCTAAATGGGTTGATTGCCGGCATGAACAGCCGCAAATCTGCGGCGGTCTCGACGGCGCGCTCCATTGCGCAGGCCATCAACCGGGAATTTGACAAGGTACAGAAAATCAATTCGCCGTCTAAGGTATGGGAGGATAAAGGTTCCTATATGATACAGGGCGGCGTGATTGGCATGAAAAGAGAAATGCCGAAGCTGCAGGCGACGGCGCAGCAGGCAGGACGGTTTTCCGTGCCGTATGACGGCAGTACGCGGGGCGACAGCTATGCCTATACCAGTACGCGGTCGGTGGAAAACAACACAGTAAGCCCGGTATTTAACCTGACCATAAACGCCAATGGCGGCGACAGCCGAACGCTGGAGCAGAAGGTAAAGGGCTGGGTGAAAGACGCCATCGACGACACGTTTGACATGATGAGCAGAAAATCGCCCAGGCTGCAGGAAATTTAACGAAAGGGGGCGTCTGACATGGCGCTGCTCAATGGCATATATGTAAACGTCGTGGACGAGCGTATGGAGGACGACGTGGAAGTGACGTCCCACCCGGTGGAGCAGGGGGCGGATATTTCCGACCATGTAAATATCCGGAGCGATACCCTTAGCCTCAGCGGAAACATAGTCAGTACCGATACGCTGTCGGCGGCGGAAATACTGGACCAGATACAGAGTTGGAAGCGCAGCAAGACGCTGGTGCGGTATGAGGGGCGGAACTTTGGGGACGGGTTTTTGATTATCTCCTGTACAACGTCACACCCCAACACCATAAAAGGCGGCTGTACATTTGATATGACGCTAAAGCGTCCGCGGATTGCACACAGTATGTATGTGGCGGACGAAAACACGCAGCCGGAAACGGTGACGGTCCAGCCGTCGGCGGGGAATATCGAGGTAGGACAGACGGTGGTATTTACCGGCGGCGATGTGTTTGTGTCGTCGGACGCGCAAACAAAAGCGGCGACGCGCGGCAGGAGTACCTGCGAGGTGACGTTGCTTTCGCGCGCCGATTGGTCCGTCCATCCGATACATTTGGCGAGCACCGACGGCGGAATGGTGTATGGCTGGGTGGACGAAGGCAATATTGCCGGCGTGCAGTCGGACAGTACCGAGACCAAACCGCAGACCGACGCGGGACTGCAGCAAATATCCAAAGGGGTGTAGGAAAATGAAAGACCGAATTTTAATCAAAAAGGCGCTGATACCGTACAGCTTTGACATTGCGCTGCCGGATGAAGTCTATTCCATATCGGTCAGCTATAACCCAACGGCGGATTTGTTTGTGCTGGGGCTGTCCAAAAACGGGACGGCGCTGTGCACAGGCGAGCCGGTGGTCTATGGCGTTCCGCTGTTTTCCTGCATTGCCGCAGATGAAAACGCACCGAAAATCAGCATTGTTCCGCTGGATGAGAGCGGGACCTACAATAAAGCGACGTTTGATAATTTAAACGAAACAGTATTTTTGACGGTGGAGGGATAAGCATGGCGGACACGACGTCGCAGGCGGCGGTGACGGCGCCCAGGCAAGACGGCAATGTATCCCGGCTGGCATATGCGCTGAAAACCATCGGCGAGCAGTGCGAAACGGCGTTAGACGGGCAGTTTGGCCGTGTGGCGGTGATAGAGCTGGAAGACGCCCGGATTCATTCGGACGCACTGGATTTTACCTTTACCTGCTCCGGGGATGACGATATCGAGGCTAACGAGTGTGAGATTACCATCTATAACCTGTCAGGCAACACGGCCAAACGGTTTAAGAGCGATAAAAAAATATCGGTTACGGCGGGCTATAAAGATGATACCGGCGTCATTTTTTCCGGCGTGATTGTAAAGGTGACAGACAGGTTTGACGGTGTGGACCGGGTAACCACCGTCCATGCGCTGGACGATGTATCACCGCGGGAAAAGACAGTGGAAAGCATTTCGTACGCCGCCGGGACAAAGGCGAGCTATATTTTAAAAGATTTGCTTGGCAAGGTTGGCCTGCCGGTGAAAGTGTTTGAAATAGAACGTGACTACACATATAAAGACGAAACGACGGTGGACGGAGATATTATGCCAAAGATTGCCGATTATGCCAAAGTATGTGGGATATCCGTGTACATCAACAAAGGGCAGATATATGCAAGGAGCCTGAAAAAGAGTGATGATATACGGTTCCGCGTCTGCGCAGATACGGGACTTATCAATTCCGTTGAAGAAACCGAGGAAGAGCAAACGGCGGAAGATTACATCGACAAGATACACGGCGTAAAGTTCCAGATGCTGCTGCAGCACCGGATGACGACAGCGGCGCGGATAGATTTGGAATCCAGAAATATCGGCGGCGCGTTCCGCGTGAAAAAATGGAAGCACACGGGGAACGAAAGCGAATTTATCACAGAGATTGAGGCGGTGGACGCGTGAACTATATGAAAGAAGCGATAGCCGCGGAGCTGCTGAACCTGCACACCTGCTATGTGGGGAAGGTGCTGGCGGTTAATGGAAACACGGCGACGGTACAGCCGCTGAACAAGATAAAGCAATACGGCAAGGAAGCACAGGCGCAGGCGCCCATTCCAGGCGTGCCGGTTGCTACCCACTGCAAAGGCCGGATAGTGGAAAAGGAATTGACCTATGTGTCCGGTATGGCCGGCGGTACGGCGCAGTATGAAACGGTGCGGTACCTGGCGTTTGAGCCATTAAAAGCCGGGGATGTTGTTATCTGCGTTTGCGGGGAGCGGGATATTACAGAGAGCAAAAACGGGATGCTGTCTACGCCGTCCTACCGGCATCATGCGCTGTCTGACAGCATGATTATTGGGATTTTGTAAAGGCGGTGATAGGATGAAAGACTATGCGCTGGACAAAAACGGCGACATTGTGCTGTTTCAAAATGACATCGAGTGGAAAACCGGGGTGCCGCTTACGGCACAGACGATTCAGCATCGGCTGGGCACCAATACGGGCGAGTGGTTTTTGGACAAGGACTACGGTATCGACTTTGGCGTGATACTGAGAAAGAAGCAAAATATTGAGCAGGTAAAAAGCGAGATATTGCGTGCGCTGCGCGAAGTGGACGACAGCTATTATTTTACGTCGTTTGTAAGCGATGTGGAAGGGCGTGCGCAGACCATCCGTTTTACCGCTGCCAATGCGCGCGGCGAAACAGTAGAGATAAACCGGACGTGGGAATAGGGGGTGATAGGAGTGGACATGAGCGAGTGGGGATTAAGTGACAAAGGGTTTGCGCGCCCGTCGTTTGACGATATTTTGTCGGAACGGGTAAAACTGGCAAAGGAATTGTTTGGCGAGGACATCAAGACAGGCAATGACTACGCGGTTGGAAAGCATTTGCGTATTGGCGCTTATGCGGACGCCAAAACCTATGAAACGATGGAGCTGGTCTACTACGCGCGTTACCCGGAAAGCGCATCCGGCGTCAGTTTAGACCGGCTGTGCGTATATGTTGGCATCCAGCGCAACCCTGCGACGAAGGCGCGGCACAAAGTGACGGTAACGGGAACGCCAGGGGCGGTGATACCCGCCGGATTTGCGGTAGGCGTGAGCACAAGGGACATAGAAAACGCGCTGGTATTTCAAAGCGTGGAGGACGCAGAAATTGACACGGACGGCACGGGTGTGCTGGAGGTGGAATGCACGCAGGCGGGGCTTGTTGGGAACGTCGGCGAAGATGCGATTGCCGCCATCATCAACCCGAGCGCGGACGTGTCGGCGATTACAGGAAGCGAAATCCTGCTGTATGGCGCGGATGCGGAAAGCGATGCGGAACTGCGGCGGCGGATAGGCATTTCGACAGAAGGCATGGGAAGCGCCAACGCAGACGCGATACGGGCAGCCATTTTGCGGGTGCCGACGGTGGTAAGCGCCGGCCTTATTGAAAATGACACGTCGGAGACAGACAGTGCAGGACGGCCGCCGCACAGTTTTGAGTGTTTTGTGTACGGCGGCGACACTGACGAATACGAACAGATGATTGCCGAAGCGATTTTTTCCAAAAAACCGGTCGGCGTCAAAAGCGTCAGCACCAGCGACGAGCCGGTGAGCGTACAGGTATATGATGACGGCGGTTACGCGCATACGGTTGTGTTTTCGCACACTGAGACGGTCAACGTGAAATGCAAAATCCAGATAAAGACGGACGCAGAGTTTGAGGAAACAGGGATAGAGCAGATACAGAAAAATCTGGTGTCCTACATCGACGGCCTGGGCGTTGGGGCAGAGGTCGTTTTATCCTCGCTGTACGGTCATATTCATGCGGTGGAAGGCGTGGTTGACGTGCCGTATTTGGCATTATCCTCTGACGGCGGCAGCAGCTACAAAGAGGAAAATGTGGCTGTGGAGGCATGGCAGGTTGCAAAGACAACCGCGGCTGATATTAGCGTCGAGGTGGTCACATGATAAAATTTAACAGAGCAAACTACGCGGAAAACCTGCCGGACTGCTATGGGCATGGGAAAGACAGTGTGCACTACAAACTGCTGGAAATAGAACGCGTGATGGATGCGAAAATCCAAAGCGATATGCAGGCAATATGGGATGCGCTGGATTTGGAACAGGCCGCAGGCAGCACGCTGGACCTTTTGGGCGCGTCGGTTGGCCAGCCGCGCGGGCCTGCGACAGATGCGCAGTACCGGTATATGATACGGGCAAAAATCATGCGGAACCGTTCCGGCGGCGACTATCCGAGTATTTTGCAGGCGATTTGCTATACGCTGGCATGCAGCCCGTCTGATGTGCTGATTACAGAACTTGACGAGCCGTGCACGGTGGAGGTGACAAAGCTGCCGCTATCCAGCCTGGGTACGGCGGGACTGTCGCAAAACCAGGTGGTGGCAATCATAAAAAAGCTGCTGCCGGTGTGTACAACGATAGAGAGTGCGCTGTTTACCGGTACGTTTATGTTTGCGGATACGGAAACAGAGTATGACGAGGACGCGGGCTTCTGCGATACGGAAGACGGCACGATTGGCGGCTATTTCGGCGACCTGTACAGCTCGGAAAATGAGGCGGTATTACCGATATAAAGGGGGAGTGAAACGTGGACTTTAACAACAAATTTACAGACGACAACTGGGCGGAAAATGGAACGACGGCTGAACCGTCGGAAAATTTGCGGCAGAGCGGGTTCCAGGGTGGCTACAAGCCCCCGGCAAATGTGTTTAACTGGTTTTGGCGCACGGCGATGAAAGCAATTACCGAATTGCAGGCAAAGCTGTCCGGGGTGGACAGCGCGGTTGCCGGGAAAGCGGATGCGTCCGCGCTGACGGCGCACACGGGAAACAAAAGCAATCCGCACAGCGTGACCAAAGCGCAGGTAGGGCTTTCCAATGTGGACAACACCAGCGATTTGAATAAGCCCATTTCGACGGCGGTAGAGGCGGCGCTGGAGGGAAAAGCGGATAAACAGACAGAAAGCGGCGGGTTTGTTGCCGGACAGAATGCAACCGCTACGACTGGAGGCGCTATAGGATTAGAAGCAGAAGCGACCTCTGGCGGAGGCGCAGTAGGGGAAAATGCGTCAACGACCAGCGGCGGTGCAGTAGGGGAAAATGCGAGAGCGTATCAGTCCGGCGGAGCTGTAGGATATAATGCGGAAGCCGCCGCTGGCGGCGCGGTTGGACAAGGTGCAAAAGCGGGTTCTGGATTTGCGGGAGGATATAACGCAAAGGCAGAGGCCTTCTATGCCGTTCAACTTGGAAAAGGAACCAATAACAACGATTATACATTGCAATTCTACGACAAGCAGGTAGTAGCGTATGACGGTTCAGCGTCTGCAACTGACGACAAGTGGTATTTAAAAGATGTCGGGAAGCTGTCGGCGCTGACGACCAGTGTAAAAACCAGCATTGTAAACGCAATCAACAGCTTAAAATCGTTGCTGGACACCCACACCGGAAATACCACGGTACACGTGACATCCACGGAAAAGAGTACGTGGAACGGGAAAGCGAATGCGAGCCACAAGCACGGGAACATTACCAACGATGGGAAGATTGGCACGACGGCAAACAAGGCGGTATACACCGGGACAAGCGGTGTGCTGCAGGCGGGGACGTTGCCGGTGTCCGCTGGCGGTACTGGTGCGACTTCGGCGTCCTCTGCGCCGTTTCTGGCAAAGACAGGCGGCACCATGACCGGGACGCTGACAGCACAAAATACATCTGCTACCACAGCGCAGGTTCGCAACATCCAGATTGGGGATGCAGCACCAAGCAGCCTGACGACCGGCGTTATTTACTTGCAGTATGAATAAGGCGGTGAGGACATGGCAAAGGGTATTTGGATTGGGGTAAACGGCGTACCCAGGAAAGTCAAGGCCATTTATGTAGGCGTAAACAATGTTGCCAAAAAAGTGAAAAAAGGGCTTATCGGTACGATAGAGGGGATTAAGACGTTCTTTGGAGGGGAGCCGGAATATTACGGGACGGCGCCGGCGCTGTCGGTGGCAAGAGGGCAGCTTGCTGCAACTACGGTTGGTAATTATGCGTTATTTGGCGGAGGAAGCCGGGAAAACGGATATAGCAATGTTGTAGACGCATATAATTCTGGTTTAACCAGGAGCACACCGACAGCGTTGTCAACATTCAGACAAAATTTAAACGCAACTACAATAGGAAATTATGCGTTATTTGGCGGTGGCCGTACAGGCATTGCGAGCAATGTTGTAGACGCATATAATACCGGTTTAACCAGGAGTACGCCGACCGCGTTGTCAGAAGCCAGACCAGATCTTGCTGCAACTGCAATTGGCAATTACGCATTGTTTGGCGGTGGTGGTACAACCTATACGACGAGAGTAGACGCATATAATAGCGGTTTAACCAGGAGCACGCCGACCGCGTTATCACAAAGCCGGCGGATGTTGGCTGCAACTACAGTAGGAAATTATGCTTTGTTTGGTGGAGGGTATGCAAGTGGTTCCAACCGCAGTAAAGTTGTGGATGCATACAACACCAGCCTGACACGGAGTACGCCGACTGCGTTGTCGATTAGCCGAAGTAACTTGGCAGCTACAACTGTAGGGAATTATGCATTGTTTGGAGGAGGAGATGTATATGGTGGAGGTAAAGTATATTCGGTAGAAACATATAATACCAGCCTGACACGGAGTATGGCAAATAGCCTGTCTGCCAAAAAGAGCCATTTGTCAGCGACCGCGTTGGGCGATTATGCATTATTTGCCGGCGGGACAGATGAGGATGACAACTATAGCGCGGGGGTAGACGCGTATAATACTACTTTAATACGCGTTGCGTTGCCTGCGCTTTCGAATGCCAGAAGTGAATTGTCAGCGGCAACCATAGGAAATTACGCATTGTTTGGCGGGGGCGGAGCCCAATTTAACAACACCCCATATTATGCGACGGTGGATGTATATTCCATATAAAACAAGGAGGAAACGCGTATGTTAAAATTAGAAAAATTTGATGAGAGTAAGACGTATATGTTCCCCAGCGGGGAAGTGGCAACACCAGAACGGATAAAGGCGGATTTCCCGGCGGTGGAGGTATTTCCGCATGTGTTGGAAATCAACGGGAATGTGTGCCAGGCGGTGATGGAATTAGGCGCGCTGCGGGGGATACATAGCATCGATGAATCATTGTCTGAGGACGAAGCGATTGCGGCGATTGAGGAAATCATCAACACCCCTGCGCCGGATCCGGAGCCGAGTGCGGAGGAACGGATTGCGGCGGCGATGGAGTTTCAAAATCTGTTGAGCATGTGAGGGAGGAAACGGATATGACGTATGAGATGATTAAACGGAATTTTGACCGCGGGCTGTGGAATGCGAAGATGGTGGCGGTTGCTGTGGCAAAAGGCGTGATTACAGAAAAGCAGTACAAAGAGATTACGGGCGAGACCTACAAATAAGGAGGGCACAGCAATGGAAGTAAGACGAGCATATGGTGCGCTGCCGAATGTGGACAGCGTGCGGGTGTATGCGTATGATGTGCTGCCAAAGGCAAAAGCGGTTAAAAATTTGGCGGAAATAACAGAATACAAAATCCCGGAAGATAGGATGCCGCAGGTGCTGGACCAGGGGGAGGTTGGCGCGTGCGTGGCAAACACCTGCTGTTCTGTGCTGTCCGTTTTAAATTATGCAGAAACGGGGCATTGGGTGGATTTTTCGACAGGATGGTTTTATGGGCATCACAGGAGCGCGTATTCCAACGGGTACGGCATGATAACGGGTACTGCGGTTGACATGTGCCGGAAACATGGGTCGGTGCCGGAGACCATGTTTCAGGAGTACGAGGAAATGCCGGAGATGAAAAAACTGGTAAATGCAAGGCCGGATTTGGAAGCGTATGCAGAGCCGTATAGAATCAAATCGTTTGTGAAAATCAATTATGCGGACAAGAACAAACGATGGGAAGCGGTAAAGGAGGCGTTCCTGACCTATGGACTGCCGCTTGTGATTGACTCGTCCAATTATTTTGGGGAACCGCACTGTGTGATGGCGTATGGCTTTACCGAAAATGGCAAAAAAGGCCGGGAGCTGTATTTCCAAAATTCGTGGGGCGAGGGGTATAAAGACGGCGGCCGGTCGTCCATCCCGTTTGATGAGGTGGATGGAATTTACCTGCTGCTGGACGAGACCATCAGCCTGCAGTTTGCCGACGTGCCGGAGGATATATGGTACTACAAAAATGTGCTGCATTTGTATGCGGCGGGGCTTATCACCGGCCGGGACGAAACCCATTTTGACCCGGATGCGCCCATTTCCCGCGCGGAGGTGTGCGCGATTGTGGACAGATTGATGGAAAAAATAGAAAAGAAAGACGATGCAATGATGCAGTCCATATACGACTACGTGGACAGGCGCGCAAAGTGAGGTGAACCGCATGGAATGGACGGTGGTGACGGTCATCATTGCGCTGGTTGGGCTGTTTGCGGCGGTGGCGGGGCCGATGCTGAAATTAAATTCCACAATTGTGAAGCTGATTACGCGGATGGATGCGTTCCAGGAGGGCTTGGAAGGGTTTAAGAAGCGGTATACCGAGCAGCTGGCGGAATTTCGGGAAACGCACGACGATTTGTATGACCGTGTGGACGACCATGAGCATAGAATAACAGTGTTGGAAACGCGGAAGGGAGGGGATAGATGATGTATGACATGCTCAAAGAACTGATCAAACCGGAGTTGATTGTATTGATTCCGGTGCTGTACCTGGTGGGTGCCGGCTTAAAGAAAAGTGCGGTGCAGGACAGGCACATCCCGTGGCTGCTGGGGGTGTGCGGGATTGTGCTAAGCACGGTATATCTGGCAGCAACGGCAGATGTGACCGGATGGCAGGGCGGCCTGATGCTGATGTTTTCCGGGATTACGCAGGGGATTCTTACAGCGGGTGCGAGCGTGTATGTGAATCAGGTGGTAAAGCAGATGGGGGAAAAGGAATGATGGATACCTGTAATTTGGAAGAGCAGATGGTGAAAAACATTGTCCGTGTGGAAGTGGTAGAGGAAGGCGGGAATACCTATGTGCTGCAAACAGCGGATGAAGCTGGTGTGACGCCGCGCATGGAAAAGGGAAAAGAAGAGATACAGTATTCTGACGACGGAAAAATGTGTGGTGTTGGCGTTACGATGGATGTTGTAATTGGCTATACCATCCGGCTGCTGGATGTCCGCATACCGCCGGAAGGGTTGGAAGCACTAAAACGCGGCCAAGTTGCCGTGCATGTGTATACGCGGGAGCAGGATTGTGATGGTACAACAGTATCCTATTTTCAATTTACTTTCCCGCGCGTCAGTATTGCAATGTCAGTGGATAGAACGCATTTCCCAGAGATGAGGATGGTGTCCAGAACCAAAAAAGGCGAAAAGCCGGTACATGTGTATGTGTTGGATAAATTGCCGCAAGTCGCTTGACATCGGTGGAAAAAATGGGTATAATAAAGGCAGATGAAGGTGTACCGCTTAAAAGACGGTTCGCCAGAAATTACGGGTTGTGACCGCTATCTCATGACGGGGAGGGCGGTCACTGTGCTTTTATCGCGAAAACAACGAGGAATACAATCACGAGGATAATAGTCCTGCATATGTAATGCATCAGCACCACCCCCTTTCACAAGGGAGTGCGAACCGCCTTCCGAGGCACCTTACATCTGCCAGCACCAATTATATCCAAATAGCAGAAACTTGTCAAGCGCTATATGGGTATCCGCGTTTTATTCAAACAAGGAGGTTTTTGTGATGTCTATTACAACTGATGTTGAACGGGTGATAGCGCAGAATAAAGAACAATTTGACAAAGTCTCTGGAACAACGAAGTTATATCGGAAAATGCTGCAGGATGGTATCATTGTTCCAAGAGGCAATCAACTATTACCGATAGAGGATATGCATAGACAAAGGCCACAATTTAATAAAAATGCAGAATAAAATTAGAAAGCGCTTACCACACAAGGTGAGCGCTTTTTGCTTGAAAGGGGTGTGACACATGCAGATAGCCTATAATGTCACGCGGCGCAAGGAGCAGCCGCGGTACATCGTGGTGCATGACACCGGGAACATGGCTGCCGGCGCTGATGCGCGGAGCCATTTTGCCTATTTCAACGGCGGGAACCGGGGGAGCAGCGCGGATTTTTTCGTGGACGACAGGGAAATTTTGTGTGTCAACGATTACCATGCCAATTACACCTGGCACTGCGGGGATGGGTATGGTAAGTACGGCATCACCAACGGCAATAGCGTTGGGGTGGAAATGTGCATCAATGCTGACGGCGACTACGAAAAAGCGTTTGCCAACACGGCGCAGTGCGTGCGGGAGTTGATGACAGAGCTGGGCATTGATATATCGCATGTGGTGCGGCATTACGACGCCAGCCGAAAGGTATGCCCCGGCAGCTTTGCAGGGGACGATTGGGCGAGATGGAAACGGTTCAAAGAAGAACTGGAAGGAGGGCTGACCATGACGCAATATGAGGAGCTGTGCGCAAGGATTGAAAAGCTGGAAAACCCGATGATTTACAACTATATTGATGAAAACATGCCCGCCTGGGCGCGGCCAACGGTGCAGAAATTGGTGGACGCGGGATATTTGAAAGGGGACGGCGAGGGGCTGAACCTGACGGACGATATGCTGCGGATGCTCACAATACTGGATAGGGCGGGGGTGTTTGGAGTTCACTAAATGGAGGTGTGGAGAGGGTGATGGGGTAAAATTTTATAAAAGTTGTGAAAAACATTGACTTTGATAGAGACAAAGTAGTATAATCAGCGCATGAGATAGTCTGTTAAGTAGGAAGTGATTTTTGTATGCCAAGTTGGGGAGAAGTGCTGAAGCAATTACAAACTGTCCCAAATCCGCTGGATGTAATGCGAAGGGATTATCTCAAAGCAATGCACAAGTATACCGGCCGGAATATTATTGCTTATTATTCTGGATTTCTTCAAAAGCCTGGAATTGAAGGTACTGGGATTGATGAAAATGATAAAAACGCTTTTATGCAGGCTGTATGTGGGATGAATCGTAGCTTAGGATTAGATTTGATTTTACATACTCCGGGAGGTCAAATTGCTGCCGCTGAATCTTTGGTAGAATATTTAAAGTCTTTGTTCGGAAAGAATATTAGAGCATTTGTTCCGCAAATTGCGATGTCTGCTGGAACAATGATTGCGCTATCTACTAGAGAAATTATAATGGGAAAACAATCAAATCTTGGGCCGATTGATCCTCAATTTGGCGGAATGTCTTGTGCTGGAGTAATAGAAGAGTTTGAACAAGCGCATAAAGATGTGCTTGAAAATCCAGTGATGGCAAGTCTGTGGACGCCGATTATCGGAAAGTATCATCCGACATTTATTGGAGATTGTCAAAAGGCAATTAAATGGGCAGAAAGTTCTGTAAAGCAATGGTTAATGCAAAACATGTTTTGTGATGATGAACAGTCTGAACAGAAGGCAAGCTATGTTGTAGAAAAGTTATCAAGCCATAGTGAAACATTGTCCCATTCTAAGCATATACATATGGATGAACTAAGTAAACTTGGTGTTAAAGTTACTCCATTAGAAGGACTTGATGATAAAAAAATTGAAAATTGTAAAGACTTACAAGATTGTGTGTTGACGATTCACCATTCGTATATGCAAACATTCTCTAATTCATCGGCTGTAAAAATAATTGAAAATCATATTGGGCAAGCTATGTTTATCAATAAAAATTAGGGGGTGAATGTGTTTGCTAAAGGACATTGAAAAAGAATATAAAAAAATCACTCAAGATCATACATTACCAACGCATCATTATATTTCTCCGGAAAAACAAGGAAACGCAATAAAAAAGTGTTCTATATTAAAAGAAGTGGAAATTGGATATAGTAACATGACTACTTTTAAAAAAGTAAATTGTTAAACAAAAAATTTGGCAGACCGGAAGGTCTGCTTTTTTATATGGATGGGCGGGGGCGTTTGGGGGATGATTGTATGCCAACGAGTAGTATTTTACACGATATTGTAATAGATAACAAAAAAGATGCAAAGAATCTGATTCGAGTGCTTGAAAAAGCACGGAATTCTGCCAAAATCGTTTCATCAAATGAAGCGCTTGCGGATGTTGTGCCTTATGAATGGGATGACGACGTGTTGAATGGTAAAAAGAAAGTTACCGTTACAAAAGGCGGAGGAAACTTGAAATAGAAAGTATTTTGTGGTATAACTATTTAAAGATGATGTCGAATTTAATTTGAGCGTTTTACAGTCATATTACAGTCAATAGGTCTAAAAAACAGCGAAAATACTGTTTTTTATGGCTGATTTTAGTCCTTGGTAAGGATGAGGTCACCGGTTCAATCCCGGTTAGCAGCTCTTAAGAAAAATCCTCGGAAATGCTGAAAATTACTGGCATCCGGGGATTTTGCTTTTTGGGGTTTATTGCGTTTTCTTTTCAAAAAAATGCGGTATTTTATGCTTGTTTGCGGTGTATTTTACAGTCAAAATTACAGTCAGAAAACCGGTAAAAAAACAGCTATAGATGCATAGCTTTTCTTAATACATCAATATCGTTATGTACATATACGTCGGCGGTGACCTGAATATCAGCATGTCCCATAACTTTTTGAATGGTATAGATGTCAATTCCTTGTTCTCTCAGCAGCGTTCCATAGGTATGCCGCAATTCATGTGCAGTCAGTATAGGGATATCCTGGTATTGTGTGTGCATATCGAGCATAAACGGTTTTAAACGTCGTTTGTCCCAGTTGTTTGGATGCATATAGCTACCATTGTTATTGGATATCAGATAGCCACTTCCGCGGAACGGTTCTAAATATTCTCTTAGTCCGTTACTAAATGGTATGGTACGGTTTCCCGCCTCGGTTTTTGGATGGCTGATTTGACCGGATGCATTTATTGCCTGTTTGACTGTAATTGTTTTACGGTCAAAATCAAAATCTTCCCATTGCAGTGCCAGCAGTTCACCACGGCGGATGCCAGTTGATAATATTAACAGCACACCCATACCGAATGGATGTGATTTTGCAAATTCTATGACTTTTTCGGATTGTGCCTGTGTGTATACTCGTTTTTCTAAAACCTTTTTATAAGTCGGTAATTTTATGCTTCTGCATGGATTTTTAAAGCACAGGTCATTGTCGATAGCGGCTTCAAAAATTTGATTCAATTCCTTTTTCAATTTATCAAGTGTGGCGGACGATTTATCCATGTTTTGATTGAAAAAATTCTGTACATCTGCCGTTTTGATGTCTGCCAGACGTGCATTTTTAAAATATGGGATAAGATAATTTGTTATATATCTTATGATTGCTTTGTATGTGCTGTCGCTAACAGAGGCGTGTTTATAAGTCTTTGCCCAACGTAATGCCCATTCGTCAAAACCCATGTGTTGGTCAACCGCTTCATGCCGTGCTTGCTTTTCCAGCCATGCATCGCGTTTTTGTTTGACTTCGCGCGGGCCGGATCCGTAAAAGGATTTCCTGGTATATTTACCGTCCAGCGTTTTGCCGGTGACAATTTGCAGCTCATAGCGTCCATCGGCGCGTTTGCGGATGGTGCCGTCTGAGGACATAAAAATACACTCCTTTTAAAAATCACCATAGCAAATTAGGCATTTCCTAATTTAGTCAGTCTATGGTGTCGTCAAGATGTTAGTCGTTTGGTTTGCAAACGCTGCATGGCGCATAGCTTTGACGCGCTTTTTCAATCGGTATTTCAACGGCCGTTTTTTCATCGATATAGCGGCAATCTTTTGTATGGTATTTATCTCCGGATGGCGTGACATATACGGTATTGCTGCCTATTTTCGGGCTTATTACTGCATTGGTTCCAGTTCCGGGATTTAAAGTTAATATACCAATACAAATGCAAATAGCAACTGCCAATATTGCAAATATACCGACCCTGAAATTTAAAATGCGATACTTGATGCAGTCGGATTTTTTCGGGTTTAATACATACTTTACAAAGGTATTTGCATCAATTTCATTCTGGGTACGGTTGCTGGCATTGATTTGACAGGTTTCCAAATGCCCGAGCATGATATGTCCGATTTCGTGCACCAATATGCGCAATCGTTCTAATTCATCCAAATTACCGTCTATAAATATGTAATTTATGTTCTGTGTTCTATATGCAAACCCGGTGTTTTCCCTTGAGTATTGAAATAGGTCGCACGTGATGCTGAGACGTTTTAACAGGTCATCTCCGGGTTTTGTATGATACAAAACCACCTTCCAATGCTTTTTGGTTGTAACGTAATGTTCCAAGTTGACATAGTTCATGTCATCGTGGATGGCCAAAAGCAGCTCGCACGATGCTTTTAATATTTTATCCATTGGATCATCCCCCTTTAAGCGGAACGCCCAATTTGCTATGGTGGCATGGTTATAAATAGAATTTATGCCGTTTTTTCCTCTTTCATTTTCTTTGAAATCCGATATTGCTCGGCATCGGCTGTATCAATAAATTCTACTGTTTTGTCGAAGTTTTGTTTTACGACATTTTTGATTTCGTCAAGCGTAACGTTGAAAAACTCTCTCCGATGATTTACTAAATTCAGTTTTCTATCCTCAAATGCTTTATGTAATGCGGCTTCTAATTTTGGAGCATCATCAGAAAATATCATTGCGTGAATATCAAAATCAAACGGGACAGATGCATCGCCCAGTTCGTCAATGCGCTCGTTTGGGTCTAAGCGTCTCGTCATACCGATTTTATAAACATTTTCCCCGAATGAACCAATATTTGATATGATATAAACGTAACCGGCACGTTGATTGGCTGCGCGGTAATCGATATCTTCAAGCGCCTTATTTACATCTCCTATGCTCGCCTCAATTTCCGCCTTTTTAGCCATGAGTTCTTGTTTCTTTTCTTCTGATTCCTCAGCGTTTAACTGAGCCTCAATTTGAGTTAATGCGTTTTTGTAATGGGCCGCTTCTTTCTCTATTTTTTTACGCTCTGCTTCAATTTCTTTTTGCAGCTTAGCTTCTTCCCGCATTTGAGCGCGAAGCTCTTTCTGCTGTTCTTTTTCCTCTTGTTTTTTCATTTGATATTCGAGGGAAATTGTCAATTCATCTATTTTAGAATCATAATATGGTTTTGCAATTTTAATATTCATAATTGTGCCGAGTTTAGAAATAGCCTCATAGGATGCAGTAATCCGTTTTAATGCCGAATCAAAAGTATTATATTTTACCTTATCAATGATTTCTTCGCATTCGCTGTTAAATGCGCGCAGAAGCAATTTCTGCATATCTTTCACCATTTTTCTGCCTTGGCTTTGATTGCCGTTTACTGTCCAATCTGTAGAGCCGGTTGCAGCGGTTCCTTCTCGAATCATGTCCTTTTGGTTCTGCCGCACTTTTTGAAGTCTGGATTTATATTCTTCTGCTGTTTGAAAATCGTATTTTGGCTCATATAACCCAAATTCCTGTAGTAGGATGGTATCATCCATTTCGATAATCATTTCTTTTTTAGATGCGATTTGTGCATCTAAATCTAATATTGCAGCTTTTTTCTCTGCTGCTTCGGCGAGCATCACTTCTTTTTCTTTTTCTGTTTCAAAAAGAATTTTGGATTTTTCATTATTTAATTTTTTGATTTCTTCGCGCAGTTTTAAAACATCGTTGTGTTCTGGCGTTAAAAGTGAGGTCAATTTGTTAATTTCGCAGAGTTGACTGGCATTTTTGGATTCCAATTCAGCTATTTTTCGTTTAAATTCATCTACTTTAAAAATATCGAAAAATTCCATCTCTGCCAACCCCTTTTATAATAGTGGTTTTCGTGTAGCCATTAAGGTGTTTATTTATTTTTCTCGTATTCCTGTAATGCGGTAATCTCGACCACATCGTCAGGCGATTGCGATTTGCCAAGTTCCCGCCCGGTTGACGCTGCGGATTGTGCATAATGTGGTATTTGGCTGTAATTATCGCCGCGATTGACCTCTGGAACATCGGTACGGCCTAAGAGGTAGTCTATGGAACAGTCGAGGTAGTCGGCGATTTTGGCGGCTTTATCCATTGATGGATATGAACCTGCTAACATATTATGGTATGTTCGTGCACCAGCACCACTCTCTATTAGCATTTTATTTATTGATATACCTTTCATATCACATAATTCTTTTATGCGTTTGGCGGTAGATTGGATGGATTGCATAAAAACATACCTCCATTTTGTGCAGTATGCCGAATTATCTAAAAATAGATAAATTGTATTGACTTATCTAAATATAGATAGTATAATACAACTATGTTGTTCTTATGGCGGGAACGCCCGTGGGTTTGCTCTGCTGCACGGAAAATCCATATAGAATTTCCCAGAGCATCCCCGCCGTACGCCGTGATTGTTTACCGTTGACTCTGCAAAATCTCCCCAGCATGGTATGCAGTTGAGATTACGGGTGCAGCACCGATTCTATGAAGCACTGTCACTTTGGCAGCCACGAACTGCCATAAAAATGCCTATGTGCTGACAGTATCGACCAACGGAACAGGCAAGGTCAAAAGTTTGGTCAATATGACCGACTCCTTTCCCGCCATAATAGGCAACATCATTATATATTATCTAAAATTAAAAGTCAACAATCTGGTTGTATTTCGATGAAAGGGGGTGGGATACATGCCGATAGGTGAAAATATTATGAAGCGCAGGAAAGCGCGAAACTGGTCGCAGGCCGAACTTGCTGAAAAGGTAATGACAACGCAGCAGATGATACAGTGTGTGGAAAAAGATGTAAAGATTCCGGGGCTTGGATTGGCAAAGCGCATAGCGGATGTTTTTGGTTGTACGATTGACGATTTATTTGATGAGGGCGCATAGGAGGTAGAAACGAAACTGAATATTCCGGCTATTAGCTTGAGCGGTGAACAGTTTAAGGGAAATATCCGAAATTTTGGGGTGCAGGATTGAGGACTTAACAGAAACGGATAGCAGGGCTTGTTAATCTGAGGAGGTGATGGGATGGATAAAACAGAAAGGATTACGTTTTACATCATGGCGCTTGCCTGTTTGGTCAGCACGGTATGTAATATCTGGTATATGCATGTATTGAGCAACGGTTTGCACGAAGCGTTGCGGTTGATAAGCGAGGCGCAGGAAACGATAGCGAAAATGGCCGGATTGATTGAATCATTCAGTGGAATTATCGGGTGACTGTATTTGAATGAAATAAGTTATGGGGTGAAACAAATGAAAATATACACCGATGAAGAATTGGATGAAATTGCAAAAGAAATACCGGAAGCAAGGCTTTTAGTACGTCGGTTAAAACTTGCGCAAAATAATGTAATACTTTCCAGGAGGCTCATTGTTTCCGCAAGTATAACCTGTATTTGCATTGTACTAATGGCTGCTTTGTTGATACTAAGTGTTACTCTTAGAGTGTGAAAGCAACAAAGTAAGTTGGGAGTGAGTTTTTTGAAAGAGAATCAAAGTTATTGCTCGGCCGACATAACTTCGTTTAGTTTTAGGGTGCTCGGAGAACATGCCGCATTAGAAATTCCATGCCGTAACTTGAGCATAACCGGCATAGAACGTTTTGAAACCAGTGTAGAAAACGGGAAGGTATTTATTCGCGTGTTGGCTGTTAAAGAACAGGAAAAACCTGTTTAATCAGACAAGGAGGTGATGAAAAATGCCATTAAAAATACCACGTCCTGTATTGGACAAGATGGACGAGCTGTACAGATTGGTAGAGCAGTACCCATCAAAAATCCCGACAAAAGAGGTGGCAAAATTTTTGGAAATGGATTACCAGTGCTTAATACGCGCGATAGAACAGGGAAAAGTGCCGTTTGGGATTGGTTGGGACAACGGGAAGTATGGAAATAGGCATACACATATTCCGACTGCACCATTCTATTTTTGGTATGTGGGGCCGACGATTGGCGGTCGAATGGTTGTATGAAAGGAGGGCAAACCCATGATACAAAAGCTAAGGCGCGGCGTTGCGCGGTGGAAGGATGATTGCGATCTGGTTGGGCTAAAGATGGCGGTGGTAGCGGTGCTGTACATATTGGCGTGTTGTTTGGAGGGGTGGGTGTTGTGAGGAAAAATAGACAAAAAGAAAGCCATTGCGAAAAGCAATGACCAATTAAAAGACACTGACAGTATACACCCGTTTGGGGTGGATTGTCAAGGGGGTAGAGAAATGAAGAAATATAAGCTGACAGAGGAAACGTTATCGCGCTTTGGAAAGACACTGTACCGGATTGAGGCGGTGCGGGATTTTGGAGATGTAAAAGACGGGGAAAAAGGCGGATACATACAAAGTGAGGATAATCTGTCGCATGATGGAAATTGTTGGGTATGCGACAATGCGCGGGTATCCGGCAATGCGCGGGTATGCGACAATGCGGAAATCGGAAGTGATGCGGATTATGTCTGTCTGAAGGGGTTTGGGTCGTAAAACCGGCATACGACCATGTTCCGGTGTAAGGATGGAGCAGTGTTTGTTGTGTGCGGATGTTTTGAAGGCTCGATAGATGCATTTGCAGAGCAGGTAAAAGAAACGCACGGGGACAACAAATATGGGAAAGAATACGGTTTGTGCATAGATCTTGCAAAACTGCATTTTGAGATAGAGTAATACAAAACCGGTTTTTCTTAGCGGGTTCTTTTCCGTAAAAATAAGAACGCCTGCATTTGGATATGAGGTGACAGAAGATGAGCTTATATAAATTAACAGAGGACTGGCAGAAGGTGTATAGTATGCTATCTGACGAGGAAGTGAGCGACCAGGCGGTGTTTGACACGCTGGAGAGCATTAAGTATGACATCGAGGAAAAGGCAGAGAATTATGGAAAAATGATGGTCATGCTGCAGGGGGAGGCTAAAGCGGCAAGGGTGGAGGCAGAGCGGCTGCTTGGGTATGCCAGGCGGTTGGAAGGCCGGGAAACGACGTTGAAAACCTCGCTGCAAAACACAATGGAGACAATGGGGGTAAGGAATCTGGACGCCGGTACATACCGGTTTTGGGTGCAGAATAACCCGCCGTCGGTACATGTGCTGAATGAATCGGTAATCCCGGAGGAATATTTTGTACCGCAGGAACCAAAGTTGGACAAAAAGGCGCTGCTGGAGGTGCTGAAAAGCGGGCAGATGGTTGCGGGGGCTGAACTGGTAAGAGGGAAGTCGCTGAGGATGAGGTGATAGGATTGGAGATTATACGTGGGAAAATACAGACGGCGCAGAAGGTTGTGGTATATGGCCCGGAAGGGATTGGGAAATCGACTTTTGCGTCGCAGTTTCCAAACCCGTTGTTTATTGATACGGAAGGCAGCACAAAGCACATGGAGGTTGCGCGGTTCCCAAGGCCGGAAAGCTGGGCGATGCTGACGGAGCAGGTCCATTATGTAAAGGACAATCCGACTGTTTGCAAAACGCTTGTCATAGATACGGTTGACTGGGCGGAACAGCTTTGCGTAGCTGCGGTATGTACCAGGCATCAAAAAAAGGGGATTGAGGATTTTGGATATGGAAACGGCTATGTATACGCGAAGGAGGAGTTTTTGAAATTCCTGCATTCACTCGATAGCGTTATAGAAGCCGGTATCCATGTGGTGCTGACGGCGCATGCGCAGATACGGAAATTTGAACAGCCGGATGAAATGGGGGCATACGACCGCTGGGAACTGAAACTTGGGAAAAAGACGTCGTCGCAGACTGCGCCGCTGGTAAAAGAATGGGCGGATATGGTGTTGTTTGCAAACTATAAGACGGTTTCTGTTGCAGTTGACGAGAAAGGGAAAAAGCACAAGGCGCAGGGTGGGAAACGCGTAATGTACACAGAGCACCACCCGTGCTGGGATGCGAAAAACCGGCATGGGCTGCCGTGTGAGCTTCCGTTTTCGTTTGATGGAATCCGGCATATTTTTGCATCCGGCAATCCGGAGCCGGTGAAACAGGATGTGCCAAAGGAAGAAAAAATCGACTGGGAAGCGCTGGAAGCGGCGGAGGATTTGTCGGATTTACCCAAAGATTTGGCGGAGCTGATGAAAGAGCACGATGTAACAAAGAAGGATATCCAGATTGCGGTAGCACAAAAAGGGTATTACCCGCCAGATACGGAGATTACCGCCTATGATCCACAGTTTATATCCGGGGTTTTGGTGGGAGCATGGGAACAGGTATACCAGTTGATTCAAGATGAAAAATCCATACCATTTTAATTTTTAGGAGGGGTTACAATGAATACGCAAGTAGAACGTGAATTTGGATGGGACGATGAAATTGAGAAAGACGGCGTGGACTACATTACGCTGCCGGAAGGGGATTATAATTTTGTGGTAACCGGGTTTGAGCGTGCGCGGCACAATGGGAGCGACAAACTGCCGCCATGCAACAAAGCGATTATTACCATACAGATTGAAGGGGACGACAAAGACAACGGGCGGCATGGTATTGCGACCATCCGGCACAACCTGTTTCTGCACAGCAAATGCGAAGGGATGCTGAGCGCGTTTTTTGTGGCGATTGGGCAGAAGAAAAAAGGCGAGAAGCTGAAAATGAACTGGAATACAGTGGTGGGCTCCATTGGCCGCGCGAAGGTGGGGCTGCACAGTTGGACAAATGACAGCGGCGTGACGATAACCAACAATGAAATCAGGAAATTTTACGAGCCGGAGGTTTCGCCCAGCCAGTCCGCACCGAAGTTTACGCCAGGCAGTTTCTGATGGTACAGCTAAGGCCTTATCAGCAGGAAGCAAAGCTTGCGGTGTTTGATGAATGGGCGAAGGGGAATCAGCGGACGCTGCTGGTTTTGCCGACTGGCTGCGGGAAAACGATCGTGTTTGCCAAAATCGCGGAAGAATGCGTCAGGGCTGGGAAGCGTGTCCTGATTTTGGCGCACCGCGCAGAACTTTTGCAGCAGGCGGCGGATAAAATAAAAAAATCCACCGGGCTGGGCTGTGCTGTAGAAAAAGCGGAGGAATCCTGCATTGGGAGCTGGTACCGGATTGTGGTAGGGTCTGTACAGACCATGATGCGGCAAAGGCGGCTGGAACAGTTCGAGCGCGACTTTTTCGATTGTATTATCATCGACGAGGCGCATCACTGCATTTCGGACAGTTACCAAAAGGTGCTCAATTACTTTTGTGACGCGTTGATGCTTGGTGTGACCGCTACGCCGGACAGGGGAGACATGAGAAACCTGGGCGCGGTATTCCAGAGCCTGGCGTATGAATATACGCTGCCGAAGGCGATAAAGGCGGGATACCTGTCGCCGATAAAGGCGCAGACCATCCCGTTGAAGCTGGACTTGACGCAGGTTGGCACACAGGCGGGGGATTTTAAGACGGCGGACCTTGGGACGGCACTGGATCCGTATTTGTATCAAATTGCAGATGAAATGCGAAAAATTTGTATGGAACGAAAAACGGTGGTATTTTTGCCGCTGGTCAAAACCAGCCGGAAATTCCGGGATATTTTGAACGGGATGGGGTTCCGGGCAGCAGAGGTAAACGGTAACAGCGCTGACCGGGAGCAGATATTGGCTGATTATGAACGCGGCGTATATAATGTGCTGTGCAATTCCATGCTGCTCACTGAAGGGTGGGATTGCCCGTCTGTTGACTGTATTGTAGTGCTGCGGCCGACGAAAGTGAGGAGCCTGTATTGCCAGATGGTAGGGCGCGGCACGCGGATCAGCGAGGGGAAAACGGAATTGCTGCTGCTGGATTTTTTATGGCATACCGAGCGGCATGAACTGTGCCATCCGGCGAACCTGATTTGTGAAAGTGAAGAGGTCGCCAGGAAAATGACGGAGGATTTGGAAAAAGCCGCGTTCCCGGTAGATATTGAACAAGCCGAAATTGCGGCAAGTGAAGAGGTTGTAGCGCAGCGCGAAGAAGCGCTTGCCAAACAGTTGCAGGAAATGAAAACGCGGAAACGGAAACTGGTAGATCCGCTGCAATTTGAACTGTCCATCCAGGCAGAGGATTTGGCAAATTATGTCCCGGCGTTTGGCTGGGAAATGATGCCGCCGTCCCAAAAACAGCTTGCTGCCCTGGAAAAGATGGGTATTTTTGCAGATGAAATTGAAAACGCTGGAAAAGCGTCAAAGCTGTTGGAACGGTTGGACAAACGCAGGCGCGAGGGGCTGACTACGCCAAAGCAAATCCGTTTTTTGGAGAGCAGGGGGTTTCAGCATGTGGGGACTTGGCAGTTTGAGCAGGCCCGGAATCTGATTGACCGCATTGCCGGGAATGGCTGGCGGATCCCGTATGGCATCAACCCATCTACGTACATAGGAGCATAAATATGGAATATGATTTGGTGGAAGTTTTGGAATATATTGACCCGGCGTCTTTGGATTACCAGGAATGGGTAAATGTTGGCATGGGTCTGAAGGAATCCGGATACCCTGTGGAGGTCTGGGACAAATGGAGCAGCCGGGACGCTGAACGGTATCATGCCGGGGAATGCGAAAGGAAATGGGATACTTTCCGGGGAACGGCGTCCCCCGTTACCGGGGGAACCATTGTGCAGATGGCAAAGGAACGCGGCTGGCAGCCGGAAAAACAATCGTATGCACTGGATTGGGACAGTGAGATTGGCGGAAAAAAGGATAACCTGACCATCATTGATAAAAACTGGGTAGAGGGGCAGGATATTGTAATACCGAAAGACTGGGACCCGGCAAAGCAATTGATTACGTATTTGGAATTGCTGTTTGAAGCGAGTGAAAATGTCGGATACGTTACGCAAAGCTGGGAGAAAGACGGCAAGCATTTTCCGACAAAAGGGTGCTGGGACAGGACGGCGGGGCAGCTAATCCAGCAGCTAAGCGCCTGTAACGGGGATATTGGCGCGGTGCTTGGGGACTATGACCCGGCTGCAGGGGCGTGGATCCGTTTTAACCCATTGGATGGAGCTGGCATCAAAAATGAGAATGTAACAGATTTCCGTTATGCGCTGGTGGAATCTGACACGACCGAGATTGATAAACAAAACGCCATCATCCGGGAACTGGAATTGCCGGTTGTGTGCCTGGTGCACAGCGGGAAGAAATCGCTGCATGCCATTGTCAGGATTGACGCCGCAAATTACGAAGAATACCGGAAACGGGTGGACTACCTGTATGCAGTCTGCCAGAAAAACGGGCTGAAAATTGACAGTCAGAACCGTAACCCGTCCAGACTGAGCCGGATGCCGGGCGTGATGCGCAACGGGCAGAAGCAGTACCTGCTTGATACCAACATTGGAAAAGAAAATTTTGAACAATGGCGGGAATGGATTGAAGCGGTAAACGACGACCTGCCGGAACCGGAAAGCATGGCAGACGTCTGGGACGACCTGCCGCCGCTTTCTCCGCCGCTGATTGACGGCGTACTGCGGCAGGGGCACAAGATGCTGGTTGCCGGTCCGTCGAAAGCCGGGAAAAGCTATGCGCTGATTGAATTATGCTGCGCCATTGCGGAAGGGGCCAAGTGGTTTGGCTGGCAATGTACCCAGGGGCGGATTTTGTATGTAAACCTGGAATTGGACCGTGCAAGCTGCCTGCATCGATTTAAGGATGTATATACGGCGTTAGGCTGGGAACCGGAGAATATAAAAAATATAGATATTTGGAACCTGCGCGGGAAGAGCGTCCCCATGGACAAGCTGGCGCCCAAATTGATACGCAGGGCGGCAAAAAAGGATTACATAGCAATTGTTATCGACCCGATTTATAAAGTCATAACAGGGGACGAAAACAGCGCGGATCAGATGGCGCATTTTTGCAACCAGTTTGACAAGGTATGTACGGAATTGGGGTGCGCTGTCATTTATTGCCACCATCACAGTAAGGGTCAGCAGGGCGGAAAACGTTCCATGGACCGGGCGAGCGGTAGCGGCGTTTTTGCACGCGACCCGGACGCGCTGCTTGATTTGCTGGAACTGGAGGTTACCGATAAGCTGCTGGAGCAGGAGGAAAACAAGGCAATCTGCCGTGTTTGCAGCGATTGGCTGCAACGTTATGGCTTGTTGGAGGGAGCGTCACAGGACGATATGTGCAATTACAAGGATGCCTTGCAGGTATGCCGAGACAAATTGAAACCGAAGTCCTATGAATTGATGCTTGCCGATGTCGCCGCGGCAAGGGATGGCCTGAAAAACCGAACAGCATGGCGGATAGAGGGTACGCTGCGGGAGTATCCGAAATTCCAGCCGGTGAACCTGTGGTTTGACTATCCGGTACACAGGATTGACCGTACCGGCAGCCTGCAAGATTTGGAACCGGAAGGGGAAAAACAGCCGTGGAAAAAGGCCATTGACAGCAGGAAAAAGCCGGAAAACCGGAAAAAGGAGCGGCAGCAGGAACTGGAAACAGCTTATGCGGCGCTGTCAATAAACGGGAAAGTTACCGTAAAAGATTTTGAGGAATACTGGACGTTATCTAAAAATGCTGTAAAAAACAGGATAAAAGAACACGGTGGATTTGAAATACAGGATGGGGTTGTCGTTAAAAAAAGCGACGGCGAGGGTGTCAGTAAACAGAAAACTGACTGACACTGACACCTGTCAGTCAGTCAAAAAGTATGTTAATTGACTGACAGGTAAATGGGTGTCAGTCAGTCAAATAACATGTTAACTGACAGGCAGGAAAAAGGGTGTCAGTCAGTCAAATAACATGTTAACTGACAGGTGTCAGTTTCCTACCCCCCTAAAGGGGGGTAAACTGACACTGACACCCCGACACTAACGCGTCGTCATTGCGGGGTAAGTAGTCGTGCGTAAGCTTTCGCACGACGACCACTAACCCGCTTGCAATGACAAACCGGAAAATCTGCAAAACAGAAAAACCATAAAATGGTAATTGCGAGTGATGGTGGAAATGGTAAATTTTACAATTCCCGG
>CALVMH010000057.1 GCA_944343275.1 uncultured Clostridia bacterium | reverse complement strand
TCCAATTCGGAAGCCAGTTCGCCCGCCAGCGTTCTGGCTTCTTTTACCATGTCGTTGATCTGCCGGGCTTTGCTTAATGCTTCGTCAAGTCCGGCAACTTCGACTTGCAAATTAACATTCGCCATGTTTTCACTCTCCCTCCACAGGCCCGTCACAACGCGGGCTTGTCCTGTTTATTGGACTTTTTCCGTGCTATGCTGATCTTGCTCGGAAATCAGGTCGTACACCGCCTCCGAGAATCGATGTTCTGCATCCGGCGGCTCGCGGTGCCCGTTAAGCACCATGCTCACATATCGGTCGGTAACGCCCATCTTATCGCCCAGCATTTTGTTTGTGATCTTATGGACATGCATCAAACCAACCAAATTCCCCGTCCATTCTTTAGGCAACTTTTTTCAACTCCTTTCGATATATGGGTTGAAAATCAGGAACAAAGGTGTTATTCTTGTATTGCAGATACATCATTCACATTCGTTCCCGTTTTTCAACCTCGTGACCTCATTATAGTTCACGTTTTTCACCATGTCAACATAATTTGTTGAATATCGGGAACTTTGTCATTATGCACAAAGATAATGAGGTGTTATTGTGTTCTATGAACGATTCAAAGCGCTTTGTGAGAGAAAAGGGGTTTCTCCCCCCTCGGCTCCACAAAAAAGCAGGGCATGCAACACGATATGCAACACGAAAAAAAGAGGGAGGCCGAAGCCTCCCTGCTTTTAATATCCGGGATAGTACGAGCGCGGGTCAACGTACTCCCCATTTACTTTAACGCGGAAATCAAGATGCGGACCAGTAGAAACGCCGGTAGAGCCAACGTTTGCGATCTGCTGTCCCTGAGATACCGTTTGTCCGGGGCTGACCTTAAAGCTGCCGCCCTGCAAATGCAGATAGACGGATTGCGTGCCGTCGGGGTGGTCGATTTGCACCATGTTTCCGCCACTGCCACTATCGCCTACATAGCTTACTGTGCCGCTCTTATAGGCGACAACCGGCGTGCCCATCGGCGCGGGGATATCATTTCCTTGATGGAACGAGCTCGCGCCCTCCGTAGGCGCTTCACGCCATCCATAAACGTCCCCAAGGCTGACGCCGGGACCCGCAGCAACCGGATTGATACCGGTCTCCTGCGCAGGCTCTTCGGTTTCCTGTACCTCGACGGAATCACTGCCGCCCATGCCAGCCGTGCGGCGATCAATAACCGCCTCTGCGCTGTTGTCCGCGTCTTCTGTTTCAGGCCAGTAGACCTCTGCATAGCCGAACGGGTTACTCGACGCCTTCCACTGCTTGTTCTGCGCCTGCCACAGATATGCTTTTTGGTCGTCTGTAAGGCCGGAAAGAGAATTGATTGCAGCTGTGACCTCAGATTGCTTGTAGCTTCCATTCTCGTCCGTATCTGCATACAGAAGGGCGTGTCTGAGTTCGGCAAACTGATACGGTTCAACAACGCCATTGTCTGCCGCCAGCTTCGCCTTTGCAATCCATCCATCAAGAGACTTGCCGTTCTGCACAGCGTCCTCGTACTCGTTTGCAAGAGAGCGGAAATAATACAGGTCGTCTCCGGTCAGGTTCTGATAATATGCGTTGTCCTGCGCCGCTTGCTCCACAGAGGAAATGTGGTAAGGGTTGGACGCAATAGAGTATCCGGCAGAATCAAACAAGAAGTCCTTTTGTTCCTCCGTCAGGTCTGCAAACCCTCCGCTTTCCATCATGTCTACGATGTCGCCGATATTTAGCGCAGTTCCGTCCTCAGAACCCTTGTTTGCTTCCTTGATGTTCTGCATGCCGTCCTTGAACGCATAATATAACCCAAGTCCAATTCCCATCTCCTGCGCGTCGTGCGCCTTCTGCTGTGCAGTGTCGAGCGACACGTCGGCAAAGTTGGAATCTGCAATGGTCTTTGCATAGGAGTTGATTTCGGTGATTACCTTCACCTTCTGCGCGTCGCTGAGATCATCATAAACGCCGCTGTTCATCAACTCTTCAATGGCCTGCGTGGACATCTGTCCGAAAATACGCTGATACTCCATAGACTGATGCGGTGTAAGACTTACCTTTTGGCCGTCTCGCTCTACCGCATAAGTCACCTTATTCTGGAACTGAGACACTTCACCGGTAGACTTTTTCAGTCGCATCAACTCGTCTCGCACCGCGTTTGACTGATCTGCCGTCACCTTCGCGGGAAGGAACATATTTTCCAGAATGCGAGACGCAAGCCCTCTGCCCTGAGACGCAAGTTTTTCATTGCCCTGCTCGTCACGCTTGATAGGCAGTTTCTCTCGGAGACCCGGAATGGCGCTTTGCAAATAGTTTAACTGACTTTGCAGCGTGTCGCCGCTGACATAGGTCTGTCTCTCGTAGGGGTCTCTTGCTGCGGCGATCTGTCGCACAAGAGACGGCACAAGCTGGCTCGAAACAGAGGCGAGCGTGCTGCCGATGTTGTCCATCGTCCCGCCGTAACCGCTGAACATCTCTTCGAGATTGGAAAGCGCACTCTGCTCGAACACCGCGGACTGCACATAACCCTCTGCCGCCTCCCACATTGCGTCGAGAAGGTTCTTGTCCGTGTTGTTCAGGATTTGATAGAAGTCGGCAGAACCCGCCAGCGCAGGGCCGATAACAGGAATCCATGAATAGGAATAATAGTTGTCTCCGATCTTGATAGCGTAGTCCTGCATACCCGCGTTTTTCTGCGCTTCCTTCTCGTCCTTGTCGTCGGAAAGTTGCCCGCCGAGAATGCCGCCCTCGACAAGTTTCCCAGCCGCAATGAAAAGCAGCGTGCCAACAAGGTTTCTGGAAGTCTCGCGGACGAATCTTCGCTGGTCGAACGTGCCGCTCTTCGCTTCGGATCCTGTCTGTATAATGTTTTTCAGCCCGCCAAGGGGAGAGTATTCGATTGCGCGCTCCGCAAGGTTGCCGGGGGTTTTGGTAAATGGGATAGCAGACTGTCTCAGTGCGCCGGTTCCGGTGATGCCACGGCTGATGTCCCCGACCGCCTCCGCCGCTTTGGTCAGGCCGCGCGCCACAAGGCCGTCGTTCTGAAACACCGCTTCCAGCGCTGCTTGTCGAGCGACCTGCGGTGCGTAGGTGTCGAAGTCCTTGCCTTCAAAGTCCTTGGTGAGCCGTCCGCGGTCTCTTGCCTTCTGCAAGTCTGCCATTGCCGCTGCATAAGTCGCTTCATAGAACGGTCTGTCACCGATTTCAAGCATCGTGCCAACGCCAGCATCATACAGATTACCCAGCCTGCCGAGACCCTTATTGCGGAAGGTTCTTTGCTGCGATCGAACCGAGTTCTGCTCGCCGGAACGCGCAGTGTGCACGCCGTGGCGGATGTCGGATGCCATGTCGGCGGTGCCTTTCCCGAGACCCTTGAACCATGCGCCCGTCTTTTTGATGGGCGAGAAGTACGTTGTTCTGGACTTGGTGAACAGGGAAGTGATTGCATCCAGCGGGGCTTCAATAAGCTGTTGTCTCACGCCCTCCGGGATGGCAAACAAAGCGTTGCCGCCCGCGTTTCTGGCTACCAGCGTGCGGAAGTTGCCAAGCATATTGTCCATCAGCAGAGTAACGAGTTTATCCTTATTGGACGACGGCAGGCGATCTGCGATTACGCGCATGGCCTGTGCCTCGTAGATAAGCCCTTGCCGAGTGTCAATACCCGCTTCCTCCGCTTTCTGCATGAGGTCGTAGGACTTTTGAATATCCTCGTTCGTCCAGATAAGATACCCTTTCCTTTGCAGTTTTTTGAGCTGCTTTGGGTTCTTTTTCTGCCAATACTTGATTGCAGCGTCGATTTCTCTTTGCCCCTGTACGACGACGCCCTCGGGCGTGCGGCTGTATTTGGCAAAGGACTGGATGAATTGACCTGCTTCAGTGCCTTTCTCCTTGATCATCTTTGCCCATTCGTTTACGTCGTCGTAATTGCCGGTCTTTCTTGCCTCTTCCAGCTTACGAGAAAGGATGCCCATAGCAGTGTCGTTATCCTCGCCGCTGAAGTTGGGCTTGTTGGGAAGGTCTTTAACCTCCCCTTCATAGTCCGCATCGAGGCGGTCTTGCGCGTTCTGAAGGCTCTGCCGCTCGGAAACCACATCATACAGCGCGTCGCCCTCTTCGTCGAATATTTTAAGCGACTGCTTTTCCGCTTCGTTGAAAATCTTGCTGTTTCGGAATGTGTTGCTCGAAACGCGGCTTACGTTCTGTTTTGGCGTGTATCCGCTCTGCGCCGCGCCTACCGTGTTTGCGCCAAATGTGGTTCCTTCAAGTTCAGGATTCGCAACCCTGCGCAGTGCGTCCATGGATGCCTGCGTAGCTGTCTGCAATGTCGGCTGCACTCTCGGCTGCGCGGTCTGCTGTGCAGCCTGAATCGTCGGCTGTACTCTTGGCTGTGCAGCCTGCGCGGTCTGCAAGGTCGGTTGGATTCTCTGCGGCTGCGCGGCCTGTAATGTCGGCTGGACACGCTGTGTAGGCTGCGGATATACCCGCTGAACGTTCCGCATGGCGCGTGTTGCCGCCGTCGACATGGGATTGAGACGGTTCAGCGTGCTTTCCAAATTCAGCGGTGCAAAACCGATATTTTGCGGATTTGCACGAACCGGATCATTCGAAAGCGCTGCTGTGGGTGATGTGATCTGGCTTGCGCTTCTGTCAACCTGTGTATTCCCTATGTTTACAGTGTTTCGGGGCGTTTCGGTATTAGCCTCGGTTTGCGTAGGAACGTCTCTTGTTGCGACCGAAAGCGGCGTTTCCGTATTCACCGAAGCCGGTCTGCGCCCCAGCCCTACCGTGCCGCCAAGCACTGCGCCTGCGCCGAAGTTCTGCAAAGCGCTGGACGCATCAAATACGCCTCCCTCCCCCGTCAACGCCATATCCGGGTTATAGGTTGCCTTTTCGACAATATTCTGTGTTACGTCCTGTACTGCTTCCTCTGTGCCTTCTTCGAGTGCCGTTCTGAGTGCGTTTCTGACACGCGATGTGCTGCCACTGGGGACATCAATACCGCCAGCGGTTTCAATGCCTGCGGTTGCCGCCGAAGAAAGAATTGCATAGAGGGCTGCTTCTGCGTCACTCGCACCGTTCGCTTTTGCCTGCTCGTAATCCGAACCGACCGTAGAAGCAAAGCTGGTCATATAGCCCGCGTTATTTCTAAGCTGCTGAGCAATGTTTGAGACCGTGCTTTCCGCCGCACCGCCCAACGAAGAACTAGCGCTGGTGCCGCCCGTCATCAGCGCAACAACGGCCTGTGGAACCATGCCAAGCGCACTTTGATACAGGTCGCCTGCCACGCCGCCAATGGTGCCGCCGCGCTCATAGTTATACTGCCGTACAGGGTCAATAACGTTCTGCGCATTTTCCTGCGCCTGATCAATATAATTCTGTACTACATCAGGGGTAAGCTGGTCAGGAAGCAGAAAATCGAGCGTATCATAAAATCCTTTACTGATTTGAGCCAATCCCGCACCTGTATTATGGCCCAAAACAGTAAGCGGATTCTGCGCATCAAAACTTTTCTGCTGTTCTACCAGTTCTCGAACACCACTTGAAAGGTTGTTGCCCTGCGGGTCGTAAGTCCTTCCGGACGGATGGAACATCAGCCCGTATTTTGCGCGGATTTCATCATTAGCCGCTTTGAGCTGCTTTTTCCCTTCGTCGTCTGCAAACCACCATGCAACACTGTTCGCCGTTAACTGATCCATGTCCTGCTGCTGCGTCGATAGATCGCCGAGACTTCGTCCGCCGCTTCTGCTGGTAAATTGGAGGCTTGGGCTTATGCTACTGGAAAAACCTTTTGAACGTCGGCGCGCTCGGGTTTTTTGCGCCTCTGCTACCTGATCATAGGTGCTTGCTCGCAAATTTTGCGGGATTCCTGTGGATTTTGAAGAAGATTTAGAGGATGATTTGCTCGAACTTGAGGATGATTTGGACGTAGTAACGCGCGTCGGGGTTTTGCCGGTAGCCTGCGTCACCTTTTTTGCCGCGGCCTGCGTTTTAGGCTGGCTCTCTGTGATCTTTTGGGTAGCCTGAAATAAATCAGCATTAGTAATGTTATTCATCAACTGCTGCTGAGCGTTCTTTTTCTTCTTGTTTTCCTCAAGTTCCCATCTATTTCTTGCCATGTGCTACCTCCATCATAAAGTAGGGGGTCGAAATTCCCGACCCCCTTATACGTCAACCGTTAATATAGCTCTGCGCTCTCTGCAACCACTGACGATACATATTCAAATCGCTTTGGCTACCGCTATTAAGATACGCCGTATAATACTGGTCTGCCATATCAAGCGCCTGATTATACGCCAAATTGCTCTGGTTAAGCTGCTGCGCCTGCTGGTTCATAGCAAGTTCCTGCGCGGAAAGCGTCGGCATGCCTCCAATACTTCCGGTCAGGCCGGAATAGTTATAGAGGTTGTTGAGCGCATCGTTCTGCAGGCTGTTCTGTGCCAGCAGGTAATTATACTGGTTATTGATCGCGTTGTTCTGCATGTCAGCCAGCATTGCCAGATAGTTGTACCGGTTCGCCTGCTGCTGGGACAGGATATTCTGCTGCGCGTTTGCCTGCTGCAGGTAAAGTTCCGCCGCTGCCTGCGCACCCTGAACGCCCGCGTTCGCATAGGCGTTTGCCGCCGCGTTCTGGATGTCCTGGATTGCCTGCTGGCGCGCCAGCTCGTTCTGTGTGTACGCAGAGTTATAAGCGTTGTTTTGTGCAATGATTGCGCTTTCAGACGCGCCCTGTCCGCCAATTCCTGCCGCGGACAACTGTTCCGGCAGATCCCGCTGCGCCATCATATTGTTGATGTATGCCTGCCTTGCCGACTGGTCGTAACTCTGGTTTACATCGGGAAGCATCTGCAAATATTGCTGCTGCGCCGCCTCTGCCGCTGCCTGATAAGCCGCCTGCTGCTGCGCATAAGCCTGATCGTAATATTGGTTGAACGAATTGAGCATTGCATCGTTCTGTGCCTGCAGCTGCATATACTGGTTGTTGAACTGATCCAGCGCCGCCTGGTTCGCCGCTTCCAGCTGGGAAACAGCCTGCTCCTGCTGCGCAAGCCTGTTGATATAGCCCTGCATGGCCAACTGGTTCTGGTCATTATAGAATTGACCAAGACCGGATGTCGTCCCCGCTTTATCCAGCCGCGCGTTTGCAAGGGACTGCAAATATTCTGCGTCTGCGCCGTTGAGCGCTGCCTGCCAGAACGTGTTTCCGATGTCTACGTTCCCGTAGTTGATCGGCGCGATCGAGCCGCTTGTCGTACCATAGCCCGTCGTTCCCGTGGTGCCGCTCGCATACAGCGGGTTGGTAATAG
>CALVMH010000056.1 GCA_944343275.1 uncultured Clostridia bacterium | reverse complement strand
TACGAGCCGCAGTCCCAAGATAATTCATTCTGCCCAAGCACAGATGTGTCATAACCATAGTGCAAAGTGCCTTTATGGGCGTCTTCTAACTCTTTCCAGCCTGTAAAGTCGCCCTCAAATTCCATTTCCAGACCCAGAATTGCTGTATTATGCCTATCCATTGGTGTTCTATAAAACGACAATGGCCCGCGATAACCATAAGTTCTATGGCCTGTCTCTTTATTCCGCAGTGAATAATCAGCATAACATTTGTCACACACAATTTTATCACAATTTGGCACAGGTTTCATAAAGAACTCAGGCTTGTCGCGCGGTTGGATTCGTGCGAATGTCTTATGACAGAAATCGCATGTACACATAACTTTTACATATTTATCATTCGGCAAACTAACAACGTGGCCTTTAACGATGCCGGCTATTTTGTCATTAGTGTTGTAATTGCCACGCAACAACTTACCTCGCTGGTAATTTGATACGCCTGCGCTATCTGTCCAAGTTTCGTCACTTGAAATTGAACAATCCAACAAGATTACCTTGTCGAAAGCACAAAATTTGAAGCAGTTGCCTGTAAAGACACAATTTTTGAATGTTATCTTTGAAAACAATGCACACGCTTGTGGCTTATCAAATGTTGCGCCAATAAACGTAATGTCTGTAACCAATTCGTCATAACGAATTAAATCTTGTAAGATTTCACCCCAGTTGTCAGAAAAATTATCAGGCAACGGTATTTGTACCAAATCACCAGCCACGTTTTTATAACTTAAAAAAGCCATATTTTACTCCTTTTTTAATTAAATTTAGCCAACATTGTTTGGGTATCTGCACCGAAACAATGCGGGTTATCTTTGTTTTTCAACAATCTTTTATACGCTTTTTGTCCTTTTTTACTCAGCCGTTTATAAATATTGCGCCATGAGCCGTAACGCGCCAATGCTTTATACAAGGCATCGCAAACAACCAGGCGGTCTTTAATCACACGTGGGTCGGGCGATGCCGCAAACGCACGAACCTCCAGGGTTGTATAACACCCGTTGCTTCTAAAAGCATCCTGTTTCAGTCCATAATGTTTAGTGCCACTGATATTGCCATTGCTGTCGCGCAGGTATTTATCGCGCGCACATATTGGCTCGATAAATTCTAAAAACTTAGAATAATTATGCTTAATCAGTTGCAACACTTTGCCATTGTCCGGCCCAAATATATGGACGTGCTGTCCTGCTGTGTTTCGTATATTATTTGGCTCATGTTCTTTAATACATTCAATCAGTTCACGGATTTTCTTTAATTCCCAACCTTTAATCGGCATATAGCAAGTGTTTAATTCAAAGCCGTTGTATAACGAACAATCATACTTTATCGCTGTACACAGCGGTATATTTTTTTCCTGTAAAGAATTAACAACCCGACGTTGTTCATCACCGGTACCAATCTCAAATTCCAGTTCTGTTCCTATTGTCGGCTGTTTCCGTGTTATTTTTTCATTTAATACTTTACAGGCTACAAATGCCTCATACGATGTATCAAATACGACCATTTTATTTTTCTTTTTATACACATCGCCGTATTCATCATACAGACAATATTTTCTGACCTCGTCGCAATCCCAGACGCGCACTCTATACATTTTTGTCTCCTTTGTTTTTAATATGCCTTTTATTTGCGTTTTAATACCCCGACAATGCGTGAAAAGCACCTAGGCGGTATAACCCTACCTTGAATCCGTTTCGCGCGCGTACGGGCGTTTTTAATTACATTATGGCGACAGTCTCATAAAACCGCGCCGGTTGTTCATCCGATAAAATATTGCGTCTGTTGTCGGCCTCGGCACGTGTGTCAAAGACCATGGCCTCATCCAGGGTCGTTGCCAGTCTGTCGCCGCCATCTTGATGGTAATAGCCTATAAATGCTCCGTCAGAATAACAAGCAATCGCGTTGCGCCTGCCGGAAGATTTAATCTTATGAAAATACACACCAGCGTCCCAGTAAATTAATTCCAAAACCATATTACGCGTATATGGAATAATCTCGTAAGAGATTTCATTATCTTGGACGTAAAATTTCAGGTCTTTTGTAGAACAAGAAAACATAACACCATTAATCAACATGTGTTTTATATCCATGTCCAAATCGGCTGGCATAAACTCTGTCCGAAACTTAAAAAAGCCAGGATGTATCTCTCTTATTGGCGTTTGTAATACAGTCTGCATAAACGTGTCGCGGTTTATATGACTTGGTATATCCGCATCATCGAAAACATCATCGGGTTTTACCCCATAAACGTTCGCTATATCTGTCAAAAGTAAGTATTTATCTTTTAATTCAATCATTTTTATGCTCCTTAAATTCAACAGTGTTAATAATCTTTGTTTTTACACTTCCTGTATTTATGTATGCCACCACGTGCTGTCGTTGTTTATCATTAAAGTTCAAATAAACAATGTCGCCCCTATGGGCCACAACATCCAGTTGATTCAGGATACTGGCCTCCAATTCTGGGGTAAAGTTATCCTTTATGTTGGCAACCCAACAACTCATTGGGCCTGCATTCCAGGGATTAAAAGTTGTTATTTTCATATAAACCCTCCTCTATTTTTGTTGGGAAGTTGTTGTACTCAACGCGTATATCGTGTGCCGTTTTACTGTTGGCCGACAACGGGTGTATGATGACTCGAAATGTTCCTTCGCGATAGTCCAGTGCATCCAAGTTAGAATTGTCAAAGTACATCATCCACGAATTAGTGGCGTATTTATGATAATTAAAATACACCGGTCGCGTACCTGATAATTCTATCTCGTTATTTAAGAGAAATGTATAAACACCGTCATTGTCGCGATGTTCTATGAGATATATCCCGTGTAAATTTGAACGTATAGTCCTTTCCCCATCACAGGTGTCGATAACCAAATCGAATAAAACAGGGTTTGCATAATATTTTATCATTATTGTTCCCTTTTTTTAAGTTTAACCAACTGGTCTTCAATCCAGACTAATTTCGCATACAACAAAGTTGTGTCATTTAAGTAGTCATCAAAACACAAATTTATTGTCGCAAGTGTCTCAATTATTTTGTCTAAACTAATACCAACCGTAGTAAACGTAATCCTCTTCTTCGCACCAGGCATTTAATAACTCCTTGCATTTATTAATTGTGTATTCCAACTGCTGATAATAGTCTTCATCGTATTCCAGCGAACCGAAGAAAAAACCATCCATTACAGGCAACAGCGTTGTCGCTTGTGTGTGGTCAGAAAGCACCGTCTCACAGTCTTTAATCAGGGCTTCTATATCTTCTTTTTTTACAACGTATTCATGTAAACTTCGTAAGCCACCTGCACGTTTATCAAACCAACCGTGTATCGCATTCGCTTTGCGCCACGTAATCACAACCGCCTCAGAAACTATATTGTCAAAGTCCCGTCCCAATATGGCCTTTATTTGCTCATATTGTTCAGAAGTAAAGTCGCCGGCAGAATAATGTGTCCGCCGTTCTATCGCCATATCTAAGCCCATGTGTTAACCCCCTTTATAATATCCCCCAGCACGTCACAATGTAATAGTGATAGTTCTCACAGGAATCACACTCAATAAAATCATTATTTTCGTCCAATGTGACGCCATGAGCGTATTCCTTATTCAAACTGCGTGCCTCATTATAAGCAGACGCCTGTTTCGCAAACACGGCAACAGGCTCACCAAAAATCTTATCCCCGTCATCGTATTGTTGTACGATATACACACATTTCATTATTAAATCCTTTACATTAAATCACTTGTAATGTTCTGTTTTTGCACAGCAATCGACTCCTGATTCAGTAAATGTTTAATTTCATTCACTAATTGCGTAGTCTTGTCGTCTGTCGCAAACAAAATCGACACTTCTAATGATTTTTCAATCACTATTTCGCCGTCATCGTGTTTGTATATTCCTGTCGCTTCTGTAATCGTAGCGCCATCGTAGCCAACGCCCAACACAGCGCGTTGAATTATCTTATACGCATCAACAGTAGTTATCTCTTGCTGTTTTGTGTCCTTGTCATTCAATCCAATATACAAAATATGTTTCTTAATCATTTTAAACCCCTTTATTTTCAATTATAATACCCCGACAATGCGTAAAACATATCAGGGTAGTACCCTTGTACCTTGAATCATAAATCGCGCTGTACGCCCGATTATATGTATTTAGAAACGTACCGGTCTAATTCTTGTGTCGTATTCAAATCACGGATGTCAGATTTAATCTGTTCTAACCCACCCGTGTGCTCAACAAAAATCTCCCAAATACAGTAGCATTCGTTCACAACAGTATCCCATAAATGGTCCAGTTTTTGATTCCCAGTCATTTTACATCTCCAAAATCATTAAAATTGATTTCACAGTAAAAATTATACCAAGCGTCAACAGTAGCGTCATCGTAGCAAGTAATGCCACAGCGACAACAGTATCAACACAAATCCAGTACATGTTATCCCCTTTGTTTTACCCGCTAATTTTGGCGGGGGCAAGGTGACTCAACCCCCTTATCGTAGATAATCTCACCATTTTTTGTCACCGTACATATATAAATCGGGTCACTGTCCACGCCTTTGAACAGTAGTAAATCTTTTCTGTCCCAATCGTCACGAAAAGTTGTACATTTGTCCCAATCTTCGTCCGTAATTGAACCGTAGTCGTTCTCAAATACAGTATGAGTCAACATAAGTTCGTCCGTAGCGTTTATCTTGTAGTACATATCAAATTCACACTGCACTGGCATGTAATCCATACTAACTAAAAAGTCGTGCAACTTTTTTAATGTCTCATACTGTTTCATTAGCGAATCCTCCGTAAATACGTATCCAACGCAATCTCACGTAGTTGTGCGTTCTTTATTTGTCGCGCAAACCAACGCAACCCGTACTCAATAGACGCCTCATCGTAGCCCTTTTTGGCTAACTTTAATACCTCATCCATTCGCCCTAGTACACCGTCACGCTTTCTAGTAGAAATCGTAGCAATTTCATTCATTATATTTGTCATAGTGGTCTCCTTAAAGTAGTGGTCGACCGTAATCGACCGTAGTAAATCCGTAGTTAAAATCCTACAGTTCTGTTATTATGTGCATCCTTTATAGTTTTTTGCATGGACGCATATAACATTCGCTGTCTCATAGTAGACTCATATGCCACACGAATCCGGCTTTTTCGCAACGCTTCCATATCCTGGAAATATGCCTTTTTGGTCTCTTTCAAAATCATTTTTATGCGTTCAAGTTCACACTTCTTTTTATGCCAATCAAACACATAATCATAATTGCCACGTTCTTGACCGTTGAATCGTTCGATTCTAAAAAAATCATAAACACCACCCTTATGATTCGCAATCGCAATCATTTTCATAATAATCACCTTGAATATAAAGGGGCGGACTCACCGCCCCGGGTTAGTTAGAATTCAATTTCAGTGTTTTCTGCTTTTTCAAGGGCTTTTTCCAGCGAATCAACCGCGCCCCCGCCGATTCTAGTGTGTTTCACAGTCGGCAAGCCATCAATCCAGCGAATCTCAGCCCCTGCCTCACTTGCGTAGAATTCTGCATAAGCGCGCGCTTGATTGCCACAATTCGCATTGGCATAAACAACCGAATCACCCTTTTTGTGAATAAACACAATGTTTTTTTGTTCCTGTGTGGATCCCAACATAAATACATACACTAAATCAGAATCCTGCAAATCAGGAATTAACCGAATATATGTATTGTTTTCCGCGGTTTTCCCATTCGCACTAATTCCAACGAATAAACGTTCATACCAACTGACCCCGCTTTCCTTGTTATACCGCTTGCGGGTGCCAGTTAATTTTTGCCATGTTATTTTATTTTCCATTATTTTCACCTTTGTTAATAATTAAACGAATCAAGGCGCATTGCCTTGCGAATGCCCGCGGGCATTCATAAAACAACTTATACCCCTTCATACTTATTCAACGCCCGGCAAATTTCACTTTCCAACGCCATTGCCCGCGCGCGAATCTTGCACAATTCTTCGAACTTCGCAAACAACGCTTCGCTCTCAACGCCCGCAATTATATAATTGCACACATGGTCAACGCGCGCTCCCAAATCGCATAACTTCATTGGTTTATATTTCTTATTCATTTCAACCCCCTTTATTCACAACAAGGCACATTGCCTTGTGGCATGCATTCACATGCCATAAAACAACTTATTCATACTTATTCAACGCCCTTGGTATTTCCATGACCTTTATTTCACACCCGCGCATAAAGCACCATTCAACCGCCTTGTTAAGATCGGTTGTTTGGTCAACCCATTTACCACCACAGAAAACATCAAAATATCGGATCATTTCAACCCCCTTGAATACTGCCCGGGCAACCGCGCCCGCGCTTTATGGTGTGCCAAGGCAACAACCGCCCCGCGCACCCCCATTATTTCCCAAAACAAAAACAAAAACTGCGATAAAAATGTGTTTTTTTGACAACCGTCGCGTGTCCCAAAAGTCCCGGATTTCTGCGGAAAAAGCATGCTTTTTGCGGGGTGGGAAAATCTAACCTCGCATCTATGTGGGGGGGTAGCGGGGTGTAAGATTTGACAAAAGTGTGAAAGTATGGTAGGGTATATTTGAGTGGTAAAAGAGTGAAGACGCGGGCTATTGGTGTAAGTTAACACACGGGTGAACGTCTTTTACGGCTGGTTGTAGTGTAAGATATACAGTTTAGCGGGTACTGTTGCTACGGGAACCCGGGTGTTATTATATTGTCTAAAAGGTGTTGGGATGGCATGGACGGCTACTGAGGTGAGGCGTGCTGCGTGGGAGCGGGAGAAGGCGCGGGATCCGAAGAAATCGAAGGTAAATGCGAAGGTACGTATGCCAGATGATTTCAGTGTTAACGGTTGGTGTCGTGCGAACAATTACGGTGTAACT
>CALVMH010000055.1 GCA_944343275.1 uncultured Clostridia bacterium | reverse complement strand
ATGAACGCGCCAACAAGTTGATCTATTACGATATTTACGGAGAATCCTACGCCGCCTCCTACAACAATATGCCGGCCTACCGCCATTCCAGCCGGTTGAATGCGGTCTTCTTCGACGGCCATGTCGCCGCCCCCTCCTACGGGGAACTCTGGGATGGAACAAGTACGGAAACGAGCCGCAATTACAAGGAAAAATGGAATCTGAAACAGAAATAAATCCCGGAACAAAAATGAAGAGCAAGGCCCTTTTTCTGAACATCATGCTCCTGACCCTCTCGTTGCTGCCGCTCCATGCGTCTGCGGATTTCACCAGAAACGTGAAAATTTCTCCCGACGGCAGTTTCACTCTCGACGGTCGATACCGCTTTTCTCTGATCCGCTACGATCTGAAATGGAGACCGATCCGCCAGGTCAGGGTGAAACCGGATCATGGGTATCCTCGATCGGAAGAGACGCAGTTCTCACTGCGGGGAGAGTTCAGCCGCTTCCGGATTTCCGAAATCATCCGAATGCAGCAGAAGACGAGAGCACGGTTCCGCTGGGAAACCAGCCTGACCGCAGAAAAGGAAACCATCCCATGCCGACTGCTGTTCCTGGGGACAGATCTGCCGCTCAACCGGAAAATAGAACTGCGGATTGACGGGAAACCGGTAACCATGCCGCCGGACTGCAGAAAAAAAAATGTGTTCAGCGGCCAAGCCCGGCTGGTGGAAGTGAAGGATCCCCACGGCGTTTTTACTGTCGCCGGAAACTTTTACCTGTACTGCACCGGGAAATTTCTTCAGGGAGAAGACGAGTACTACCAGCTTCGCTTTCTGCCGGCAGAACAGCACCCGGAGCAGATGAAAAAATGGTATCTCTCACTGGATTTCCAATATGAGTTTGCCCGGAACGATCTCAAATCCATCCCGCTGGATCTCTCCGGAATTTTCAACCGGAGCTTTCGCGACGACAGCGCAGTTCCCGGCTGGACCGGACAGGGAAAAGATATGGATCTCCGCGCCCTGCAAACCGGAGAACACAACTTCTACAGCGTTCGAATCAACACACTCTCCCCGGAACAAAATGGCGGGAAATCCTGTCTTATCCTCGGTCAGACCTTCGAACCGAAGTCTGCCGAGGTGGATTTTGCCCGCCTTCCGACCGGAATGAACTACCTCTATCTCTTTCACGCCTCGGCCTGGACGCCGGTGAACAGCAAACCGGTCGGATTTCTCATCCTCCGGTATGCGGACGGGCGTTCCGAGAAAATCGCAGTCGCCGCCGGTCGCGACTGCGGGAACTGGTATCGTCCCGCCGGAGAGAGCAATGCCCATCTGGTCTGGACTGGAAAGGTGCCTTCTGCCGAGGTTGGTCTATATCTCTCCGCTTTTCGGCTGAAAGGAGAGCTGGCCGGCCTGAAATTTCTCCCGGCTTCCGGAAATACGCTCTGGATGATCGCCGGAGCCTCGCTCGCGGATGGACTTGCCCGCTTCCCGGTCGAAGAGGAATTCGTTGTCCGGCAGGGACCGGACTGGCTGCCGATCCATTTTTCAGGGACGACGGCAGAGGGCTCGCCGCTGGACTTTTCCATTTTCCGCGAGCGGCCCGCCGGGAAATACGGCCATATCATCGCCGATGCGAACGGCCATTTCGTCTTCGAGAAAGCCCCGGCAAAACGGATTCGCCTGCTGGGCCCGAATCTTGTCGGCAGTGCCAACTTCCCGGACCGCCCGGAAACTGAGCAGTTCATCCGGAACGCGGAACGCCTCGGATACAACACCGTCCGGCTTCACCATTTTGAGGAAGGGATCCTGAAGCGCGATGCCGCAGACAGTCTTTCCATCGATCCCGGACAGCTGAAGAAATTCCATTTTCTGATCGCACAGCTAAAGGAACATGGATTTTACGTATGTCTCGATCTCTATGCCAGCCGGAAACTGAAAGCCGGCGATCAAATTCCTGAATTCGACAACACCGGTGAATTCAGCATGAAAAATCTGATTCCCGTCAGTCCGGCCGCCATGCGGAACTGGAAGACGTTTGCCCGGAAAATCCTCACCGCAAAAAACCCGTATACCGGCCTCACTCTCGCCGAAGATCCGGTCCTCTATTCGGTAAACCTGGTAAATGAAAATGCACTGATCGGCGTCTGGAACAGTGGCAGGACTTCACTCGGCGCACGAAAGATCTACCTGCAGAAATTCGAAGAATACCTGCAGGCCGGGCAGTTGACCCCCGACGAAAAACAACTTACCCGCAACGGCATCTTCATCGAATTTCTCAATGCGCTGCAGAGCCGGTGCATTCAGGAACAGATGCGGTTTTTAAAAGAGGAAATCGGCCTGAAAGCGTTGATTACCGATCTGAACAACTATATTCCGTTCACGTTGACAGGCCTCCGCTCCGGTCTCGACCATGTGGATAATCACCTCTATTGGGATCATCCGCAATTCCCCGGGAAGCGCTGGGGCATTCCCTTTGTGTTTCACAACCGCTCCGCCATCAGTGTCGATGCCGCCATGCCGCGGGAAATCATGGCAACCCGTGTATTCGGCAAGCCGTTCACCGTAACAGAATTTAATTTCTGTGTTCCCAACACCTGGCGGGTCGAGTGCCCTGCCCTCTTCGGCGGATATGCCGGGCTGCAGGACTGGGACGGTCTCTATCGATTCGCCTGGTCCCACGGAATCAACGGCATGAGATCGAGCAACCGCCCCCTGAATCATTTTGACATCGCCAACAACATTCAGGCGCAGATGGCCGAACGCATTCTCTACATGCTGTTTATCCGGGGCGATGTCAAGGCGGCAGCAGACGCCTACGCCTTTACATTCAGCCCGGAACAGCTGCGGTCGTTGAAGGGGAACAGTCGTGCCGGTGATTATCCGGCGAGGTTCCAGAAGCTCGGTCTCTTCGACCGCATCGGCTCACTGACCGAACAGCAACAGATCCCCGGCGTAAAAAAGGTCCATCCTCTCCGGGAAGGCTGGGATCAGGAGCTTTCCCGCAAAGCGCGTCAGGCGCTGGACTCTTTGCGGGAAACGGGCAGCATCACCTCCTCCACCGGAGAGATCACCTTGAACCGGATGGATAAATCTCTGCGGGTCATTACATTGCGGAGTGAAGTTCTGACCGGTTCCGGCACGCAGAAGGGAGCCGTTATTGCCTCCGCAAAATTGAGTAACTTTCAGACCGTTGCCCTGATGTCGCTGGATGGGAAAAGTCTCACGGAAAGCGAGCGACTTCTGCTGATACAGCTGACCGATCTCTCCAATAACGGTCTGCGTTTTGAAGACAAAAGCAGGCGTGTCCTGCTCAGCTGGGGAGCTCTCCCCCAGATGCTTGAGCGCGGAACGGCGGAGATCACGCTCCATTTGCCGCATCCAATGAAAATCCGCCCTCTGGAACTGGATGGGACGGTGTCACAGAAAGAACTTCCGGCAGAATTCAGCAATGGGAAACTGCGCTTTCACATTGCAACGGATTTTCTGCCCGGTGGAACGCTCGCCTCCCTGCTGATCCGCGAAAAAAACAAGGCAACAGGCCGTTAGCGGCAACGCCCGGGTGAAGGCCGTTTGACGCACTCCGGCAAAACAGCCGGCACGCTCTGCGGAACTTTCATGAGAGAATGGATCTCCTGCGACAAAAGAGATTTGTATTTCCTCCGGATCATGATATGTTAATTAAAATATATCCACTTAGTTGAGAACAAAGAGGATTTCATCATGTATCCGGTTCCGATTACTTACCTGTTTGATTTCGAATTCTGCACGGAAAAAATGCGTCCCTTCATCATGGAGGAGTTCGCCGCAAACGGCGCCCGCCACCTGGTGCTCTCCGATGTGCTCATCAGCCAGTGCATGCAGAATCCGCGCCTGAAAACCCAACTCAAAGAGGAGATTGCCCAGGCCGGCCTGACCTTCGTCGACGCGCACGCGCCATTCGGAACCAACGAAGACC
>CALVMH010000054.1 GCA_944343275.1 uncultured Clostridia bacterium | reverse complement strand
TTCTCCGCCTCCTTTGCCAGCCTATTATTTTTGATCCGTCTCTTTGCCGCACGTTCAAAACCTCGTAAAATTATGCAGAGGAAGCTAATAAAATAAGCCAATATCGCAAATGGGATTTTGTCAAACGCCCAAAAAATTAGCGCTACAACTTGATACAGGTCACTTTCATCAACTCCTTTCATTTCTCCACCTCCGTTTCCAGCCTATTTTTAATTCGTCTTTTCGCAGCACGTTTAAAATCGCTCAAGATGTAGCAAATCACTCCGATAGCGAAAGAAATTATCGCAAAGGGGATTTTTCCAACCCCCCACAAAATGAACGAGACGGCAAAATAGAGGTCACCTTTATTAATGCTCACTTCTCCACCTCCTTTTCCAGCCATTCAAGCGTCGCGATTACCGCTTCATCCCGCGTCTTGAATGACTCTCGAATACCGTCTCCGGTAACGCCGAACCACACGTCTCCGTAGAACTCATCGTAATGAGAATAGACCAGTTGTTCCGCCAAAATTTTCGGGTCACCAGTGATCCGGTCGAAGTTTGTTTTAGTCTCAACAAAATAAACATTCTTCCCGTCATTTCGTTTGTCGGCGTCGCAATATGGTATCACAGGTGAATATTCACATTCTCGGCATTCATTGAATGCGCATTTTTCACAATGATTTTCACCAGATTTTAGCGCAACTGTTTTATAACATATTCCATCAAAAACGAATCTTTCGTTCACTTCTCCACCTCCTCCAACTGTTGCAAAATCTGCAACTGTTCATCGTAAGAAACAATATTCAGCGTGCAATTGTTATAAAAGCGCGTTCTGGCTATGATTGCCATTTCCGGCTTTGGGTCATAGAGCACCATCAAAATTATTCCGGCCCAAACAGCAACCATATTTCCGGTACAGCATCCGGCGATTGTGATTGCCGCACATGCCAAAAACGGAAGGAATGCCGGAAGGTACATCAGAAAAATCACTTCTCCGCCTCCTTTGCCAGCCTATTATTTTTGATCCGTCTCTTTGCCGCACGTTCAAAACCTCGTAAAATTATGCAAAGTAAGCTGATAGCGTAAGCAATTATAGCAAACGGAATTTTGTCAAACGCCCACAAAATAAACGCGACGGCAAAATAGAGGTCAACTTCATCAATACTTTTCACTTCTCCACCTCCTTTCCCAGCCAGTCTGTGATGTTGTTCCAACAGCCAACATCCGAGCATGGAAACGCCGGGCAGAGATAGCATTCATCCGCAAGCGCCAATTCGTAAGTAATGAAATCCGCCAGCTCTTCGGGGCATATTGTCAGTGCTTCGAAGTTTGTGAGCCCGAGACGGTGCCCAATATCACCGAGCCACTTCTCCCATTTCTGCTTGCAATTCTTTGCATTGCACCCACGAACATGCACCGGGCAGTTGATACAAACATGCCCTATTGCGATTTCCGACAAAAACGCGGCCAAAGTCTTTTTCGTTTTTGCCACTCGTTCAAAGTTGGTCATCCTTCCACCTCCTTCCCCAGCCATTCAAGCGTCGCGATTACCGCTTCATCCCGCGTCTTGAATGACTCTCGAATACCGTCTCCAGTAACTCCGAACCACTCATCGCCGTCAAATTCATCGTGACGAGAATAAACCAATTGTTCAGCAAGGATTTTCGGATCACCAGTGATCCGGTCGAAGTTCATTAGGGGGACTAATCCTTGTTTCTGCTCGAAATGTGGACACTCATTATTGTGCATTACCTGCCAGAATTCGTACTCTCCCCAATGACAAAACAATCGTTTCCGACACTGCTTGCACTGCTCAAGAATTTTCATTTCTCCACCTCCTTATTCAGCCAGTCCAGCGTTGCGGCAACGGCTTCTCCCCGCCTCTTGTATGCGTATTGAATAACGGTACTTGTCCATCGGTATCCGTTGAATTCGTCCCAAACCGAATATACAAGCTTTTCCGCCAGGATTTTCTGGCCGGAAGTGATCCGGTCGAAGTTGGTGTTCACCTTGACAAAATAAACGTCTTTCCGGTCTTCACGTTTTTCAGCGTCACAATCCGGGATATCCGGCGAATATTCGCAATCTCCTCCTCCTTTAAAGGCGCATTTTCCGCAATGTTTCTCGCCGTCTTTTACCGGAACAGTTTTGTATGTTTCCCCGTCAAGAATGAATCTCTCGTTCATTTCTCCTCCTTCCTTGCCGTATTATACACATCATTTTCAAACTCTTTTCCGAAAAATACGAACATCGACGGGAAAGGCGCATTGTATTTCGCCCCGACAAACTTTATCCGCCCGCGGATGAATTCGATCCGATATTTTTTGCAATATTCGTGAAACCATCCTGCATCGGTTCGCGCTGGGATAAGCATGACTGTAAGATTGCCGTTTTGCGCTTCTTCATCTGCCTTTCGGCACCATTCCAGGATCTCCGCTCCGTATGGTGGGTTACACCAGTTCACCCGGCTCCACGGGAGAGAAAGACCATCCATCTCTCGGGTGTAGAAGTTCATGCACTTTGTGTTTTCCGCCGTCGCGGCTACATCCATCTCAAAGTGGAATTGCCGGTCCATCCGGTCGAAGAGCTCCTGCGGGGTTTCCCAGTCATCTCTGGCGGCGGAAAAAATGCCGTTATTGATTTGAGCTTTCGTGGTCATTTCTCCTCCTTCCCGGGAAGCTGAATTCCGGAGGATGGGAAATCCTCCTTTGCAATAAGCATCTGCATCAGATACCTCATCTGCGGGTGGGCCGAATGATGGAGCCGCAGTTTCAGCATTTCAGACCACTGCGGAAAAGTTCCTGTCATGATCAGCTCCGTTTTCACCGAAAGGGGAAGCACGATGCGGGCTTCCTGCGGATGGCAGCCCTCCCGTATCAGATGCAGGTAATTGGCCTCCGCCTGTTCGCATCCGAGAACCCACGCCTGAAATCGCGGGTCAGCCATGCAGTCCGAGAGCTCCGACTTGTCAACGGAAAGTTCCGCCCACTCGAACGGAATCGGCCGTACAAATGCAAGCTCCCTCTTTTCATAGTTCACATAGCGGGTGCTCTCCTGGCTGAAACTGAATACCCGATGACGGACCAGCTCGTTGGCAATCGCTCGATCACAGGTGAAGCGAACAGTCATGTAATCGTCCGCGTTTTTCAGCGTCTCAAGCTCTTCCAGAGTTGCTCCGATTGCGCAGAAGTCGCGGCAGTTTAGCGCATAATAATCGTAACCAGGACAACGACCAAGCACCCAGTGGTTACGGTAATCCGCCCCATACGGGAGGTAATTTCCCCGTGAGTTTGCTTTCATCAATAGAGGTTTCACACTGTATTCCGGCACAATAACGCGCGCATGTTCAAGAACCGAAGTATGCCCGCGCTCGACCAGCTTTTTGACGAAAGTATTAGCCGAATCGTCCGTGATTTTCCGCTCGCTTTTGTAGCAAACCCGGCCGCACAGCTCGATTCGACGAAGTGGATTTTCTTCGTGGATGATTTCAACTTCCGGATCGACGATTTTCATTTTTCCTCCTCGATTTTTCTGAACATAATTACCCACTCCCACGGATTTTTCTTCCACGCCCCGGAACCGTAACAGGAGTCCCAGAGCCTGGAAAACGCGTGCCGGTGAATATCGCTGCCGAACTCTGCCGAAACCGGGTAGAGACCGGCCGTGTCCACCCCTTCCGCCGCGGCGTCATCCTCGCTGATATCCTGCAGTCTCTCTATGTGTACAGAGTCAACATACAGCCAGATTCTGGCAGCGCTTTTCGGCATATGAATGGATGGATACCAGCGGTTGCCCCCCGTAGAAGGAAGTCGAGAATCCCATCCGTCCGGGTAAATGCCTTTCTCAAAATCAGGATAATTCGCCTTGTAGTAATAGAGCTGCCTTTTTAAATCCCTGTCATAAAACCAGTAAGAAAATGTTTCCCGCACATAAAGGTAATCTTCCGCATGGCATGGAGGCGTCCACCGCATGCCCTGTTCCTTCGTGGGAAGATTCTCAACAAAACTCCATTCATCCCCCCAGGCTTTGAGAGTATCCTTGTCAGGGTACTTCCATTTGTCAGCCCCATCCCCATACAGGATATAACAAATTCTCCCCAATGGCTGCGGTCTGATGATTCTCCGCGTCTGCGTTTTTCTCCCCTCCAGAATCGCGCGGACCATCTCCCCGGAAAAAAGAATTCCTTTTTCGCTCATTTCTCCACCTCATGAATGTTGCCGACAACCTCTTTTAGTGCACAAATTTCTCGCTCAAGAGGGGAAAAAGTCCGATCAAAACATCCCCAGTCAACAACATGCGCGAATCTTGCGTTTTCGCTGTCCCAAACCACTTCTTGCTGGATTTTGAAACCGTTTGTGTCAGTGTATTGCAAAATATCCCCCTCGTAAATCAGCCTCCCATTCTTGTCCCGGAGTCCGGTGCACCGCTCTACCGCGTATATATCATTTTCCGTTGCGATGTCGATGTATTTGAATTCGACAACACCGCTTTCGGTAATACTTTCCACCTCCAGTATTACCCTGCCGCTCGAGTCGATGTAATAATCCGTATCGTCCGGATTGATGTATTGTTTGAACTCTTTGTCGAAAATTCGAATTCTTAAGCTGTCGTCCATTTCTTCATCCCTCCAGTTGTTGCAAAATCTGCAACAACTATCAATCATTCATATCGAGAAAAACGATCTGGCGATCACCTTTCCGCCAGATGACATTCACCAGGCGCGTATTGCGAACGACCGAAAGGAAGCGCATGATGCCGATTTTCTCCCCCGGATGTTCCTTGCAGTATCCGGCGTAGAGCTCATCGAGATTGTGCCACTGACGGTCGCGAATGCGGCGGCAGTAGGCGACGATTTCCCGCTCCTGATCCTCCAGTTCCAGATAGAGATCTTTCACCAGCAGCGGGCTCATGCAGACCGCGAGGCTTCGCGCATAATCGTAAATTCTCGGACTGACCGGGCGGAAATTGACAATCGACTCATTCACGAAGAGCAGAAGCCGCTTGGTGCTTTCCAGAAGCTCCGGACCGGTCGCTTCATTCACTTTTTTCGTTTCATTTTCCTGTTTCATTTGTTCCTCCTGTGGTTTGGATCAATCTCCGGCTGAAATCTTTTTTGTAAAGCTCATCATACGCGCGGAGGTAACGTTTCAGGAGCGACAATCTCCCGGGCAGATCGTTTGCACACCGCTGGATGTTATCCTTCAAATCGCAAAGTTTCACCTGTACGGCAAGCGCATTGCGTTTCACCCGGGAGATGTAGCAGGAGTAGCTTTCCCCCTCGTTGCGTGTAAGCATCTTCAAGGCGTTCATCTGAATCTCCGAGAGCTGGAATCTCGTCTGCAGCTCTTCGAATGTCGCCTTGCCGTCTTCCACCACATCATGCAGAGCGCCGACGATCCACTGC
>CALVMH010000053.1 GCA_944343275.1 uncultured Clostridia bacterium | reverse complement strand
AGCGGGCGCTTTCAGTGTTGATTCCTTCGTAGCAGCTCGACGGATAGCCGTAGTAGACCCAGAAGAAGGCGCAGATCTTCATCGTATCGCCGGGGGCGCGCTTCTGGATCACCTCTTTCGAAGTGATCTCGACGATTTCGCCGGAGCCGAGTTCATATTTGAAGCGGTAATCGAGGTTGGGGAAGGCGGTGCTCTCCATCGAGACGGCGAAGGCTCCCTCCTTTTCGCCGAGGATCACCGGCGTGCGGCCGTAGCGGTCGCGTGCGGCGTAGATTTTGTTGTTGATGAGCACCAGAATGGAACAGGAGCCGTCGATCACCTTCTGCGCGTATTCGATTCCGTCGACGATCGAATCCTTGCGGTCGATCAGCATGGCGGTGATTTCGGTGGGGTTGAGTTCGCCGTAACTGGATTCCGAGAAGTGGGAAAATCCGCGTTCGAACGCCTGCCGGGCGAGGTCGTCGATGTTGTTGATCTTCCCGACGGTGACGATGGCGTAGGTACCGAACTTGCTGGAGATGATGAGCGGCTGGTCCTCGTAGTCACTGATGATGCCGATTCCGGAATTGCCGGAAAATTTGCCGATGTCGTCGTCGAATTTGGAGCGGAACTGAGCGTTGGTGATGTCATGGATGCGGCGTGTGATGCGGTTTTCGGGATCGCAGACGGCGAGGCCTCCGCGTTTGGTTCCGAGATGCGAGTGATAATCCGTACCGTAGAAGATGTCGCAGACGCAGTCATGATCCGCGACGACGCCGAAAAAGCCGCCCATAGAATTGCTCCTGAAAAAAGATGTTGCCGTCAGGGTGCGGCCGGGAGGGCCGCTTCCGAAAGCCCCGCAGTATAATGTACCGTGCCGAGTGCCTCAATGCAACCGCGGGGAGGAGATTTTATCAGGATTTCCTGACAGAAACAATCGTTTCCGGCAGGACGGCGCGACTCTCCTGCCGCGCTCCTGCGGGCGGGATGCTCCGGTGGAATTTTTCCTTCCCTTCTATAATATTTATAAAAATAATCATGGAAAGAGGCGATTCCTCTTGACATTTTTATTGAACTTTGCTATAATATATATAGCTTTGATATATTTCGAAATACAGGACACCACTTCTGGATATGGAATTGCAGCGGGAACGATTGACAAAAGTTCAAATCGCCAAAGAGCGTCTCCGCAAAGAGATTAAGATCGGCAATTTTGCCCGGGGCGCATCTCTGCCCTCCGAGCGCGATCTGGCGGAACAGTTCGGCGTAAGCTACATGACGATGCGCAAGGCCGTGGGAGGGCTCGTCAGCGACGGCATTCTGGAGCGAAGCCGGGGCAGCGGCACCTACGTCTGCGAAGACATCGCGGAAACAAAGTTGCAGAAACTGCTGGGCCTGGTCATGCCGGCATGGGCCGCGCCGGAAAATCTGGACTTCATCATGCACATTTCGGAGGCCTGTGCCAAAGCAAACTGGCTGGTGAAAATCATCTACGTGCGCAGCTGGGAGGAGCGCTCCATCCTTGATCTCTGGCAGAACTGTGATGCGCTGGCCTGCACGTCGCTGACCGATCTGCACACGCTCTCGGAGCCGTTGATCAAGCGGATCCGCTCCCGGCTCAAGCCGATGGTCTTCTGCGGGCTCGACGCCTCCGCGTTCAATGCCGATTCCGTCTATTATCAGCCGGACAGCAGACTGGAAGAGGCGGCGGAACAGCTCTACCAAATGGGGCACCGCAGAATTCTCCGGGTGGAGCAGAAGGCGAATCCCGGCGACCGGTTTCACACTGGAATCGACGGATTTCGGGAGTATTTTCACGATGAGCACCCGGATGTAGAGTTCAATCAGACGACATTTCTGCTTGAAATCCCGCGTTTTGAACTGGCACACTACACAATTCGACGCGAACTTGCCGCTCACCGCGATCTGCTCCGGCAATACACGACGATCATCTGTTCGCTGAGTTTCTTCTGGGGGGTCATGGCGGGGATTCATCAGGCCGGGTTGCGCGTGCCCGAGGATATCTCCGTGCTGACGGTGGGAGACCGGCAGGAGGCGGAGTTTTACCAGCCCCGCCCCGCCACGCTTTCAATCCGCCTGCGGGACCAGGCATTCAAAACGCTCGAGCTGGTACGGTGGCGGGAACAGAATCCCGATGCTCCCGCCCGTTCCGCCAGAATCAAAACGGAATGGATTCCGGGAGAAACCCTTGCGACCGTGCCGCATCACTGACTCATGGCGGCCCTTCGAAAACAGAGAGCGGAATGAAGGAACAGAAGAAAAGCAGTATCCTCCGGGCGGATTCCGGCAGAACGTACAGACACTCTGCCGGGAATTCAGCACCGGATCATTTGAGCAACAATTTTATCGACTGGAGGAAATCATGAGAAGGAAGAGAAACAACCAATTCAGCAGGTCCCGGGAGAGAAGAACCATACGTTCATTTACACTAATTGAACTTTTGATTGTTATTGTAATCATAGCCATACTGGCGGCCATGCTGCTGCCCGCCTTGAACAAGGCGCGGGAAAGGGCGCGCACCACCACTTGCATCAACAACTCCAAGCAGATCGGGTCCGGAATCAACATGTATACAGGGGACTTCAACGATCAGCTGCCGGCCACGATCACGACCATCATGAAGCCGACCGAGGAGCCGCGCTCCATTTCAGAATACTTCAACGGGATTTCCGCGGTGGGTCTTGGACTTGTCGCAGCCCAGGGGTATCTGGGACCGGGCAGCAACAAGGAAAACATCGAATACCCTGCCCATGCCCCCAAATGGTTGCGACCGGCGATTCTGCATTGCCCGTCCAACACCCAGAATGATGGATGGAATGCGGGGAAAACCTGGTGCGATTATCCATATTACCGCGACTCCGGGACGCTGACTCAATGGAGCATCCCCAGCTTCGGCAAGAAATTCAGCAGATTAAAGCATGAAATGCTGACGTACTGCATTACCGCAGGAATATCACTCAGTACCGTCCCCGGTCATGGTCAGAACGCGGTTGTTCTGCGTGCAGACGGTTCGGTCAAGACCTGTCCCTATCATGTGTATCGCAACGAAGCAGACAAACTGAACAGGTGGAAGTTGATCGACGCATACTGAGATATCGAAAATTCTCCAGTAAGAAAACTTCCGGATTTGGAATCCAATGAAAATCATCGCTCTTGCTACAACATTTCTTTTCGCATGCTCCCTGCTTTCCGGGGCGGAGACAATCCTGCCCTGGTCTGCCGGGCTGAACCAGCCGGAACGGTTCGAGAAAAACTGCTCCGGGGCCATGACCATCCGCCGCGACACCCGGGAAAACGCCATCCGGTTTGACGTGAAGTTTTCGCGCAATTCCGACTACTGGTGTTATCCCAGACTCCGGCTGCACTCCCACGAAACGCTTGCCGGGGCAACGGCCATCCGGTTTGAATTCCGCGCGGTGCAGAAGGATCCCGCGGCGGGCTATCTGCACGCTCTGGTGATGTTTGAAAACGGAATGCCGTATTTCCCGCTGCCGCCCCCCAAACCGGAATACCAGCAGGTAACCATCCCGCTGGCGCGCGCAGTGAAAAATCCCGCGGCCGTGCGCCAACTGCGGATCGGCATGAATCCCCGCTCGGAAGAGCTGACCTTCTATCTCCGCAACATCGAGGTCATCGGGAAACCGACCGGACCGGCGCCCTGTGACGTTGCAGAGGTGGTTACGGCAGAGGCTCCCGGAGCGGCCTTCCTTCAGGGAGAACCTGTCCGGTTCACCTTGAAGTCGTCCGTCCGGGACCTGCCGGAATGGACGTTGAAAAACTGGAAGGGCGAGGTGCTGCGCCGCGGAAGCTGGCCCAGGAAACGGGAACTTCTTCTGGAGTCGCTGCCCAACGGCTATTATACGCTCGAGCTCTCCTCGCCACAGCAGGCATTTCAAGGATTCCGCAGTTTTGCGATCGTCGCGGACCCCTCCGTCCAGCAGCGCAATCCGGAGATGTTCTTTGCGCTGGACAGTGCGCAGAGCTGGCTGGCGCGCCCCAATCCGGCCAACAGCCGCCATCCCGGCGACGGATATGCGGTCGTGTCGGAGGTGGCCCGCCGGGCCGGTCTGAAGATGGTTCGGGACCGCCTGAGCTGGGGAGAATGCGAACCTGCGCCCGGCAAGTTCAACTGGCGCCAGTACATGACCAACGCCACGTTGCTCTCGGAACGCGGGATACAGCTTTCCGGCATGTACCACGACGCGCCGAAATGGGCGAAGACGAACACGACCCATCTGCCCGGCGACCTGGTGGCGACCTACCGTTTCGCCAAGAAACTGGCGGAAACATTTCGCGGCAAAATGGCGGTATGGGAATTCTGGAACGAGCAGGATATCGGCTTCGCGCCGGAAGGGGCATGGGATTATGCATCGGCCCTCAAGGCCGCCTACCTCGGCTTCAAGGCCGGAGATCCCGACCTCCCCGTCGCCATCGGAGCGTTCGCTCATACCCACCTGCCGCCCTATGCGGATGTCGTCATGGAAAATGGTGTGGAGCGTTACTTTGACATCTTCAACATTCACACCTACGCCCGGCTGTGCGAATGCCCGGAGCTGCTGGCAAACCTTCACCGGTTTCTGAAGCAGCACAAAGTTGCGGACCGCCCGATCTGGTTTACCGAAAACGGCTGCTACATGGAGGGGGTGGGCAAGACCGACAGCTACATGGCCGGTCTCAAGGCACACTCTCCGGAACAGGAGATGATCATCGCCGAATTTCTGCCGAAGATGATGGTCACCATGCAGTTTCTCGGCGTGGACCGCGACTTCGTCTTCGTGCTGCCGCCTTACAATGAGCGGAACGGATTCAAAGACTGGGGGCTCATGCGGCGCGATTATACGGTGAAGCCGGCATTTGCCGCCTTCGCGACGTTGACGGACAAGCTCGGCAATGCGACCCTTCTGGGCAGTCGGGAACTGGGCCCCGGGCTGCGCGGTTTTGTCTACCGTCAGCCGGATGGCAGCGGCACCCTCGTTTACTGGAGCCTGTCTGAAATTGACACGGAAAAAGGGATCCCGGCGGTCAATCTCAAAGATTCCAAGGCGAAAAAATTCTCCTTGCCGCTCGAGGGGAAATTCACCGGCGTCGACGCCTTCGGCACCCCCTTTACGGTGCAATCGGCCAACCACCGGCTTGAGCTCACCGCGACGCGGATGCCCTCCATCCTCACCGGGCTTCCCGCGCTGGAGCCGACCACTCCCCGGAAGATCCGCCCCAGAAAAATGGCCGAAAGCGGCGAGTATGACCGCACCATCGTTTTCCGTACGGAACTTTCGGACGATTTCAAACTGCTCGGCGACAAATCCGGCGTAGACATCAAGCGTGAGGACGCCGCCTTCCGCCTGCAGGTCTTCAACCTGTCGGATGAAACGAAGAGCGGCAAAGTCGCCATTGCCGGCGGCAAGGTCTCCGGGCTGCCCGGCACGGTGACGATCCCCCCCTTCGGCAAGATCGAACTTCCGCTGAAAATTACGCCGGACCTGAATGAAGATCTCCGGGGGGAAATCAGGATCACCGGCACCTTCAACGGGAAACCGGCGACCCGGTCGGTCATCCCCTGCTGCATGCTTCCCCGGATGAGCCGCAAAGTCGATATGCCGGACATGGAGGATCCGGGGAGCTGGCGCGTCAACAGTTCCGGCGCGATGACCATCACCTTCGACCACAAAGAGAAGGCGCTCCGGTTCCAGGCGAAGTTTTCTCCCGGCGTGGACTGCTGGGTCTACCCGGAATATCTGCTCCAGCTGCCGCAGGAATCTCTGAAAGGGGCCCTCGGCTTGAGTTTCGAAGTCAAAGCGCATCCGGCCGCACAAGTCAAACAGATGCTGGTCATGGCGGTTATGGGCACGCAGAAGGAGGGAGGGGAGTCGGTGTACCTTTCCGTCCCGAAACCGACGGAGCAGTGGGAGGAGCGCTTTGTTCTGTTTGCGAATCAGTTCGATCCGGATAAGGTCCAGCAGCTCCGGATCGGGGTGAATACCAATGCGGCGGAAATCACGTATCTGATTCGCAACATCAAAGTCCTGTACGCAAGGTAACTGGAGAAACCATGTTCCCGGCGTCCGCTTCCGGACTCCCGGGAGATGCGCCGGCGCAAGCCGGCGGTCCGGCCGCGATTTTCCTCCGCCGGAGCGGATGTCTCAGCACATGAAACAGACGCTCCGGCGTTCGATCAGCCGGTAGGGGATTGACACGTCCGCCGCCGCCCGGTGATCCGCCAGAGCCTCCAGCAGATCGACGGCCTGCCGGGCCAGCGCTTCGAAATCCTGCGACAAAGTGGTGTGCGGCGGCGTCAGATTCTCCGATATCCGGGGCATCTCCAGTGAGAGCAGGGAGAACTCTT
>CALVMH010000052.1 GCA_944343275.1 uncultured Clostridia bacterium | reverse complement strand
AAAAGCTTACGCAAGTGCTTGCGCTTGAAAGTTTGAGCTTTCAGATCCTTAAAATCGTAAAAGACGTAATTCGACGGCAAAGCAACCGAGATATACTCGGCGTCAATTGTGCGCTGAATCGCCTGTTGAATTGGATTCTGTACAGCGTTAGGTACAGCCCACGTCTTAGACGATTGCACGATATTTGCAACGTTAGGCATAAAATCTCCTTAAGACAAAAATGGAATTGCGCCAATTTCCGCCGCTTGAATTTGCATATCATCAACGGCTATATCAATAACGTATTGTACATAGCCATCAGAACCGCCCAATTCAATCGCATTAATTGAAACTGGCCAACACCCGGAATACACAAAATTCACTAACGAGATTGCGTTATTGTCCGTTAGTGTTACAGTAATATTCTTTTTATAAAAAGAGGGTGAATTGTATAAACGGGATCGCCCGTCTGTTGGCGAAACGTACGAAACTAGGTGTTGCCAACAATTAAAATAGAACAAAGCTTCATTGTCCGTACCGCCGTAACACGTGATTTGCATATTATCAAGTGACGTACTGGCGGAGGGAAAAGCCGCTTGCGTACCGCCGCGTAAAACCTGACGCGATTCGTAAGAGCGGAATGGCAAACTTATTGTTTCAATGTATTCGTCGCCCAGCTCTTTTCGAAACGCCGAAAAGTCCTCCGACCAGCGATTCAGAAACTCCATGCCCTCATTGACTGCGGACATCAGCATTGAACCGCGAAAAACCTGATTCGCAACGGTTTTTGCACCCGCAATAGCACCGTTTACCAATGAATCCATTGAAACTTGGCCGTTCATAATATCGTTCAACAGATTATTGTTAGCCGTTGCCCCGTCAAGATTTGGCAATTCAACACGGAAATTAAACGTTAATGCGGGGTCGGAGCGTGCAAGTATTCGATCTAATGCGGGCGTAATGCCCGTTAAAGCCGCACGCCCGATTGAAGCAATAGAGCCTACATTCGCAATTAAAGATCCCATAATTAAGCCTTGACTGGCCCCCACATCATAATCATTGCCGCATCAGGCGGACAGAATCCGTTTTGATGATTCCACAAGCGAGATAGATTCGAGGTGCTATATCGCTCGTCGTTCATGAACGGCGGATTACTTCCGACGCCAAACTGCAAATTGTTCGGCTTTCTTTTATGCGACAAATCACGTTGAATAACGTAGCGGTAGCCGTCGCTATCAAATTCAGGCCAAGTATCACCCGTTTTGTACACAACGGCTATATCACCCTTGTCGTCACTAAACGTTACGTCCAATAGCTTTAAATTCTTTTTAATTGCGGTGTCTGTTGTGCAAATCACAATGGAACCGCGTCGTTTCTTTGCCTCGGTTAAAGCCGCAATGACATCCTGCATCATTTTTGCCATAACCTGCGGCGTCAACTCCTCGCAAATTAAAGCTAGTTTTGTCATACTAAAAACCTTTGAGATATTGCATACCACGCTCCTTATTCTTTTGGATAATCGAAGCACGGTAGTTTTTATCTCGGTTGTACTTGGCGGCAATTTTTGCGATTTTCCATAAGCGGTCTTTTTTAGCGGCCTGTTGATTCGCTCTCAGGTGTCGTGTGCCGTCTGAGCTTACAGACCATTCAGCATTGTCAGCCTCGCTGTAACGACGAGATAACAACGGTACTCGGCCTTGTAGCTTATGCAACTTATTCCATACCTGACTCATTTTGACGTGATCCCACGAATCCTGATCATCAGGATCATCTGGCATATCTTTAGCTGAAGCGAACAAATCCGTACCGTCAGAGTCATTGTTAATGGCACCTTCCTTGAATGGATCAAGGCGTTTTTGCAACTCAGAGGATTCCTCCAAGTCGCGGATTAATGCCTCAACGTCAACACCTGCCGCCGCAATCCAAGTAGAGATTGGTACGGGAATGTTATGTTCGGCCAGCTTTTCAAGCATATCGAACTGCGATTGTTCGTCACGCACCTCCAATTGCTTGTGCCAATGCAACTTAGGCATCTTGAGCGCTTGACGATTGTTTGCATTAAACAGGAATTGCCCGATATTCATTACTTTAGGAGCTTGCACACCCTGTTTATACAAATCGTTTACAACAGCAATCAACGGGAAAAGCTTGTTATAGAAAATCTTAGTCGTCAAATGATTTCGGTAAGAATTAACCGTTTCGACGAATGTAGAATAGGCAGATTCCGAAGACGCATAGCTGTTATGCACGATTAATCCGTTTGCTACGAACGACGGGTCGCCTTCCATAGAAAGGTCATACACTTTTTGCTTACCGTTATCCACAATAGCCGTAATAGGCGTAATGAAATAGCGTTGCTTCAGGGCAAAGACTAGCTTTTCGTACTCATGCTTATTAATACGCTTCAACAGACTTAAGAAGCCGTTGTACTTACCGCTCTTATAACGATCGTAATTTAGACGAATCGCGTCATACCCAAACCCGAAGTCGTTACTGTTACGCGAATGGCAAATAACGTGGCGATCCTCCGTCAAATAGTAAGATCCATGACGATCAAACTTAACCTTTGCTTCACGCAATACGTTATTCCAATGATCCAGCGGAACACCGAACAACTTGCTGTACTTCACCTTATTGGCTGTGCAGTTAAATTGTTTGCCGCCAATAAACTTGACGCCCTTAACGAATGCTAGTGTGTCCTCATGGCTAATGCTAACGTAAGAGTCACGCTTTAATGCCCGATAGCCAAGTGCGGAAAGCATACAATATATTTGCTGAATAATCATCGGGGACGCCGATAGCCAGGAAATTGTGTAGTCCTTAGTGTAAGTACCATCACATTCAGCATACATTGCAAGGAAGGTCTTCCATACACGTGCACTACTTTGCAGAATGCAATCGGGAATAACCTTAAACTTAGCGGGGCTATCACCTAGTTCAGCCGTGGAAGCCATACAGCAACCGATACTTGCAAGCCAATCCACTAGTTGACGGCTAT
>CALVMH010000051.1 GCA_944343275.1 uncultured Clostridia bacterium | reverse complement strand
AGAGAAAAGCTCAAGGCGGCCGGACGGCTCAAGGCTAAAACAGAGCGAACCATAACAGCGTTTCAATCCTTCGGCTGGACCAGGGCGCAGCTTGGCAATATCGAAAATTATCAGCCGGGGATGAAGCTCTTTTTCAACACCCGTCTGAAAGGGCTGGGAAAGCCCGGAGAGATGGTTGAGGTCGAACAGGTCAAGTCATCGTCAGGCGAACTCGTTTTGTCCAATGGCGCAACCGTGAATCCGCGTACCATCCGCGGTGTGGTAGATGTGGGAGAATCCGCGGGGCTTCCGATTGCCGAGGGGGATCTGGTTCGCTTTACGGTGAATCTGAAAACACCGGAATTCAAAATCAGCAACGGTTCGCTGGCGATCGCCACGGCAATCCCGAACGAGTACCGGCTGCTGGACGCGGAACGGCGGGAAGCGGGAACTGTTCGGCTGCCGGAATCGTTTCATGGAATTCGGCATGGCTGGGTGATGACCAGTCATGCCTCGCAGGGAATGACTGCGGATCATGTGGTGGTGGCTGCGGAAAAGATGTCGAAGCAGGCGTTTTATGTCGGCTGTTCCCGAGGACGTTTCAAGCTCGCGCTTCATCTGCCTGACAAGGAGCGTTTCAAGGAGGGACTGGTTAGAATTCCGGCGGAGCGTCTTTCCGTGGCTGATCTGGTCAAGGCCGGTGAAATTGAAAAGCCGGCGCTTGATCGTCTCAAGGGGATTCGGGAACAGTATGATCCTGATCCGCATCGTCTGATACGTTCTCTTCACCTCAAAAGAGTATGGGGCAAGTTGCGTAAAACCGGAAAGCAGGCAGCGGAGGCTGTATTGTCGGTTATCAATTTCAAGCTCTCCGGTAAATGCCGCAGAAATTATATCGCATCGCGCATGGAGGAATATCAGAGGCAACTGCGGAAAATCAACGTACAGGCGCAGGAACGGAAAATGGCGGAAGCTCAGGTAACGTCGCAGGTTCATCAAATCGTCGAACAGGAAAGTCCGGCGACAGCAAACGAGATGAAACGGAACAGACCGCGTCCCGTTCGCAAGGGACCGGAACGGTAACCAACAAGCAAATATGGAGGTCAGCAAAATGAATTGTGAACAGCAGAAATACATCGGGTGGGAAGCCGTTCAAACTCCGATTCCCCGTTTGAGAATCGGGACCGATGAGGGGGAGCATTTTCTCATCCCCTGGCACATGATCTCGTTAATCAAGGCAGACCTGTCGCTCAAAATGGTCGAACTGCATACTGTCTCAGGATTGCTTTTCTCCATTGTCTCCCGGGAGTCATTACAGAGTTTGCTATCCCATCTGCAAGTCGAATGTGTCCGGGCGGTCTTTCCCGCCGATGGCGTGAAAATTGAACTCAGAACGCCGGAAGTGTCGGGTATATCGGAGTAATTTACAGTTCTCTGCCACGCGGTGATTTTTTTCTTGCAAGCGTATGAGAATCTTTCTCATGTTTGCGTAACACTTCCTGACGTTTTTCCTCCGGAATTTTGAGAAGCATATCGACCAGTTCGGGAACCGTCATTTGTATCCAATGCTCATAAGAGGAGGGTTGCTCAACCAGACATCGATTATGTCCCAAGATACGCAATTGCCGCCGCAATTCTTTTTCCTGTTCTTCCGGTTCAGTAAAACCGGTAAGGGAAAAAACAAGATTTGCAAATTGTTTTGCCATCATTTTTTGGCGAACTTCAATCAGCTCAGGAATTTGTTCCAATTCTGACAACACTTTCGGCAATTCCGTTTTTGCAGTGTTCCACACTGTCTCAAATTCTATTCCAAAATAATGATGAACGATCTTATCTCGAAAACGAGCCATTAAAGACCACTCTACTTGTGAATATTTCTGAGTCATCTTTTCAGATAACTGTTTGGTTGCTTCCCCGATTACCTGAAAGTTCCATAAAACAGCCCCCTGCTTTTCCTGATTTTTAAGAAAATCCGCAAGAGTAATCCCTTTCAGCATTGTTATTATATTCTGACAGGCTTCAAAAATATGATAAAGAAAAACTGCATCATCCCGTTTACTCATACTTCGATTGCCTCCCGGAGAACATCATCCTCAATTAAAGGATGAAGACCACGCTTTGAAACAACATCAACTTTGCATTGGAAAAGTTTTTCCAAATCATCCTCAAATTCAATATTATCACGGAATGATGCATCGTGTTCAAATTCCATCAGGAAATCAATATCGCTGGCAGAGTTTTCTTCTTTACGGGCACAAGAACCAAACACAAAGACTTTTTTGACTTTATGCCTCTTCGCCAATTTATGTATGATGTCACGTTTGGCCATGATATTATCAAGCTGGCACATGATACACCTCCAAGAACTCCGTTATCGAAGTTTAATATAACATGAGATTTGACAAAATCAATCACCGACAATTTTCAGTTGTCCGAAATCGGCAAGAATACCGGCTCCCCCGGTGTGATAAGTCACCGTAATCCGAGAACCCTCACTGATTGTGGGATTTTCGCTGTTTCCCTTGTTTTGTAAAGAAATATCCCATTTCGGCATCCAGATGCGTTTACGGATACGGAGGCGGGGCAGCATCACATCCCCGTAGAGAGTATGAAATTCCACCCGGTCAGCATAACTGGTCGCCGTGATTTGAGCGTCATTCAATAAACTTTCATACAACCCATGATCCAGATTTCTTTCGGCAAGAGCGTCAAATTGGGCTGCCAGGATATGCGTTTGCAGTTCTTTCAGGTTTCTGTCGCTCATGGAACTGTTCTTCAGCTCCATGACCTTCTGCAAAAGCTGATTGCGCCGTTCCCTGTTGCGTGCCAGCAGACTTCGCAACTGTTCTGCTGTAGCAAGACCATCCAGAAACATTTCATGAAGCTGCTCCTCCTTCGTCGCCAGATTTTTCAACTCCACGTCATATTCCGCCAGTCTCTTTTTCTCTTTCAGCACTTCCGAAGCCTTGCGAAAGCGTTCGATCAAAGCAATGGAAAGCAGCGGATAGATGGCATCATAAAGAGCGGGTTCTCCACGGGAACCGGATTCAAAACGAATCCGGCTGTTACGGCAGTTGACATGATTACGGTCAAGGGTTCGTTTGTTGCAATTGTAGTAAATTTTTCCATGTTCCAGTAGACAGATCAATTTCCCTCCGCATTCCCCGCAGTAAAGTCGGCCGGATAAAGGAAGCCAGTGTTTCTTTGCTTTCACATGATATTTCGCACGCTTCTGCGAAATGATTTTCTGAACATCCTGCCACTGCTCGAATGAAATAAACTCCTGACCACTTATCTGGACATTTTTGATCAATTCGCCGCGACTGTTATACTGATAACCGCAATAAATCGGCTGTTTTGCAATAGCATAAATCGAACTTTCATAGAAAAAGATTTCCTTCCCCCAGCGTTCATTGCAATCCCGGATGATTGCCCGGTAAGGACGATAGGCACAAATGTTGTCGTAGACGAAGCGGATGATTTCAACCCATTCGGGAATCACCTCGATTTTTCCGTTGCCGAGGTAGCGAATGCCATACATTTTCGCATCGCTGCAAAGTTTGCCGCTGTCTTTCTTGATCCGAAAAGCGTTGATGCTGTTTTGCCGTTTCTTTTGCAAATCCTCATACAAAATCTGATTTTTGATCAGTGTAATCAACTGCTGATCGAACTTGCTCAAATCAATTGTTCCACCCTGAACCTGTAGAACTTTGACATTATTTTCCTTGAGAAGCTGATTGATGTGTCCTTCCAGAAAACTCCCGTTGATCGGACGATACAACCGAGTCAGCTCGTTAACTAGTACAAAATCAACCTCGGAAAGTTTGAGCAATACCTGACTCAGCCCCAGACGGAAATCCTTTTTCGTACTTTGCGTGAGACTCCAGTTCATATAGGCTTTGTCAAGCCGGGCAATTTCCTCCGCTCCTACCGGATAAGTCTCCCCACTGGTGTTCAGGTCTTTATAAATGCCAATTACCTCAAGTTTTTCTTTTTCTGCCAGCTTCTTGCAGTTGGCAATCTGGGCCTCCACTGACTCCGAAAAATCATCCTTACCGCTGCTCTGACGTGCATAAATCAGTGCTTTCATTGTTTTTGCTCCTCATTCTACTTGTTTTAATATACGCCATATTGTATATTTAACAAGTTGTCATAGTCGTTATTGCCATCATAGCGATTCTGGCAGGTATGCTGCTGCCCGCCTTGAACAACGCAAGAGTGCTGGCAAAAAGCCTGTCGTGTCTGAACAATCTCAAACAAATCGGCACATGCGCCAATCTGTACGCAAATGATTATGACAGTTACATGCCTGCGGGCAACTCCGCCAGCGTATTGAGCACATCCCGCTGGTTTGTGGTGTATGCACAGTATGTCAAGCGGAAAGATCCGAAAGTCGACCCCGATTTTTTAAGCAAAATCAATTCGAACACCGGAATGTTCTGTCCGGCGGTGGCGGAAACAAGCACGATCAAATGGACTTACGGAGTCAATCACGAATACACGTGGAATCCATCGGGCAGCTCCAACAGCCGGATTCCATACCGTTACTGGGATGTTGACAAAACCGTGTCTCAGAAGCTGGATCTTCTGCCGAACCAGATCGCGCTGATCGCGGACGCGGATGAATGGTTCGCGCT
>CALVMH010000050.1 GCA_944343275.1 uncultured Clostridia bacterium | reverse complement strand
AGAAGAGGATAGTATTGTATATTTACCAGTTTATATGACAATATTATTATAAAATGGATGAGAAGTCTAGGAAATAGGCTTCTTTTTATGGTAGAATAATAAAAGAAAGTGATGGTGTCTTCAAAAATGATGATAATTAATGAAGATAAATTAAAACAACTAAATAAAACTTCCATTGATGATATATATATACTAACTGACTTTGATGGAACAATAACAAAATCTAACAGTGATAGTTCTTGGGCTAGCATTTTTAAAAATCCTAAAGTATCAAAAAAATTTGTAAATACTTGTATAGAAATATTTAACCATTATCATAAATATGAAATAGATGAAAATATTTCTTTAGAAGAAAAAATTTCTATTATGAATGAGTGGTATCAAAAAAATATTCAGACACTAAAAGATTTTGCAATTACTGAAGAGATAATAAATTATGCCACTAGTGAATGTATGATGACATTTAGAGATGGTGCAAAAGATTTTTTAAAGAGTATGTATGATAAGAAAATACCTATCATTATTATTTCAGCAGGAGTAGGCAATATAATAGAACAGTTTTTAATAAGAAATAATTGTTATTATTCTAATATTCTTATTTGTTCCAATTTTTTAGAATATGAAAATGGTGTAGTATGTGGTGTAAAAGATAATAATTTAATAAATCCCTTAAATAAGAATGAAATTTATTTACCAAAGACTATAAGTGAAAAGATTAATAATAAAAATAATCTTCTTCTTTTAGGAGATAGTATTTCAGATATTAATATGGCTACTAATAGCAGTAAAAAAACAGTATTTAAAATAGGTTTTCTTGATGAAAACATAGAAAAAAGACTTTCATCATTTAAAGAAAATTATGATTTTGTTTGTATTAATTCAACTTCTTATAATGAATTAAGAGAAAAAATTAAAGTTTTAAAATAGTAGGAGGAATCTTATGCTAGAAAAGTTAAAAGATAAATATGTATTTTTTGATGTAGATGGAACTTTATCAGAATATAGATATAATGATAAATTATATAATGGAGATCGTCCTGAACTAGGTTGCCAAACTTTAGAAGATTTATTATTCTCTAATCTTTTCTCTAAAGCAAGACCATTAAAAACTATGCAAAAAATAGTTAGTAATCTAAATTCTAATAGAGTATTTATCTTAGGAGCAGTTACTACTAATAATGAAATAGAACAAAAATATACTTGGTTAAAAGAAAATTATCCTAATATAAAACATGAAAATATCTGTTTCATCTCATCTACAATGTTAAAACCAGAAGTAATATTAGAATATTGTAAGCATCTAAATATTAATAAAGAAGAAGTAGTTTTTGTAGATGATAGACTAGATGTTTTAAGGAAAGCAGAAGAGTTAGGAATAACAGCATATCATCCAAGTTCATTTATGGAGTAATAGTGTAAGGAGATATTAAAACATGAAAAAACAAGAAGCAATTGAACTTGCTATAGATAAATCAAGAGTAATGATAGAATATCTAGAGCAAATATTAAGTGATGATAACATATCAGGTAATATGATTTTTAGTTCTAATAAAATAGATGGAGAAAAAGAGAAAATGTGTACTGTAGATATTATGTTAAATAATAATACTGAAAAACACTTAAATTTAGGTATTCCAAGTGTTCATAGTGATGTCTTTACAAAACAGTTTACTACTGATTTAGTCGATAGATTTGCAAAAGATGACATAATGGGAGTAAGTCCTTATTTTGAAATTAAAAGCATGCCACCAATTAGTAGAAGTGGAATGGATGCTATGAGTATAAGTAAAGAAACAGGTAAGATTAATAATCATATAAAAATAGATTTCTATTATAAAGGACAAGATTTTGACTCTATTATGGAAGAGTATAATAAAAAGTTAAAAGAAGCTCAAAAAGAAATAGAAGAAGAAGCAAAGACAAGAAAATGATAATTATTATAAAGTATAAAAAAATAGAAAGGTAAACCTTATGGAAGAGAAGTTTAAAAAGTTATATAAAGAATATGATAAATTACAAAATAAATATGGTGATAAGAAATTAGATTCTATCTATAATGGGGGAGAATCTAATAATCCAGATATATTATTTGTTTTTATGAATCCAACAGGAAGAAACATTGCTAGTCCCAAAACTTGGAAAGGCTTAAAGGCTCCATGGCTTGGTACTAAGAACATTTGGAAATTATTCACAGCCATTAATCTTTTTGATAAAAAGCTATCAGATGAGATAAATAAAAAGAAACCTAAAGAATGGGACTATGACTTTGCAAATAAAGTCTATGACGAGGTTAAAAGAAATAACTACTTCATAACAAACTTAGGTAAATGTACCCAAATAGATGCAAGACCCCTAAAAGATGAAGTCTTAAGAAGTTATCTTGGACTTTTAGAACAAGAAATAGATATCGTTAAACCTAAAATAATTATTACTTTTGGTAATCAAGTATCATCAATTATTTTAAACAAGAAAATATCAGTAGGTGAGTGTAGAAAAGAATACTTTGAAAAAGAGATCGGTAGTAAGACATATAAAGTATTTCCAGTCTATTATCCAGTTGGTAATGGTACATTTAATATCGATAAAGCGATAGAAGACTTAAAATATATTATAGATAAATATATTAAAGATACTGTTAAAACAAAATAGTATCTTTTCATATTGACAAACATATAATAACTGTATATACTGTATATATACAAAGAGGTGATTAAATGCAGATAATTATCAGTAATAGCAGTGATATACCAATCTACCAACAGATAGTTGATAATATTAAAAGAGAAATACTTAATGGTAACTTAGTAGGAGGAGAGGCCTTACCTTCTATTAGAAC
>CALVMH010000049.1 GCA_944343275.1 uncultured Clostridia bacterium | reverse complement strand
AACAACATTAAGAGGAGCACAATACAAAATTACAGGTGAAGGAATTGATGAAGATGGAGAAACATATACAACAGGAGAAGACGGAACATTAACAATTCCAGGATTATATGAATATGTAGAAGGAAAGAATATAACAGGGGTGTATACATTAGAAGAAATAACACCTCCAGAGGGTTATGCCCTAGACAGTAGACAATTACAATTTAGAGTTCAAAGAAATGACGGCGGAGAATTAGAAATAGAAGTAATAGGAGAAAACTTCTTACGTGGAAGCTCAGTTAATGGAAATACAGTAAATTTAGAATTAGATGATGAACCTCTATTCAAAATTACAAAAGTTGATGCAGATACACAATTACCAATTCCAAATGCAAAATTTGTTTTAATACAAATAGACGAAAACTATGAAGAATTAGGATATGCAAAAGACATTAATGGAAATGTAGTTGGAACATTACCAGAAGGAATAGGAAATGGAAGCATAAACTTCCCATTAACAGAAGATTCATACCCATGGACTAAATTAGAAGATGGAACATATCAAAGTGGCATAAAAGGATTGACAAGTAAAACAAGCACAATGACATCTGATGAATTTACATTAGAAGAAGATGGAAGCATAAGCTTTGACTGGGCAGTATCTTCAGAAAGTGCAAGTTATGATTATTTATATTATACAATAACAAATGTAGATACAAATGCTACAATTGGTGGAACATCAACAAAAATTGGTGGCTACCATTCTAATGATACATATGAAAATTTATCATTTAACACAATAACTGTAGATTTAGATGCAGGAACATATAAAATTGCATTTACATATCGTACAGATAGTTCAAACAATTATGGATTAGATTCTGGATTTGTTAGAAATATTCAAGTTACAGGAATGAACACAACAGTTCCAATAGTTACAACAGATGAAGAAGGTGTAATTTCAGAAGGATTACAAACAGGACTATATAAAGCAATAGAAGTAGAAGCACCAGAAGGATATGAGTTACCAGAAAATGAAGAAGATAGAACATATTATTTTGGTATAGGAGAAAGTAAAGCTCAAGAAACAGAATTTGGTACATCTGTAATGAATCAAGTTGCAGATGAAGGATGGAGCAAGATAGAATCAGTTATAAATACCACGGATGATGGATATGTTATAGCAGGATTCTTTACACAAAGTGCAGATCTTAATGCAGATGGAACAGCAGATTTAATAGCAGATTCAACATATTATTCTGGATTTATAGCAAAATATGCAGATGACGGAAGTTTTGAATTTGCAAAACCAGTATATTCTGTAGATGAAGAAGTAAGACTATTAGACGTGATTCAAACAAATGACGGTGGCTATGTAGCAGTAGGTAGCTACTTAGGAGAAAGCCTATATGTTGGAGATATAAGCGCAGGAGTAACAAATACAAGCAATAATAAAAAAGCAATAGTAATTAAATTTGGTTCAAGTGGAGACTATGAGTGGAGTAAGGAAATTGAAACAGAAGGCCAAAATTCAGAAGCTACAGCTGTAGCTCAAGACATAAATGGAAATGTAGTAGTAGGTGTTACAACAGAAGGAAATCCAAGAATAATAGCATACTCAAATGTAAATGGTGACATTCAAAACGAAACATCAATAAGTGCTAATGTTGAAATAACTGATATGGATGCTACAAATAGTACAAGTGTATATATAATAAGCCAAAGCTTAACAGCAACAACAGGTACAACAGCTGGTAGATTAGACATATATGAAAATGGAAGTATAACTTCAAATGTAGATTTAGACTTTAATGCAAATGCAGTATCAAGAAGAGATGATGGAAACTTATTAATTGTTGGAAATTATACAGGAAAAGCACAAAGCACAGCTACAAAAGGAAGCTATGATGGTGTAATTGTAGAATATGATGTAAATTCAAGTGCAATAACTACTGAAAAAACAAAATTCATAAGAGGATCATCAGAAGATATAGTAACATCTGTACAAGTTACAGCAGATGGAGGCTATTTAGTAGGTGGTTACACATATAGCTCAGGAGTAGATTTAAATAATGATGACACAGATGATATTACAAGCATATCAGGAGATTCTGATGGATTTGTAATTAAGTATAATGCAGAAGGAACACAAGAATGGTTTAAACAAGTACAAGGAAATGATTTAGATGAAGTTATAGATGTTACAGAAAGAGATGATAATGAATTTATTGCAGTAGGTCACTTTAATAGTAGCTCTATAAAAGCAGACACTGCAGATAGTTCAGGAATTACTTTAACACAATATACAGATAGTTTCATATTTAACTACGGAGAAATAATAACAGCACCAGAAGTTCCAGAGTCTTCAGAAATAACTGTAGAAAATAAATTAAAAGAATTCCAAATTACTACAGATGTAGAAGAAGTAGATGGAGTAAAAGGTGGTAGCATTTCAGGAGAAGACCAAGCTCCATATGAAACAGTTAAATATGGAAACGATAGCCAAAATGAAATAAAAATGGTTCCAGATTCAGGATACAAAATTGTAAAAATTACAATAAATGATGAAGAATATGCATTTACACCAGAAGCAGATGGAAGTGTTACATTACCACAATTTACAGAT
>CALVMH010000048.1 GCA_944343275.1 uncultured Clostridia bacterium | reverse complement strand
ATCATTTCTACATTAATAATATTAGTAATAATTATTGTAGGAATTAATATTCCGAACATATTAAAATTATTCACAGACAGTTCAGAAACTGGTGAAAGACTTCTAATAGTCGACTCAAGTAATGTATTTGAAGGAAATTTAAGCTCATTAGAGCAAATGAATACAGGTTATGAGGTTCAAATATCTAATGAGAATATAAGTTTTGATGACATTAAATCAAAAATTGAGAATAAAGAAATAGATGATGCAATTATAGTAGAACAAACAGATGACAATATAAAAATAAGATATATAGTAGAAAGCACAACAATGATGGCAGGAGTTCCTGAAAATGTTATAAGTGCTATAAATACAATTTATTCAAACATGCAAATAAGCAAATTAGGACTAACCGAAGAACAAATAGCAAGTATAACACCAAACTTTGAATATAGTTTAGAGCAAACAGAAGAACAAGAAGTACAAGGAAATGTACTTGCAATAATGCTTCTATCAATCGTGCTATTCTATGCAATATATTTCTGTGCATATCAAGTATCAAGCTCTATTACAACAGAAAAAACGTCAAAGATAATGGAAACATTAGTAACATCAACTTCGCCAAAAACAATAGTATTAGGAAAAACAGTAGGTATAGGAATTGTAGGATTATTACAGGTATGTTTACTTGTAGCAGTAGCACTAATTACAGCTTACACATGCTTAGAACCAGGAACATTAGACTCAATACTAGATATGTCTAACTTCACACCATACTTAGCAATAATAACAATAATATACTTTATACTTGGCTATGTTGCATATGCGTTAATGTATGCACTAACAGGCTCAACAGTAAGTAAGCCAGAAGACATACAATCAGCAAATGGACCAGTTGCAATAATCGCAGTAATTGGATTCTACTTATCATACTTTACAATGATGAATCCAACAAGTGATTTAAATGTATTTGCATCAATGCTTCCAATATCATCACCATTTTGCATGCCATTTAGAATAATGATGGGCTTAGCAAGTACAACAGATGTAGTAATTTCTATCTTAATATTGCTAGTTACAATATTTATAATAGCCAAAGTAGCTATAAAAATATATTCAAATGCAATATTAAACTATGGAACAAAAATGAGTTTTGCAGATTTAATAAAAGTATATAGAGACAAAAATAACTAAAATTTCGCCCAAGAGGGACGCCCCTTTTTGGGCGATTTAAAATTGTAAAATTTATGTAAAGAATTTGTTGAAAAAAATGATTTTTTAATATATCATAAAGAAAAACAAATTGGAGGTATCACAATGAGAATAGTTAAACCATATGTAATTGTTGAAAAATTTGATGGAGTACAAGTAATGAAAAGAATAGAAAGAGCTTGTAGAACTTGTTACCGTTCAGAAGGTAAAATTACAGAAGATAGCTATAAAAATTTAATAAAAAATTGTATAAATAGAGGGCATGAATCTGTATTAGAGCACGAGAAAGTAACGGTTAGAATTTATAATGATATAGGTTCATATAAAGATTTAACAAGACATAGATTTGCTAGCTTTTCTGTAGAGTCTACAAGATATTGTAGCTATGATAAAGATAAATATGGAAATGAAATTTCTTTCATGGACCCAGTTTATATAGAAGATGAAAAAGTTTATGAAGTGTGGAAAAAGACTATGCAAGATATAGAAAATAGCTATTTAGAAATGAAAAAATTAGGAGCAACTACAGATATGTGTAGAAATATATTACCACATTCTACAGCAGCAGAATATACGATGACTGCAAACATTAGAGAATGGAAACATATATTTGAGCTACGTGCAAATAACCATGTACATCCAGCAATAAGACAAGTTATGATACCATTATTAAAATACTTTAAAGAACAAATGCCAGATATATTTGGAGATATTCCTTATGATGAGGAATTTAATCCAGAATATTATGCAGAACTAAGAGTTGAAGAAATGTAAAATTACTAAAAGTTTTTTAGAATTATTTTCTAAAGACCTTTTTAGCATGCTTAAATATTACATTTACATTACAAGTTACAAAAATAATTGAATCCTTTCAACAATTATGATAAACTGAAAATAGTAATAAAAAACAAAATAAAGAAAAAGAGGTATACTTAAAAAATGCAAAACCTTGTAACCCTTGGCGCACTATATATATATATATATATATATATATCGACAATTTTACAAAACAAAGAAGAAAAAATAAATTTAATAAATAAAGTAAGAGTAGGAGTAATTTCTACTCTAAAAAGCATATATAAAAATAAAAAGGAAGACATAATGCTAGAAAACTAGCAAGTGTTTTCCTTTTTTGTGTGTAAAAACTTAAAAGTGTAGATGCTGAAAAATAGAAAAAGCAAAATCTAAAGAGAAGGAGAACAGGTAATGGCAGAAAATAAAAAAGAAATAAAAAAGAAAATAAAATTGCAAATAAAAACAAAAAAGTAATTTTAATAATTATAGTATTATTTTTAATAATACTAGGTGTTGCGTCTTTAGCATATAGTCAAAACATAAAACTTGCAAAAAACAATAATGAAGAACAAGAAGTAGAAGAAAGTAAATCACAAGAAATAGTATTAGAAGGTAATAAATATATGCATGTGGAAACAGATGCAAGTGGAGATAGTGTACCAGTACCAAATGGGTTTGTAGGAAGTAAGGTTACAGGAGAAAATGAGATAGATACAGGTTTCGTAATATATGAAGGAGAAGAGGAAGTAACAGATAGTAATGTGCAAACAGCACAAACAAGTAGAAACCAATATGTATGGATACCAGTAGAAGACATAAGTAAGTTTTATGGAACAGATGCAAATGGAAAAAGTTGGGGAAAGATATATAATTTTACGACAGGAACGAACTCATCAAATACATTTGATGAAGTAACAGGAACATATGCAAATAATTGGAGCGAGAGTAATGGAGTAATGAGCATATCGAGTAGCACAAGTTGTAGAGAACCAGATGTATTAAGAGAAATAGATACGCCATATTATTTAAAAACATATAAAGTAAGTGAAGATAGTATGTTAGATTTTTTACTAAGACAACAAGTAGACTTTAAAAAGATGATATATAGTGTAGAAAAATATGGAGGATTTTATATAGGAAGATATGAGACAGGAGACTTAAGTAAAGAGCAAGTAGTAGTACAAAAAGGAAACACAGATATAGGAAGTCAAACATGGTATGCAATGTATGAAAAAAGTAAAACATTGAGTGATAATAACAATAATATAGAAACAGGAATGATATGGGGAAACCAATGGGACAGAACATTAATG
>CALVMH010000047.1 GCA_944343275.1 uncultured Clostridia bacterium | reverse complement strand
TTCTGGATGGAAGTGTACGAAGCAGCTCTCAACGGGAGCTTTCTGAAAAGGGATGTCCGAGATATGTGTATTAGAACAGCTCTTGTCTGCTTTTGCCTGCAAAGCGTCATCTCTTGCGCTGCTCCAGTGATTGTTTTGCCGGACAATCCGGCAAAACTGGTATTCCCGCCGGGGGAAACCCAGGCCTATGCCGCTGACTTCCTAAACGGCATCCTTGTCAAAGCAATCGGAAAAAAATTGGAAATTGTCCCGGAAAGCGGTTCCGAAAAATATCCGGAACGAATTTTCATCGGCTCCACTGATGCTGCCGCTCAGCTGGTTGGAGAGCTGAACAATCTGAAGCCGGAGACTCTTATCGTCCGCTCAAAAGGCGGAGATCTCATTCTTTGCGGAGAAATTTCTCCGGATGGAATTGACCGCGGAACCCTTTTTGCCGTCTACGAATATCTGGAACAGGCACTGGGGGTGCGTTGGTATTATCCTGACGATCGGCGGATCCACCCGGATGGATTTGGAACGATAATTCCCCGCAGCCCGGCTTTGAAACTTGACGGGTGGAATATTTATGACTGGCCCCGTTTCCGTTCCCGCGAAGGGGGTGTCAGTTACTATGCGTGGCCGGAGGAGCACCAGCGACTCTGGCATCCGGTGCTGCGTTTCGGCAGTTCCGTGCCGTCCCGGAGAGCCAACCATACCCAGATCGGATGGTATGCACTTTACAAAGATACCCATCCGGAATATTTTGCCGTCGGCAGAGATGGGAAAACGCATTTCAATACGAAACTTCCGCACCGCAATTACCTCTGCCCGAATCAGCCCGGAGTTCTGGAACAGATGCTTCGCAATCTGGAGGCATTCGATCAGGGAGAAGCTCCTCCCAATGCCTGGGGGCCGTGTCCCCCTCTGGGAAAGGAGGTGTATTTTGCGTTCAACGACGGCATGACTCCGGAAAACAGCTGTCAATGTTCCGTATGCCGGCGGCAGTACAACCCCGCGCTTCCGTTTGAAAAACAGGCCTCCGGGTGGGCATTTCGCTTTGTCGCACGTTATGCGGAAGCGATCCGGGCAATCTGGCCGGATCGCCGTCTGGCAACTTTGGCCTACCAGCATTATCAGGCTCCTCCGGAGGGAATGCAGATTCCCGATAATGTCGACGTTACCTACGTCACAAAAATTGTACACTACGCTTCAGACCCGGATCTCTTCAACCAGGAGCTGGAAAAGGTGCATGCGTGGTCAAAGTTGCTGAACAACAAAACAGAGCGTTTCGGAATCTGGCTGAATATCGTCGACCCGGCCACATATACCTCCAAGGTCCCATTTATGTACCCCAATATTTTCAAACGCTGGCTGTTGGCAACAAGGGACGTAACTGACAGCTGTTTCATCAACGGCTTGAATTCCCGCCTGAACCGGTCGGGTGAAGAGGGGCGTTTGAACGCATTTTCCACCTATCCGATGGTCTGGCTGCAAAGCCGTCTCTTATGGAATCCGGAATACAGCGTTGATGAACTGTTGTGGGATTACATCAGGAACTCTTTCGGGCCGGCGGCGGATACGATGCGCAGATTCCACGATCTGATCATCTCCCGCTGGGAAGGAATTCCTTGGTCGCCCGAAACAATGGATGAGATCGCTTTCATTCATTGTGTCCGCTACGATGAAAACCGAGTGCGGGATTTAAAACTTCTGCTCAATCAGGCGGCTGCTCAATGTGAGCCCGGCTCTCCGGAACATCGGAGGATTGTTTTCTGGAGAGACCGGATCTACTCCCGTTTTTTTCAGGAATCCGCGCGCTTCCATCAATATGCCGATCATATTCCGGAATATTACTGCAGAAGTATTTCAGAGGAACCGGAGGAGTCCGACTGGAAGGAGCAGCCCGTGGCATCCCTGGTGGAACGTCAATGGGGCGGTCCCCCCGAAAAGACAGCGACCGTGCAGATGCTCCGCCGCGGCAGTGAGCTGCTTTTCCGGCTGGAAATGCCGAATGCGTCCCCGGAAGATGAATTCCGCATATTTACGGCCGGTGATTCGGATGCCGTACAGAAAAATTACGCGCCCAATGTCAATAAACGATGGCCATTCTGGCAGGAGTACCGCGTGCGGAATGAACGTGACGATGGAACATTCCTTGCCACATTCCGTCTCCCGCTTTCCGGGCGGGAAAAATTGCGTCTGCAAATTATGCGCTACGGCGGAGTCTGGAACCGTTTCGACCTCTGGAGCCCGACGCTGCGCCCGATCGCGGATTTCCCGGTCAAACGGTTTGGACGGGTGATCTTTGACAGAGGAGAGGAATAAACATGCCGGCAACAGCCCAACATCGCAAGATGACTGCAAATGCCTTGAAACTGGTCCCGGAAATACCCGGTCCGCGCGATCTGCTGGCGGAGGAATTCTGTCTTTATCCGGACCAGGCATTCAATGCTCCGGAAGAGTTCGCACGGTATTGCCGTCTTCCCTCCGGAGAATGGTTCCATTATCTGCCGGATGTGTCTTATGCCGAACTGTACCGCTACCATACCGTCGATTGCGCCGGACAAATCCGCCGCGCCCGTGCTTTCCGGAACGGGAATTATGACTTTGCGCTTCCCGGATTTCTTCATCTTCTGCGGCAGAGTGCGACTCTGCTTGGCGACGGCAAAGAGGAGGAGGCGATGAAATACCTCGGAGTTCTGCTGCATGTCCTGCAGGATGCCTGTTTTGGCATTCATGCACTGGAGGGCCCCGGAGGGAGTGATCTGTTTTTCTTTGACCGTCTGAGAATCGGTGATTTTTCTCCGGCGGAAGTTCTGGCCCGGTTGGATTGTTCGGACTTACCGTTTTTTTCAGCTGCGCCCCGTATGCTCGGCACCAGCGTCCCGGAAGCGGCTCTGCGGCTCTATGCCCATTACTGCCGAACGGCGCGCGCGGCACGCAGGAGCTGCATGGAGATTCTGCTTGCGCACTGGAACGGGAAAAGTGAAAATACGGCCTCCTGTTTGTCCATGTACCGGAACGCCGTCCTGCTTTGTGCGGATGTTCTGAAAACGGTGTCGGAACTGGCGACGGGAAAAACAGAAGCTTCTC
>CALVMH010000046.1 GCA_944343275.1 uncultured Clostridia bacterium | reverse complement strand
GTGCAATCCAGTCTGGCATATAACCAAGAGTACACACGGAGGGGAAGAAATGAAAATTTCGTTCCAGTTTTTCTATGCTGATTTGAAACGCACTAATCATAATTAACATTTTGTTTTATGTAAAAATAGCATATTTCAGTTTTTTTTGCAATCTATAAAAGTAATTTTTTACATTTTTTGAAAGAGTGGCACTATCAAAAAAAAATTTGGCACTAACGACATTTGATTTCAGAAATTGTAATATTATATTGCTTTCATAAGGAAATGGAGGTAGCTTGGTTTATTATGACAAAACAGACAATAATGCGAAAATCTTTTCTGGAAATTCCCACTCGTTTAATGCAAGAAGAAGATTCTCTTCCCCCTATAGTTCCAGAACTAACTCCACGGGCATATAAAATATACCCATACGCAATTCAAGAACTTTTTGATAATCAATATATTAAAAAAATATATGAAACATTGGAAATGGAAAATGAATTTCTGCGTGTCACAGTTATTCCGGAACTGGGAGGCCGATTGTTGGTTTTCGACAAAAAAGCAAATCGAGAACTTTTTTTCCGCAATACTCAATTAACCCCGGTCATGGCTGGATTAACCGGTGCATGGATGAGAATGGGATGTGAATTCAATTTTCCTGGCAGTCATTCTGTCACATCCAATCGTCCAGTTTCATGTCATTTTCAAAAAAATTCAGATAATTCCGCAACGATTGTCATTTCTGATATTGAATGGTGTTCCGGAATGGAGTGGCGAATTCAATTAACCCTCTATGCAGACAGTTGCGCATTGATGCAGACGTCTGGTTTTTTCAATCGTACTGCATATCATAACAGAGGTTATTTCTGGACAAATGCAAAATGTGAAGCTTCGGAACACAGTGAATTTCTTTTTCCTAAATTTTGTTCTAAAGGTGCAGTTCATCCTCCTATGGATGTAACACGAATTCGTGTTTTTAATTTGCCATCAGACAATACAGTTGATTTACGGAAAAATAAAAATATCGTTTTCCCTCTGCCCCTTTTTTTTAATGACTTGCGGACGTCGTTCTTTGGTTGTTATGAAACAGACAAGGATGCTGGCTTGCTACATTACGCTGCGGCAGGAGATTTAGCAGGACGGAAAATTTGGTCACCAGGCGTCGGTGATGATGCAAAGCCAATTGCACAAGGTGGACCAGATACATTTGAAATTCAATCTGGTCCTCTTCCGCTTCAAACAGACTTTTTTTATCTCGAACCCGGAAAATGTTCTTTGTGGAATGAGTATTGGATCGCATTTTCTAATATAGGAATTATCGTTGCTGAGTCACCTGAACTTCTAATAGGAGAACGCGGAGAAAAAGCATTTTTGTTTGCCATCCGAGATCTTGCCGATCTAGTTGTGAACGGCCAGAGAATTGCTGCAATCCACGCTTCTGAATTTGTTGAAATTCAATTAAAAAGGCAATATGAAGTATTTTGCAATGGAGTAAAAATTCTTCCCGCACTTACCGAAAAATCTCCCATACCAGAATATCCTGACGCCCAGGACATGCCGACAAATACAGCAGAAGCACTTGTACTGAAAGGACAATATCGACTTTCACGAGGTGAGAACAGGAAAGCTGGATCCTATTTTCTTGCAGCGTTGAAACTTGATCCGGGATTAGCTTCTGCACATTTGTTTCTTGGAATAGATTATCTCAAGTCCGGATTAACGAATCTTGCGGTGGAGGAATTCCAACTTGCTCTCAAGCGTGATCATCGTAACCCTGCAATTATTTATTACTTGGGAATTACTCTTCTGCAAATAGGTGATATGGTAAATGCTGAGTTCTTTTTGGAACGCGCTCTAGGGGCCGCAGAATATCGCATTCCTGCTACAGTTGCACTGGCGGAGCTTTTGCTTAAACAACATCGGGATTGGGAAGCAATTGCCCGGATTGAAACTGTGATTCGAGGAGAAGATGGCGCTCTTTGTGTGCGCTGGGAAAACCTTGTCCTTTTAGAACTGCGCTTGACTATTGAACCAAGTTCTCAGGAAATCCGCAATGCAATTCTGCAGCTATCGCCAGCAAATGCACTAGTTGGTACTTTGGACGGAATATTTCCAACATCTGCCAGAATGTTTTTGCAAATAATAATGGATTTGTTTCGCCGTGAACGTCTTGAAGTTGCTAAAAAACTTCTTAAAACATATATTCAACGGTATCCTAAAGAGCCCATCGGACACTATTGGGGGGCGTGGGCTTTTGATTCCTTATCGGAATTTGAAATAGCAGAAGCGATTTCTCCATACGGAGTTTTTCCTGATTCTCTCGAGACATTTGCCATTCTTAAAGCACTTTATATAAAGCATCCTGATGCGCTTCTGTTACCGTATTATCTGGGGGTAATTTCTGCTTCTCTGGAACAGTGGGATCTCGCTGCGAACTATTGGGAGAAAACTCCGGATTTGCCGCTGGCTCAGCGTGGACTTGGCCTGTACTTTTCTCAGATAAAGAAGGACTTCCGGCATGCAGCCTGCGCTTACTGCAAAGGGTTTGAATTGGCATCGGGCAATGTACCATACAAATATATTTATGAAATGTGCCAAATTCTGCACTTAGCTGGGGACCGGATATATCGGGAAAAATTATTTTCCAGTCTGAAAACTCTTCAAAAACATAATCCGCTTGTTACGATGGCATATATGCAATTTTTAGAAGACAATGAAGAATATGAAAAATTACTGGAACTTTTGAAGACAGGTTCCTTTTCTCTGTACGAAGGCAAAAGAGATACTGCAAATTATTTTATTAACGCTAATATCTACCTTGGGGATAAGGCATTTGCCGCCGAGGAGTTTACGAAAGCGTTGAAATATTACCAGGAAGCTCTTTCATACCCACTCCATCTCGGCGTAGGGCGTTCCCTCGGACGGTGTGATATGCAAACGAAATACAAAATTTGTCAAACCCTGAAGGCAATGGGGAAAGCATGTGAGGCGCAAAGCCAAGCAAAGAAATTTCTTCAGGAAATTCATGATTATGCTT
>CALVMH010000045.1 GCA_944343275.1 uncultured Clostridia bacterium | reverse complement strand
AAGAACATGTTTTCGTAGAAATGAGGTTGAACAATGACAATAGAAGAAATGATAGCAGCGAATATTGAAGACGAAGGCGAGGCAATTAAAGGTTATTTGCCTTTACTGCAGGCGCTGGAACAAGAAGCAGACAAAGAAGCCATCGACATGATTGGTGAAATTATCGGGGAAGAAGTTAAGCACACCCTGATGCTGACAGCAATGCTGAAAAAACGTAAGGCGGTCATAAAGATTGAGCCCGAAGGCACAAAAGAAGCCCTGACATTCCTGCAGGAAAATATATAAAAACGCCCCATATAGGGGCGCTTTATTTATATCGTCTTCGTTTTTTTTGGTATTCAACATGGACTGGTTCTGTTAAGGCACGGTCAATAGGCCAGCCGCTGTACAAGCGCCGATACAGAAGATTTCTTGGGAACCCCAATAAATTGTTTGCTTCTGTAACAGATAACATGTTCCCGTTGTAGTTGATTTTAATCGTTCCTCTTTTGTTGTTTGCTTGTGTTACAGCATCGGCCCATCTACAATTCGCTGGCTCATAATTGCCATCGTTATCTATTCTATCCAAAGACAGCCCCCGCCTATATCCGTTTTTTAGCGCCCATGCTTCAAACGTTCTAAAAGACTTCTTTGTGTCCCATTCAGCACACACACGTATTCCTCGCGCGCCATAATTTTTATACGATTTATTATTTGGATTATTACAACGTTGCCGCATGCCAACCCAAATGTATCTTAAATGCTCGTTTTTTATTTTATTCTTTTTTCGTTCTTCACGCAGTTCTCTACTCAAACAACCGCAAGAGAATGTTCTGTGTGACTTCAAATCAGAAGTAGAAACAATCTTCAAACGACCACAATCGCACCGACAAACAACAAAATGTCTTGTATTTTGTTTATGATGATGAGAAATAACCGTTAAACGCCCAAAGCGTTCACCAATATAATACATAACATACTCCTATGTATGACTCAATGCAAACATACTGGCAAACGGTTGAGTTTTCCGTCTTTCGGTAGCGACCCTAGCCAGTTTTTTTATAGTATAAATGATTTTATATAAATTCAACGAAAATGTATTCTGGATATTTATACCCAAACAGTTTCTTCTTTAGTTTGTATACTTCCGTTAGGGTGGCCTTGCTACCTTTTACATCTTCAACGACCCAACACTGTTTTTCGTTGTCGAAATACATAAAATCTGCTATGTAGTAAATTGGGCGTATTTTTTGCCCCTGATTATTTATATAACCTTCTTGTAAGATAAACCTTACTTGCCGTTTTAGCCTAGAAATTTTACCCGCTGACATCATTTGTTCTAGGGCGGCACTTCTAATGCTCTCTTTTCTCGAATCGAACTGTACGCCGTTTATAACCGTTTTTTGTGCATTATATTTGTTCGAACTTTTAGTACCGATGGCGGGGTACGAAAGACTTTTTGCCTGCGTTTTTCCTACAACCCTTGCTGGCTGTACCTTACCGCGGGTTCTAATAGTTTCTCTGTACTCCTTGGCAGTCATGTGTAGCCACTCCATAATTAACTCCTACACGAAAATACTTGAAGTCTTCTGGTTAAATGCGATTTCACACGCATCTCCAACGTTGTCACATATCTCGTCTGTTGGGTTCTTGTCAGAAGGCGACCACGCTAACAACTCTGCCCTCAATGGTACAAAATTAGGGTCGGCCTCTCTAAAGTATACTCTTCCTGCCTCTAACCACGTCATGGCACTATCTACACGGTTCATTTTGTTTTTCTTCGCACCGCGTCTTAAAGGCACAATAGCCATTTCAGGACATTCACGGCGCATTTCTTGTATAAACCCTATGCCAGATAATGTGTTTTCAATATATACCCTTCTACATTGTCTGAAAGCCGCCCTACAACGCTGGAAGAATTCAATGCAAAACTTTTTACCATCAGGAACCTCCCATTTGCCCATTCTGGTTCGCAAAAGATACAGATTATTATCTTTCCCGAGCCCCCAACAACAGAACAATGTCTTGTCCCCCTTATTCGCAGACATACCAAAGTCAGTAGTGATAAACACCTTTTGGAACTCTTCCGGTGTAACCCTAAATGTCCGTATCCACTCTTCATGAAAATACGCCCCGTAGTTCTCTATCGGCGCCTGCTGATACATGGCAGCAAACATATATGGATTCTGCTTCTGTAACCGTTCTAATTCTTCCTTGGGATAACGCTTGGGATAAAAACTTTCCCCCGCTTCATTCAACGCAGGAATAATAACCCATTCCCATTCTTCTGGTTCGTTTTTGGCAACCCAGCCAGCAAAATCCTGCGGGTGTAACCGCTGCATAATACATATAGTGCCAGTCTTGGGCGTTCTTCTTCGCGTAGCCAACTTGCGCTGGTATATTTCAGGCGTGTTTATCTGCTCATGCACGGACGTTACAATTTCCGGCGAACAAATGTCATCTAAAATCATTGAACCTGTGTAGGTCTGGTCAGGCGATGCTGGATTGCCACAGTCAACACCTAGCAACGCCGAAGATATCGTCCCAGCCGTTAACCCACTTCTTAACCCACCACTTATTAAATGATAATTCAATACCGATTTGTCGTTCGGGTCCATTTCCTTGCCAAATAACTCCTCCCATTCAGGCATCATCATCAAATTGCGACTGTCCCGCGATAACTTCTTAATCAGTTTCTCCCCATACGATACATAACAAAACATACAACTCTTGTTGCGCGCAAAACACCATGTGATAAAATACTGAACCAATAACGACTTCCCCATCCCAACAGGACAGTTTATCATTAAATTACGCTTCTCATTCCGCCCTTCAGCATACTTCTGCAACTTAGCACATAAACGTGCGTGCGCAGGGGTCATGTCGTATTCAGTGCCCTGCGCTAACTGATGTATCCACTTCACATATTCTTCAAAACTTAATATTAAACGCTTCGCTAATTCAAACTTATCTTGCTGCGTCATTCCTCAGCCCTTAAGTCAATAACGTCCTTTAACCCACC
>CALVMH010000044.1 GCA_944343275.1 uncultured Clostridia bacterium | reverse complement strand
TAGCCATATTTTGCCCTCGGCGTTGCGTAACGCGGTAGACACAATAAGCGATAGTGTGTTATAGTGCAAGGGGTAGATACCATGATTATGATAGCTCGATAACCACCTGACTCTTAATCAGGGTGTCCAGGGTTCGAGCCCCTGATGTCCCACCAACCCTCCACGTTGGAGGTATTGTGGTGTTGACTGCTCGGCAGCTGCTCACTGCCGGGTGGTCAATTTTTGTTATACAGCCGACCGTCTGCGCGCGTTGTACTCTACGAGTGCGCCGCGCCATTGTCGCGGCGTACATATGCGCCGCCGCGCCGTCAGGGTAGATAACCCCGCCTGTACTGCCGCCGATACCACCGCGCTCTTCGGCTGGCGGCTCATGGCTGCCAAGCTATCGACTGCGTCAGCCGTCGCGCTGGGCAATCTGATCAAGTACTGCCTGTGTCTCTGCGTCATGCGCCCCTCCTCTGTCTGCCACGCCCTCCGCGATCATGCGACGGATGAGTACCGACAGGCCGACGCCATCAGCGTCCGCCAGTCCCCTCAAGTCCGCAATCAGCGCGTTGGGGAGCCGTATTGTTACTGTGCTAGATATCCTCGATGGCATGCTTATCACCTCGCCACAAGTGTACACAATTTAACCCCCTAATGTCAAGTGGGGGTACACAAAATATATGTGATAGGGTACACGCCTGAATGTGCCGGGTACTCGGCACTTTGCAGAGGGGTACACAGCAAATATACGCCTGATAATATGCGATAGGGGGCTTGACCTCGCTCGCCGGTACGCCCTCCCGCCATACCCGCGCCCAAGTTCTCCGCGCCCCGACGCTGCCGGGGCTTGCTGCGTGTCTTGTCCATTGGGCGCGGGAGCGGGGGCGCCCTCGGCTCGCTCGGTGTCGCCCTTGCGCCGACGTATTTGCGATTCTTCCCCCGGCGGCGCTGCGGGCGACGGGGCTACCGGGGCTACGACGCAAACTACCGCTGCGCTTTCGCTGCGCTTTCGCGAAAGCTGCTTTTGCGAATAGTTTTGAAAAAACTACCGCTCCGCTTTCGCAAAAGCGGGGCTTGTCGCGAATAGTTTGCGGGTTACGGGGGCTGCGTAGTTTGTCGCGCGCCCCTTGCCCGCTGCCGTCCGCTGTGCTGTGCGTCCATCGCCGCCCGATGGATGCACATGCGCTATCAAGGCATTCCGGGCGCTATGCCAGCGTAGCACAGCGGCCATGCCGCGGGGCAAGGGCGAGCCGCCTCCGGCGGGCGCGCCCAGGCTACGGCCACCCTCCGGTTGCACAATAGAGACCGTCCGCAATATCTACTTTAGGTTTATGGCGCTGAGAGCCCTCCAGCGCCAATCAGAGCCGATTTACTCGCTGGATACAGAAAACCCCATCAAGAAGCGCTGTCGCGATACAGCGCCCCTTGACAGGGCCTTGACAAATACAACCAGATCAAAAGAAAGCAAGCAATGGAACAAGATTATTTTACCATACTCGCCGCCGCCTGTCCATGCGAAAATACTTTCGTATAGTAATGTACTAAAGCCATCCTTTATCCCGCTTGAAGTCCGCTAGGGTCTTAATGCCTTGACGGCAGCAGCGCGCCAACACCGCCCGCGCATAAGCCCAACTGGGGCGTGGGGCGGCCATGGCCTCGTCAATGGCCGCCTCGATGAGCTCCCGCTCGACGCCGGCCTGGAGCAAATCCGACACCTCACATTCGGCGGCCGGCGGCATCCGGCGCTCGAAGCAATGCCTATAATAACTGGCCAACCATTGCATGCCAAACTCGTACTCGCTCATCGGCGGCCGAAACTCGTCAATCTCCTCGCGTGCGCGCGCGCGCACGCACGCGCCCGTACTACCACTACCACTAGTTGTAGTAGTAGTTGTTGTCGTAGTAGTTGGGGTAGTCGTAGTAGTCCGGTCAAACCTGTCGAAATAGCTGCTCATGCTATTGTCCTCCTGTCGATCCTCTGATATTGTGGTGCATGAGGTGATATATATGACCGTCGAGGAGTGGATGACCGCATATCTGGCGCTAAGGTCGGGCGACCTTGCGCCGAGAACGCTGGAGCAGTATCAGGATCTTACAGCCCGCTATATCGTGCCCGCAGTCGGCAGTCTGCCGCTGGAGGATCTCCGCCCGCTGGCTATCGCCCAGCTGTTGGCGCCGATCAGCGCCCAACATCCGCGCACAGCCCAACTTGTCCACAGGCTGCTATCGACCGCCCTACGGTGTGCTGTGGCCTATGGGCTTATCGCTGCATCGCCCGCCGCCGCCGTGGCCGCTCCGCGCCATCGCCGCGCCGATCCGCGCTGGCTGGACGCGGACACCGCCCGCGCGCTGCTCACGCGCACTGTCGGCAGCCGGTGGCATATCGCCTGGTCGCTGGCATTATGTCTGGGTCTACGCCGCGGCGAGCTGGCCGGGCTAAGATGGGGCGATATTGACCTGGATAAGCGCCTGCTGTCGGTATGCCAGCAAGTGCAGATTGTCGGCGGCAAAGTCACCATTTGCCCGCCGAAATCCGACGCCGGCCTGCGGTCGCTCCCGCTCCCGGCGTCGCTGGCCGCTGAATTGGCCATGTGGCGGCGCGCCCAACGCGCGCCCATCGGCGCGGATAGCTATGTGCTCTCCTGCCATGCCGACGGCGGGCCGGTGACGCCCGCCGCCATTGGCCGGGCGCTGGCCCGCGATATGCGCCGGGCCGGGCTGCAGGCCATCAACCTCCATGGCCTGCGCCATACCATGGCCACCATGGCCGTGGCCCAGGGCGTCCATTTGCGCGTCCTCCAAGGCCTGCTGGGCCATGCATCCATCAGCATTACCGCCGATACGTATAGCCATATTTT
>CALVMH010000043.1 GCA_944343275.1 uncultured Clostridia bacterium | reverse complement strand
GCAGATTTCATGAATTCTTCTTCCTTTAATACGCGCCCTAATTTTACGGCGAGTTCCCCCCAATCATTGTGACGCAAGCCTAAATTTTCCATTACACGAACCTTATCGGCAAGGACCTGTTGCAACAGGCGGCAGATCATGGAAAGTGAGGCATTGCGATGGATCAGGATTTCTTTTTTCAGTTCAGAATCCAAATCCCGTTCCTCTCTCGTTTCGCGTGTGTTCATGCGCACGACCAGTAACCGGGCATTGCAGCCGGGATCGCTGGCAAAATATGGTTTCACACTGTTGATAACCAGTGCCGCATCCCCCCGGAACTCAACCTGTTCTTTGTCGGAGTAAAGTTTCCGTTTTCTGATGACTTCACCGGTGGAATACTTTGCCAAGGTATCGGGCAGCCATTTATAGACGGTATCCACATTATCCATTAATGCAATACCTCCCTTGTCCACACCGATGCCAAAGTTATCCAACCCTTTATTTTCATCCTGCAACGGCTGAATGTCCCAAGCCGGAATACCCCATAACCAAGCTGCTCCTTTGGAAATCTTTGTCTTACCGGAACCCGGCTCACCTACGATACAGAGAATCGGCTTATTCTCCGGAGCAAATGGCAGGAGGATTGTCCACGCCAAAGTAATGCTTTTCTCTTCTGTGGTGCGAATAGTCGCATCTTTCCACAGTTGATTCTTCCAGAAATTATAGTTCTCTTCCGTATATGTCCAGTCTTCCAGAACCGCTTCCGGCAGGAAAATCACCTGATCGGTTCCATTTGGAACGACCTTGATCCCATCAGCGGTGATACGTACCATTTCATGATCATTGCAGGAAATGTAGATCGCATCCTGCGTGGAATGCCAATATTTCCTCGGCGTAACCACTGGTATGTCTTCTGATGCCAGTAGATCATTCTCTAGATAGCTGAAAAGCCGAATGAATTTCTGATCATTGGTCGGCAATCCCAGTTCTCTGGATAACTGCGCCAGAAAGATTTTATTGTGGATTGGCCGCACAATGTGAGTCGTGTGATCCAGATAGAGTAACTCGATGGAATCGCGTAACATTTCTACTTTCAGGAACGTACCATGAGATTTCAAGTAAGTCAATGTCGCGGTATGGAGCACTCTGTTTTTCTCAATCTCGGTTACTTTGCTGGCATATATCGCAGGAACCAAATCGTACAAAGTGTTTTCAGCAGCAGGAACCGTAGCAGCTTCCGGAGCAATTTCGCCAAGTATTTTCAGCAGTTCTTCCGGGGTCATGGGAACAACGTTCGGATTCAGGTAAAGTAATTCCTGCCGAACTTCTCCGCGCAGCGCCATCGGCATTCTGCTTAACCGGGAGGGATTCTTATTTGCCGGATCGGCTCCCATTTTACAGAAGACCGGATACACTCTCCCTTCGATTTCCCGCTTCCATGTTGCTGCATCAGGAACATTTACCCGAAACAGGGCATGGATTGACTTGGAACCGCTGTACGTCAGAGATACGATCGGCACCCCTTTGTCCAGCATCGCCATCCAGAACCCAGCCTGCTTTTCCAACTCCTGCTGGAGAAATACCGGATCCGCCATCGCTTTTTCTTTGTCCGCAATGTCGAACTCAACCAGCATATGACGATAGAATGCGACATTCTTATCGCTGCGGGTGGTATCAGGAGTGAACGGATTGATCGTAATGTATTCTCCAAGAGAATCCAAACGATTCAGATAGCTGCGTACCTGACAGGGATGATTGTTTTTTACCCCGCCGATACAGATAAATTCGTCTTCCTGAAAAAGTACTTTCAGAAACGCTTCCGCATCCTTGGCCGAACCAGTCAACGAATGAGGGCTGCGGGCTTTTAATGTTTCAAAAGTTACCGCTTTGTTTGTGTCCGGCATCACAACTGGTACAGGAACTCCGGTTGTGATCGTCTGAGGCGCAGGATGAATCTGTTGCAGCGGAAAGCCTTTTTCCCGTGATTCTTTAGTCCGTTCGATGGCGCGGTCAATTTCCGCCTCCGTAATCGGATCCCCCGGGCGGTTGATCTGCGGGAGTTTCAGCAGGTCAGCTTTGATGGTACCATAATCTATATTCAAGTTCAGGGCGTTATGAATATGAGTCATCAGGTACTGATTGCGATTGTGTTCCGGGAAGTCCGCCAGTAATTTCTGGTAAGAAGCCTGTTGTTGTGCTATATTATTAGTAGTAGAGTATTTTGCTCTTAATATATCCAGCCGGGACAAGCCACTCCCGGCTGTTTCCTTGTGTAAACTCAAGGGAAGCGTTGCCAAATCCAGCATACTCAGCCCTCCTTCCCATACTTGCCGATAAATTCATTCACTTCCGAAATACGGAATCTCTTTTGACCTCCGACCTGATACGTGGGCAGACCGCTTTTCCGCAGTTTCATCAATGTTGAAATGCTGATGCCGAGGTATTCGCATACCTCCTGCCGGGTGACATACGGTTCTCCGTACAGTTCTCTCTTTGCCCAGTCGGGGCAAACCATATTTGATTTTCGTTGGGGCATAATGCCTCCTAAAATAAAATATTAGCCGGTATCCCCGCACACGATTCCTCGGAATCATGCTGTCAACGGTTCGTGTATCCGGATTGAATCAGGATAAAGCTGCTGTTGCAAAGAACGTGAACGCCAGTACCTGTATACGGCTCCACGCAAGAGCGATGTCTTGTTTTTGATGAGAAGAATACTTCTGTTTCTTCGATAAAACTTAATATAAGCAG
>CALVMH010000042.1 GCA_944343275.1 uncultured Clostridia bacterium | reverse complement strand
AATACTGTTGCCATAGATGGAACAGACCAGCGTCTTCCTCCTTCCGGTCAATCGAGAAACAGGATACTTGCCGGACAAAAAGGACTGTATGCCGACCTGATCGCGTTTGAAATGGCAGACGCGTTCTCTCAGAAACTGCAATCGGCGCACCGTTATTTTCTACTACTGAGGCCCTCCCGGACGCTCGTTGTTCTGGATCTGATCGCGGGAGTGGCTAAGCCCTGTAAAATCGAAACCAATCTGAATTTCAACAATATCGATCATAAAGCATCCATGTCGCAGAACGGGAAATCCTGGCTTTATGTACACCCCAAGCAGAGTATGCAAATTTTCCATGGTGGAAATATTCCGCTTAAAACGGAATGCTCCAAAGCGTATATTGTCAGCGGACGTTATTCCAACTGGAATGAGGCAGCGCAAACGAAAGAAGCGCAACGCGGCAACGGATTCCGGTTGACCTGTCGGACAGAAGGAACAGTTCAAAATGCTTTTCTGTATACTGTTTTAAGCTGTACTCTTAAAGAGCCGGAACCTCAATTGACCAATGAAGGACTTGTCGTCGAAGATTTGAAAATCAAAGCAGATTTCAACGGTATCTATTTATATCATCAAAAAGGAATCGAACAGTTTCAATACGAATAAATCCAAATAACTAAAGTTTTCCTGAAACTGGTTCGATGAGAAGTACTATACAACGGAGAAAATGGAAAAGCAAGCAGAAAATCCGTGGGAGCTGAAAGATTTTCTGCAACACCCTGCAAAAATGTCACTCGAGGAAATTTCGGAAGCGATTTTCCTGCGAATGTCGGCGAAAGCAAAGGCATTGGATCGGCGTGTCGGATGTCTTCGAGGCGGCGCGAGTGGAAGTTTGGAAGCGTAAACCCAGGCAATGGAAGTAGCGAAAAGGCAAAGTTGGAAATGGTTATCGACGGCGGACAAGTTGCGGCACTGAGAATCAAGAGAGCCGATTTCGTGCTTGATTTCCTTGAATCCGCTTTCGATTTTCCATCTGGCGGAATAATATTCGATCATCCGTTCGGCAGGGAGCGAAAGATCGGTCGTGACCAACGGGAAAGCAAAGTTGCGGTAGTAAACGAAGATGACTTTGACCCGGCATTTCAATGCTTTGGACATGCAGATGATCTCGGAAAAAGAGATCTCGCGTTCCTTACCGTACACATGAATTTCAGCAGTCCGCGCCTGATTTCGGAGTTGAGTGGAAAGTTCTCTGACGTTCGGGAGTCTTTTCCCATACCTGGGAGCACGCCCGCGCTTTTTTACGCGCGGGCCGGGAAGATCGAAAATGGCTGCGGAAACCCGCAGCCTGGACAGGATATGAACGGAGCCGGAAATATGCGCCCGGACTTCTTTGATGAGCGGAGCGGAACAAAACCAGGAATCGGAAACGATAAGGATGCTGTTCTGCGTGAACTTTCCGGCAATGCCGATGATCCGTTGGGCGGCGATGCCGGATTTGGTCTTGAGCCATTCCGCATACGGCAACTTGGCGCTGGATTTGACCTTTTTTGCGAGAGGCTTGTAAAGCCCCTGTGCGAGGGGCAGGAATGCCCAGCGGTGGTGGATAAAGCGAAGCAGCCCGACTACGACTCGGCAGTTTCCCCAGATGTATTTGGCCGAGTTCATTTTGGCGGCATGATCGAAATGAGTTGCGCAATCCTGAATCTTTTTCCCGGTTTTCGGGCTGAGCTCGTCGTCAAGCGCCAGAAGAATACGCCCGTCAACAGACGGATCGCCGAGTTCGAGGAGCAACGCATCCCAAAGTTTGCGCCACGGGATTTTTCCGGAATTGATGAAATTGTAAAACCGTTTGAGCGTGAAATGGCTTGGAATGAAATTGGAAAAACACCGGAATATCGAGCTGATTCTTCCGGGTTGAACTCCGGCGACAAGTCCGATGATGATGATTTGGAAAATGGGTTGACGATAAAATGGGATTTCGTTGGTTGCCTTACCGAGCAATTCGTTGAATTTCATCACTGTTTCCTCCAGTTGGTTGCGATCTGTGGTAATATAGCACAATCGACTTTTGGAGTTGCCATTTCAGGCATTGATAATCAACGACTTACGTTGGAAATTTGACACACGGAAAGGGGCCTGTGAGCGATGAAACCAAAATTTTCACCAAAAATGACAAAAACGGCGACAAGTGCGCCTCAGGAGGGCAGGAATCAGGCTTAAAATTGATTTTTGAGCGGGGAGTCGCAATTTTAGTCCGTCCTTGGCGCTTCCCCGGTCAGCCAAAAAAATTCGTGTTTTTTTCAATCAAGGTCGGCACAATAAATTCAGGAACTTCTCTCGATTCGCGGGAGCAGTTCAAAAAAACAGGAAAACTTGAAGAAGAGAATAAAACGTTTTCTTTTGCTGTAGCGCGATTTCATGATTGTGGATTCCGACAAGTTTTCTGAATCTGCCGCAGACCGTGCAGCAGATGGTTGAGGTTTTCTCCGGAGAGCTCCCGGCAGGCGGCCTCTTCCGTTTCCCGAAAGAGCTCCTGGATGCGGCGGCCGATTTTTTCCCCGTCGGCGGTGAGGGCGACGATGGAGTTTTTCCGGTTGCCGTCCGCCTTGTCGCGGCGGATCAGGCCGTTGTCCTCCATCTTGCCGAGGATCGGCGAAAGCGTTGCCGGATCGATCAGACAGCCGTCGGCGATTTCCCGCTGAAACGAGTCCGGGTGGCTCATCAGGTAGTCGAT
>CALVMH010000041.1 GCA_944343275.1 uncultured Clostridia bacterium | reverse complement strand
GTTTTCGGAAGAGGTGCTTTGCGTCATTTGATCAGGTTCAGGGGGGTGTGGAAGAAATCCCGGTATGGCGCCTGGGCTTTCCGGCGGAATCCGGAGGGGGAAAGCCCCGTGTACGCCTTGAATTTTGCGGAGAAATCGAACACGGAACAGTATCCGAGCTCTCTTGCGATGCTTTCGACGGACCGGTAAGTCTGGGCCAGCAGTGATTTTGCGGCCGCCATCCGCCGCTGAATTCGGTAGTGGTTCGGTGAGATGCCGATCCGGTCCGTGAAAAGCTTGCGGAACCGTTCATAGCCCCAGCCGTTTTTGAGGCAGAAGGCGTGCAGATCGCGGTTTTCCGCAAAGTTCGTGCCGAGGAATTCGCAGCCGCGATGAATCATATCCTCCTCCTCGCCGCTGCCGCGGGTCTGCCGGACGCAGTCGGCCGCGAACGCGCAGAGCTCCATGGCGCACTCCAGCAGCGCATCTTCCGGCGCGGTTTCGAGCCGGTTCATCAGCATGTCGAAACGGGCAAACCATTCCGGGGACGGATCGAAATATCCGGTCAGGTTATCGTCGCGGAGCGAAAGATAGTTCCGGAAGAACGGCCATGCGAAGTTTCCGAGATGGAGCCAATATTCCAGCCAGCCGCTTTCGGCGTCCACCCGGATCAGGTGCTCCAGCTCCGGCCGGCGCAGGAAAACGGAACCGGCGTACAGCGGATAACGCTGTCCCGCGATGCTGTTTTCATAACAGCCGCTTCCGCGGGCCAGCCAGGAAACGGAGAAAAAAGAAAAGCTGGTCGGAGTCGTAATCCGGTCACCCGGTTCCGGTTTATTCTGTATTCCCATTCCGATTCTGTCATTGCAGTTCCGGTTGGAGCGAAAAACGATCCGGGTCGGAATGTCAATACCAGAAAACGTATTTTCATTTACCATATTACACAATCCTTTTCCCTTGTTTTTTGCTCGATATCAGGTCATAATATTAAAGTAGCACTTGTTGAATAAAAATTCAAAAGACGTAAAATAATAGGAGGAATATTGAGGGCGTCCACAAATTTTTTAACGATTGGGAGTGTTTGGAGAAAACAGACTGATTATCACTATAATCAGTGGGAAGATCAATGGCAAAAAGGATGGAAAAATGAGAAGAAAATTTACGTTGATTGAATTGCTGATAGTTATTGCGATCATCATGATTCTTGCGGGAATGCTGCTGCCGGCTTTGAACCGTGCCCGTGCTTCCGCCAAGGTGTCCAACTGCCTCAGCAATTTGAAGCAGCTTGGATACGGGCTGCATCAATATGCGGATGACTATAATGGACTGCCGCCGCGATACAGTCAGCCGATGATGTTCAAATCTTCTGTAACGGCAACAGAAGGGGTCGGAATCGGAATCCCGTTGAGTTTGAATTATTTCGGTGGTAAAAAAAATAATATGAATGTCCCGAATCGCCAGCAGTGTCCGAAAAACATCACTTGTCCCGCCTGGAAAGGACCGGATACAGAATCAAATTTCTGGGGGAAAAGTGATTATATGTATACGCGCGACCAATATGATGCGGCCGGATGGCTGGATGCGGGCAAGCTGCCTTCCTGGAGCATGTGCCGCCGTCAGGTACTGCTCTACTGCCGCAGTACCGGAGATATGCCGTTTTATGAGCCTCATGTGAGAGAATATCATGGCGGAAGTGCAACTTTTCTGCATGCGGACGGGTCCGTCAGGAAACATGCGCAGGCCACGATTCTGAAAAGCCAGGCTCCGTGGTGGTGGGGATATGACATGGGAAAGTTCTTCAAGTTTGTCGAAGAACTTTAAACAGGTTGTTGCAATTATGAAACCTACTTCTCTTTTCAGCTTGTTTTGCCTGATGCTGCTTGTCGCGTTTCCGCTGAAAGCGGAGATTGGCCTGCCGTTTCCGCCGGAGTTCTGACCGTCACTTCTACGGATCGGGAAGCTCGGCTTGCCCGGACGGAAATCGATTCACGCGATTATATCGGACGAACGCTGATCGTCCATTTCGATGTGAAATATACCGATGTCAGTACTCCCGCCCTTTCGCATAACGGTATCAAGCTGATGATACACACGAAGGTCAACGGCAAACAGTTCTGGCGCAATTGCCCGCCGCTCAGCGGCAGCAGCAACGGCTGGAAGCGCATTACCGTCCGGGAAAATATTTCGTGGGATACCGAGTGGATTTTCATCGAAGCCGGTCTTCAGGATTCTACCGGTACCCTTGAGGTGCGCAATGTGGAAATCCAGGATTATGATCCGATGGTTCTCTTCAGAGAGCCACCCGTTCCGCTGCCGGAAAATTTCAAGTGCTCATATGACGAACGTCTCCGCAATCTCCCGCCGATGCGCGGTGTGATGTCGCCGGTCCGATATCGGGTGAATGACATTCCGGATCTGGCGAAATGGAATGCCAATCTGATCCGCTGGCAGTTGCGCCCTTCACCGCAGAAAATCTATATTCCGGGTGTTGATCAGCAGAAAGCGGAACAGAGCCGGACGACGGAAAACTTTCTTGATGCGCTTGACCGCGAACTCCAAACGCTCGACAAGGTCATCAGCCAGTGCCGTGAAGCCGGCATCATGGTCATGATCGATATGCACCGCATTCCGGGAGGAAGTCAAAACCTCGAGGAAATACAGTCGGAAGCACGCATGTT
>CALVMH010000040.1 GCA_944343275.1 uncultured Clostridia bacterium | reverse complement strand
TGGAAGAGGAATTGCATGTTGTTGATACGGTAGGTCTGATATGTCTGAAGATGAAGGCATACCTGAATCTTTCCGAGCAGGAACCGCCTGCACATGGCAGTGATGTCCGAAAACATATGTCCGATGTTTTCAAGCTAATGGCAAGCGGTTATATTGCAGAGCCGATAGAATTGTCCGAAAAGATGAAGAGAGACGCAGTTGCCTTTGTGACGAAGATGGAATCATTGATGCCTAATCAACCGTTACAGGCCAGCATACAAAGAGATGCTGCCTTCATCGAGCAAGTATTGCTGGAAATGAGACGCATATTCGCTTTATCATGAAAATACAATACGCTTCCGACCTCCATTTGGAATTCAAGGAAAACAGCAATTTCCTGAAGCATCATCCATTGACTGTTTCCGCAGAGGTTCTTGTGCTTGCCGGAGACATCGGGTATATTGGGGATGATAATTATTCGAAGCATCCTTTTTGGGACTGGGCATCGGAAAACTACAGACAAGTAATCGTTATCCCAGGGAATCATGAATTTTACAAGCAGTTTGATATTAGCAAACTCTATGATGGATGGTCTTTGCAAATACGAGAGAACATATTGTGTTGTTACAATTCCGTAATCCCGTTAAACGATGAAACGGAGTTAATCGCAACGACGTTGTGGGGTCGTATCGGATTGCAGGATGCCTTCCGAACAGAGTCCGCCATTAGCGATTTTCGCCGGATACGTTGGGCTTGTGAGCCTTTGGATTGGGTCAGATTCAATGAAGAGCATGATCGGTGTTTCCGTTTTCTGGAGCAGCAAGTGAATCGAAGTAAGGCAAAGCACATTGTTGTCGCTACCCATCATGTCCCATCGTTCGAATTGGTGGCTCCGGAATTCAAGGGTAGTCCGTTAAATGGTGCATTTGCGGTAGAATTGGGAAACTATATTGCCGCAAGCCCAATCGAGTACTGGATTTATGGACACTCTCACCGTAACATAGACAAAGTAATAGGGAATACACGATGTGTCAGCAATCAATTGGGATATGTTTTTGGTAATGAGCATTCGTCGTTCAATACAAGCGCCTATATTGAAATCACTGGTTGAAAACCAGACAGAACAGAGAATGAGTAATGCCTCGGATGCGTTGCGGTTTAGTGTCGCATAATACCGTGTTTAACGAGATGTGGGCGGTGTCACGGGGGAGCGTGTGGCGTAATATCATCCTGCGTTTGAAGGGCTGTGGTCAATAGGGCGTATGGAGATAAAACTTGTTCGTTATCTGCATAAGAGATTACAGGTCCCTTTATTTTGCTTGCGCCATGATCTCCTCGAATAGCTCAAAAATGACTTTGAAGTAGGAGAAAGAGACCTCTTTGAAAGATCCGGTTTTGTGGAAAATATTTTTTGCAAAATTATTTTTGGATAAGGCAATATTTTCATCGGATCCGGTTTTTCTCACATTGCTATCCAGAATCTTTGGGTATTTGCACCTTAACTGAGCTCGCGAGCCTGCATAATATACCTCTTTAAGTTTGAGATGACACCCCGATTCCGGATCAAACTCTCTGGTCGTATATAACCTGCGTCCATCCTTGTCTTCTTTCAACAAATCTTCGTCCGGATAAAAATGTTCTATGCATATTTCGTTGAAATCACGGTGTTCCGGAACAGGAAGGAGCGCTGAATAGACATTTGCTTCCCAATGTTTGTAAGATTTATCTTTTTCAGCTGCTTTCTGAATATATCTAGGAACATCTCTGTCGAACAGATAGATCTCGATTCGATTGTCCCTTTTGGCTTGTGGCCGAGTCTGGCACATCTGCAGCAAGGTGTCATTGTTGATATCCAAATCGGATCTCCATTTAAAGAAATGTAGATCCAGATCGGAAAATTCTCCCTGTTGATGGAACCAGGATAGTGCAGCTTCCAGATGAAGAGGGTCTGTCTTGCCTTCACAAAAAACGACAGTAGTACCTTCCGGGGCGGGAATATATTCAGGAATCGATAGCTTGATATTCGAGTCGAGTCTCTTGATTCGGTAGTAGAGTGCGATATACACCCGATTGCCTATTCCCTTCATTTGCCCGACGTAATTTAACATGCCGGTCAATTCGTTCTTGAATGCTATTTCTGGGTAATCGGGATGTTTGTGCTTGTAGTTGAACTTCTCAAAGTGCTCTTTCGCTGCCGCTTCAAGACCATATTTTTCCCAGGCATGCAACATGGCCCGGATGCGCATGATATATTTTCGAGGAACGTTGATTCCGGCATTGACAATCAGGCCGGTAACCTCCTGTCTGTTTGTTCGCAGAGCATATCTTGTCTTTTCCTCGTTGATGGTGAATCCATTGTCCTGAAAGATCTTTTGCAATGTGTTGGACAAGACGATTTTATGCTCTTTGATATGACCTACGGCCGTCGGAAGAAACTGTAGATTGGTTGAGAAGGTAATATCATCCGCATATCGGCTGTAATTTATTTTGTGTTTGCGGGCAAAGGCAATCAGCTCATTATCCAGTTTGCGGCAAATGTAGTTCGAGATGACAGGCGAGGTTGGTGCTCCTTGCGGCAATTTCCCGTCATGACAGCAGATTTGCGCCAAAGTCGTGGCTACCTCGTCATTGAATCCGAACGGAGCACTTTTAAAT
>CALVMH010000039.1 GCA_944343275.1 uncultured Clostridia bacterium | reverse complement strand
ATGTCGATGTTGGCGGCATCGATGAGAGGGTAGAGTTCGCGCATCGGCTCCGGGTCGATCCAGCCGTTGCTGACCAGCACTGTCGCGAGATTCGCCTGCTTCGCCAGGCGGGCGATTTCGAGGGCGTATTCGAAGAAAACCGTCGGTTCGTTGTAGGTGAACGCCACCGAACGGCAGCCGTGGCGGAGCGCCGCTTCGACGATCTCCTCCGGCGCCACCTCCCGTTCGCGGAATCCCGGCGGATAGCTCCCCCGCGAGAGCTCGTCGTTCTGACAGAAGACGCACCCGAGGTTGCAGCCGAAGGTGCCGAGCGAAAAGGTGCGCGAGCCGGGCAGGAAAAAGGCCAGAGGCTTCTTCTCGATCGGATCGATCTGCACCGCCGCCGGGCGGCACCAGGTGAGCGCTTCAAGCCGTCCGCCGGAGTTGCGCCGCACGCCGCAGTATCCGCATTTGCCCGGCGCAATCCGGCAGCTGCGCGGGCAGAGGGTGCAGCGGAGCTGCTCCGCCTCCTCACGCCGGTAAAACATCGCTTCCTTCATCTGTATCTTATCCTCTCTTTCTCATGGTTGCGCTTCCTCCCTCGTCCGGACTTCGTCCTGTTTGTCATGAGTCATCGGGTAGCCGCGGCACCGGGGATTCCGGTAACGGCAGCTCTCCGGGGGCGATGCCGGTCCGGTTGTAAATTTTCCGGTATTCACTCGGCGGCATGCTGTTCGGACAGGCCTTGAAAAAACGGCTGAACGAGGTCTTCTCCTGAAAGCCGCACTCCCGGCCGATTTCCTGAATGGAGAGATCGGTTCCGGCCAGCAGCGTTCTTGCCCGGGCGATCCGCTGATTCCGGATATATTCCCCGGGGGTGACGTGCATCGCCTCCACAAAGTGTTTGCGGAACGTGGAGCGGGAAAGGTGCAGAACGTCGCAGAGTGTGTTGACATTCAGTTCAGAATTTGACAAATTGGCTTTTATGTACCGCAACGCCCGCTCCACGACGTCGCCCGACTCGAGAAAGCTCTTTCTTTTCTCCCCCGCGAGATATTCGAACAGCAGAAAGAGCTGGGTTGTCGCGTGGAGCACCGAGTCGTGGTCGGATTTCGGCAGACAGCCGAGCAGCTCCCGGTAGATCTCCTCCGGAAACCCCTTTGCCAGCGGAAAGAAGCGGGGAAACCGGTAACTGGAAAATATCGACATCGCCAGCGGCCCGTCAAAATTGACCCAGGCGACGACGCTCTCTTCGGAATCCGACAGAAAACGGTGTTCCTCGTGCGGATAGTAGAAGATCACATCGTTCTCCCGCATCCGGAACGGGCGGTCGAAGAGGTACGCCACCCCCGAGCCCCGGACGCAGAAGGTCATGCCGATGAACTGGGAAAGGAGCGGCGGAACGTGGCCGGAACCGCTTTCGCCGCCTCGCTTCCCCACGCTGCAGACATAGAGTGGCAGCGGAATATCGACCGGAAAATCCGGAAATGGACGGTTCGCCTGTTCGTACATCGAAACGACTCCAAAATGATAACTATCTGGCTTTTTTGTATCTTGTTTTTCCATGCAGAATATAGTATAATTATATCCAGATGCAAATGCTGCGAGGTTTTTTTATGAAAAAGAATTTCACCCTTATCGAACTCCTGGTTGTGATCGCAATTATCGCCATCCTGGCGGCAATGCTGCTGCCCGCCCTGACCGCGGCACGGGAGAAAACCCGGGCGACCGAGTGCCTCAACCGTCTCCGTCAGAACGCCGCGGCCATGCAGTTGTACGCGATGGACAACAATGGACTGGTGGTCACCTATATCAAAGACGACGCCGGCTCGACCGTTCCGTGGTCCATCCTTCTGTTCGACTACAAATACCTGGCCAGCTCCACCTATTACGGGACGAAGAGTTTCTTCTGCCCCTCGCTCCCCACCGAGGGGATCAACGACCCGTTTCGGACCTACGGCTCCCTGCGCTTCAACGACACCTGGGATATGAGCCTCTTTGAGGACGAAAAGGGGTGGGGCAATTTCTGTCTGCTGAATCAGGTGATGACCACCGGAAATCTTTTCTATGCGACGCAGAAGTTGAAGAGGCCCTCCGAGGCGGTTCACTTTGCCGACACCATGTATGTCAGTCCCGGCACTCCGGAGCACGGGTACGGATTCTACTACATGCCGCTCAGCGTCAAAGTGAACGCCACCATCTCCCTGCACCACAGCCACCGGGCCAACATCGCCTACTTCGACGGGCACGCCGACAGCCGCTCCATCTCCGACCTTCAGGCGGCAGGAATCAGCGCTCTGGTCGTCGATGGCCGGAAACTGCCGTAAAACTCACGCAAAAATTTCGATACAGACTCAACGAAAGAGAAAAAATATGTGCAAACTCCTTCTGCCGCTTCTCCTCTATCTTCTCCTTCCGACGCTTTCGGCCGCTGAACTTCTGCAGTTCGGCGATGCAGAATTCCGGCTGGAGGGGCGAAAAATTCCCGGCCTGGATCAGGTGAAAATCGAACGGGCCCCGCTGTCCGGCTCCCGCCGGAATGGAACGGCCGTCC
>CALVMH010000038.1 GCA_944343275.1 uncultured Clostridia bacterium | reverse complement strand
AAAAGCAGAAGCGCGGTTTGATGCAGAAACTTTTAACCGGAACTTGGAGGGTAAAAAATGGCGAATAAAGCGAGATCGTTTTCTGCCACATTTCGGTTGCTAAAAGAGGGTAAAAAAATTGCTGATGCATTTTCTTCAGAAAATAAATTAAAGCGTATTCGAGTCGCTACTACTACGAATAATATATTGGCAGATGTTCAGGTATATGCAGGACAAGTTTATGAAAGTGATCCAAGCTGGCTTGACTTAATTTCTGAAATAACAGTAGAACCTCTTGAATTCAAAAATATAGGTTCCGCTGTTGTTATTTTTATACCTATAGGTGAAAGATACTTTGCGGTTTCTTTTGGTATGGCACAAATTTGCCTGAATCGAAATGCTTTTGAGTGTGATTTTGGGTTGAAAGTGTGTCTCAATAAAATTCCCCGTGATAAGATAAGAACGCTGGATACTGCATCATCTGATCGTACTACCATTCAAAAAAGAATTCAGGCAAGTGCGGAATGTGACTTCTCTTTATTTTCTATGGATATAGAAAAAGATATTCTGCGTTTATTGTCAGGAAAGCCTACAGATAAAGAGTTTGCATCAAGCATGACCGGTCGAGATACTTTACAGATGACCTGTAAGATTACTATTTCTTCATTAAAAGAAAAATGCAAAGAGCTTTTAGAGACTTACCAATCAAAAGAATACAAAAAAATATATCCTTGGATTGATCACATAAAACAGATTCGAGATGAGAAAATTATCTCTATCTTAAATGGAAAATTATCTGATGAGATTCAAGCTCTACGAGAAGGGAAACAAAGTAGTCTCTATCTAGCCATACCTGAAATCATTGATCCTGCAGCTGATTACGCCTATCGATATAATGGATTATCGTGCCGTTCTCGGAAATATTTTACCCTGTCTATTGAGGATTACAAAACGGCATTGCAGAGAGAAGTGTCAAAAACAATAAGCGATTATACCAAACACAGAATTTCGATAATCAGCAGCAATTTCCCGTGTATGGAATTCTCTATATTCGAATGCTTAAATTTTGAAACATCAGTCGATGATAGGAATTATATTTTATGGAATTCATCTTGGTATGAAATCGATATCAATTTTGCTCGGGAAATAGACCATACCTGGCAACAAGCATTAGTAGAAGACGAGTATCTGATACAAAAAACTTCAATGCCAACAGAAGAAAAATTGATTGAGGATTTAGGGCGGAATATGACGAGTTGGCAAAAATTGGATAAGAGAAAAATTAATCCGTCCAATACTAGTTATGCCAATATTGAACCTTGTGATTTTTTTGTTCCACCAAAAAGTTTTTTCCACTTAAAGGATGGCACTAGTTCTGCTTGCATTAGTCATTTATGGAACCAAGGTTTAGTTTCTGGCGAATGTTTCCTCAAGGATGAGAATTTCAGGTGTAGTTTGCGGAATATGCTTAATGATTCTTTAAAATCAGAAGTACCCGCAAGAAAAGATACAAAGCCGGTAGCAAATGAATACAAAATTATTTTTGGAATCATGCGTGAGCCCTCGAAAAATGGAAATATCAATATTCCATTTTTCAGCAAAGTTAGTTTTCGGGCTGTATTTCAACGCTTAACGGAGCTAGGGTTTCAAGTATTTGTGAATCCCATAAAAAAGGTATCAGTTAAATCATGAACGACTTGTTTCCAAAATTTGTAATTACTTCGGCAATGCTTTCTCTCGTGGCTGCAATCTGTGAACGGCTCGGGCGGCTGCACGGGACGTTCCGGCGTGACTTGCGGCTGCGGCGGATCAACCGTATCCGGACGATTCAGGCATCGTTGCAGATTGAAGGAAATGTCTTGACCGTAGAACAAGTGACTGCCGTCCTTGACGGGAAAAAAGTCCTGGCTCCGGCGCGCGATGTGCAGGAAATCCGCAATGCACTTGCCGCTTATGATAAATTGGATACCTGGAATGCCGCTTCGATTGCCGATCTGCTGGATGCCCATAAAACGTTGATGGCCGGATTGATTGACCATCCCGGTGAGTTCCGCTCCGGCAGTGTCGGAATTCAAGGGGGACAGGAAATCCTGCATATTGCGCCGCCGGCTCATCTGGTTCCCGGGTTAGTGACGGCCCTGTTCGACTATCTGCATTCCGAAGAGATGCATCCGCTGCTCAAAAGTTCCATTTTTCATTATGAGTTTGAATTCATCCATCCTTTTGTTGACGGCAATGGTCGGCTCGGACGCCTCTGGCAAACGCTGATGCTGCAGAACTTCAATCCGATCTTTGCCTATATCCCGATTGAAAATATGATTCGCAATCGTCAGCAGGAATATTATCAGGCACTCAATCAGGCCAACGCCTCCGCGAACAGCGCATGTTTTGTGGAATTCATTCTCCAAACGATTTCCGACAGTCTGAATGAAGCGGAAATCCATCAGGATACCCATCAAGTTACCCATCAAGATAAATCTCAGTTGAAATACCAGCGGAACGGTGCGGAATTGAGTTCATCGTAACAGATTAGC
>CALVMH010000037.1 GCA_944343275.1 uncultured Clostridia bacterium | reverse complement strand
GAAGAAGAAGACCATCTCCCTGAAATCCACCCCCGCACTGTACCGCTTCGAAACGAAATTCCCGGAGAATCTGAAGCATGTCTCCTGCCGGATCACCTTCCAGGATCTCCCGTTTCTGAAGATCGGCAGAATCACCTGCACCGTCAAACAGGACGACCGCAAGGTCGATCCCCGCGCCAACTTCATCACCAACGGCGGCGCGGAACGGGGCTTCTACAATGTGTACCCCCCGTCGGAGGTCCGCATTGCCAAACCGTCGATGAAGGTGGCGGTCGACGACGACGAATTCCACTCCGGGAAGCACTCGTTCCGGCTGGCACCGGTCAAGAATGGATTCAACCGGCTGGTCTTCAACGCGGTCCCCTACCAAATCGGCAAACCGCTCGTCTTCTCGATGTATCTGAAGGCGGAAAAGCCGAAAACCACGGTCTCCCTCGGCTTGTTCACCCATCACGGAGCCGCCTATTCCAGAACCGTGAGCGTCGGAACCGAATGGAAGAAGTATGAACTTGCAGTTCCTTCATTCGGCGACAGCGCGCCGGGGGTGATCAAAATCGGCAATCCGGCGATGACGGAGAGTTTTCATCACGTTTCGCCGATCGTCACCCCTGCCGGGAAGGTCTGGCTCGATGACGCCGCCTGTCAACCGGCGCTGAAAAGCACCGAAATGCCGCCCCCGGCAATCGCCCTCTCCGGGAAACTGGAGAGCGAACACGGCTACTTTTACGCGGGGAAACCGTTCCGCGGCACCATCCAACTGGACGCCGCCGCCGGAGCGAAGAGCTGCCGCCTCAACTGGGAGCTGCGCAACTGGCGGGGCGAAGTCGTCGCCGCCGGGAAGACACCGGAGTCGATCGCCGTTCCCGGGAAGAAACCGTTCTCGATCACCCCGCCCGCCAACGTTCTCGGCCCGGTCAATCTGATCTTCACCGCCACGGCGGAAGACGGGAAAGCGTACACCCACACCTTCTACACCGGCATCCTCCGCTCGCCCGGCAAATCGCTCACCCGCTGGGGGACCAATGTCCACACCTCCCCGCAGGATGACGCGTTCACCATCCGGTTGTTCCGCGACTTCGGTCTCGGCGCGGTCCGGCTCTGGGCGAAACCGAACGAACCGGAGTGCGGCGGCTTCCGTTCCGCAACCCGCTTTCACGACGCCGGATTCCTGGTGATGGTCAACATCTCCGGCCATACCCCCCAGGCGCCGTTCTACATTCCCAAAGACGCCCGCTCGCTCATCACCGGCCATTTCAAGGAGGCGATCCTCCAACACCGCGGCAAGGTGGATTATTACGAGCTCTTCAACGAACCGGAGATCTGGGGCGGCAGAGCGACCAATCCCGATCCCGCGAAGTACAACCCCTCCACGCCGGAGAGCTGCGCCGCCGCCACCGTGCAGATGGCGCAGGCAATCCGCGAACTGGATCCGCAGGCGAAAATCGCCGGTCCCGGGTGCCACATCAAGCCGGAGTTTCTGGCGGCGTATCTGAAGGCGGGCGCGGCAAAGGTGCTCGACGCTCTTACCGAACACCCCTACCGCCAGCTCCCGGAGCTGCCCGATCTGGAGACCGCCCAGCAGGAATTTCAGGCGACGCTGAAACGCTACCGCCCCGACCTCCCGATCCTCAGCTCCGAAAGCGGCAACATGAACTTCCCGACTTTGCCGGACAACCGGATTCACCCTCTCGCCGTTCAGTACGCGGCGCGTGATCTCCGGTATGCGCTGATCGAATTCGCCTGCGGAGTCAAAAGCTATTTCCACTTCCAGTCGACCGGAATCGACCTCGGCTACGCCTGGACCGGCGTTCTCGGCGACCCCGACCATCACTGGGTTCCGGCCCCCTTCCTCTACGCGGTCCGGAACGCCGCCGACCTGCTGGGGGAGGCTCCGGTCGTCGACCGGGTCCGACTCGGGGCCAACAAACGCTGCTACATTTTCGACAAAGGCACGGAACGAATCGCCGCCCTCTGGCAGTGGGAGGGGACGCCCGAAACGCTCGAATTCACCCGCGAAGCCGACTTCTGCGACATGATGGGCAGCTCATTTTCCGCGAAAAAAATCCGTCTGGATGAGTTCCCGGTCTACCTGAGAAGCACCCTCCCGGTCGCGGAGCTGAAACAGTTCCTCGCCTCCGCCCGGCAGACCGGCGTGGAGAACCCGCTGCGGTACTCGGTCGAGCTCTGCGACGCGAACACCTTCGGCATCCGCCTGCGGAACGTGACCACCCAGACCCTCACCGGCTCGGTCGAATGCGCCGGAGAGCGAAAAACGTTCAAGATTTACGGCGAAAAAACGGAACTTCTGAAATTCCGCGCCCCCGCGCCGATTTCGCGAACTGTGCAGCAGTTGACGATGAAGCTCCGGATCGACGGCTTCCGCGATGCGGAACACACCATCGCCCTGCGCGGCATGATGATCCCCGCCGCGCGGAACGAGATCAAGATCGACGGCGACCTCGCCGACTGGCCGGCGGAAACGGCTCCGGTGACGCTCGACTTCCGGAACGCCC
>CALVMH010000036.1 GCA_944343275.1 uncultured Clostridia bacterium | reverse complement strand
AATTGCTTGCGAAATATCCGCCGGACTTACTTCTCATTATCGAGGATGTCTTAGCAGATAGAAGAAATTTCCTCTTTATCTTCCAAGACTTAATTGATATTATGAAGTATGGGTTTGAAAAAGAAGAGATTCGGAAGAGGCCTATCTTCTTTAAATTCCGTAAGAGAGAAAAGAAAGTGAGACAGCTTCAACTGAATCACTTTATTTCAAATCTTATCTTCTGGCAACCTCTTATGGATGTAGATCAAGTAGGACTATTAGACGATAGCTGGATATTTGATTTTACGAAAATTAATGCTGGTTCTTTAATGGATTATATCAATACAAAACTGCTCCCAGTATATAAAACTGATTTTGCATCTAAGAATGCAATGGTTGATCAAATGTATAATTATATCATCAGTATTGCACATGCTTTCTGTCTATTAACTGGTATGGGATTATCTCTCTATAATCTCCATGAATTGGAGAAACGTATTCCTGAAGTATCTCATTTGATGCGAGATCCAATAGATACATCCTTAGAGCCTCATGAGATTGAGGATGAATTGAATCGTCGAAATGATCGAATTATTGAGATAATGAGAACTGATCCTGTTGGGAATGACTATAAACCATTCTTTGCAAGTGATACTGGTCTGAAGAAAGCTCAATTTAGAGAATATATTGTCAGAATCGGATTTAAAGCCGATATTAACGGCAATACAGTACCTATCTTAATTGATAATAACTTCCTATTCCATGGTTTAAGTAAACCTTCTTTCTTGTATTTGAACGCAATTTCCGGAAGAAAAGCCCTCATCCTGTCAAAGCTAAATCTGTTGGCCAGTTAATCAGTAATGGTTAACTGAATCCTTGTTAATTGCGGGGAAAGATCGAAGCTTCACATTACTAAACTATAGTGGCGACATTATAGTGGCAAGAGGTAATGCTCGAGGTATAGTAATAAGATGTGAAGTATGATAGAATCCGCAGCCAAGAATGATATTAATTACTTAATCCATGCCTCCAATTGTATATTAATTTATATTACAGTAACATTACTATAATTCTCCAAAACATGTAGACTGAACCAACCCGGTGCATTTTGCATAATGGAGAAAAATAATAATTGGAGGTAATTTACTATGGCAGCAAACATTAAGATCATTCCTATCAAGGGCCTATCTGAGACCTATATGCTCAACTATGAGAATGGTTTGATTTATGATAGGAAAATGGGAGGGAGTATTGTACCTACATTTGAGCATAACGATGAGTGTTGTGTAAAGCTCATTCCTGAGGACACTCAAGAATCTACTATCTTCTCCGTAACTGATCTCTATGTGGAGAGCGTATTTAGTCATACTGGACTAAATCCCTCTTTCCGAATTCAATCAGTCCCTACGAAGCTTTCTATCCTCTATGTAGTTCCTAGACCTATTATGGATACTGAGGATGGGAATATTCAAATTGGAGACTACATCTATCGTAGATGGAATGACAGTAAGTATTTTGTCAATGAATTCGGAGCAGTCTTCAGTGAGCCTTATGGGGCAATTGTCAAACAAGGATTTGCTCCTAATGGCTATCGGTTACTGAATATCAATAAGCAAGTCTTTCGTACTCAGCAACTGGTTTGGGAGGCATTCACTGGAAATCAAATTATCAATGTAAATCAGATCCGGCATAAGAATGGTCTGAAGTGGGATAATCGATTTGAAAATCTTGCTCAAAATGTTGATAAGAGATTAATCAATGATGTCTTTGAATATATCGATCCCAACAAGAAGTCTTCTGACGAGGATGAAACCGTTACTAGTATCATCAATGATATTAAGAATGGTGTATCAAATGATGAAATTTGTGAGAAGTATAATATCCCTATGATTCATCTGATGAATATCATCTGTAATATGAAGGCTGCTGAGTATAAAGAAAAGCTTGATGAAATTGTAGCTCACTATAGAAAGAGACTTATTGAGGGTTCTATCTCTCGCACTGAGATTACTCCTGAAATTAAAGAAGCAATTAAACTGGTTGCAGGAGCATATGTAAGTAAGAGTGGCCTCATTCGAATGTTAGGATGTTCTCCCATTCCTGTAAACGAAGCATGGAATCAAAACGGTGTGGATTAAGTATATATCATTAAGGTTCAACGACTATCGAAAGGATATCTAGTAGCGAAATCTACTAGAGAATAACTGAGTAGAGTAGGAAGAAATTCCGAAATGCAAGGACCCCTGTAGACTGGTCAAAGGTCTACAAGGGGTATGATATAGTCTAAGTATATCTCAATTTATATAGACGATAGTCATTTCCAGATTTGGCTCCCAGTGAGCCATTTCTGGCATTTCAATAGAGATATACCAGGGCGATTGGGCGACCGGGTGCCTTCAGTCGGAAATTGACGTATAATTCTGTAACTTCTGTATTAAGACAGGACTATGAAACTTGTGATACACAAGTCTTTATTGAGTATACTATTATCAATGATAAGATGTTAAAGATGTTAAATGGTAG
>CALVMH010000035.1 GCA_944343275.1 uncultured Clostridia bacterium | reverse complement strand
CTTCGCAGCGGCTCACGGAGATCATGGCGGAGCATCCCTTTATCCGTTCCATTGAACGCTGCGACGAAGATTGACATCGCATCGAAACGCAAAAAAGAGAAGCGAAAAAGCGCTTCTCTTTTTTGTATCAACATGATATCACGCGGAAAGCGGTCTTCAATCGCTTTGGAAACATGCGGTGCGGCGCGGGGAGATGTTTGTGAATGTCCCGTGGGGGAAATTTCACACCGACCTTTTGAACAAATATTGTTGTGCGGTTGACTTTTTTCTGTATTTCTGCTACACTGTATGTAATTATGGGTCGGAAACATTCGGCTCAATGCAAGCAACGGCGAAAGGGGAGCTGCCATGAATGAAGTGATCGGAACGATCCTGGAAGCGGAAGCGCGTGCGGAACAGATCGTGCAGGCTGCCGAAGGGGAGGCAAAACGCATCCTTGCGGAGGGGGAACGCGCGGCGGAGCGCATAAGCGACGACGCGAAGCGAACCCTGCTTTCCGATCGTGAAAAGGCGGTCGCAGCTGCAGAACATCGAGGAGCAGAACGCTATCGCGCCATCACGCAAGAGGGGAAAAACCGGGCGGATGCATTGCGCGCTTCCTGCGCCGCCAAGCTGCCGACCGCAGTGAAGGCGACGGTGGAGAAGGTGTTCGGCGCATGATCGCGGCAATGTCGAAATTCGAGCTGACCGCACTCTCTTTGGAGCGTGCGGCGCTTTTGCGTGCGCTGCAAAAGTCACAGCTCGTGGAGCTGACGGTCTCCGAAGAGGAAGTTCCCGCGGCGGATACCGCCGATCTCGGTGCGCGGCTCGCGCGGGTGAATCGCTGCATTGCCTTTCTGACGGCGCAGGCGGACGCTTCGCCCGATAAAAAGGGAATAAAGGCGGCACTGCACGACGAGATCGTGCTCGCCTTTGATGAATTTTCCGCCATCGCGGAACGGGAAGATGCGCTGATGCGCACCGTTTCCGCAGCAGAATCCTGTTCCGAACGCCTTGCGCAGTGCAGGGCGGAGCGCAACAGGCTCGCCTCGCTCAGGAGCCAGGCGGCGCCCTACGCCGCCGTCCCGGAGCCTGTCTCCGCATTTGTCTCAACCCGCAGCACGCGGTGCTTTTTCGGGCTTATCGACGGGGCGGCACTGCCCGCTCTGCTGGAATTTACGGCGCAGTCCCCGTTGGTTGCCTGCACCGTCTACGAGGGGGCAAAGCAGCTTCCCGTTGCCGTGTTCTGCCACAAAACGGCGGAGCGGGAGACGGAGGCGGCGCTTGCAGAACTTTCCTTTTCGCGCTGCACGCTTTCTTGTTCGGGGTCCGCTTCGGAGGAACTTACACGGCTCGACGGGGAAGAGGCACGGCTGATCGCTGAGGAGGAAGCGCTCGTTCGCGGCGCGCTCGGCGAGCTTTCCACCCTCCGCGACCTCAAAATTTATGCCGATTATCTCTCTTCGGAATTGGAAAAAGCGGAGGACTTTGCGCGTTTTTTCCGGACAGAGGCGACCTTTACCGCGGGCGGCTACCTTCCTGCCGACGCAAAGGACAGGCTGCGCGCCGCGCTGTCCGAGGTGACGGATGCGTACATTCTCACGTTTTCGGAGCCCACGGAGGAAGATGCGCCGCCCACGCTCATGAAGAACAAGGGACCCGCGCGTGCTGCGGAGTTCGTTACGAACATGTATTCCGCGCCCGATTACAGGGAGTTGGACCCGAACGGATTTGTCTTTTTCTTCTTCATGATCTTCTTCGGGCTTATCATGGCGGACATCGGCTACGGCATTTTGCTCTTTGCGGGCGGGCTCGTTCTTACCAAGATGCGCAAAGTGAACGACGGGATGAAAAAGCTCACCTGTATCCTCGCCTACGGCGGCGTGTTCACCGTTGTCTTTGGTGCGCTGTTCGGGTCTTTGTTCGGATTTTCACTCTATCATTTCCTGCCCGACCCCACGTCGGGCAGCCGCACAGACGTTCTGACCATCCTTTTGGGGTGTCTTGCGCTGGGACTGTTACAGATCACGGCGGGGTATTTGCTGAGTGCCGTAAACAGCATCCGAAGGGGGCATGTCTTAGATGCGGTGTGCGACGCGCTGACATGGGTGCTCTTCTGCATCGGGCTGTTCTTTGCCGTGTTCAACTTTCTGACGGAGTATTTCGGTATTCCCGTTGCGGCTGGGGTGAAGGCGTTCTTTTCCGCCATGACGATCCCTGGCGTCGTCATGCTGGGCGTGGGGCTTTTGGGCGCCGCACTTACGGCGGGCAGAAAGGAAAAGCTGCTTGGCAAGTTCACCAAGGGATTCGGCGCCGTCTACGGCATCATCAATCTCTTGTCCGACGTGCTGAGCTATGCGCGCCTGTTCGGGCTCATGCTGTCCGGCATGATCATTGCGCAGCAGTTCAACGCCATCGGGCTCGATCTCATCGCCGCGGGGACGGTCGGTTATGTGTTCGGTCCCGTCGTCATGCTGATCGGTCACGCGTTCAATCTTGCGATGGGCGTCTTAGGGGCGTACATCCATGATTGCCGTCTGCAATACATCGAATTCTTTTCCAAGTTTTATACGGGCGAAGGACGGCTCTTTACGCCGCTCGGTTCGCGCAGGCAGTACGTCTATTTTTCCGAAGCGGCATAAGCCCGCGCAGAGAAAAACCGTGCGGTCAGGCGCAGCCGTGCCCGCAGGGTGTTTTTGAAAATCACGGCGATTTCTCCCGTCAGTTCGGGAGAAATCGTGTGAGAAATAATAAGGACATCGGATGAAAGACGCGTTATCTTTCTGCCATGTTTGGAACAATTCGGTGCCAAAATATTGCCGCAAGCAAAACCGCGCTTTTGCGCAGCGGTACTGCATTGCCGATCCCTCGGCTTATGCGGAAAAGTGAATGCGCGGGCGCTAAAATGTTGCGAATTGCCCGCGCAGAGAAAAACCGTGCGGTCAGGCGCAGCCGTGCCCGCAGGGTGTTTTTGAAAATCACGGCGATTTCTCCCGTCAGTTCGGGAGAAATCGTGTGAGAAATAATAAGAATTTTTTGGAGGATAACTTATGAGTGGTCAGGCAATTGCCATTTTAGGGCTTGCCATCTGCGCCGGTCTGTGCGGCGTGGGTTCCGCGATCGGTCTTTTCAAGACGGGTTCTGCGGCGGCAGGCGTGCTTGCGGAGGACGCAAAGAAGTTCGCAAAAGTCATGATCCTTGTGCTTCTGCCAGCTACGCAGGGCATTTACGGGTTCGTCATGGCGCTGGTCGGTCAGGGCGCTGTCACGGCGGAGATGAGCGTTGCGCAGGGCTGGTCGGTATTTGCCGCCGTCATGCCGCTCGCCATCACGGGCTTTATCTCTGCCATCTATCAGGGCAAGACGTCGGTGAGCTGTATCTACGCCGTGGCAAAGGATGAAAAGCTCTCCGGCAAGCTCGTCATGTTCCCTGCGATGGTCGAAACGTATGCCATCTTCGGGCTGGTCATTTCGTTGTTGTTCACGTTGTCGGTATAAGGTGTGGCGATGGACGGAAAAGAAGCGATCGTCGGAAAAATCTTGTCCGATGCAGAAGAACGGGCGGCGGGGCTCACGGCGGCGGCAAGGAAACGTGCCGACGCGATGAAGGCGGATGCGGAACGTGCGGCAGCCGCAAGCCTTGCGGAAGGCAGGCGCGCGCTCGAAGAGGAGGCCGCGGAGATCATTGCCCGCAGGGAGACGGTCGCGGCGCTCGACAACCGTAAGACGCTGCTTGCTGCAAAGCGTGCCGTCATCGACGAGGTGCTCTCCGGGGCGCTTACCATGATGTGCGCATTTGACAAACCAAAATATCTTGAAGTGCTCGGACGGCTGCTGGATGCCTATGCGGAGGAAGGCGACGCAGTGACGCTTTCCGCGTCCGCGCCCGTCAGGGAAGAGGAGCTTACCGCCTGCAAGGCATTTGCCGCAAAAAAATTGCGCTATGCGGGAAGGGGCGAATTTGAGGGCGGGCTACGCCTTGAAAACGCGGTCTGCGTGAAAGATCTGTCATTTGGCGCGCTTTTGGAGGCGCATCGGGAAGCGCTGGAACGGGAGATCGCCGATACGATGTTCCCGACGGAGACGTAAGATGCCGAACAGCATTTTTGCAAACGCAAGGGCGTCGGCGCTTGAAAAGTCGTTGATCGGCGCGGAGCGCCTCGCACGCATGGCGGAGAGCGCGTCTGCGGAAGACGCCATGAAGATCTTGTCCGAGACAGGCTTCGGCGGCGGATTGCTCGTGCCTGCGTCGGAATCGGAGCAGCTCGTCGAGGCGGAGGAACGTGCGCTTGCGGCGTTCATCCGGGAAAATTCGCCCGACAAAAAGCTGACACGCTTCCTGCTTGCCAAATATGATTTTCACAATGCCGAAGCCGTCATGCGCGCCAAGCACCTGCGGATCGATCCCGCATCCATGGCGGGAACGGAGGGGGCGTATCCGCTCGCTTTTCTGGAAGAAAAGTTCTTTGCGGACGATTACGGCGCCGTCTGCGCACCGCTCAGGCGCGCGTGCATGGCGGCGGATGCGCTGTTCGTCGGGGGCGGCGCGACGGGCAGAAAGATCGGCGCGCTCTTTTCGCGTGCCATGTTCGAGGAGCTTGCGGCGCTTGCGGGGCGGAACAAAGTGCTCTCGGAGATCGTTGCCATCCGCGCGGATGCGGCAAACATCGGCGTCTGCCTGCGCACGGGAAGCTACCTCGCCGCGCGGGAGATGACGGTCGCGGGCGGTACGCTGGGGGAGGACGCGCTGCGCCTTCTGGCGGGAGAGAGCCCCGATACCATCCGTGAGCGGCTGCGTCTTGCGCCGCAGCGCGCACTCATCGACGCCGCGCTCGAAGATGCTTCCGCGGGCAGACCGCTCCTCCTTCTTGAACGGGCGGCGGACAGCGCGGCGCTCACCGTTCTGAAACGGGCGAAGTATGACAATGAAGGGAATCTTCCCTTTTTGCGCTATTGCTGCTATAAGGAGGCGGAACTGCGCAACGTGCAGATCGTGCTCACCTGTCTCAGCAACGGTACAGACAGGGCGGAGATCCGCGCAAGGATGAGGGAGACGTATGAAGGGTAAAATGGCGATCATCGGCGACGGGGACGGCGTGCTCGTCTTTCGCGCCGCAGGCATGGACGCCTTCCGTGCGGAACGCGCCGACGAAGCGGTGCAGCTTCTGAAAAAACTTGCAACGGACTATCAGGTCATTTTTGTGACCGACGTGCTTGCGGAGCAGATGCGGGAGGAGATCGCCGCCTACGACGGCGCGGCGTATCCCATCGTGCTCGCCGTTCCGTCCGCAAGCGGCGGAAACGGATACGGTGCCGCGATGCTGCGGAATTATTCGGAACGCGCGCTCGGCATGGATATCCTGCCGCGCAAAGAGAAATAACTGACGAGGTCGGCTATGCAGGGAAAAATCATAAAGGTGTCCGGTCCGCTCATCGTGGCGGAAAATATGGCGGACGCAAAGATGTACGACGTTGTCCGCGTGAGCGAAAAAAAGCTCATCGGTGAGATCATCGAGCTGCGCGGGGACAAGGCGTCCATTCAGGTCTATGAAGAAACGGGCGGGCTTGGTCCCGGCGAGGCGGTGGAAACGACGGGGGCGCCCCTGTCCGTGGAGCTTGCCCCCGGTCTCATCGAAGGCATCTTCGACGGCATCCAGCGCCCCCTGACGCGCATTGCGGCGGCTTACGGCGACAGGATCACGCGCGGCATTTCCGTCACCAATCTCGACCATGAAAAACTGTGGGAGTTTATTCCGCTCGCCAAGGAGGGGGACGAGGTACAGGCGGGGGACTTTTTGGGATATGTGCAGGAGACGCCCGTCGTGCGCCATAAGATCATGGTCCCCTACGGTGTGGAAGGCAAAGTCGTCTCCATCCGCGGCGGGATGTACAATATCACGCAGACCGTCGCAAAAATCATGACCAAATCGGGGGAGCGCGAGGTGAGCATGCTCACCCGCTGGCCCGTGCGCCGTGGGCGGCCCTACCGCGAAAAGATGTCGCCCGACATGCCCATGATCACGGGTCAGCGCGTCATCGATACGCTCTTTCCCATTGCGCGCGGCGGGGTGGCGGCGGTGCCCGGTCCCTTCGGCAGCGGCAAAACCGTCGTGCAGCACCAGCTCGCAAAATGGGCGGACGCCGACATCATCGTCTACATCGGCTGCGGGGAACGCGGCAACGAGATGACGGACGTCCTCAACGAATTCCCCGAACTCAAAGACCCCAAGACGGGCGAGGCGCTCATGAAGCGCACGGTGCTCATCGCCAACACGTCGGACATGCCCGTCGCCGCGCGCGAGGCGTCCATCTACACGGGCATCACCATTGCGGAATATTTCCGCGACATGGGGCTTAACGTCGCCATCATGGCGGATTCCACGTCCCGCTGGGCGGAGGCGCTGCGCGAAATGAGCGGGCGATTAGAAGAAATGCCCGGTGAAGAGGGGTACCCCGCCTATCTTTCCAGCCGTCTTGCCGAGTTCTATGAGCGTGCGGGCATCGTCAAAGTGCTTGGAAGCGGGGAGCGCGTCGGCTCGGTCACGGCGATCGGTGCCGTCTCTCCTGCGGGCGGCGACCTTTCGGAGCCTGTCGCACAGGCGACGCTGCGCATCGTCAAGGTGTTCTGGGGGCTCTCGGCGAATCTCGCCTATAAGCGCCATTTTCCTGCCGTCGATTGGCTCATCAGCTACTCTTTGTATGCAGACAGGCTCGCACCGTGGTATGCGAAGAACGCTTCCTCCGATTTTCTCGAACTGCGCGCCTTCGCCATCCATGTGTTGCAGGAAGAGGCGGAACTTGAGGAGATCGTGCGTCTCGTCGGCGCCGATTCGCTCTCCGCAAAGGACCGCCTGACGCTGGAGACGGCAAAATCCGTCCGGGAAGATTTCCTGCATCAGAACGCATTTCATGAGACGGATACTTTCACTTCCATCGCCAAACAATGCCGCATGCTGCGTCTCATCCGCGATTTTCACCGTCTCGGGCTCAGCGCCCTGACGTCGGGCGCGGATTTCTCGCAGCTCATCAATCTTCCCGTGCGGGAGAAGATCGGCAGAAGCAAATACATCGCGGAACAGGATGTCGCACAGTTCGATGCGATCGCCGAGGAGCTCAAAGAGCAGGTCCGCGCACTCATCGGAGGGGAGAGCCGTGTTTAAGGAATATAAGACCATCAGGGAAGTCGTCGGACCTCTGATGCTCGTCGAGGGCGTGGAAGGGGTCAAATACAACGAGCTTGTCGAGATCGTGCAAAAGGATGGCAGCGTGCGCCGCGGCAAGGTGCTCGAAGTGCAGTGCGACAGGGCGCTCGTGCAGCTCTTTGAAAATTCGCAGGGCTTGCAGATCTCCGCGAGCCGCGCCAAATTTTTGGGGCACGGGCTGGAGCTCGCCGTCTCCGAAGATATGCTCGGACGCGTGTTCGACGGCATGGGCAACCCGCGCGACGGCGGCGCGCCTCTCATTGCCGAAAAGCGTATGGACATCAACGGCGAGCCCATCAATCCCGCAGCACGCGACTATCCAAACGAATTCATCCAGACGGGCATCTCCGCCATCGACGGGCTCAACACCCTCGTGCGCGGACAAAAACTTCCCGTGTTTTCCATGAGCGGGCTTCCGCATGCCGAACTTGCCGCCCAGATCGCGCGGCAGGCGCGCGTTTTGAAGAGCGACGATAAGTTCGCAGTTGTCTTTGCGGCGGTGGGCATCACTTATGAGGAAGCCGACTACTTCATCCGCGACTTTCAGGAGACGGGTGCCATCACGCGCACGGTGCTCTTCACAAACCTTGCCAACGACCCCGCCATCGAGCGCATCGCTACGCCGCGCATGGCGCTCACGGCGGCGGAGTATCTTGCATACGATCTGGGGATGCACGTTCTGGTCATCATCACGGACATCACCAATTATTGTGAGGCGCTGCGCGAAGTTTCGGCTGCGCGCAAAGAAGTTCCGGGGCGCAGGGGGTATCCGGGGTATCTCTACACCGACCTCGCCTCCATGTACGAACGCGCGGGGCGCATCCGCGGCAAGCGCGGTTCCATCACGCAGATTCCCATTCTCACCATGCCGGAGGACGACAAGACGCATCCCATCCCCGACCTTACGGGCTACATCACGGAGGGGCAGATCATTCTCTCGCGCGAGCTGTACAAAAAGGGCATCCTTCCGCCCATCGACGTGCTGCCTTCTCTTTCCCGTCTCAAAGACAAGGGGATCGGCGCGGGCAAGACGCGTGAGGACCATGCCGACACCATGAACCAGCTCTTTGCCGCCTATGCGCGCGGCAAAGAATCCAAGGAACTTGCCGCCATCCTCGGCGAGGCGGCGCTCTCGGATACGGACAAACTGTACGCACGCTTTGCCGAGGAATTTGAACGGCAGTATGTCGCGCAGGGCTTTACCGTCAACCGTTCCGTGGAGGAGACGCTTGACCTCGGCTGGAAACTTTTGCGCATCCTGCCGCGTTCCGAACTCAAACGCATCAAGGAAGCATATCTCGAAAAATATCTCGGAGAATAGAGAGGGGATACATGGCGCGCATCAATGTCAATCCCACGCGCATGGAGCTCAAAAAACTCAAAGCGAGGCTGAAAACGGCACAGCGCGGACACAAACTGCTCAAAGACAAGACGGACGAGATGGTCCGTCGCTTTTCCGTGCTCGTGCGTGAAACCGATTTGGTGCGCAGGGAGGCGGATGCGGAAGTGCTGCGCGTTCTGCGGCAGTTTTCGCTTGCGCGCGGCGTCATGTCCCAAAAGGACATCGGGCGCATCTTCTCCATCCCGCCCGTCTCCCTCACCCTCGATTGCGTCACCGTCAATGTGCTGAATGTAGAGATTCCCAAACTTCATCTTGAAAAGAGCGAATCGGAGGAAGCGCTTCCCTATTCCTTTGCGGATGTCACCAGCGAAGCGGATTACGCCGTACAGGCGGCGGGAGATGTGGTCTCGCGCCTGCTGCGCCTTGCGGAAATGGAAAAGGCGTGCGCCATGCTCTCCGCGGAGATCGAGCGCGGCAAACGCCGCGTCAACGCGCTCGAATACGTCATGATCCCCGATTTGGAAGAGACCATCCGCTATATTTCGCAGAAGCTCGAAGAGAACGAGCGGGGAAGCCTTACACGTCTTATGAAAGTCAAGCGCATGCTGGAAGAGCGGGACGCCTGAACCATGTGACTGCATGCAAAAAGCAGCTGCTATATAGCAGCTGCTTTTTGCATGCTCTTGAACCCGCATAAGGAAGAAAGGGCGCAGCATGCGCCCTTTTCCTCGGTCTGGTGGGAAGAGGTGGATTCGAACCACCGAAGTCGAAGACGTCAGATTTACAGTCTGATCCATTTGGCCGCTCTGGAATCTTCCCGTATATGGAATTGTAAGGATTGTCGGTGGAGCCGGTGACCGGAATTGAACCAGCAACCGGCTGATTACAAATCAGCTGCTCTGCCGATTGAGCTAC
>CALVMH010000034.1 GCA_944343275.1 uncultured Clostridia bacterium | reverse complement strand
TTCCCTCACAATAATTCGAAGTTATTGTAGCCATTATAGCACATATTATGGTACAATGCAATACACATTCACAAAAAGAGGAGATCGGTTTATGGATTATGTTGCACAGTTTCTTGCATCGATCGTTGCCACAAAAAATTTATCGGATCATACGATCAAGGCGTATAAAAGCGATTTATGCAGTTATCTTGCATATGAAAAAGACGTCATGCAGCCCGATATATGTACCTACATTTCATACCTGCACGATACGCTTCATCGGAAAGACAGCACTATCCGCAGGAAGATCATCACCCTGAAACTGTTTTACGATTATCTTTCTGAATGCGGGCTTCTACCCTGTTCCCCCGTTGAAAAATTGAAGTTCCGATACAGAAAAGAGCGCTGCCTGCCGAGAACGTTGTCCGTTCCGGAAGTTGTCCGCCTGCTGCGCTGTTTCGAGCTTGATCCCGAAACGCTGTCCCCGTTCGCAAAAATGCTTTACATACGGGACGCCGCCCTCATCGATCTGCTGATCAGCACCGGAATCCGCATCGGCGAAGCCGCATTTATCGCACTCGAAGACGTCATCGTGAGCGAACATACCCTTCTGATCCATGGAAAAGGCCGCAAGCAGCGCCTGATCTACATCTCCTCTCCCATGACGTGGACACGCATTCTCGCCCTGCTCAAAGAACGCAGAATGCAACACGGACAGCGTCTGTTTGTCAACCGCTACGGCGCGCCGCTGTCCATCCACGGCATAGAGGACGTGTATCGCAAATATACCTGCAAAGCCGGGCTGACAACGCGATCCACACCGCACTTCCTGCGGCACACCTTCGCCACGAATCTGCTTGCGAACGGCGCCGATCTTCGGTCGGTCCAAGAGATCCTGGGGCACGCAAGCGTGGCGACCACACAAATTTATACCGAAGTCACAACGCACCGAAAGCGTCAGGTTTTGAAAAAATTTAATTTCCGCAACAAACTATAAAGGAATGCAGCGCGCGCGAATTTCTGCACGGTTTCCGGAAGTTCGATCGGAACAAAACCGTTTGTTTGACCGATATTGACCGATGGCGTTCAGGTGTTCGACTCGCGCAGCATATCAAAAAGCGGCAGGACACAAGTCCTGCCGCTTTTTGGTGCGCCGTAAGAGATTCGAACTCCTGGCCTTCGGTTCCGTAGACCGACGCTATATCCAGCTTAGCTAACGGCGCAAACGCCTCCGTGCGGACATTCCCGAAAGAGAAAACACCCGTTACGGAACACTTTGCAATTATACGCGATTGCGGCAAATTTGTCAACGGTTTTCGCGGGGGAAAATACGATTTGCAGACGCTTTTTTCCAAAAAACCGTGCACCCGCACGTTATCCACAGCGTTTTGTGGAATGTGGATAACTTTTTAGATGATTTGACTCCATTGTGTGAAAATTATGTCGATTTCGCACGTTTTTTGCCGAACAAACAAATTTTTGTGGATAACTTTTTTCAAAACTTTTGTTCGGAAGCCGTGCACGCCGATACGCCGCATTGATTGTCAACCGATTTTTGCGCCAAAGCTCAGCCGACGGAGGGCGAGGAAAGGTCCTCGCCGCCGAGCGGGACGACCTTCAGCGCATGCGGCAGGCAGGTGATGACGCGCCCGCCCGCACCGATCGCACGCATGTGCGTGCAGTCCTTGCGCAGGCTGCAATCCGCGTCATGCATCCGGACGCTCTCTTCCGCAAGGTCGACGGCAAGTTCGTTCCAGCCGTCTGCCGAAAGAATGCGCACATACAGGGTCTCCCCCTCCGTGCGTTCTTCCACCAGGTTCCCCTTCCCCTCCGCCGCGCTTCCGCCCTCGCCGAAGACATAAGTATACACCGCCTCGCCGCGCACCTCCACGCGGAACCCGCGCGCATCGCCCGTGCCGAACACGTCGGAACACACAAACAGGACGAACAAGAACGCAATGAGCAACGCAAGCAGCCCGTATACCAAAAGATCCCACGCGCGGAACAGCTTCCCTTCGCGGACGAGGCGCACACGGTTCATGCGATGACCTCTGCAGGGATGTTGATGCTGCACTGCGCCGCATCCAGATTGGTGTAGGCGGTGTATGTTCCCGTCCGGGCGTCCAACCAGACGAACAGGACGCGGAACTCATCCGCATGCCGCACCGCATACTCCTTGGCCTGTTCCAGCCCCATGCAGGAGAGCGCGGTGGCGCGGGCGTCCCCCTCCGCCGCACTTCCGCCGACGACGCTCACGCAGACGACGTGGCTGCCGTCCTGTCCGGGCGCGGCGCCGATGGGATAGCCCGTTGCAGGGTCCACAATATGACAGTAACGAACGCCGCCGTATTCATAATATTGTTCATGGTCGCCGCTCGTGGAGATCGCCGTATCGCGCAGGCGGAGCGTGGCGTAATTTGCGGAAGCGAAAAAGGGACGCGGAGAATTTACCGAAACCTCCCAAACGCCGCCGCTGCGCGTGGGATCGGCAAACAGCCGCATCGAACTTGCGCCAAGATTGTAATACCCGGACGTCTGCCCCGCCGCCCGCAGGATCGCCGTCGCCTCGTCCGCGCAGTACCCTTTTCCGATGCCGCCGAGGTCAAGCTGCATCGTATACACCGTTCCGTCCACCGTGACGGATGCCGATGCGGGTTTTTCCGCATAGTACCCCTCTTCGTCCTTCCCGATCCCGACCGCCCCGAAATCAAGCAGGCATTCCTGAGAAAAGGCGGCGATATACTTCTCTTCCGGGAGCTGCACCGTGAAATCCTCGCGGTCATAGGGCTGAACGGGCAGATAGGATTGCCCGTGGAAGCGCGGAGAAAACCCCCACAGGTCGACCAAGCGCCCCGCGGCGGGGTTATAGGCGCCCTCCGTTTCCGCATAGACCGCACGCGCGGCGGTGAGCACTTCGAACGCTTCTTCCCCGATGGGCACCCGTTCCCCGGCAGCCGACGCATTGAACCGTGCGACGGAGCTTTGCGCCTGTTCCGCGGAGATGTCCGCCTCGATGGAATGCGCGCGCGCCGTCAGGTCCGCCATGACCGCATCCGCGTCCGCGATCTCCGACGGGACATATACCCAGCGCGCCTGCGTTCCGAAACAGGGATCGTCCTTTGCGGCAAGCATGTTCCCCGCACAGGCGCCGAGCAGCAGGGCGCACGCCGAAAGAACGGCAGCCGCCGCGATCGTTTTCCGCATACGCCCCTCCTTGTGTTTCTTGGATATCTCCTATTTTACAGCATTTTACGCAAAAAGACAAGAAAAAAGAGACCTGCGGACAGGTCTCTTGAGAGACAAGGGATCAATCTTCCTTGTCCTCCCGTTCCTTTTGCTTTTCTTCCTCTGCCTTGCGCTCGTAATAATTCTTATAGCCGACCTTCTGATTGTCGCCCGTGTCCCACTTTTTGCCGCCGACGGCAATAAATCCGACGAGCAGCGCGACCGCCACGACGATGGCGATGATGGGCGCAATGATCTCCTTGGGCATGGCGCATTCGCAGGCGAGCACGACGACGGCGACGACCAAAAATCCCGCGCCGAAGTAGACCCAAAGTTTCTTCAAGGGCCCCGCCGTCTTTCCGAACAGACCGCGCCCGATAAAGGCGAGCCCCAGAACGCCCGCGGCGATGACCGTTGCCCAGCCGAGGGAGAACCAATCCATCCCCTCCACCTTGCAGGCGGAGAGCAGCCACAGCACGGCATCTGCGAGAATGACAAGCCCGATGATAAGTCCGAATAAAAATTTCTTGTTCATAAATCCCTCCTGTCAGAACGGCCATGGACCGTTCAACCATAGATACAAAAAGACGAGACCGACCACGACTGCAAGCCCACAAAAGACGGTGATGCCCACTTTGAGGGGCGAGACGGGCGCCTTGCCCGTGACTTTGCCGTTGTGCCCGCTGACGAAAAAGTTGTAAAGTTTCTTCTTCCAGCTGCAATGCCCGACATAGACGGGGAGCAGCAGATATTTATATGTCGTATTCCTGCACCGGAAATCGATGTTGAAGGAGACGACCGTATCGTATGTATACCGCGAAAGCACGGAGGCTTTCAGCCGCGCGCGGATGACCTCCTTGGCGTCCTCCCAGCAGGCAAGCCCGTCCTTGGTGTATTGCCCCGCCGTATAGCCGCTGAGGTACTCCTGACGGTATTCCTTGCTCTGATTGGTATCGAACGGCTGCAAGTCATTCAGGGATTTCTGCCCGATCTTGTCGGACGCCTGGATGAGCACGTCATCGAAGAAGGCGGAATAATTTCCGCGGATGGGGAACGTGACGAGATAGCGCTCCTGCACCGTCCGTCCGTTGACGCGCCTTGTACGGTAGCGGTACTTCCCCAGCACGCCCGAATACCACGCGTCCGCAGAGGTATCAAAGGAGAAGGCGGGCATATACATCCCGTTCACGTTCTCCGGATTTGCCCCCTTGCGGAACCTGCGGGGCGCAAACAACTTCTTTCTCGCCCAATTCTTGACGCGTTTGACGGCATCGTCCTTGGGAACGGCGAAGGGCACGACGGCATTGGGTTTGAGACCGGGAAGCTCCTCCGTCTGCACGATGTTCGTGGTGCCGCAAAACGGACACTGTTTGGCGATCTCCCCGTCCGCAAGCACTTCCTGCGCACCGCAGTTCTCGCAGCGGAAGACGTGCGTCTCCGCTCCCCATTCGTTGGTGCGGGCGAGCAGGCGCTCGAAGTCCTGCTCCTCGCTCGTCTTGGAACGCACCTCGACGACCGTCTCGCAATGTTCGCAGTACAGCTTGCCGCGCTCGGAGTCGTACACCATGTTCGCCCCGCACGCGGGACACTTCATGACGTCTGCGTTATTCTCCACTTCATCGTCCGCCGTATAGACGGGCGCCGTCGCAGAGGACGCGGCAGCCTCCTCCCCGGCGGGACCGTCGAATTCGGAAAAGGGTTCCTCCTTCGGGGGATCAAACTCGGAAAACGGAGAATCGGACATATCCTCTCCCCCTTACAATTTCTGACCGCATTCGGGACAGAACTTAGCGCCTGCCTTGACGGGCTTTCCGCACTTGGGGCAGGCGGCGCGCAGCGATGCGCCGCACTCGGGACAGAACTTGGCGCCCGCCTTGACGGGTTTGCCGCACTTGGGACAGACGCTTCCCAAAGGCTTGCCGCATTCGGGACAGAACTTGGCTCCCGCCGCGACGCGCGCCCCGCACGAAGGGCACGCCGCGCCCTTTTCCTGCGGCGCCGCAGGCGCGTTGTTTTGCTGACGCATCATGTCGCCGAACATGCTGCCCATGCCGAAGCCGAGCCCGGCGCCCATCGTGGCGCCCGCCATGCCGGGATTTTTTGCCGCCTCTTTCAGCGCGTCCGCCTGCGCCATGCGCGTATAAACATCCATGTTCCCGCGCATCATGCCGAGCGACGTGTTCTTGTCGAGCGCCTCCTCCAATTCCTTGGGGAGGGAGAAGTTCTCAAAGACGAAGTTGGTAAGTTCCAGCCCCAGCTTCTCAAAGGTGGGCTGCATCGCCTTCCGGACGGCGGCACCCAACTCCAAAAGGTTGCCCGCCATATCAAGGACGGGAATGCCGCTCTCGCCGATGGCGTCCGAAATGGCGCTTACGACGATGCTCTTGATATAACCGGTGACGTCCTCCGTGCGGAAGGAAGAATTGGTCCCCGAAAGCTCCTGCATGAAGACGAAGGCATCCTTGACGCGGAAGGCATAGCTGCCGTAGCCGCGCACGCGGACGGCGCCGTAATCCTTGTCGCGGATGATGATGGGATTCGCCGTTCCCCACTTCATGCCCGTGAACTGTTTGGTGTTGACAAAATAGATGTCCGAACGGAAGGGATTTTCAAACCCGTACTTCCAGGACATGAGCTTTGTGAGCACGGGAATGGAGTCCGTATCGAGCTTATAATAGCCGGGCAGGAAGACGTCCGCCATCTTGCCCTTGTGCGCAAAGATCGCCACCTGTGAATCACGCACCGTGAGCACGGACCCCTTGCTGACGTAGTCGTTCTTCATGTCTATTTTGTAGACGATGGTATTGCGCGTCTCGTCCGTCCATTCGATGTTTTTGAGTAAGCCCATGAAATCACCTCTCAGACCTGATGTTTATCGAGTGAAATTATATCATGTTTCTGAACGTATGTCAAGAACCGCCCCGAAATTTTTCCAAAAGAAAAAGAACGGGCTGCCCCGTTCCTTCTGCCGCGGAAATCTCAGTTGTACTTTGTGTGCGAACGGAAGACGAGCGATGCGAGAAAGGAAAACACGACCGCCGCCGTCACGCCCGCGCTCGCCGCGGCGAGCGCGCCCGAAAGCGCCTCGAACAGCCCCTTCTGCGCGCCCTTCATCGCGCCGTTCGCCAGAAGGTATCCAAACCCCGAAATGGGCACCGTGGCACCCGCGCCCGCCCATTCCACGAGCGGCTGATACAGTCCGAGCGCCGTCAGGACGATGCCCGCGAGCATGAATAAAACGAGAATCTTGCCCGCCGTCAGGTCGGTGAGGTTGATGACCACCTGCGCGACGGCACAGATCGCCCCGCCCACCGCAAACGCCTTCAAAAAGGCATACAGAATTTCCAATGCTTCCATGTTTCCCCCCTTTACCGTTCCAGCGTGACCGCGTGCGCGATGCACGGGATGCTCTCCCCCTGTCCCGAAGAGACGGTGGACAGCAGCGCGCCCGTCGCCACAAAGAGGATGCGCCGCAGCGTGCCCGCCATCATCTTGGCATACAGATAGGAATTGAGCACGACGGCGGAACAGCCCGCACCGCTTCCACCCTGAAATTCGTCTTCAAGGACGTTATAGACGATCTCGCCGCAATCCACATGATTGGCGGAGATATCCAGCCCCTTTTCCCATGTCAGGTCTTTCAGGATGCGGCTGCCCAGCGCGCCCAGATCGCCCGTCACGATGAGATCGTATGCCTCCGGCTCCTCCCCCGTCTCGCGGAAGTGCGCAAGAATGGTATCCGCCGCGGCGGGCGCCATGGCTGCCCCCATATTGTTGACGTCCGTCACGCCGAAGTCCACCACCTTTCCGAGCGTGGCGGAGACGATGCGGACGCCTTCGCCCTTGTCCGCCACAAGGGAAGCCCCCGCCCCCGTCACCGTCCACTGCGCCTGCGGCGGACGCGTGCAGCCGAGTTCCAACGGATAGCGGTACTGCCGTTCGGCGGACGCAAAATGGCTGCCCGTGGCAGCGACGACCCGTTTGCAGTAACCGGCATTGACGAATGCCGCGGCAACGGCAAGGCTCTCCGCCATCGTCGAACAGGCGCCGTACACGCCCAGAAAGGGCACGGAAAAATCGCGCGCCGCAAAACTTGCCGAAATGATCTGATTGAGCAAATCGCCCGAAACGATCATGTCCACCTGCCCGCGCGTCAGCCCCGCATTGGAAATGGCGCCGTCGATGACGTGCGAAAGCATCTTGCATTCCGCCTTTTCAAAGGTGCTCTCGCCGAACATGTCGTCGGAGAGCGGCGTCTCAACATAGCTGCCGAGGATGCCTTCGCACTCCTTGGTCCCTGCAATGGTGCTCACCGCCGTGATGCGCGGCGCGTTCGGAAACACAATGCGCTGTCCCATACGCAAGCAGTCTGCGCCCACACACAAAAACTATGCAAAAAAGCGCTCCCGCGAGCGCTTTTTTGAAAACCCCTTATTGTTTTATTGTTCGCAATTTGCCGAGCGGCGGAGCGGGATGCTTGCCTCCGCGTTGAGGGAGAGCGGCGAGAAATTGCCGAGACGGTACTGCACCAGCCCTTCCGCCGCGATCATGGCGGCATTGTCCGTGCAATGCTTTTTTGCGGGGAGGACAAGGCGCAGCCCCGCCTCCGCGCAGGCGCGGGAAAGTTCCTCGCGCAGATATCCGTTCGCCGCGACGCCGCCGCCCGCCGTAACCACCTTTGCGCCCGTTTCCGCTGCGCCCTCGACCGTCTTCCTGACGAGAATGTCGAGCGCGGCGTGCTGGAAGGAACAGGCGACGTCCGCACGGGAATATCCCTCGCCTTTTTGTTCCTTCGTATGAACATAATTGATGACGGCAGTCTTCAAGCCGCTGTACGAAAAGTCATACCCGCCGCAGCCTTTGAGCATTTTCGGCATGGGAACGATGTTGTTTCCCTCCCGCGCGAGCGCCTCGATGTGCGGCCCTCCGGGATAGGGAAGGGACAAAACGCGCGCCACCTTGTCGAACGCCTCCCCCGCCGCGTCGTCCAGCGTTCCGCCGAGCACGCGGAATTTATCGGCGCGCTCCGCATAGAGGATGGCGGTGTGCCCGCCGCTTGCAAGCAGCGTCAGGAAGGGCGCTTCCAGCGTCTTGTCTTCGAGATATGCCGCCGCAAGATGTCCGCGGATGTGATCGACGCCGATCAAAGGGATGCCCAGCCCGTAGGCAAGCCCCTTGGCAAAGGACAGCCCGACGAGCAGCGCGCCCAAGAGCCCCGCTCCGTAGGTGACGGCGACGGCGCCGAGCTGCTCCTTCCGGACACCCGCGTTTTTCAGGGCGCGCGCCACGACCTCGTCCACCGCTTCGGCGTGCGCGCGGGAGGCAAGTTCGGGCACGACGCCGCCGTACTTCGCCTGCGTCGCCGCGGAAGACGCGATCTCGTCCGATAAAAGTTCCCTCCCGCGGATGACGGCAGCCGCCGTCTCGTCGCAGGAGGATTCGATGCCCAGAATGAGCGGTTCTTTTTGCATGAGTTCCTTCTTGATGAATGAAATGCGTTTTTCGGAGCAGGGTGCCGCATTGCGAGAATGAAAAGACTCTATACGCCTGCTTGCTATACGCCCGCCTGCTCCCTCATCCGTCAGGCTCGTACCTCGCCTGCCACCGTCTTAGCGGCGCCAAGGAAAAGCGCCGCCTTCGGGCACGAAATCGCCGCTGAGATGGCGATTTCTCAGTTCGCCATGCGCGCACAGCGCACTGCGCTGATGCGCATAACGCATGGCTCACCCCCCCCCAAGGGGAAGGCTGATTCATAAATGACCGAGGCTTGCCGCAGCGGGACACCGCTTTACAAGCGGCGGTTTTTCGTCGCAGTCGCGCACAAGTCGCGGAGGGCGCGGATTTCCCGACGGGAGTTTACAAAGCGTAAATGACCGAGGGAAAACGCAAGCCCGACAATGAATTGTGCGATGAATGCGGCGAAAAAAATTACGATTTTTTCAGATAATCAATGATAAACCCCTGAATCTCCCCATCCATGACCGCCTGCACGTCGCCGACTTCGTACCCCGTGCGGTGGTCTTTGACGAGGGTGTAGGGACAGAACACATAGGAGCGGATCTGCGAGCCCCACTCGATTTTTTTGGTCTCGCCCTTTAACGCCGCCTCTTCCTGCATGCGCTGTTCGAGCTGCTTTTCGAGAAGGCGGCTGCGAAGATACTTGAACGCCATCTCCTTGTTTTGGAGCTGGCTCCTCTCGTTCTGACAGGTGACGACGATGCCCGTCGGAAAGTGCGTGATGCGGATGGCGGTCTCCGTCTTGTTGACCTTCTGCCCGCCCGCGCCCGAAGAACGGTAGACGTCGATGCGGATATCCTCGTCCCTGATCTCGATCTCCCCTTCGTCGTCCACTTCGGGCATGACTTCGACGGAGGCAAAGGAGGTCTGGCGGCGCTTGTTCGCGTCGAACGGGGAAATGCGCACGAGGCGGTGCACGCCGATCTCGGCTTT
>CALVMH010000033.1 GCA_944343275.1 uncultured Clostridia bacterium | reverse complement strand
TCGAGGATGGGGCACTTGGACTTGTTCGCCTCCGTCTCTCTGCCTTTCTTGATGAGCTGGTTGATCGTGGGCATCTTGTTACCTCCTTGTAAGATTCCGGAATATCCTCTTTTCGCTTTTCGGCGCACGAAAAAATGCGCCCATGAGAAAACAGGCAAGTTGCATTGTATCAAACGGACAGGCTTTTGTCAAACGTTTGGACGGTCTTTTCGCCAAAATTTTTGCGATTTTGCGATATTATAATAGTATATAAGGCGTTTTCCCGCAAAATGCCGCGCGCGGGCGGAGCGTCCCGCCCCTTCCCTTCAAATTTTCTCCGTTTTTGCGGAAATTCGCAGACAGAGTATTGACAAAATTTACAAAAAGCTGTACAATACGGATTGGAAATTCATAGAAGGAGAACCGTTATGAACAAAATGACCGTAAGAGACATCAAAGACTGGAAGGGCAAGCGCGCGCTGGTGCGCTGCGACTTCAACGTTCCCATGAAGGACGGCGTCATCACCGACGAAAACCGCATCATGGGCGCCCTTCCCACCATCAAATATTTAATGGAGCAGGGCGCGAAAGTCATCCTCTGCTCGCACATGGGCAAACCGCACTCCATCTTCTCGGATGAAGTCAAACTCAACAAGAAGGACAAGGCGAAGGTGGAAAAGGGCGAGACGACCGCGGAAGCCATCATCGAGAAAGCGAAAAAGGAGGAGCCCAAGAAGCTCACCCTTGCCCCCGTCGCCAAGCGCCTCAACGAGCTGCTGGGCAACAAAGTGACGTTCGCAAAGGACGTGGTCGGTCCCGACGCGCAGGCAAAGGTTGCTGCCTGCAAGGACGGCGAATGCGTCCTCCTCGAAAACCTCCGCTTCCATTGGGAGGAGGAGAAGAAAGACCTTGAATTCTGCAAGAAGCTCGCCGCATTCTGCGACATCTATGTGAACGACGCCTTCGGCACGGCGCACCGCTCGCACGCGTCCACCGCGGCGATCGTCGAATACGGGCTTGTCAAGACGGCGGTGTGCGGCTTCCTCATCGAAAAAGAGCTCTCCGTCATGGCGGACTCCCTCGAACACCCCAACCACCCCTTCGTCGCCATCCTCGGCGGCGCGAAGGTCGCCGACAAACTCAATGTCATTTCCAACCTGCTGGAAAAGTGCGATACGCTCATTATCGGCGGCGGCATGGCGTACACCTTCCTCAAAGCGAACGGCGGGAGCGTCGGCACCTCGCTCGTGGATGAAGAGAAGCTCGGCTATTGCCGCGACATGATGAAGAAGGCGAAGGATACGGGAAAGGAGCTGCTCCTGCCCGTCGATACCGTCATCGCCAAGGCGTTCCCCGATCCCATCGACGCCGCGATCGAAACGAGCGTCGTCCCCTCCGACAAAATCCCCGCGGACATGATGGGGCTTGACATCGGACCCGAAACGCGCAAACTGTTTGCGGAGAAAGTCAAGAGCGCCAAGACGGTCATCTGGAACGGCCCCATGGGCGTGTTCGAGAACCCCACCCTTGCGGCGGGCACCGTTGCGGTCGCGCAGGCGCTTGCGGACGCCAAGGGTGCGACGACCATCGTCGGCGGCGGCGACAGCGCGGCTGCCTGCACGCAGCTCGGCTTCGCCGACAAGATCACGCACATCTCCACGGGCGGCGGCGCTTCCCTCGAACTCTTTGAAGGCAAAGTGCTTCCCGGCATCGCCTGCCTCAACGACAAGAAGTAAACGACCCGGAAACGCAAACGGACGGCGGACACGCCGTCCGTTTATATTTATCCCGCCGCAGCGCCGCGCCCGCGGATGCAAAAAAATATGATTTCCGACAAAAATTTCTTGCATGAACGGCGCAGAACGCTTGACAAGCGCGCCATTTTTTAGTATGATAGCCCTTGTCACACGGGGGCGTAGCTCAGTTGGTTAGAGCGCTTGCTTGACATGCAAGAGGTCACAGATTCGAGTTCTGTCGTCCCCACCATTGAACCCTGTATATCGTGCCGAAGGTCCCGTCCGAATGCGCCGATGTGTGGGGTTTCATTTTTTATGACGATGTGCGCCGCCCGTTTTCGGGCGGCGCGCATCGCTTATTTTGTTTTGGGCGGAAGACGCAGCACGGCGCGCAGGCGGGCGCGCTCCTCCTCTGCAAATCCCTCCGTCGGCACGACGTAGACGGTTGCCGCATTGTAGCGCAGCAGCAGAAATTTTCCGCGTTCCGAGACCTTTGCAAAGTCCGTATAGCGAAAGTCGGCGGTCGCCATGCGCGTGTTCTCGCAGTAAGTGTGAACGCTCAGCCCCTCTTCGTAAAAGGTATACACGTTATCGAGCACGGGAGACGACGACTTCCGGATGGCGGAACGGATGGTCAGCAACAGCACGATGCCCACTGCAAACAGCGCCGCGCCGCCCCACAGCAACACATCCAGCCAGAACTGCGCCACAGAGACGATCCCCTCGTCGCGCAGCACGCCGAGCGTCACGAACGCCGCCACCAGCACGATGCCGACGATCGCTGCGGCGGTGCACAGTCCGCGCAAAAGGCGGGTATAGGCGCGGTGGAACGCAACATCCATGCGCACGCGGCACTCCGCGATCGGTTCCCCGGACTGTATTTCTTCCATTCTCCGTCCTCCCTCGGTCCCTCCGTCGCACGGCAGGCGCTCATTCATACATTTCCGCCTTGGTGGAGCGGCGGAAGAGCCTGGCGATCTCCGCCTTGCAGCGCTCGGCGTCGTTCCCCTTTTCGTAACACACATTGTAGACCGCCTCGGTGATGGGCAGCTCCACGCCGTATGTTTCCCCCAGCAGCTTCATCGCCTTGCTGGTGGCGACCCCCTCGGCGAGCTTTTCAAACCGCTGCCCCTTTGCGAGCATCTCGCCGTACATCCGGTTGTGGGAATAGGGCGAAAAGAGCGTCGTCTCGTAGTCGCCGAGGTGCGCGAGACCGTAGGCGGAGAGCTCGTTGCCCCCCATCGCCTTGATGAGGCGGGCGACCTCGCGCGCGCCGCGCGACATCAAAGGTCCCTTCAAGGGAACGCACACGACGTCCAGAACGCCCGCGGCGATGCCCATGACGTTCTTTGCAGCCGCCCCGATCTCCGTGCCGATGAGATCGTCTCCGTAATAAAAGCGGATGAGATCGCTCTTGAATTCCCCGACGAGCCGTTTTTTGAGCTGCTCGTTCTCCGAATCGATGACCATGCAGTTGGGGATGCCCTGCACGAAGCTCTGGATGTGCCCCGGTCCCACCCAGACGGCGATGTTCTGCGGCGGGATGCCGCTCTCCGTCAGGACTTCCGAGAGCCGCTTGCCCGTCCCCGTCTCGATCCCCTTCATGCACAGCACGAACACCTTGCTTTGCACGGGGAACTGCATGATGCGCTGCATGAAACCGCGCAGCCCCTGCGAGCTGATGGAGATGACGATGAGTTCTGCCGTCCGCACGGCGCGTTCCAGATCGCAGGTCAGCGTGATGTGCCCGTCCAGCGTCACATAATCGTTGCGCCCCGTTTCTTTTAAGACTTCGTAGGAAGGGTCGCCTTCGGGTCCCCAGCTCGTCACCTCGTTGCCGCGGCGGTTGAGGTACCACGCGATGAACGAGCCCCACCGCCCGCAGCCGAGCACCGAGATCTTCATATCTGTTTCCTCTCCGAAAGGGCGCGTGAGAGCGTCACCTCGTCCGCATATTCGAGCTCGGAGCCGACGGGCACGCCGCGCGAAATGCGCGTGACGAGCACGCCCAAAGGCTTTAAGAGCTTGGCGATGTACATGGCGGTCGCCTCCCCCTCGACGTCGGGATTGGTCGCCATGATGACCTCTTTGACGCCGCCCTCGTTCACCCGCCCCAACAGCTCGCGGATGCGGATGTCGTTGGGCGTGACGCCGTTCATCGGGTCGATGACCCCGTGCAGGACGTGATACACGCCCTTGTATTCATGCAGTTTTTCGAGAGCAATGACGTCCTTCGGCTCCTTGACGACGCAGATGGTGGACTTGTCGCGCGATTTGCAGATGTCACACACCTCTTCCTCCGTAAAGTTGCCGCACACCCTGCAAAAGCGCACCTTCCTTTTCACGTTGAGCAGGGCATCCGCAAAGGAACGCGCCTCCGCCTCCGACATGGAAATGACCTTATAGGCATAGCGCTGCGCCGTTTTTTTGCCGACGCCGGGGAGCTTGGAAAACTCGTTCATCAGCCTGCCGATGGGCTCGATAAAGACTTCCACTTACAGAAGCCCTCCCATGCCGCCGAACTTGCCCATCTTCTCCTCACGGACGGCATCCGCCTTCTTGTAGCCGTCGAGAATGGCTGCCATCACAAGGTCTTCGAGCATCTCCTCGTCCTCGGGGTCGATGACCGACTTGTCGATCTCGATGCCGTCGATGATCTTTTTGGCGTTCATATAGACGACGACCGCCTCGCCGCCCGCCGTGCCGACGATCTCCCACTCGTCGAGGAGTTTTTCCGTCGCCTGCATCTCTTCCTGCATCTTCTGTGCCTGCTTCATGAGGTTCTGCATTCCCGCGCCCCCCATGCCGCCTCTGTTGAATCCTGCCATAATTCCTCCGTTATTTCACTTCGACGGGATAATCCGCAAAATCTTCTTTCAGCTTCTGAATGCCGTCCTTCGCCTGCGCCTGCGGCGCGCCCGCAAAGCGCACCTCGAACGCCGCAACGCCGAGCTCGTCAAACACTTCCCGCATGACGGCGCGATGGCGTTCCGCGTTGAGCGTGTCGCTCACCGTCCTGACGTCCGTCGTCAGGACGAGCGTCTCTCCCTCTTTGCCCGGAACAAGGTCGCGGCAGAGCGCGTAAACGACGCCGCTCTTGGGCAGCTTTCTGAGCCTGCGCAAGAAGCGTCCGAACGTCGCATCGGGCGAATCGTCGGGCGCGGCGGGCACATCCGGCGCGGCGGATGCCGCAGGCATCTCCTGCACGGGATGCCGCACCGTCTGCGGCGGGAAGGGCACGCGCACGGCTTCTTCCGCCGGCGCTTCCCACGGCACGTCCTCCGCGGGGGGCGGTTCGGGCAGCGGCGGCAGTTCCTCCTGCGCAGGGGGCGCCGGTTCCCGCATGGCGGGCGGAGGGGACGGCAAGGGCTGCGCGTCCGCCGCCGGGGCCCTTGCGGGAACACCCGCCGCAAGCGCCGCCACCTGCTTTTCCAGCGCCGCGACGCGCAGCATGAGCGCATCCGCCGTCAGGTCCGTCTGCGGCATGGAAGCGCGCAGGATCGCCGTCTCCAACGAGATGCGCGGGGAGGAGGCGTAGCGCAGCTCGCTCTCCGTGCGCGTGAAGATCTCCGTCGCGCGCAGGATGGCGCGCCCGTCCGCCGCCTTGGCGATGCGCGCCACTTCCGCAAAAAATTCCTTGGGCAGCGCGAGCAGTTTCTCCGCCGAGGGGCACATCTTGGCGATCGCCGCCTCGTTGAAAAAGGAGAGCAGGTCTTTGAGGAGCACCCCCACGCCCTTGCCCGCCGCAAGCGCCTGTTCCGCCGCGTCAAGCGCGGCGGGCATGTCCCCCGTCAGGATCGCCTCCGCAAGGCGGGCGTTGGTCGCAAAGTCGGCGGAGCCGAGCACGTTCGTCACGCCCTTATAGGTGAGCTTGTCGTCGTAAGCGAGGCACATTTCGGCGATGGAGAGCATGTCTCTGTCGCTTCCCGCGCCCGCGCGGGCGATGGCGGCGACCGCCTCCCGTTCGTAGGGGCGCCCCATTTCGTCGAGAATGCCCGCGAGGTGCTTTTCGAGGTCCTCCTCCGGAATGAGCTTGAAGTCGAGCCGCATGCAGCGCGAAAGGATGGTCGCGGGAATCTTATGCGGTTCGGTGGTGGCGAGGATGAAGATGGCATGCGCGGGCGGCTCTTCGAGCGTCTTTAACAGCGCGTTGAAGGCGCTGTCCGTGAGCATGTGCACCTCGTCGATGATGTACACTTTGTACTTCCCCGAAACGGGAGGATACTGCACCTTTTCCCGCAGGTCACGCATCTCCCCCACGCCGTTGTTGGAGGCGGCGTCGATCTCCGCAATGTCGAGGGAGTTTTCCGCAAGCGCGCGGCAGACGGCACACGCGCCGCAGGGAGACCCGCCCTGCGGATGTTCGCAGTTGACGGCGCGCGCGAAGATGCGCGCCACGCTCGTCTTGCCCGTGCCGCGCGGACCCGTAAAGAGATAGGCATGCCCCACCTCGCCGCGCTCGATCTGACGGGTCAGCACGCGCACGACGTGTTCCTGCCGCACGATCTTGTCGAACGTCGCGGGACGATATTTGCGATAGAGAGAAAGATGTGCCATTTATGCATTCTCCTTGTTCCGCTCTTCCGGAAGCGCCGTCTGCAATTTCTTTCTCGAACGGGCGAGCGCGTTGTCGATACTCTTCATGGGCTTGCCCGTCGCGCGGGAGATGTCCGCATAGCTGGCGCCGTCCAGCCACAGCGAAAAGACACGGAATTCGAGGTCGGTCAAAACCCGCATGAGCCGCCGCCGCAGCTCGGCGAGCGCCTCCTCTTCGAGCAGCAGACCTTCGGGCGTGTTTGCCCCCGGAATGCTTTCGGGATCGACTCCCCCGCTCTCCACCTGCCGCTCTGCCGTCCGCAGCGCGCTGTAAATGCGCCGCGAAACGCACAGATAGGCAAAATTTTTGAAGGATTTTCCGCCGTCCGCGCGGAAGGCGTGCACCGCCGCGAACAGCCCGATCATCCCCTCCTGCACGAGATCGTCCGTCTCGCCGCCCGCCAAAAAGAACTTGCGGGCGCGGGCGCGCACCGCGCTTTTATAGCGGTTGAGCAGCCGCTCCTCCGCGGCGGCGTCCCCCGCCTGCGCCATGACGACGAGCGCCTCGTCCGAATCATGCCTGTCTTGCACGCACCACCTCATACGCGGCGATCCCCAGCGCCACCGAAGCGTTGAGCGAATTGACCTTCCCGAACAGGGGAATGGACAAAACGCCGTCGCACTTCTCGCGCGTGAGGCGGTGGACGCCGCAGTCCTCTCCGCCCACGACAAGCCCCACTTTTCCCGTCAGGGACTTTGTATAAATGCTCTCGCCCCCCGCTTCGAGGGCATACACCCAATAGCCGTTTTTTTGCAGTTCCTCGACGGCGCGGTTGACGGACGCGACCTTGGCGACCTTGATGTGTTCCGCCGCCCCCGCCGAAATGCGGATGACCGCCTCGGTGACGGAGGCGCCCTTCGCCGCGGGGATGACGACGCCGTCCGCCCCCGCGCATTCCGCAACGCGCAGGATGCTCCCCAGATTGTGCACGTCCTCCACGCCGTCGCACAGGACGATGAGGCTGCTGCCGTCCGCGCGCAGCATGTCTTCGAGCGCGGCATATTCATAGGAAGTCGTGAAGGCGATGACGCCCTGATGGCGCCCCGTCACGCTCTCCTTGTCGAGCACGGCGCGGTCGACGAACTGCACGCGTACATTGCTGCGCCGCGCCTCGGCAAAAATCTTGCCGAGCGTGCCCTGCGCGCCCTTTTCAAGCATGACCTTTTCGATGGTCTTTTGCGTTTTGAACAGTTCCAGAACGGCGTTCCTGCCCTCTGTCTTCATGCGTTCTCTCCTTGCGCGGGGAAAAACAGTTCCCCGAGGCGTTCCGCCTGCCCCGTCAGATAGAGGTAGCCGATAAGTGCCTCGAACCCCGTCGAACGGGCATACTCGCCCGCGGTGGCGTTTTTGCTCTTTGTCGGCTTTTTGGCATTCCTGCCGCGGCGGAAGATATCCGCCTCCTCCTCGGTGAGAAGGGGCAGGATCCCCTCAAGCGCCGCACTCTGCCCGTGCGCGGAGACTTTTTCGGAGGCGCGCCTGTTGAGCGCGCCCGTCTTTTCCCCGCTTGAGAGCGCGAGCCGCTGCCGCACGCACAGCGTATACACGGCGTCCCCCACAAAGGCGAGGACGACGGGATTCATGAGCCTTGCCCGTTCCCGCGATACGGGCGCATCGATCAAAAACATCCATTCGATTATACCACATTTCCCGCAGGTTGACAAGCATTGTCAAAAAATTTTCGCCGCGCCGCCGCATTCTGCAAAAAATCGGGGCGAGGCATTGCTTTTTTCACGCGGTTGTGGTATGATGGAAAAAAACGGGGGAAAATCATGCACTATCGCAATCTCGGAAAATGGGGACTCAAACTCAGCGAGGTCGCTCTCGGAAGCTGGGTCACCGATCTCAAAGGAACGCAGGCGCGGGAGATCGCCGTGCAGACGGTGAATGCCGCCTTCGATGCGGGCATCAACTTCTTCGACTGCGCCGACGTCTATTCTGGCGGCGAGGCGGAGCGCTTTTTGGGCAAGGCGTTCAAGGAGCACAGCCGCAGCGAATACGCCGTCTCTTCCAAGGTGTTCTTTCCCACGGGGAAGGGCGTCAACGAACGGGGGCTCTCGCGCAAGCACATCATCGAACAGCTCGACCGCTCCCTGCGGAACATGGGGCTGGACTATCTCGACCTCTACTTCTGCCACCGCTTCGACCCGACGACGCCCGTTGAAGAGACCATGCAGGCGCTCTCCGACATGGTCGCGGCTGGCAAGATTCTCTACTACGGCGTTTCGGAATGGTCGCCCGTACAGCTCACCAAGGCGATCGCCGTCACAAAGGAGCTGCACCTGCGCCCGCTTTGCGTCATCCAGCCGCAGTATCACATGCTCGACCGCTACATCGAGGACGAGACCGTGGACATCTGCAAAGAGAACGGCATCGGCATCGTGCCCTTCTCCCCCCTTGCACAGGGACTGTTGACGGGCAAATACCGCAAAGGGACGCCGCTGCCCGCGGGGTCGCGCGCGACGTGGCAGGCGGACAGACAGATCAACGCCCTGCTGACGGACGAGAACCTCGGCAAGACGGAGGCGCTTCAACGCGTCGCCGACGGGCTGGGCGTCCCCCTCTGCGTGCTTGCCCTTGCATGGGTCCTGAGCCTCGGACAGGTATCCTCCGTCATCACGGGAGCGAGCAAGCCCGCACAATTGCAAAGCAACGTGCAGGCGAGCGGATTGCGCCTCCCGGACGATGCCCTCGAAGAGATCGAACGCATCCTCGCCTATCGCCCGTTCGTCCGGAAGATCGGATGAACGCTGCACCGGACATATAAGAGAAGGCATTCCGTTTCGCACGGAATGCCTTTTGCATTGTTTGAAGCGAGATCACTCCGCGGAACGCTCTTTGATCTCGACGTTGTACTTCTTGGAGTCCTTAGGCGTTGCGGCACGGACGAGCGTGCGAAGCGCCTTGGCGATCTTGCCCTGTTTGCCGATGACCTTGCCCATATCCGAATCGGAAAGGAGCACGGTGACGTTGACGGCGTCCTCCGTCTCCTCGACTTCATAGGAAATGTTCTGCTTGTCCTCGGCGAACTGCCCCACGATGTACTTGATAAGTTCCAACATGCTGTTCCCTCCTGTAAATTACGGCGTGTTCGGAAAGAGGCGTGAGGAAGAACGGATCGCTCCTTCCGCAGCGGTATCCGGCGAAACGCCCTTTGCAGCCGCCCCGACGCCCCGCGGACGGAGCTTCGGAACGGCGCCAAATTACTTCTTTTTCTTCGTCTTGGTCTTGGAAGGAGAGAGCTTTGCGGGCTTCTCCATCGCACCCGTGCGGATGAGCAGGCTCCTCACGGTCTCGGTGGGCTGCACGCCCTTTGCGAGCCATTCCTTCGCCTTCTCCACGTCCACGGTGAGCGTCACGGGCTCGGACTTGGGATCGTAGAACCCGATCTTTTCGATGTACTCACCCGTCGCCGCCTTGCGCGCGTCCACGACCACGATGCGGTACACGGGGGACTTCTTGTCGCCCATGCGCACCAATCTCATTTTGACCATATCTGTTACCTCCGAAATTTGTTTTTTGTCTATCGTCCGCCGCGCCGCAGCGCGGAAAACTTCGTCAGAACGGAAGGCGCATCCTGCCCTTCCCGTTTTTCATCTGCTTCATGAGAAGTTTGGTCTGCTCGAACTGTTTCAAGAGCTGATTGACTTCCTGTACCGACGTCCCGGAGCCCAAAGCGATGCGCCGCTTTCTGGGCGAGTTGATGATGGCGGGATTGTCGCGTTCCCTGGGCGTCATGGAGAGGATGATGGCGCGCGTGCGCTCCAGCTTCTTCTCGTCCAGGTCCCCTTCCTTGATTTTCAGC
>CALVMH010000032.1 GCA_944343275.1 uncultured Clostridia bacterium | reverse complement strand
CGGATGTTGGCGACCTTCCCGTCTTCGAGCGTCACGCAGAAGGGGCGCACTTCGAATACGCGTTCGCGGACGGGGAACACCAGCCCGACGCGCTGTCCGGGAAGCGGGACGGCGGCGGTGTAGCCTCCGAGGTATTCCCGCAGCAGCCCCGCCTTATTGATAAGGGCGGGCGCAAGGAAGGGGGCGGGGTCCAGCCCTTCGAGGACGCTCTCAAAGAGGGCGAGGGCGATGTCCGTCTCGTCGGGCGTGCGGGCGGACAGCACGCGGCAGGCGGTGAGCGTCCCGTTTTCATAGGTGCAGCGCAGCGTTCTCGAAAGGGCGTCCGAAAGGGGGACGTCCGCCGTCACGCACTCGCCCTTCTGAACGACGCGCCCGCGCGAGAGGACGGGCATCCCGCCCTCCTTCGTAAGGAGCGCAAACGCGTCCTCCCCCTCCAGCAGGATGCAGCTGCCCGCCGTCGAGACGCGGCAGTTTGCAAAGCCGAAGGGCAGAACGTGCTGCACGGTGCCGCGGGCGCCTTCCAGCAGCAGCGTCACGTTTCCCTGCACGCACAGCGTCAGAAGGCACCCTGCAAAGTGCTGCCGCCACACGATGCGCAGGGAGGCGTCGGCGCGCGTGAACCCGCGCAGGCGCACGGCGGCGCCGCTCTCCGTGAGGTACACCTCGATGCCTTCGGGCGGGGCGAAGAGGAGCGCCTCGTTGAAGCGGAAGCGCACGGGCGCAAACCCCTCCGCCTTGCCTTCGCAGAAGGCGCCGTCCATGGGGGAGAGCTCCATCTGCCGTTCAAAGCCGTCCACCTGCCCCGCGTGCAGCCCGTTCACAAAAAAGGCGCAGGGGATGTCCGATAAAAAAGTGACTCGCATCTCTTTTTTCTATGTATAATGCGATAAAATTATGTCAACAATTTTTTTGAAGAAAGACGGACGGTCTTTTGAAAAGGAGTGGGCATGAACAAGATCAACGGCTATACGGAAGAAGAGGCAACGGGGCTCATCGAATATATTTACAGCGGCAAAAATGCGGGCAAGACGCTCTCCTATCTCTTTGAGACGTATGGCAGGGAGCACAACCGCGCCAAGGGCAGCGTGCGGAACTACTATTACGCCTTTCTCAAACAGCAGCAGGACGAGCGGGTGCGGCGCATCCTGGCGGGGAAAAATCTCTCCGCGGGCGAGATCCGTCCCTTCACCGAGGAGGAGACGGACGAGATGCTCAAAAAGGTTCTGACGGAAAAGAGCAAGGGCATGTCCGTGAGAAGGGCGATCAGAAACGTCTCTGCGGGGGATGAAAAACTCATGCTGCGCATGCAGAACAAGTATCGCAACCTTCTGAAAAAGCAGCCCGAACGCGTCAGAAAAGCGGCTGCGGAGGCGGGCATCCCGGAGGAAAAGACCTTCTTGCAGCGCAGGCTGGAACACGAGATCGACGCACTGTACGAACGCATCGCCGCCGGGCTGAAGGAGGAGAACAAGCGGCTGCGTGCGGAATTGGAAAAATTACGCAGCGGCGGCAAAGCATAAGCGCCATATCCTTTCACAAACTATGCTTGCGGGAAGACCGCAGGAGGAAGGTATGGAAAAGATGTTTTGTCTCGGGCTTGTGCTCGGCGCCGTGGGCGGCGCGCTCATCGTGGCGAACAGCTACAAGGCGCGTTCCCTCGTCAAAAAGAGCCAGGCGGAACTCCTTGAAAAGGTGGACGGCATGATGGACGAACGCCTCAGGGAGGACAAGGACGAAAAACAGGAAAAAAAGACGAAGTAAGGGCATGCCTTCGGGATGCACAAGCCCCGCCGCAATCTGCGGCGGGGCTTGTGCATGATTATTTTACTTTTTTCTCACTGCGATTGTCCCGCAAAAAGACTGCGTCTTTTTGCGGGATGTTGCAGGGGAGGCGAGTAGGGGGGCGGCGTGCCGCGTCGTCGGGCAGAATGTCGTGCCCGTTCCGCCTATGGCGGCATGCGCCGCAGGCGAAGGAACCTCCGCCGGGCGATGCCGGCGGAGGATCACTCTTTGATCATGGAGCGGTATGCAAGGTCGCGGTAGCCGAGCTTTTTGTAGAGCGCGACGGCGCGTTCGTTCTCCGGTTCCACTTCCAGCCGCAGCCGTGCGGCGCCGAGCGTTTCGGCAAAGGCAAAAAATTCCTTGGCGAGCCCCTTCCCGCGGGCGGCGGGGCGCAGGTAAATTTCGTCGATCCACACGCACATGCCGCCCGCCTCGCGGGAATACATCTTGGCGAGCAGCGCATAGCCCGCGGGGAGGGCGCCGTCGCACAGCAAATACCCTTCGAGATAGGTATCGCTGCCAAGGAGTTCTTCAAAGGCGCGCTCGTGAAATTCGCGCGGGACGGCATGTTCCACCGCGGGGGTGGCATAAAATTCTTCGGAGAGGGTGATAAAGAGCTGCTTGTCGGCAGCCGACAGTTTGCGTATCATGGCTCCCATTATAGCGTGCGCGCCGTCCGTTGTCAACCATCCTGCGCGCGGCGGGCGCGCGCGGCTGAAATCCTGCAATTTTTTGTTGACAAATTCCCGCACGGGGAGTAAAATAGTATCACAATCCCTTATGACAAAATTTCAGGAGCAATCTTTTGATGTATACTTTGATTTTTGATTCCAACGGCGAATTGTGGCATACGCGCGCAGAGGAGCTGGGGCTGGACTACATCTCCATGCCGTACTACATCGACGGGGAAGAGTACTATTACGACCTCGGAAAGCAGACGGATTTCAAAAAGTTTTACGCGCTTGTCCGCGCGGGGAACATCCCCAAGACGCAGGCGCTCAATCCCGAAGATTACAAAAAATTCCTGACGCCCTATTTCGAACGGGGCGAGGACATCCTGTATGTGAGCTTTTCGCATCAGCTGAGCGGGACGTTCCAATCGCTGGACATCGCCTTGAAGGAACTCAAAGAACAGTTTCCCGAAAGACGGTGCACCGTGTTCGACACCAACTCCATTTCCCTCGGCGCGGGCATCCAGGCGGAGGAGGCGGCTAAGCGTTGGAAGCAGGGCGCGTCCGAGGAGGAACTGCTCGCCTTTTTGAAGGACTTTACCAACCGCGTATGCGTCTATTTTACGGTGGACGACCTCATGCACTTGAAGCGCGGCGGCAGGTGTTCGGCGCTCGCTGCCGTGGCGGGGACCATGCTGGGGCTCAAACCCATGCTGACGACGGGGGGGGGTGGCGGTCTGACAGTGCTTGCCAAGATCCCCGGCAGAAAAAAGGCGATCCGCACCCTTGCGGACAAGGTCGCCGCGGAACTTACGGACGAAACATGCTCCGTCTACGTCGTGGATGCCGACTGCAAGGCAGAAGGCGATTGGCTGCGCGATCTCATTCTGGAAAAGCGTCCGAACGCCAAAGTGGTGCGCCAGATCGTGGGACCCGTCATCGGGTCGCACTGCGGGCCGGGTACGCTCGGCGTCATCTTTGTGGGCGACAAGCGTCCCGTGCCGCTTGACAAGCAGTAAAAAATCGTTTATATGCCGCCGTCCGTCTGAAAAGCGGACGGCGGCTTTGCGTCCTGAAAAAAATCCGCGGGCATTTTGGCAAAAAACATTGTTTTTCGGGCGCAGACATGATATAATCATACGGTATCCAAATGGTGTAAGGAGAGAGTATTCATGCAGACCATTCCCGAAATCCTTGCGGAAGAGCTCGGTCAGCGGCAGGACTATGTGGAGAACGTCATCGCCCTTCTCGACGAAGGCAACACCGTCCCCTTCATCGCGCGTTACCGTAAGGAGATGCACGGCGCCATGGACGATCAGGCGATCCGCAACCTTGCCGACCGTCTCGCGTATCTTCGCAATCTGGAAGCGCGCCGTCAGGAAGTCAAGACATCCATCGAAAATCAGGGCAAACTCACCGAGGAGCTTTCCGCCGCCATCGACGAGGCAAAGACGCTCGCCGAGGTGGAGGACATTTACCGCCCCTACAAGCAGAAGCGCCGCACCCGCGCGACCGTCGCGCGCGAAAAGGGGCTTGCGCCGCTCGCCGAACTTCTGTATGCCCAGCAGCCCGACTGCCCCGTTCCGGAGGAGGCGGCAAAGGACTATGTGGACGAGGAGAAGGGCGTTGCCACGGCAGAGGAGGCGCTTGCGGGCGCGTCCGACATCATCGCCGAAGAAATTTCCGACGATGCGGAGATCCGGAAGGAGCTGCGCGCGCTCTATACGGAGTGGGCGGACGTCGTGTCCGTCGCGGCGGAAAAGAACCCCAAGGACACCGTCTACCGCAACTACTATGCTTTCACGTCCCCCGTCAACAAGATCCAGGGGCATCAGGTGCTCGCGGTCAACCGCGGCGAAAAGGAGGGCGTTCTGAAAGTCGGCATCGTGCTCAGCCGCGACGCCGCGCTTGCCGTCGTCTACCGCCGCGCCGTCAAAAAGAAGTGCGCGTCCACGGCGTTCGTGGAGAACGCCGCCGCCGACGCCTATGACCGTCTCATCGCGCCCTCCATGGAGCGCGAGGTGCGCGCGGCGCTCACCGAAACCGCAAGCGAGGGCGCCATCGGGCAGTTCGCCCTCAACTTAAAGCCCCTTCTCATGCAGCCGCCCGTCAAGGGGTTTGTCACGATGGGGCTGGATCCCGGCTACCGCATGGGCTGCAAAGTTGCCGTCGTGGACGGCACGGGGAAGGTGCTCGACACCGCCGTCGTCTATCCCACGCACGGCGAACGGCAAAAACAGGACTGCATCCAAAAGCTGACCGCGCTCATCAGAAAGGACGGCGTAAAACATATCGCCATCGGAAACGGCACGGCAAGCCGCGAGACGGAGGCAATGACCGTCGAACTCATCGCGGGTCTCGGAAAGGATGCGGGCGTCTCCTATGCCATCGTCAACGAGGCGGGCGCTTCGGTGTATTCCGCATCTCCGCTGGCGGCGCAGGAATTTCCCGAATTTGACGTCAACCTGCGCAGCGCCGTCTCCATCGCAAGGCGCTTGCAGGATCCCCTTGCCGAGCTCGTCAAGATCGATCCCAAGTCCATCGGCGTGGGGCAGTACCAGCACGATATGCCCGAAAAGCGGCTCACCGAGGCGCTGGACGGCGTCGTGGAGGACTGCGTGAACGCGGTGGGCGTGGACGTCAACACGGCGTCCGCACCCCTTCTTGCGCGGGTTTCGGGGCTGAATGCGGCGACTGCGGCGAACGTCGTGAAGTACCGCGAGGAGAACGGCTCGTTCTCGTTGAGAGAGCAGCTTCGCAAAGTGCCCAAGCTGGGCGCCAAGGCGTTCGAACAGTGCGCGGGATTTTTGCGCGTGCCGGAGAGCCGCGAGATCCTCGACAACACCGCCGTGCACCCCGAAAGCTATCGGGCGGCGGAAAAGCTGCTTCTCCTTTGCGGCTATACGGAGGAGGACGTGCGCGCGGGCGGGCTCAAAGAGCTTCATTCCCGCATCAAGGCATACGGGGAGGAGAAGCTGGCGGCGGAGTGCGGCGTGGGCGTTCCCACCCTGCGGGACGTCGTTGCCGAGCTCTTGAAGCCGGGGCGCGACCCGCGTGACGAGCTGCCCGCACCCATCCTGCGCACGGACGTTCTGGAGATCAAGGACTTAAAACCCGGCATGGAATTGAAGGGCACGGTGCGCAACGTCATCGATTTCGGCGCGTTCGTGGACATCGGCGTCCATCAGGACGGGCTCGTGCACATCTCGCAGATCTGCGACCGCTTCATCCGCCATCCGTCCGAAGTGCTCTCGGTGGGCGATGTCGTCACCGTCTGGGTGAAGGAAGTGGACGAGGGGAAGAAGCGCATTTCGCTCACGATGAAAAAACCCAAATCCCGTCCCGCCGCACAGGGGAATAAGATCGTCTGAACCATCGGCCGCTGCCATTGCGCAGCGGCTGTTCGTTTGCCGCGCCGCGGCGCGCTTTTGCGGCGCGCGATTCGCCGCATTGCGGGAAAATCGTTTGACAAATCGGCGCGCGTCAAGTACAATGTCAAGCGGCGGGAACATGCGCGGGCGCGCGCCCGCGTACACATTATCGGAAATTTTTTTACGGGAAGAGAAAACGTTGAAACATCTGTTTTCCTGTATGAAGGCATACAGAACGGTGGCGGTCCTGTCGCCGCTGTTCAAACTGTGCGAGGCGTGTATGGAACTGCTCGTCCCGCTCGTCGTTGCCATGATCGTGGACACGGGCATTGCGGCGGGGGACGTGCCGTACATCGTCACCCGCTGCCTCATCCTCGTTGCGTTCGGTGTGGCGGGGCTTGCCTTCGCGCTGACCGCCCAATTCTTTGCGGCAAAGGCGGCGGTCGGAACGTCGGCGGAACTGCGCCGCCGCCTGTTCGTCAAGCTGCAATCGCTTTCCTACACGCAGATCGACGACATGGGTACGGCAACGATGATCACCCGCATGACGAGCGACGTCAATCAGGTGCAGGCGGGCGTCAACATGACGCTGCGCCTTCTGCTGCGTTCGCCCATCGTCGTGTTGGGCGCAACGGTCATGGCGTTCGTCGTCGATTGGGCGGCGGCGCTCGTCTTTGTCGCCGTCACGCCGCTGCTCGCCGCGGCGGTCATCGGCATCATGTCGGCGACCGTTCCCATGTACAGAAAAGTGCAGGGGAAGATGGACGGCGTGTATCTTTCGACGCGCGAAAACCTTGCGGGCGTGCGCGTCATCCGCGCATTCTGTAAGGAGGAGGACGAGGCGCGTGAATTTGCCGCCCGCAGCGCCGCGCTCTGCCGCGAACAAAAGCGCGCCGGGCGCATTTCGGCGCTCACCAATCCCATGACGTATGCGCTCGTCAGCCTTGCCGCCATCGCCCTCGTATGGGTGGGCGCCGCGCGCGTGGACGGCGGGATCCTGTTGCAGGGCGACCTCATCGCGCTTTACAGCTATCTCTCCATCATCCTCGTCGAGCTCGTCAAGTTCGCCAACCTCATCTTCACCGTTTCCAAGGCGATCTCCTGCGAGAAGCGCATCGAAACGGTGCTCGATCTGCCCGCCGAGCCCCCGACGCTCGCGCCCGAAGGGGAGCAGCCCGCGGAGGCGCCCGCGTTCTCCTTTGAGGACGTCACGTTCGCCTATCACGGCGGCGGCGCGCCCGCCATCCACGGCATCACGTTCGCGGCGCAGCGCGGCGAAGTGGTGGGGATCCTCGGCGGAACGGGGTCCGGCAAGACGACGCTCGTGAGCCTCTTGCCCCGCTTTTATCCCGCCAGCCGCGGAAGGGTGTGCCTTGCGGGACGGGATGTCAACACCATTCCCGCCGCAGAGCTGCGCGAACGCGTGGGCGTCGTGCCGCAGAAGGCGGTCCTCTTCAAGGGGACCATCCGCTCCAATTTGCTGTGGGGGAAGGGGGACGCCACGCAGGCAGAGCTCATGCGTGCGGCGCAGATCGCGCAGGCGGAGGACGTCATCGCCGCAAAAGGGGGGCTGGACGCCCCTGTCGAACAGGAGGGCAGGAACCTTTCGGGCGGACAGCGCCAGCGGCTCACCATTGCCCGCGCGCTCGTGCGCCGTCCCGAAGTGCTCATTCTGGACGACAGTTCGTCCGCGCTCGATTATGCGACGGACGCCCGCCTCCGGAAGGCGCTCGCGGCGCTTAATACCACCGTCATCGTCGTCTCGCAGCGCATCGCGTCGGTGCGGCACGCGGATAAGATCGTCGTACTGGACGACGGCGGCATGGCGGGCGTCGGCACGCACGAAGAGCTGCTCGCGCGGTGCGAGGTGTACCGCGAGATCGCGGCGTCGCAGGAAAAGGAGGGGAGTTTATGACGAAACGCACGGCTTTCAAAGGTATTTTGCGTTGTCTGAAACCCTATGCGCCCCTGCTTGCGGTCTCCGCCCTGTGCGCCCTCGTGAACGTGGCGGCGCAGCTTGCCGTTCCCTTCTTTGTGGGCAGAGCCATCGACTGCTGCCTCGGCGCGGGGGCGGTCGCGTTCGGGGAAGTGTTCCGGATCTTCATCGCCATCGGCGGCTGTATCGCCGCCGCGTTTGCCGCGCAGTATCTGATGAGCCTCATCAACAACCGCGTCGTCTATCACGTTCTCAGCGAAGTGCGCATGCAGACGTTCGGAAAGTTGCAGCGCCTTCCCCTGAAATTTCTCGACAGCCACGCTTACGGCGAGGTGTCCGGCATCATCCTGACGGACGCCGAACAGTTTGCGGACGGGCTGCTCCTCGGCTTTACGCAGCTGTTTACGGGCGTCGTCACCATTTTGGGCGTGCTCGTCATCCTCTTCGTGCTGCGCTGGGAGGTGGCGCTCGTCGTCGTGCTCGTCACGCCGCTTTCCCTGTTCGCGGCAAAGTTCATCTCCTCCCGCACCTATAAGACGTTCAAGAAACAGGCGGAGGTGCGCGCCGAACAGACGGCGTTCATCGACGAGGCGATCGGCAACCTCAAAGTCGTCAAGGCGTATACGCATGAGGATGAGAACGAAGCCTTCTTCGCCGTGCAGAACGAGGAATACCGCAAATGTTCGCTGCGGGCGCTCTTCTATTCCTCCATGCCCAATCCCGTCACCCGCTTTGTCAATTCGCTCGTCTATGCGGGCGTCGCGCTCGCGGGCGCCCTCCTCGCTATTTCCACGGCGGGCACCGCGGCGGTGTTCACGGTGGGGGCGCTCACGACCTGCCTTTCCTATTGCAATCAGTATACCAAACCCTTCAACGAGATCACCGAAGTGCTGGCGGAGTTCCAGAACGCCATCGCCTGTGCGGGGCGCATTTTCACGCTGCAGCAGGAGGAGGAACAGCCCTCCGACGCGGGCAAGAAGGAACTCGGCAGGGCGCAGGGCGACGTCAGCTTGCGGGACGTCTCCTTCTCCTACCGTCCCGAACAGAAACTCATCGAGCATTTCAACGTTTCGGTGGGGGCGGGCAAGCGGGTCGCCATCGTCGGACCCACGGGCTGCGGCAAAACGACGGTCATCAACCTGCTGATGCGCTTTTATGATGTGGACGGCGGAAGCGTTGCGGTGGACGGCGTGGACGTGCGCGACATGACGCGCGCTTCGCTGCGCAAGAACTACGGGATGGTGTTGCAGGAGACGTGGTTAAAACGCGCTACCGTGCGGGAGAACCTGTGCATGGGGCGTCCCGATTGCACGGAAGAGGAGATGGTCGCTGCCGCCAAAGCGGTGCATGCGCACGGCTTCATCCGCCGCCTGCCCAAGGGGTATGATACCGTCATCGGCGGCGAGGGGTCCTTGTCCGAGGGGCAGAAGCAGCTTCTGTGCGTGGCGCGCGTCATGATCTGCCGTCCCCCCATGCTCATTCTCGACGAGGCAACGAGCAACATCGATACCCGCACCGAGCGTCTCGTGCAGGACGCCTTCGCGCGGCTCATGGAAGGGCGGACGTGTTTCATCGTTGCCCATCGCCTTTCCACCATCCGGAACGCGGATATGATCCTTGTGATGAATGCGGGGCATATCGTCGAGCAGGGCACGCACGATCAGCTTCTTTTACAAGGCGGTTTTTACGCGCAGCTCTACAATGCACAGTTTTAAGCCGCACGTTGGCGCCGTTTTCGGCGCCGGACGCGCCGAACGGGCGGAGCCTTTCAAAAGGCTCCGCCCGTTCGCATGTTTTCTTGCAACCGTCGGGGTCGTCGAACACCGTGTTGCCCCTCAACTGCGGATTTGGATTTGCGATCGGTCTATAAATTTAGTTGTGCATGTTAGTAACTTTCTATCTTGTTTTTAATAAATTTCCTGACTCCGGGATAAATCTCATCGATTGGTTGCATTGCCGCATAGTTGTTATACTTAGACCTTAAAATACCTTTGATTGCGGTTTGTCGGGGTATCGGGATCGGTCATGGCGATGAGCCCTGCTTCCAACGCGGGCTGCAAATAATTTTTGCGGAACGTCACCCGCGATTTCAAGCCCAGCTTTTCCATCAGTTCCACCGCAGACATGGGGTATGTTTCGATGACGGACATCAGCGCCCTGATCTGATTGCTGATATGGCTTTGGTGGTTGCGCGTATCCCTTGCAAGTTCGGCGACCGCCTGTTTGATGACGCCGAGCATGAACAGGATAAAGCGGTTTGATTTGCCCTCCGCCGTCGAAAGCCCGATCGCACGGTAATACTCTTCCTGATTGTCCTTGATGATGCTTTCGATAGGGATCCACTCGAATATCGGCTTCCAGCTTGCAAGCAGTGCGGTCTGCCAAAGCCTGCCCGTTCTGCCGTTCCCGTCCATAAAGGGGTGAATGAACTCAAATTCGTAGTGGAAAATGCTCGAACGGATGAGCATTTGCGTCCTGCTTGTTTTCAGCCAATCGAACAACTGCTCCATCAAGCCTTCCACCATATCGTGCGGCGGCGCGACATGGATGACATTTCCTTTATTGATGACGCCGACAGAGCTTGTACGCAGTTCGCCCGCTCCTTCGACAAGACCGTTCATCATCACGCCGTGCGCCTTCTTCAAATCGTCCAGAGAAAACGGATCAAGTTCCGGTAACATTTTATAGACGGCGAAAGCATTCTTTACGGCAAGGATATCGTCCTGCGGCCCTAACACACGCTTCCCGTTCAGAACATCCGTCACTTGCTCCAAAGAGAGGGTATTGTTTTCAATGGCAAGCGACGATTGGATGGACTTGATGCGGTTTACCCTGCGCAGACGCGGTAGTCTTTCCAGATCGTTTACATTGCTGAGTTTCCCCAGATCTTCCGTGATTTCCGATGTCAATTCCAGCATCTCTTCGGTAATATCGTAGGGCGGAACATATTGATCCATAAGCGACCTCAAAATCTTACTTGTATCTATTATAGCATAGATTTTCAACGCCGTCAATACTTATATGTTTTCTTGATTGTTTTGATGGGCAAAGTTGGGGAAGAAGATGTAGATATTGCATAACGTAACGATTTGGGCGGAAGATATGCGGGACTTTGCCCGCTCGTGGGAGAAAATCATCGCTTTGAAGCCGAAGAAGATTTACCCCGGCCACGGCAAGCCGTTTTCCGTTTCCGCCCTGCAAAAGAATTTGGCAAAGCTGAACAAAGTCAAACAGTATCCTTTGGAGAGGTAACCAAATGAAAATGTATATATCCATGCAACATTAGTAGCATAGTTTTCGGCATTTGAACCAACTATTTCAAATAAGTTAAAGTAGCCACAC
>CALVMH010000031.1 GCA_944343275.1 uncultured Clostridia bacterium | reverse complement strand
TCCTTCTATGACTTCGGTCTTCCCTTCCGTCTACACCGCGCTTCCGCGCCGTGTCTTCGAAATTGTATTAACCTTCTTTATAGATTCTTCTTTCTTGCCTTTCGTACACTTTACTTCGCTATTCAGTTGTCAATCTGCGGGTTCTCTGCATCGGCAGAGGCTTTTTCATCCGAAAAAGCAAGCCGTCCCAAGAGACAGCTTACATATATTAGCACGGATGATAGTTTTCGTCAAGCATTTTTCGAGGATATTTTCGACTTTTTTTGCCGATTTTGCGAAAATCGCGCGGCGCCTGTTGGCATCCGCACGCGTTATACTATATATGGTATAAGAAAAAGCGCCGCCCCCAACCGAACGCGGGGACGGCGGCAGCACGGTGCCTTAAAAGAGCGGCGCGAACAGTTTGGCGATCTCGCACACCCAGCGCCAGACCACGTTCTTTTTGGCATCTTCGGGCGTTTGCAGGCGGGAGACGGAGAACGTCTTTTCAAAATCTTCCTTCATGACGGGCAGCGCCTTCGTCTTGTACATGAGCACGGCGTTTTCATAGTGATGCAGGAAGGAACGGTAATCGAGGTTGACCGTCCCCACGACGCCCGCCTTGTCGTCCGCCAGCATGCCCTTGGCGTGCACGAAACCGGGCGTATATTCATAGACCTTGACGCCGCCCTTGATGAGCGCCGCATAGTTGGAGCGGGTGAGCGAAAACGCCACCTTTTTATCGGGAATGTGCGGAACGATGATGCGCACGTCCACCCCGCGCTCCGCCGCGAGAATGAGCGCCTCCCGCATGCGGTAATCGATGATGAGATAGGGCGTCATCACCCAAAGATAATCCCGCGCGGCATTGATGAGGTTGATGTATACGTCCTCGCAGATGCTGCGCGGATAGACGGGGCGCGGTCCGCCGCCATAGGGCTGCACATATCCTTCGTCCTCAAAACGTTCATACGTCTCAGGGATATAGGGCGCAAAGTCCTCCCCTTCCCCCTTGACGGCAAGATTGTACAGTTTCAGAAACATCAGCAGCAAGCCCTTGACGCCCTCACCTTCGAGACGGACGGCGGTATCCTTCCAATGCCCGAAGGGGGAATCGATGTTGACATATTCATCGGCAAGGTTGATGCCGCCCGTATACCCCACTTTGCCGTCGATGACGGCGATCTTTCTGTGGTCGCGGTTGTTGTGGACGTTGGTGACGATGGGGACGAACGGATTGAACTTGACGCACTTGATCCCCATCTTGCGGATCTTTCTGTGATAGACGAGATGTACCCTGCCCATGCAGCCGATGTCGTCGTACATGAACCGCACTTCGACACCCTCCTTCACCTTGCGCGCGAGCACATCGAGCACGGCGTTCCAGAACGTTCCCTTCTTGATGATGAAGTACTCCATGAAGATATACTTCTGCGCGCGTTCGAGGTCGGCAAGCAGTGCATCGCGGAATTCTTCGCCCACGGAAAAGTACTGCGTCTTTGTCCCGTCATAGATGCGCGCTGCGGGATTGACGGCGAGCAGCGCCTCGCCTACGTCGGAAAAGCGGTGCGTCTGTTCGGAGAAGTCGGAAAACGCCACGCCGCCCTGTTCGAAGGGTGCCGCGCAAGCCGCCAGCTCCACCGCCTTTTTGCGCATGCGTTTGTTGGGGCGATGCGACGAAAAAACGGCGTAAACGGCGACGCCGAACACATTGAAAAGGACGATGCACAAGATCCACGGGATCTTGGTTTCGGGGACCATATCGCGGTTGGCGGCATGCAGAACGGTGAAAAAGACGATGAGCCAGCTCAGCGCCGTCAGCCCGAGCACGATCCAAGGTCCCGCCGCGGGATACAGCTCGGACAGCCACAGCACGAGCAGCCATACGATGCCTGCGATGAGCAGCAAATCAAAAATAAAAATCAGGATGATCGCCAGCGCCACGAATGCGAAACGGCTGAAAAGTTTTTTGAGCATAGCTTCTCCTAACTGCGCACGAACAGCGTACAGCCGCAAGCAAGCGGCGATGCCGTAAAATAACCGGTGAGCATGACGTCGGCACGCGGCGAATGCAGCGCTTGCAGCCCATCCATGCCCGCGAATGCCTGTTCGGAAATGCGTTCTGCCGCCACGCCGCAGGCGTTCACCCGTTCGACGGCGGGACAGGCATAGAACGCAAATGCCGCAAGCGTGCCGCCCGTCACCGTTATCTCTCTGAGCGTCTCGGGAACGCGGAACGTACCATCGCTTTCGCAGAACAGATGGGCGAACTGCCCCGTAAAACGGGAACCGACCGCGCTCTTTGCACTGCCCGCAAACGGGATCGTCACCGACGCGAGGCGCTCACACGCCAACAGCGCGCCCTCATCCGCAAATTCCGCATCGGGGAGGGTCAGCGCGGTCGCCGTCGGCATGCCGCACACGATGCGCCGCCCGCCGGGCGTGTCCAGCGTGACGACGCCGCCCGCAAAGGCATAGGGCGCGGACATGGTCACCTCCTCCACCGCCGTACCGACGAGGTCCGCCGCTTCGATCAGACCCTCTTCTGCAAAGATGTCGGGAAAGATGAGCCGCTTTGCGCCAAGCGCCGCGAGCACGGACGGCGAAGGCGGGTCGGAAAACAAGGTCAGCGTTTCGGCGCGGGAACGGGCGGAGAGCGACGTGCGCACGACGCAATTGCCGTTCCATGCAAACCAATCGTCGCGCGCATACCACAGACGCGGCGCAAACGTGCGGAACACGGCGGCACGCTCGATCCGCGCAAGCCCCGCAGCACTCTGTTCCAGAAGCACGGCAAGGCTTCCGCCTTCCAGAACGTCATAGAGGGCACGGTATGCCGCAGTGGGCGCAACGACGCCCCGTTCGCCCGCCCGTTCGAGCACGGCGCCCTCTTTTCCCGCGCCGACGAGCGCAGGATATGCGGAGGCATACGTCTCCCGCGTCTCCCCTTCCGCCCAGCGGCAGACATACGTCTGCTGCGCCGCGCCCGCCGCCTGCGGCAGCGGCAGGATGACCGCCGCCGTACAGCCCGCGAACATCAGCACGGCGAACAGCGTGCAGAGCGCCCGCCTCATTCCCATGAAAGGCGGTGCAGGCTGCCCGCCCGTTCGAGCTCCCCGAAGGCGTTCTGCCGCAGCCCTTCGTAGACGGCGACCGCCACGCTGTTGGAAAGGTTCAGCGAACGCGCCTCGGCACGCATGGGCAGCCGTACACAGCATTCCTCATGCGCGCACAAAAATTCCTCTTCCAGCCCGCGCGTCTCCTTCCCGAATATAAGAAAGTCCCCCGCCCTGTACGTTGCCTCGATATACACCCTGCGCGCCTTGGTGGTGAACAGATGCATGCGCGCCGCAGGATATTCGGCAAGAAACGCCGCAAGACTTTCGTGCACGCGCACGTCCACGAGATGCCAATAATCCAGCCCGGCGCGCTTTAAGTACTTGTCCGAAATTTCAAAACCGAGCGGGCGAATCAGATGCAGAACGCACCCCGTCGCCGCGCAGGTGCGCGCGATGTTGCCCGCATTCTGCGGGATCTCCGGCTCGACGAGCACAACATGGAACATCCTTGTCCTTCCTTTGTTTTTTTATTATTGTACGACAATTGCGCCGATTTTGCAAGCACGTTTACAAAATTTCAGAATTTTTCACGCAACTGACAAGCAATTTCGCCAAAATGCTTGACATTCCCCGCCGCATGCTCTATAATATAGAAGTCCGTGGGGGACATGAAGTTCGTCTATCCGAATCCATATTTTTTCTCATGAAAAAGCCGAGCGGCAACGCTCGGCTTTTTCATCTCCCGCAAAAAACGCACACACACCGCCGCCATGCATCCCGTTTATGACATCTCCCCCTGCCATAAACGATAAGCGGCTCGCGTTTTGCCTTCCGTCGTTCGATAAAATGATTTTCCGCGCCCGAAGAAAACCGGCTGTCGCAAAAATATCTTGCATTTTTCAAGCGATTGTGCGTTCTCCGGTTGCATCGGTCTTTTCTCCGTCTACTATGCGGGCACGGAAGAGGAGTGGGCGGAAATCGAGATATCCGGCGGGAACGATCTCCTCAGCGCTGCTACCCGTTACTATGACAGCGCGGCAAAGCCGACGGAGGGCGGCAACGATTGGCACGATGTTGACGGCGTACCGCCTGTCCGGTAAAACAACGGGAAAACCATTGCTTAGCACACATATAGTCAACGGGGCGCATGTTTTGCAACATGCGCCCCGCGCTCCGAAAAATCTTATTCGGCTTTTTCGAGATAGGGCGCGATGACCCGTTTTCCGGGGCATCCGCCGAACACGCTGCACCAGCCCTCATCATCCCAATCCAGACGGGACATGGCAAGATACCTTCCCTTGCCCTCGCCGCCTTCATTGACCCAGACATGGTACACGATATAATAGTATCCGAGATCGTCGATCAGAATGGAGTTGTGCCCCGGTCCGACGAAATTCCCGCCGTTGGCGAGGATCGTATCGCCGACGTTTCCGTTTCCGGCGAGCGCTCTTCCGCGCGAATCCTCATACGGTCCGAGCGGCTCGCGTGAACGCGCAACGCGGACATGGTAGGTACTGCGCAGCCCTTCGCAGCAGGTGCCGCTCGAACCGAAATAGTAATACCAACCGTCCCTGTAAATGACGTAAGAGCCCTCGAAGGTCGATCCGTCCCACGGTCCGGCTTTCCCGGAAACAAGCACCTTGTTCGCGCGCGCGTAGTCAAGTCCGCCCTGCAAGCCGAGCCCGTCGGCAGTCAGTTCCACGCCGAAGCAGCCGCGGAAACTTCCCCAGATCATGTAGACTTTTTTGTCCTGACCGACAAAGACGCATGGATCGATGGAGTTGTCCACGCCGATCTCTTCGGACGTGAAGAGTTTTCCGTGATCCGTCCAAGGGCCTTCCGGATGATCTGCGGTCGCAACGCCGATCCCGGGATTGGGATCATCCCAGACGGACAGCGAATAATAGAGCACCAGCTTATCGCCGATCTTCACGATGTCGGGCGCCCAGAAGCCTGCGCCCGCCGTCCCCCAGCTTGGATGGATCCCGACATTTCCCACTTCCGTCCAGGTCGCGCCGTCATCCGAACGGGAGATTTTCCCTCCCGTCGAATAGATATACAGCGAATCTTCCCAACGGAGGATGTGCGGATCAGCCATATCGATCTGCGTGATGGGATTGGAGATGTACACGGGATCCGGCTCGTCTGCGGGGTCCGTGCCGCCTTCCGAACCTGCCCCGCCCTGCGTGCCGGGCGCACAGCCCGCCGCGATCAGCGCGATGGAAAACAAGACACAAACCATCTGCAACAAAATCTTTTTTCTCATAAACATTCTCCTATAATGGTTCGGGACGAGAATGCCGCAGGCTGCCTATTTTTGTCGGATCACGCCGTCGGCGATCTCGATCGGACAAAAGCACATGCGCCTGTCCTGTCCGGGGTGCGCGGGGTCGGTATGAACGTGGAAGACGCAGTAATCCGTACCGTCTGCCGCCGTCACGACACAGTTATGCCCGGGACCGCTGAGCGTCCCCTGCGAATACAGGAGAGGATTTTCCTTCGCTTTGATATAAGGTCCGAGTGGCTTTTCCGCCACGGCATATCCGAGCGAATACGTCGGTCCCGCATAAAATCCCGCAGAAAACATCAGGTAATAGCGTCCGCCGCGCTTGACGACAAACGGTCCCTCGTTCCAGCGCGGATCCTCCGATGCCGTCTCCCACGGGTGATCGGGCTTGGAAATGAGCACGGGCTCGCCGACCACCTGCGTGAGAGTCGGATCGAGACGGACGGCATAGATATGGCTCTCGTGCCTGCCGTCTACAATGTTTTGTGAACAGTCGCGCGAATAGAACAGGTAATTTTGTTCCCCGTCCCGCAGGACGTGCCCGTCGATCGCGGCATAGCCGAAATCAAACATGGGTCCGTCCGTCACATCGATGAAGGGTCCTTCCGGCTTGTCGGCGACTGCCACGCCGATGAGCAGCGTATCGTCGCTCCTGCGGCGCGCCGTATAGTGCATGAGGTAGCGGCCGTTATGAGCAACGACCTCGGGCGCCCAAAAATCGGTATAACCGAAACTGCGCTCCCCTTTGCTGTATGCCCTGCGCGGCGCGGACCAATGCACGAGATCGCGGGACGTGCGGCAGTCAAATCCGTCGGAAAAACATGTCGCATAGAGATAATAGACGTCGCCGACGCGAAGTACGAAGGGGTCTCCGATATTGGTAATGTCTGTGACTGTGATCTGCTGAATATCCATGAATGCTCTCCGTAACGATCGGTCAGGACTTGGAGCCCGTATTGGCGACGCTCTCGATGACCTTGTTTTGCAGGATCAGATACACGATCAGCGTGGGGATCATCGAAGTGATCGCACCCGCCATCGTCATGCCATACTGAATGTTGTTGTCGCCGAGCAGCTTGGCAATGCCGAGCGGAAGCGTCAGATATTGACTTTCCACACCCGCCAATGCGACCGACGGCCACAGATAATCGTTCCAGCTGCCGATAAACGTCATCATCGCAGCGACCATGAACGCCGACTTGCACAGCGGAACGATGATGGAAATGAAGATGCGGAACATGCCCGCCCCCTCCATCTGCGCGGCTTCGACGAGCTCCTTGGGCACCGACATGAAATACTGCCGGATGAGCATCATGTACATGACGCCGCCCAATCCGGGCAGGATGAGCGCAAGCGCGTTGCCGTTGAGTTCCATATCGGTGATCAGCCCGTACAGCGGAACAAGGTTGATGATGCTGGGCACCATTGCCGTTGCCAGAAGCAGCCCGAACACGACGTTGCGCCCCTTCCATTCCATGACGCCGAACGCATAGCCCGCCATTGCCGCAATGATCAGATACAGGATCGTATGCGAACCGGAAATGAGCAGGCTGTTGAGCATCCAGCGGAACACGGGCGCATCCTTATTGGAAAAGAGCGCGATGTAGTTATCGAAGGAAAAGTCCCGCGGGAAAATTGACATGATATCGGTCAGTGCGTTCTTTTTGAAGGATGTCCCGAACGCCCACAAGAGCGGGAGCACGCACACCGCACAGATGAGCAGCAACAGCACAAACGACACGATCTTGCGGCGGCGTTCCCCGCTGTTCAGTTTGGATCTGCGTTTTTTGCCGGAAGCCGGCGTCCCTGTCTGCGGCTCTTGCGCGAGCATGGGATTCATAATGTCCGTCATATCAATCGCTCCTCCTTTTGACGATCGCTGCCTGGATCAGGCTGACCGCGATCATGATGAGTCCGAGCATGAGCGCCATTGCCGCGGCAACATACGGTCTGTCGAACAGGTTATCGATGATGACCATCAGCAGCACCTGCGTACTGCGCTCCGGTCCGCCCGCAGTGAGCAGCGCGGGCTGTCCGTACACATTGAAGGAAGCAAGCAGCGTCATGATGAACACGACGAAGATCTGCCCTCCGAGGAGAGGCAGCGTGATCGAAAACACCGTCCGCAAATAGGAAGCCCCGTCGATCGCGGCTGCCTCATACACCGTCTTGTCGATGTTTTTGAGCCCTGCGCCGAGCAGCACGATATTGGTACCCATCGTCCACCAGAGCGTGACGATGAGCAGCGATATCCACGCCCACGGCTGGGAGCCTAAAAAGTTGATCTGGCTTAGTCCCAGCGTTTTGAGCACCGAATTGATGAACCCCGTCTCCACTTCGAGCACGCGCTTCCACATGAGGATGACGGACGAAATGGAGAACACGGTCGGCATGAACAAAATGGCGCGGAAGACCTTATATCCGACAGGTTTCAGGTCGATGAGGATGGCGATGATCAGCGGTACGACGAGCAGCAGCGGAACGGAGAACACAACAAAGATCAGCGTGTTGGTAAGTCCGCGGAAGAAGTCGTCGCGGTAGATGAAATCGGGATTGGAAAGGATGTTTGTGTAATTCTGAAACCACACAAAGTCCCCGCGCCTGTTCTGAAAGCTCAATGCAATGCCGTTGAAGAAGGGATAGATGAAGAACAAGCAGAAGATCGCAAGAAACGGCACCGCGAATAAGAAGCCTTTGAACTGCCGTTTGAATACGGAAAGTTTCCCGATAAACGGCTTTCCGCTACGGTCAACGTTTTTTAATTTCATAAGCGTCCCACCCTTTCTTTCACGGGTTAACCGTACATCTCGGTATTGACTGCCCTCTTCGCCTCCTCCTCCGCGTTCTTCATGATTGTACGGATGTCGGAATCGGCGCTTGTCATAATGGTGGTCACATATTGGAAGACCGTCTCATAGCCGGATTCAAAGTACGTTGCGGAAGCCGCGGTGCGGAAATTTTCGGGATCGCCGTAATCGCTGACGTAGGCTGCGTTCCGGAAGGTATCCGTGTCGCGCGCGGGGTTGTATGCGGGGATCTGACCGGCATCCGACCACTCGGCGGAATTCTCGCCCATCCACTTGATGAACGTGACCATGGCTTCCTTCTTGCGCTGGCTGATGTTGCGCCTTTGCGCGCAGACGGTAAAGACGTGCGAACGCGCAAAGACCTGCTGATAGTTGCCGTTCGTATTATCGGTGAGCATGCCGGAGAGACTCATGACGCCCAGATCGTCCTCAAGCGCCTCTTCAAGCGCAAGGATGTTCCAGCAGCCCTGGATATGGAAGGCGGCTTTCCCCGTAGTGAAGAGCCCAAGATCGGCATCCGTCTGCAGATTCTCAGGCGATACCCTCCACTTGTAGATGATGTCGCGCAGCAGTTCTGCCGCCTCGGCGCCCTCGTCCGTGTTGAATTTGGGCATGCTCGTGGCGGTGTCGATCTCCTCGCCGCCCGCCTGATAGAGCGCCGTCGTGTAAGTAAATTCGGTGGGCCAGAGCGTCGAAATCGGCAAGCCCCAGACATCGCCCTTCGTCAACTGTTGTGCGAGCGTCATCAGCTCGGTATAATTGGTGGGAAGTTCGTTGTCGCCGACGATCGACTTGTTGTAGTAGAGCACGATCGGGTGCACGTCGAGCGGGAAGCCGTAATAACTGCCGTCAGACGCCGTCAACGTGGACATGACGTTGGTCAGATACTGCGTGGAATCGATGCTTTCTTTGGTAAAGAACGAATCATCGATGGGCACAATGTACTCATACTCGATGTAATTTTTGACGAGCTGGCTGTGGATGATCGCCATATCCGGCCCGTTGTTGGGAATGTTGTTTTTCAGGTTCTGATAGTGCGTATCGCGCACGTTGGATTGGTGCTCTACATGGATCTTTCCTTCGTACTCCTGATTGAACTTCGTGATCATGCGATTAAACACGGTCAGGTCGGAGCCGGTAATGGGCGTCCAGAGATCGAGGGAGACGGTCCCTCCCGTGCTGTCGTCCCCGCCGTCCGGAGAACCGCAGGCAGCAAGCCCGACACTCATGATCGCTGCAAGCGAACATACCGCAAGGCTCTTGAAGAAATTCTTTTTCATCATCTTACCTCTTTTTGAGAATTTTTCGGCTTGTTCCGCGGCGGATTTCCCGCCGCGGCAAGCTCCTTCTTACTCGATGACGGGCATGGGCATTCCGCTCTTGCCCGCAACAAAGTCCTTGGTGTGCGGGAAGTCCCCGCTCCAATCCAGCTTATCGATGAGCAAAGAACGGCGGTTGGAATTGCCGTAAGTCTCGTACTCGCTCGTGTCGAAGCCGTGATACACGATGTACCAATCGCCCGCGTCGTCGCGGATGACGGAGTTGTGCCCCACGCCCACGAAGTTCTCGTCCCCCTTCACGACGACGGCGCCGCGGTCACCCGCCAGCATATCCCGTCCCTGATCGTCATAGTAGGGACCGAGCGGCTGCGTTGAGCGCGCCACGCGCACATGATAGGTGGAGCTATGCCCGTCGCAGCAGGTGCCGCTGGAGACGAACATGTAGTAATATCCGTCCTTGTAGACGATATACGGCGCCTCGTAGGTGGACCCGTTCCAGGGACCGACGATCCCCGCGACAAGCACTTTATTCTCGCGCGCAGCTTGCAATCCGCCCTCAAGCGCAAGCCCGTCGTCGGTGAGCTGCACGCCGAACAGACCGCGAAAACTGCCCCAGATCATGTAGTAGCTGCCGTCCTGCGCACGGAACACCGCGGGATCGATGGAGTTTTCCACGCCGATTTCCGTAGACGTGAACAGCTTGCCCTGATCCGTCCACGGTCCGAGCGGATGCTCTGCCGTGGCAATGCCGATGCCGGGATCCGGATCTCCCCATGTCGAGAGCGCATAGTACATGACGAAGGTGTCGCCGATGCGTACCACATCGGGTGCCCATACGTTTGCACCGATCGTCCCCCAGGTGGGTTTTTGACGGCTGGTGAAGGCGGCGTTTTTGAAATACCAGTGCACAAGGTCTTCCGATTCGAGAATGGGAACGCATTTCTGGTTGGACTCGTTTTGCAGCGGGTCGTCGCTCGGTTTCCATTCGCCGTAATCCTCGGTGGCATACGCATAGTACTTGCCCTCATACTCGATGATGCACGGGTCGGCAAATACGGGCGTATACACGGGATTGGAATATTCCGTCTCCGTCGTGCCGCCGGGAGTTGACGCGTCGCCCGTGTTGCATCCGCCCAGCAACGCGAGCGCTGTGCACCCTGCCAGAAGAAGGCAGGAAACTTTACCGAACTTTTTCATGGCATTACGCGTCGGCTTCCACTTCCACGATCTCGAACTGATAGATCGTAAATGTGCTGCCCACAATCCCGGAGCCACCCAACAACATGCCGATACGTGCATTCGTCGTCGTGGCGCCTTCTTCAAAGGTAAACTCCCATTCGAGTGTCTGCACTGCCGTCGTAATATGGAATGTATGGCTCTTTCCGAGCTGGGAATTCTGATTAGGATTGACTTCGACGGTAATATCTCTTTCCACGGTAGATACAGCTTTGATGATGAGCTTGTACGTCACACCTGCTTCCAGATTTTTGCCGTCCTGACGCAGCTGAATATTCCAATTGGCACTGGTATCCGCCGCAAAAGTGGTGGTGACGTAGTCGCCGTTCTCGTCTGTTCCCGCTTCAAAGGTCGTGCCCTCATTGCCCCACATCTTCATGCCGTGCTCAAACGTGGGATTCTGCATCTGCCATGCTTCATACTGCGTCTGGTCGGGGTCGAGCGTGATGACCGCGGAATCGATCCAGACATAGCTGTTATTCATCTGCGATCCGCCGCCGCCCAGCTGGAAGCGGAAACCGTTTGCATCGGCGGGCGCGTTGAAATAGATGACCTGCTCGCTGTACTCCGTATCCAAAGCGACCGTATAGGCATAGTTGCTTCCGGCGTTGATCTCAAGCGTTATATTGCGCGCAACGCTCGACTTGGCGCGGATGGTGATGATGTAGTTGGTGTTCTTTGCCAGCTTCACATCCTGACGGAATTGGATATGCCATGCATCCGTAGACGCATTGATGATATGGATCTGCGCGGCGCCTTCGTTGTCGTCGCCCGCCACCCACGAGAAGTCCGCTTGACCGGGATTCTGCGCGTTGACGTCCTGCACCCAATATGTGATGTCCTGATCGAACGTACCGTTCATCAGATCGTACTCGTTGGTCTTGCCGAGTTCCACACGGATGGTGCGGTAGCCGATCGCCATGGGACCGTTCTCGTTCTCGATGATGTACGCGAGCGTGAAGCGGTTCATTTCCATGACCGTTTTGGCGACCGTGCCCTGTACCTTGATGCTGTCGGTCAGGTCGGTTTCTCCGTTGGCAGCCGAAACGCCTTCCATCGGATCGAAATTTTTAAGTTCATCCGTGCCCGTCTTCAGCGTCACGCTGTTCAGCCCTTCGAAGGTGACTTCGGGGCAGCGCGCGACCTTTTCGATCTTGATGCTGTCAAGCGTCAGGTCATAAGAATCGGCAACGGTTTCGCCCTCCAGAATGTACCCGAAATAGAGCACCGCCTTGGCATTCGTGTAATCCTGATCGGCTGTGTAGTAGCTGACATAGTCGGCATACTCCGTCTCTGCCGTGAACGCCGTCAGCCCCTGCATCATCGCATAGTTGTTGGCGACGTCTTCAAACCCGAATGCAAACGACTTGCCGTTCGTGGATTTCGCACGCACGGTGATCTGATAGGTCTCGCCCTCCACAAGGTTGCATTGAGAGATGTATTGCAGTGCGAACCAGCTGTTGCCCGTCGCCTCAATGTTGAACTTGGGCTTCTGCACGCCGTTCTCGGTCACTTTTTCAAGCGTTGCCGTGCCGCCAGGCGTATCGACCGACCAATTATAGAACCCCGTGTTGTTGGTCACCGCAAAGTCGCCGTTGGCGACGTTGTGCTGCTGCGTGACGGCGATCTCGCGCATTTCCGTCTCCGTTCTGCCGTTATCGGTCACCATGTAGTAGACCGTATAGACGCCGCTGATGTTATAGTTGAAATCCTCGTAAATGTCATATACGCCGAGGTCGGTGAGTTCTTCTTCATGCTCATCCAGCGTAAGAACTTCGACCTTGTCCGTAATATCTGCCCCCGAAAGGTTTTTGACCGTAATTCCCGTCATCGGGTCGTACTGATCGCCCACGGCGATCGTCACGTTGTCCATTCCCGTCCACGTGAATTCGGTGCCCTCCCCGCCGGGCGTTGCACATGCGCTCAGGCAGCCCGCCGTCAGGCACGCTGCAAGCGTGATCGCAAACAAGCCTTGTCTCTTCATGATCATCCTCCTGAAATTGATGTGGTATCGATAGAAATGTTCCCGGCTTGCGCCGCTTTGCCTTCTCCTTTGCAAGGAAAAAGCTGTGCCGATGTTTCCTCCCGTATCATATCCGCGATGGTCCCCGCTCTCCCTCCTTATCAAAAAAATTTCGCACTGCCCAAAGGACAGATCGATTCAAAATTATCTGAAATTGATCTGAAATCTATCTGAAACCACGTCTTTTGCGGTTCCGTTAACGTTAACGGAACGAAAAATTGAGAAGGTCATGATGTTCCGTCGCACTCCGTTTACGCCGGAACGTTGATCGCAAAGTCTGCGAATCCCGGTTTATTCGTCTGTATTGTCATGGAGGAACACGTCGAAATCTTCCGTTACGCGTTCCCCTCTTCCGTTCTCGACCCTTGAGATGAGCACTTCTGCCGCGCGTGCCGCCATTGCCCGCTTATCCGTCCCCACCGAAACAAGACGGTTGGGAATGCGGACCTCTTCCTGCACGTTGTCGAAACTGACCACGGGGACATTGCGGATGCCGCTCTTTTCCATCAGGCACACGGCATCGAATGCGAGCATATCGCTGAAACAGAACACCCCGTCGGGCGCATCTTCGCCGCCGAACAGTGCCAGAAAACGACGTTCCCAGCCGTCCGTCATTTCGATCACGGCGGGCGCCTGTTCCCTGCCTGCCCGCGCCCACTCTCCGCAAAAGCCCGCATAGCGGTCCTGCGCGCAGGTGACGGCAAGCGGAGTGCTCACATAGACTGCACGGCGGCAGCCCTTACCGATCAGATAGCCGGCTGCCAGCTTGCCCCCCTTCTCGTCGTCCGTCCGCAGATAGTCCACCGACGCAAACTCCGTGCGCCTGCCGAACAATAAGATGGGGATGCCGAATCCGTCCGGCAGCGCAGCAACTTCCGCATCGGGTTCCAGAAAACTGACGATCCCGACCGCCCCCTGCGAGACTGCGAACTTATAAGCAGTGCTGTCCAGACGATGCTCTGCAAGCGAGAACATGAGAATGGAATAATTGTGCGCTTTGAAAAATCCCTGCAAGTAGTCTATCATGATCGAGAAATATACGTTCACAAGGTGGTCGTAGATGATCACGATGAGCCTGCTGTTCCCGCAGCGCAGCGAACTTGCAGTGCTGTTCTTGACATAATTGAGCTCGGCAGCGATCTTTAAGACCCTTTCACGGGTCTCTGCAGAAACTTCGGGAGCGTTACGGATCGCGCGTGAAACCGTTTGCGGCGTTACATTGGCAACCGCGGCGATGTCACGCACCGTCACTCTCGCTTTCTTCATGGAAATTCTCCTTATTCATCATGCAGACCGGCTTTGGTCTGCCCGGAGACCCCACAGATTGTTATCGTTAACGGGGTCCCATTTTTTGACCCGCACCATTACCGATCGGGTCTTCCCTCACAAAAACAATCTTTTCATTCGCTGCGTCTACATGATAACATGCAACCCCCCCCCTGTCAAGTACTTCACGGAAATTACACAAAACTTTCACATTTCTGTCATATATCGGCAGAAATGCGCCTTGTTTTTGATGTAACATGTTGAAATTCCCTCCTTTTTGGCAATTTTTTCCGTGCATTTTGCGGCTTTCCCCTTCGGAAAATGCACCCGCTGCCTGAAAAAACATCGCAAATGCAGCGCGTGTATTCCGCGGCAAAAGCCTCCGCATTGTTTGTTATGCCTGCAAACTATATCATAATTGTCGATTTTCGTCAATCGGTTGTGCCCCGGTCTTGAAACTTTTGCGCACCCGCGCGACCGATCTTCCGCCATGCGGGCGTCTGCACTCCGCTTTCGTGGGGTGCTGCCGCCGCGTGACGTGAAAACAAAGGGTCTGCGCGGCGTCTCCGCCGTCAGACCCTTCCATGTTCTTTTGCGCTTTCCTGTTCGGAAACTTGCAGGCAATTTATGTCCGGCCGTCAGAGGGAACGACCTTGTGCACAAGCGCCACGATGAGCTGTTCGCGCTATTGATCGTCCGGCATGATGCTCTGCCTATCGTTCAATCTTCGTCGCAGCGTTCGATGGAACGGATAAAGGGATACTGTACCATCATCTCGCCAAGCTGCTGCGAGGAATATTCCCTGTCCGTGTTGAGGGTCGCGTGGTACACCGTCTCCCCGCC
>CALVMH010000030.1 GCA_944343275.1 uncultured Clostridia bacterium | reverse complement strand
GAGAGGAACGGTATGGCAAGAGAATACGATTTGCAGCATACGAGAAACTTCGGGATCATGGCGCACATCGACGCCGGCAAGACGACCACCACCGAGCGTATCCTGTTCTACACGGGCAAGACGCACAAGCTGGGCGAAGTCCACGAGGGCGCCGCGACCATGGACTGGATGGTGCAGGAGCAGGAGAGGGGCATCACCATCACGTCTGCCGCCACCACCTGCATCTGGAAGGGACATCGTTTCAACATCATCGACACGCCCGGACACGTTGACTTCACGGTGGAAGTGGAGCGTTCGCTGCGCGTTCTGGACGGCGCCGTGGCGACGTTCTGCGCCAAGGGCGGCGTCGAGCCGCAGTCCGAGACGGTGTGGCGTCAGGCGGACACTTATAAGGTGCCCCGCATCGCCTACGTCAACAAGATGGACATCAACGGCGCCGACTTCTTCCGCGTCGAGAAGATGATCCGCGAGCGCCTCGGCGCAAACCCCGTTCCCGTGGAACTTCCCATCGGGAAGGAGGATACCTTCCGCGGCATCATCGACCTCATCAACATGGAGGCGGAGGTCTATTACGACGATCTCGGCAAGGATTTCAGGAAGGAAGCCATCCCCGAGGACATGAAGGCGCTTGCCGAAGAGTACCACAACAAGCTCGTGGAGGAGGCGGCTTCCGCCAACGACGAGCTGATGGAAAAGTACCTCGACACGATGGAACTCACCACCGACGAGATCATTGCGGGTCTCAGAGAGCGCTGCCTCAAAATGGAAGCGGTGCCCATGCTCTGCGGGTCTTCCTATAAGAACAAGGGCGTGCAGTTCCTTCTGGATTCCGTCATCCGCTTCCTTCCCAGCCCTCTGGACGTTGCGCACGTCAAGGGCGTCAATCCCAAGACGGGCGAGGAAGAGGAGAGAATGACGTCGGACGACGCCCCCTTCGCAGGGCTTGCGTTCAAGATTGCGACCGACCCGTTCGTCGGGTCCCTTGCGTATTTCCGCTGCTATTCGGGAACGCTCCAGGCGGGGTCTTATGTCTACAACTCCACCAAGGAGAAAAAGGAACGCGTCGGCCGTCTCGTGCAGATGCACTCCAACGAACGCAAGGACATCTCCGAGATCTGCGCAGGCGACATCTGCGCCATCGTCGGGCTGAAAAACACCACCACGGGCGATACGCTGTGCGATGAAAAGCATCCCATCATCCTCGAAAAGATGGAGTTCCCCGAGCCCGTCATCCAGCTCTCTCTGGAACCCAAGACCAAGGCGGGACAGGAAAAGATGACGATGGCGCTCATCAAGCTCGCGGAAGAGGACCCCACCTTCAAGACGTATACCGATCAGGAGACGGGGCAGACCATCATCGCGGGCATGGGAGAATTGCACCTCGACATCATCGTGGACAGGCTTCTTCGGGAATTCCACGTCGAAGCCAACGTCGGCGCGCCGCAGGTCGCCTACCGCGAGACCTTCCGCAGGGAAGTGGACGCGGAGGGCATGTACAAGCGTCAGTCGGGCGGTAAGGGTCAGTACGGTCACTGCAAAGTGCGCTTTATCCCTCTGGAACCGGGTGCGGGATACGAGTTCGAAGACGTCACCGTCGGCGGCTCCATTCCCAAGGAGTATATCCCCGCCATCGACAAGGGCATCCAGGAGGCAGCCAGAAACGGCTACCTTGCCGGCTATGAGATGGTGGACTTCAAGGCGCAGGTCTACGACGGAAGCTATCACGAAGTCGACTCCTCCGAAATGGCGTTCAAGATCGCAGGTTCGCTCGCGTTCAAGGACGGGATGGAGAAGGCGGGCGTCGTGCTTCTCGAGCCCATCATGAAGGTGCAGATCATCACGCCCGAAGATTACTTCGGCGACCTGATGGGCAACGTCAGCGGCCGCCGCGGCACCATCATCGGCACGGACGACAGGAACGGCGCCAAGGTCATCGACGCGGAAGTGCCCCTGTCCGAGATGTTCGGCTATGCGACCGATCTTCGTTCGCGCACGCAGGGCAGAGGGCAGTTCACCATGCAGCCCGACCACTATGCGGAAGTGCCCAAGTCGGTTTCCGAGAAGATCGTCACCTCGCGCGCCAAGAAGAACTGAGCGGCGCGGCGGAAAATTTTGCAAAAAAGTTGGGTAAAGTTATTGCAAAATTTTTCGCAATGGGGTATAATAGAAAAAGCAAGCGTAGAGCTTTCATCAATTGTCTGATAGATAGCTGCGCTTTCGGGCTGCAAGGTCCGGAAAAAGTTATCAAAAAATAAAAAATCCAAGGAGTAACCCAAATGGCAAAGTTCGACAGAAGCAAGCCCCACGTCAACATCGGTACCATCGGACACGTTGACCACGGCAAGACCACGCTGACCGCAGCTATCACCATGGTTATGGCGTGCAAAGGTCAGGCTCAGAAGATGCGCTACGACGAGATCGACAAGGCGCCCGAAGAGAAGGCACGCGGTATCACAATCAACACCGCACACGTTGAGTACGAGACGGACAAGCGTCACTATGCGCACGTTGACTGCCCCGGTCACGCCGACTACGTCAAGAACATGATCACGGGCGCTGCCCAGATGGACGGCGCGATCCTCGTCGTCGCTGCGACGGACGGTCCCATGCCCCAGACCCGCGAGCACATCCTGCTTGCCCGTCAGGTCGGCGTGCCCTACATCGTCGTCTTCCTCAACAAGTGCGACCAGCTCGACGATCCCGAGCTTCTTGAGCTCGTCGAGATGGAGATCAGAGAGCTGCTCTCCTCCTATGACTTCCCCGGCGACGACATCCCGATCATCAAGGGTTCCGCGCTGAAAGCTCTGGAGAAGGCGACCAGCGGCGCTTCCAACGACGAGATCCTCGCCGCTCCCGAAACGCAGTGCATCCTCGAGCTCATGAACACCATCGACAGCTATATCCCCACGCCCGAGCGTGACGACAAGAAGCCTTTCCTGCTTCCCGTCGAGGACGTGTTCACCATCTCCGGCCGCGGCACCGTTGCTACGGGCAGAGTGGAGCGCGGTGTGGCGCACGTCGGCGATCCCGCCGAGATCGTCGGTCTCATCGACAAGCCCCGTTCCACCGTCATCACCGGTCTCGAAATGTTCCACAAGCAGCTTGACGAGGCGATGGCGGGCGACAACGTCGGCGCACTTCTGCGCGGCATCAACCGCACGGACGTCGAGAAGGGACAGGTCATCGCAAAGCCCGGCACCGTTCCCACGGCGACCGTGTTCGAAGCGCAGGTCTACGTTCTGACGAAGGATGAAGGCGGCCGTCATACGGCGTTCTTCAACCACTATCGTCCGCAGTTCTTCATCCGCACGACGGACGTTACGGGTTCCATCGAGCTGCCTCAGGGCGTTGAGATGGTCATGCCCGGCGATCACGTCACGATGACCGTCGAGCTCATCAAGCCCGTCGCCATCGAGGAAGGGCTCCGCTTCGCAATCCGTGAAGGCGGCAGAACGGTCGGTTCCGGCGTCGTTTCCAAGATCGTCAAGTAAGACATCTGAAAAGAAACTTCAAAAACCCAAGCCTTGCGCTTGGGTTTTTTTGTGCCGCCAACGTCCCGCCTTCGATGGCTGCGGGAACACTTTGAGGGCAGGCGTCATGTCATTCCGAGCGGCGCGGCGAAGCCGCGGAGCGTGTGGGTCCCATGTGGTCTTTCGGCGGGCTCCTTTTCCAAAATCCGCCGTATATTATTTCGATTGTCATCAAAACAGTATTTTGATCGTATTCGAAATTCCCGTGCGTTCTGCGGCGGAGGGGAGAACCGCCTTTCTGCGGCGCCGCCTTGCATGGCGGACGGCGGATGGCGCATACTGTATTTATGGGACAGGCGGAAGGGGTAAAAAGGCATGTCATCATACGGGCGGCGGCGCGGGGGCGGGATGCGTACCGCGTGTTCATGGCGCACCGTGCAACGACGATCGCGGGAACGCTCGTCTTTTTTCTCATCATGTCCCTCGTTCCCTTTCTCTTCTGGCTCACGCTGCTCTTCGGCGGCAGCGACGGTCTGCTCGACAAGCTGTTGGCGCTTCATCTGTTCGGCTGGGCGCGCGATCTGCTGCTCTTTCTGCGCGACAATGCGCAGGGTGCGACGGCGGGGGCGGGGCTCTTCCTGCTCGCCACCACGCTCTGGTCGAGTTCGGCGTTCTTTTATCATCTGCGGCGCAGCGGGGAGATCGTCTACATGGAATCGCGCGTCCGCAAGGGCTGGAAGGTGCGCCTCGCCGCCATCGGCATGACCTTTGCCGTGCTGCTCTTTTTTGCGGCGGCGGGCGGCGCGCTCGTCGCGCTCTCCTTCCTTTTGCGCTTCTTGCCCCGCCTTGCAGCGTACTTCGCGCTGTACGGCGCATTGCTCGTATTGGGCTTTTTTGCGGCATGGCTGCTCAATCTGTATGTCTGCCCATATGCGCACCGTGCGCGGCGGCTCGCGCTCGGCAGTTTTTTTACGTCGCTTGCGTGGCTTGCCGCCTCCGCCGTGTTCTCCGTCTACCTCACCTTCGGCAGCAGGGAGAAGCTGTACGGCGCCTTCGCCCTCGTCATCGTGTTTTTTCTGTGGCTGTATTGGCTGATGATCTGTTTTGTCGCGGGGGTCATCTTCAACAAATACCGCCTCGGCTGCGCATAACATAAAACCCCGTTCCGCGCACTGCGGAACGGGGTCGATTGTCCGTAAAGCGATCGTATTCCCGGGATGTGTCAGATCTTTCTGACGCGGAGAACGCCTTCGATGCTCTTGATGAGGTCGAGGCTCGCCGCCGAAGGCACGTCGTCGAGGTCCAGAATGAGGTAGGCGTATTCGCCCTTGCTCTGATCCTGCATGTGCGCGACGTTGATGCCCTGCGAAGAGACGATGGAGAGGATCTTGGAGAGGATCTCCTTGATGTTCTTGTGATGCACGCAGACGCGCGCGGCGCTCGTGCGCGGCATGGAGACGGCGGGGAAGTTGACGCTGTTTGTGATGTTGCCGTTTTCCAGGTAATCGACGAGCTGTTTCGCCGCCATGTAGGCGCAGTTGTCCTCCGCTTCGGGAGTGCTTGCGCCGAGGTGGGGAACGCAGAGGATGTTCTCTTTCCCCAGCAGCGTCTCGTCGGGGAAGTCGGTGATGTAGCGGGAGACCTTGCCGTTTGCCACGGCTTCCGCCATGTCGGAACTCACGACAAGTTCGCCGCGCGAGTTGTTGATGATGACGACGCCGTCCTTGCAGGCTGCAAGCGACTTTTTGTCGAACATGCCCTTGGTGTCGGGCGTGAGGGGAACGTGCACGGTGATGAAGTCGCACTGTTTGAAGACTTCGGAAAGCTCCTTGACGACCTGCACGCGGCGGTCGAGCACGAGTGCGTTCCTGACGGTGAGGAAGGGATCGTATCCCACGACGTCCATTCCCAGCCAGAGCGCGGCGTCGGCGACCATTGCGCCGATGGCGCCCAGCCCGATGACGCCCAGCGTCTTTCCGGAGATCTCCTGTCCGACGAACTTGCCCTTGCCCTTTTCAACGAGCTTGGAGATGCCGTCCTGTCCTTTTAAGGTCTGCGCCCAATTCGCGCCGTCCACGATCTTCCTGCCGCCCAGAAAGAGTTCGCAAAGGACAAGTTCCTTGACGGCGTTGGCGTTTGCGCCGGGCGTGTTGAACACGACGATACCGCGTTCCGTACATTTGTCCACGGGGATGTTGTTGACGCCCGCGCCCGCCCGCGCCACTGCAAGAAGGTTGTCGCCGAGGGGATAGTCGTGCATCTGGAAGGAACGCAGGATGATGCCTTCGGGGTCCTTCGCGCTGTCGGAATAGTCATATCCTTTGAATACGCCGTCGGCAACGGGGCTGATGGCGTTGAGTTTCAAGATGTTCATCATGCGTTCTCCTTTTCAAATTTCTTCATGAAGGCGATGAGCGCCTGCACGCCTTCGACGGGCATGGCGTTGTAGATGGAGGCGCGCATGCCTCCCACAAGGCGGTGTCCCTTCAAGGAGACCAGCCCCGCCGCCGTCGCTTCCTTGACGAATTTGGCGTCGAGCTCTGCGGAAGGGGTCACGAAGGGCACGTTCATGATGGAGCGGTATTTCTTCTCCACCTTGTTGGTGTAGAAGGCGGAATCGTCGATGAAGTCATACAAAAGCCCTGCCTTGTATTCGTTCACCTTGTTCATCTCCTTCACGCCGCCCAATTTTTTGAGACGGCGCAGAACGAGCGTCGCCATGTAGATGGCAAAGCAGGGGGGCGTGTTGTAGAGGCTCTTGTTCTCGTCCTGCACCTTCCATTTGAGCATGGTGGGGCAGGCGGGCAGGGGATCTTCGATGAGGGAGCGCTTGGCAATGACGATGGTCACGCCCGCGGGAGCAAGGTTTTTCTGTGCGCCCGCATAGATGACGCCGAACTTCGAAACGTCCACTTCGCGCGAGAGGATCTCCGAGGACATGTCCGCCACGAGGGGCGCCTTCGTCTTGGGGAATTGCGTGTACCGCGTGCCGAAGATGGTGTTGTTGGAGCAGATATGTACATAATCCGTTCCGTCGCGGAAGGCGATCTTGTCCACATCGGGGATATAGGTATACGTCTTGTCCTCGCTGGAAGCGACGCAGGCGGCGTCTCCGTAAATTTTGCCTTCCTGGAACGCCTTCTTCGCAAAGTTGCCCGTCACGACATAGTCGGCTTTTTTGTTGTGCATGAGGTTGAGGGGGACGGCGGCGAACTGCGTGGACGCACCGCCCTGCACAAAGAGCACGGCATAGTCGTCCGGGATCGCCATCAGTTCGCGCAGGAGCGCTTCGCCTTCTTCAACGATCGCCTCGAATGCCTTGTTGCGGTGAGAGATCTCCGTGACGGACATCCCCGTTCCCTGAAAGTCCAGAAATTCGCGCTGCGCCTCCTCCAATACGTCGAGCGGAAGGGTGGACGGACCTGCCGAGAAGTTGTAAGCTCTCATGATAACACCTCGTTTGTGGATGATCTTTGACTTACATTATATTCCTTTTGCCGTCGTTTGACAAGTATTTGCGGAAAATAATCGGAGAATAATCAAACAATATAATGCATTGCGGGGATTTTTTCATGCTTTCCGGAAAAAATCGCCGTCAAAGTATTTACATTTTCGGCGATTTGGTGTAAAATAGGTGTAAGACGGTTTTGTTATTATAATTTCGGAGGCCTGTTTTATGGATGAGATCAAACAAAACGAAAGAAGAAGCATCGTCATGGAAGGGATGTACCGCGGCGTGACGGGCAAACTTGACGAGGTGAGCCGCTCTGTCAGCAAAGAGCTGCAGTTCACTTCCGCTCAGCAGGTCTCCGCTTATGAGGCGCTCACCGCCACGTTCAAGGACGGGCTGGAAACGCTGCTTGCGGAATTCAGGTTCCTCTCCCAGCAAAACAGCGCCATCTATGACTATAACCGCAAGGAGCGCGACGCCGCGCGCGAAGCGCTGACCGCCGCCATGAAGGAGAGCGCTGAGGAGACCGCAAAGAAGTTCTCCGAACAGCTTGCGCAGAACAACAAGGCGCTCGAAGAAAAGTTTGCGGAGCAGCTCGACGCCCTGCGCGAGGAGCTTGCGGAGAGCATCCGTGCGGCGGTAGAAGAGTTTGCGCCCGCGCCTTCCGAGGAGGCAGAGTCGGAGGAAGAGCAGGCGGAACAGACGGAACAGGTCGCCGCAGAGGAGAGCTTCGATTACGACGTGCTCGCCGAGAAGATCGCCTCCGTCATGCCGGAACCCGATTACGACATGCTCGTCGACAAGGTGGTCGCGGCGCTGCCGCCCGTGGATGCGGACGCCATTGCCGACAAGGTCGCCGCAGCCGTGCCTCCCGCAGACGAGAACGCCATTGCCGACAAGGTCGCCGAGAGCGTTCCGCCCATCGATTACGACCTCATCGCCGAGCGCGTGGCGGGCGTCATGGAGGGCGAGTTTGACGTCACGGTGGACGAAAACGGCACGGAGAAGATCGCTTCTTCCGTGGCGGAAAAACTTGATTACGATCTGCTCGCGCAAAAAGTTGCGGAGCTTATGCGGCAGCAGGGCGTGCTTGTAGCGTCCGAACCCGAACCCGAGCCGGAGCCCGAGCCCGAGCCCGTGAAGGAAGAGCTTGCGGCAACGGCGCCCGAACCCGTGTCCGAGCCCGAACCCGAACCCGAACCGGAGCCCGAACCGGAACCGGCGCCCGCGCCCGTCAAGAAGGCTGCGCCCGCACCCAAGCCCGCACCCAAGCCCGCACCCAAACCCGTAGTTGTGAAAGAGCCGGACGATCCCGCGCTGACGACGCGCTACAAGCGCAGTTTCAAAGCGAAGATCATCGAGAGCGACGAGGAAGTGAAGGGATATTATTTCGACCTGAAAAACACCTTCCTCTCGTATTCACGCATCGTGTCGCAGATGAGCTGGTCCAACGACCGTTATACCTTCGCGGGCGATACCGTCGCAAAGGTCGGCGTGCGCGGCAAGACGCTGTGCGTCTACCTCGCGCTCAATCCCGATGAATTCCCGTCGAGCGTCTATCATCAGAAGTTCGCGGGGGACACCAAGATGTATGAAAAGACCCCGATGATGGTCAAGGTGAAGAGCGGCGTTGCCTTGAAGCGCGCCATCCGCCTCATCGAGATGCTTATGGAAAATCTCGGGGCGGTGAAGGAAGAACGCGATCCCGTCGACTATTCCGCGGAATTTGCCTTCCGTACCGAGCAGCAGCTTCTGGCGGACGGTCTCATCAAGACGGCGATCGTAGAAAAATCCGATCTGGATTTCTGAAATAACCGATGACGCAAGGGGAAGAGAGCTGAGTTTTTCGGCTCTCTCCTTCTTGTACACAGTATGCAGTGAAGGAGTAAGTGAAGTTTGAAGAACGACAAAAAAGAAACCAACGAAAGACATACCGACCCCGCCGTCGAGCTTGCCATTCTCAACGGGATCGAGGAATATAACCGCAGACGTGCCGCAAGCACGGGCGCTGCCCGTACCAAGGCGGCGATGGAGGAGGCGGGCTACAAGCCGCAGCGCAAGTCGCGCGCCAAGGGCAAAGGGACCAAGCTGCCCGCGCCCGCGCAGGCGTCGCCCGCCGCGCAGCCCAAGCAAGCCAAGCAGGCGAAGCCGCAGGAAAAGGGAAGGGGGCGCACCGCCGGGGCGGAGCGCGGCAAAAAGAAAAAGCCCATCAAGATCTTGTTCTTCGGCGGCGTGGGCGAGATCGGCAAGAACATGACCGCCATCGAATACGGAGGAGACATCATCGTCATCGACGCGGGGATCATCTTCCCGACGGAGGAGATGCCCGGGATCGACCTCGTATTCCCCGACATCACCTATCTCGTCAACAACCGCCAGAAGATCCGCGGCGTATTTTTAACGCACGGGCATGAGGACCACATCGGCGGCGTGCCCTATCTTATGAAGGAGCTGCTTCCTTCAACGCCCGTGTACGGGACCAAGCTCACCCTCGCCCTCGTCGACAACAAGCTGCGCGAACACCGCATGAACAACGTCGATGAGCGCACCGTCGCGCCCAAGGAGAGCGTGAAGGCGGGCGCGTTCACCGTGCACTTCGTCAATGTCAACCACTCCATCGCAGGTTCGCTTGCGCTCGCCATCGAAACGCCTTACGGCATCATCTTCCACAGCGGCGACTTCAAGATCGATCTGACGCCCGTCGCAGGCAGTCCCATCGACCTCGCCGAGATCGCCGAATACGGCAAGAAGGGCGTGCTGCTGTATCTGGGCGAATCCACCAACATCGAGCGCCCCGGTTATACCATGAGCGAGAAGGTGGTGGGCACCACCCTCGAACACATCTTTGCGGAGAACGCGGACAGGCGTTTGGTCATCGCCACCTTTGCCTCCAACGTGCACCGCTTGCAGCAGATCGTGGACATCGCCGTCAAATTCCGCCGCAAGGTCGCCCTTTCGGGGCGGAGCATGTTCAACGTCGTCGAGGCGGCGGCGAAGATCGGCGAGATCACCATTCCCGAGGGCGTCCTCGTGGATGTGGAAAAGACCAAGAACTTTTTCGACAGGGAGATCGTCATCATCTCCACGGGCTCGCAGGGGGAGCCGATGAGCGCGCTCACGCGCATGGCGGCGGGCGAGTTCAACAAGGTCACCATCGGCTCCAACGACACGGTGGTCATCTCCGCCAGCCCCATCCCGGGGAACGAGCGCATGATCTACCGCGTCATCAACAACCTCTATCAGAAGGGCGCCAACGTCGTGTATGAGAGCCTCGAAAAGATCCACGTCTCGGGGCACGCCTGCCAGGAAGAACACAAGATCATGCACACGCTGCTCTCGCCCAAGTTCTTCATCCCCGTGCACGGCGAATACCGCCACTTAAAGCGCCATGCGCTCCTCGCACAGGAGTTGGGCATGCGCCCCGAATGTATCTTCATCCCCGGGATCGGCGCGTGCGCCGAACTGACGGACGATACTCTCAAACAGGGGGAGAGCTTCCCTGCGGGCGCGCGCCTCATCGACGGCGCGGGCTTCGAGGACTACGGCACGAGCGAGGTCTTGAAGGACCGCATCCGCATGTCGGAGGAGGGGCTGTTCGTCATCTCCGTCGCGCTCTCGGACGGCGTGCTCGTGGGCGAGCCCGTCATTGAGAGCAAGGGGTTTGTGTTCTCGGACGAACGGGATGCGCTGCGCGATCTCAAAGACGTCGTGGCAAAAGCCGTTGCGGGCGCGCCTACGCACGGCGGCGAGGCGGAGGTCTCCGCAGCCGTCCGCCGCGCCGTCAAGAATTATCTCTTCAAAAAGACCAAGCAGTCGCCGATGATTTTGACGGTGATACAGGAAGTTTAGAATGTTCACGAAATTCTTTTTGAACTGACAAAAAGAATTTCCGTGAGGGGAGGAAAAACCCAACGTTCGCCTTCGGCTCTGCGTTCTGTTTTTCCCGCCGATGGGATTTCGCAACAATTATAGCTCCCATCGGCTCCTTTTTCCGCGAAAGCGCAGGTATGCGCAGATGTAGTCCCGCTGCGCAAAAACGTGGTTTTGCTTGCGGCGAGATTTTAGCGGGTTCACGAATTTTCTCGCGCAAAGGCGCGACAAAATTCCGTGAAAAAGAGACAACACGGGCAGGGCACGCTTTCTTGCCTCCCCTTGCGAGCCCTTATCTTGCCTCCCCTGTGCAAGGGGAGGTGGCTTGCCGAAGGCAAGACGGAAGGGTTGTTCAAGAAAGCTGACTCTGCCCCGTTTTCTCTCTGCGGCGATAAAGGGCTTACGATCATAGCATCGCCGCATTCACTCTTTCCCCGTAAGCCGAGGGGTCGGCAAATTGAGTCCCGCGGCGGAACGGCGCGACGTTCCTTGCGTCATAATTGGTAGCGAGGGCGCAGTCCCTCTTTCCGTCATTCCGCCCGACGATAGAGGACAAGCCCGCCTTTCTTGTGGAAGGGCTTGACGCGGCGCAGCTTCACGCGCTGTTTTTACAGTTGATACCATGAACGACCAAACACAACAACTCGCCGCGCTGCGGGCGGCGGCAATGCAGGAACGCGATCCCACGGCGAGCGACGATGTCCTCGCCGTTTTGCTCCGGGAAGCGGAACGGATCTGCGCGGGACGTATCCTCGAGATCGGGACCGGGAGGGGGCTCACCGCCATCTCGCTCGCCCTCGGGACACAGGCGGAGATCGTGACCATCGAGCGGGACGCGGCGCGCGCCGTCGTCGCGCGGGAAAATTTTGCCGCGTTCGGCGTTTCCGCGCGTGCGGAACTTCTGGAAGGGGACGCGGCGGACATTCTGCCCCGCCTTTCGGGGGAATACGACCTCATCTTCCTCGACTGCGCCAAGGTGCAGTACCGCCGCTTTCTGCCCGACTGCAAGCGGCTGCTGCGCGCGGGCGGCGTGCTGTGCGCGGACGACGTGCTGCTCTTTGCGGACGGCGTTCCCAAAAAGCGGAAAATGCTCGCGCAGCACATCGGGGAATTTTTACAGGCGCTTTTATCGGATGCCGACTTTGCAGCGCAGGTGCTGCCCGTCGGAAGGGGGCTCGCCGTCGCACGTAAGAAGGAGAGACCATGAAGCGGCTCATCTTTCTTCGCGGCACGATGGGCGTCGGAAAGAGTGCCGTCTCGCAGGAACTCAAAAAAATGCTCGCGCCCTGCGCCTTTTTGGACGGCGATTGGTGCTGGGATCTTGAGCCGTTCACGGTGACGGAGGAGACAAAGGCGCTCGTCCTCGGCAATGCGGCATATCTGTTAAACAGTTTTCTACGCTGTTCCGCCGTGGAGAACGTCCTGTTTTGCTGGGTCATGCCCGCGCGTTCCGTCATCGACGATCTGCTGTCCCGCATCACGGAGCCGCACTCCTTTCATCTGTTTACGCTCACCGCGTCGGAGGCGGCGCTGCGCGCCCGCCTCGCAGGGGATATTCTTGCGGGCAGGCGCACGGAGGACGTCGTTGCGCGCTCCCTTGCCTATGCTCCGCTGTATGAGGCGGAGACGGGCGGGTCAAAGGTGACGACGGACGGCGCCGATGCGCAGTCGATCGCGCGGCGCATCGCGGACATGGTGGCGGGAAAGACCGCCTCGGAGGACAAATGAGACCCGAACTTCTCGCCCCTGCGGGCAATCTCAAAAAATTAAAATGCGCCTTCCATTTCGGCGCGGACGCCGTATATGCGGGCGGGAAGGCGTTCTCCCTGCGCGCCTTCGCCGATAATTTTTCCGACGAAGAACTTGCGGAGGGCATCGCCTACGCGCACGAACGGGGCAAAAAGGTGTACGTTGCCGCCAACATCTTCGCGCGCAACGCCGACCTTCCCGCCCTTGGGGCGTACTTCCCCGTTCTGCAAGAGATGGGGGCGGACGCCGTGCTCGTCTCCGACCTTGGCGCGCTCGCCCTCGCCCGCCGCACCGCGCCTCGCCTGCCCGTGCACGTCTCCACGCAGGCGAACGTCACCAATGCGGAGGCTGCCCGCGCCTACCATGCCCTCGGGGCAAGCCGCGTCGTGCTCGCCCGCGAACTCTCCCTTGAAGAGATCGCCGCCATCCATGCGGCATGTCCCGATGTGGAGCTGGAAGTGTTCGTTCACGGCGCGATGTGCATCTCGTACAGCGGCAGGTGCTATCTCTCCGACTACCTCGACGGCAGACCCGCCAACCGCGGGGCATGCGTGCAGGCATGCCGCCGCACCTACCGCATCCAAAGCCTCGGGCAGGAGGGCTGGTGCGACGTCGCGGAGGACGCGCGTGGCACATACGTCATGAACAGCCGCGACCTCAACCTCTCGGCACATCTTGCGGAACTTGAAAAGGCGGGCGTCAGCTCCTTCAAGATCGAGGGACGGATGAAGAGCGAATACTACCTCGCCACCGTCGTCAACGCCTACCGCCGCATTCTGGACGGCGGGTACAGCGCGGCGCTCGCCGCCGAGCTGGACTGCATCGACCACCGCGCCTATACGACGGCCTACGCCTTCGGCGAAAATCATGCCACCGTTCTGGCGGACGGCTCGCAAGAGGCGGGGACGTGCGAATTCGTCGCCGTCGTCCTGTCCGCACGGGACGGGTACGTTTGTGCGGAAATGCGCAACCGATTTTATGAAGGGGAGACGTTGGAAGTGCTCTCGGCGGGCGTGGCGCACGGGAAGGCGTTTTGTGTGCAGAACATGACGGATGCGGGCGGGGCGCCCTGCGCGGACGCCAAGCGCGTGCAGGAGTGCTATCGGTTTTCCTGTCCCTATCCGCTCGCCGCGGGCGATATCCTCCGTCGGCGCAGGTCTGTTTGAAACTTCAAGGAAGGATTTCAAAGAATCATGGATTGTCTTTTTTTGTATCATCCGTCGAGCGGCAGGGGAACGGTCGCAAAAAAGATCGGTTATATCGAAAAAACGCTGCGGGCGCATTTCGACCATGTTGACATCGTCGCCACCGAGAGCGGGGAGGATATGACCGCGCATGCCCGCGCGGGGGCGGAAAGGTATGACGTCATCCTCTTTTCGGGGGGAGACGGCACGTTCAACCGCGTCTTGCAGGGCATCGGCGAACGGGACGTGCTGCTCGGCTATCTTCCGGGCGGAACGACCAACGACGTCGCCCGCTCCCTCGGCATCCCGCGCAGCGTCAAGGGCGCGCTCAAAGTCATTTTGGCGGGGCATGAAGCCCGCCTCGACGTCATGCGCGTCAACGGCACGCGCTATGCCGTCTATAACGTGGCGGCGGGCGCGTTCACCCGCGCGACGTACACCGCGTCCGCGCAGTCCAAAAAGCGCTTCGGCATCTTTGCCTATCTCTTTCAGATCTTCCGCAGCGAATGGAAGCTGCGCGTATTCCCGCTCAGCATTTCGGACGGGGAGCGGACGATCGAAACGCCCGCCGTGCTCATTCTGACGATGAGCGGACGTTCGGTGGCGGGCATGTTCGTCAACAACCGTGCGAGCATGGCGGACGGACGCCTCGAAGTGGCGATCGTCCGACAGAAGGAGCGTCCCAGATTTTTTGCCCGTGTCGGCGCGTATTTTTCCATCATGGCGCTGTTTTTGTTCCGCGGACGGGTGCGCAAAAAACACCTTGCCCTGCTGTCCGGCAGCCGCTTCGACATCAGGACGGCGGAGGACGTCGTGTGGGATTTCGACGGGGAAGAGGGCATGCGCGGAAACCTCACCGTGGAGGTGCTGCGCGGCAGAATGCGGCTGCTCGTCCCCGAAAACAAAAAAATCTGAAAATGGCGCGAAAAACGCTTGCCTTTTCGCGGCTTTTTTCATATAATAAATGAGCGTATCCGCGTTGCGGACAGTTTGCTTCTGTGGCTCAGTCGGTAGAGCGATTGATTCGTAATCAATAGGTCGCCGGTTCAAGTCCGGCCAGAAGCTCCATCATAAAAGGCGGATGCCGTTGTGGCGTTCCGCCTTCATTATTTTATACGGAGAGGACAGGCAGATGGAATATGCAAAGGTCATTGCGCAATTTCCCGTTGGGGAAGTGAAGTCGTGCGAGCGGTACGGCGAGGGGCATATCAACGATACGTTCAAG
>CALVMH010000029.1 GCA_944343275.1 uncultured Clostridia bacterium | reverse complement strand
TATGCAACGTACCCCTGCGAACCGTGTCAGGGTAGGGATACAGCAGCACTAAACAGACAGGTGCGTGTGCCATAAGGGAGCTTTGCGGGAGTCACCTGCCCGTCTTCCGCTTCGGTAGACTGCAACAAAAAAAGCCCTCACAGTTTTTTTATGGAAACTCCGCCCTGCGGACATTCCAAGGCGGCGCGCCCCGTTGCGGGGCGCGCCGCCTGCGCACATACAAACGCCCTGCGGACCATCCGTCCGCAGGGCGTACACATTACTTCATGAATGCCAAAAATGCCTTATAATTGCTGTAAAGGTCCGCCTTGGAGATGAGCTCGTAGGGCGCGTGCATGGAGATGACGGGCACGCCCAGATCGACGGTGTCGATATTGAGATTGGCAAGGAACTTGGCGACCGTCCCGCCGCCGCCCGCATCCACTTTGCCGAGCTCCGCCGTCTGCCAGATGACGCCCTCTTTTTCGAACATTCTTCTGACTTCGCCCACAAACTCCGCCGAGGCATCGTTGGAGCCGCTCTTCCCGCGCGAGCCCGTGAACTTGCTCATGCACGTTCCGCAGGACAGGATGGCGGCGTTCATCTTCTCGTACACGCCCGCAAAATTGGGATCGTAGGCGGCAGTCACGTCGGAAGAGAGGCACTTGGACGCAAAGCGCACCCGGCGGAAATTGGCGCCCAGCGCGATGGCGATCTCCTCCATGAGGTCTTCGTACACCTTGCACTGCATGCCCGTTGTCCCTTCGCTGCCGATCTCCTCCTTGTCGACCAGCATGGCAAGCACGGTGTGCTCGCTCGGCTCGTCGAGAACGGCGGTCAGCGCGGGATAGGCGCACACCCTGTCATCGTGCCCGTAGGCGCCGATGAGGGCGCGGTCGAAGCCCACGTCGCGCGCGGGATAGGCGGGAACGGCGGAGAGCTCGGCGGAGAGGAAATCCTCCTCGCACATGCCGTATTCCTTGTTGAGGTAGTCCAGCACGGTCAGCTTGATGCGCTTGCCCGCTTCGCCGTCCGCGCAGGGCAGCCCGCCCACCACGACGTTGAGCTGTTCCCCCTCGATGATCTTGCCGCCCTTTTGCAGCATCTGATCGGCGCCGAGGTGGGGCAGAAGATCGTCGATGTAGAAGACGGGGTCCTTGGGGTCTTCCCCCACCTTCATCTCCACCCGCGTGCCGTCTTTGAGAACGACGACGCCGTGCAGCGCGAGCGGAATGGCGGTCCACTGATACTTTTTGATACCGCCGTAGTAATGCGTCTTGAAAAAGCACAGTCCGCTGTCCTCATACAGGGGGTTTTGCTTGATGTCAACGCGGGGCGCGTCGATGTGGGAGGCAATGATGCGCATGCCGTCCGTTTCAAGGTCGTTCGTGCCGATGCGGAACACGACGACGGATTTTCCGCGGTTGATGAAATACTTCTTGTCCCCCGCCGCGAGCGGATCGCCGAAGCGGTACTCGGTGAACCCCTTTGCCTGCGCCATGGCGACCGCCGTCTCGCACGCCTCACGCTCCGTCTTGGCGGCATTCAGGAACGCTTTGTAGCCCTCTGCATAGGCGTACATCTCCTTGCGTTCCTTTTTGGACGCTTCCTCGAAATAGTTCTTCTTGTCATAGGCGAGCGCCTCGAAGCGCTCTTTTGCCCGCTGTTTTTTGTCTGCCATCGTCTTGCTCCTTTGATGTCTTTGATATGCTCCCGTAAGGGCCCCCTGCGGGTCCGAACAAAAGCACGTTCGCATCATTCCATTACAGTATACCACCCCGCCGCAAAAAAGGCAATCGCTTCCGAAGGATTTTTCTCAGGAAAAGCGCCGCCCGCAGCCAAGGCTGCGGGCGGCGCCCGAAGGGCATCAGCCCAAGATCATCCGATCGTCCAGCTCTCCCGACGAGGCGCGGAAGCGCTCCAAAAGGTCCTCGACGCGCAGCTTGCGCTTTTCCTCGCCGGACACGTCGTAGATGATGCGTCCCTCCTGCATCATGATCAGGCGGCTGCCGCAGCGAATGGCGTCCATCATATTGTGCGTGATCATGATGGTCGTCAGCCCGTGTTCTGCGGCGATCTCCTCGGTGAAGGAGAGCACCTTTGCGGCGGTCTTGGGGTCAAGCGCGGCGGTGTGCTCATCCAGAAGCAGCAGGTCGGGCTTTTTGAGCGTCGCCATCAGAAGGGTGAGCGACTGCCGCTGCCCGCCCGACAGCAGCCCCACCTTTGCCGACATGCGCTCTTCCAGCCCAAGTCCGAGGCGGGCGAGCTGTTCGGCATAGAACGCCTTCTCGCTCTTGCGGATGCCCGGCATGAGCGAACGCACCTTGCCGCGCCGATAGGCGAGCGCGAGGTTCTCCTGAATCTCCATATCGGGCGCCGTGCCCATCATGGGGTCCTGAAAGACGCGTCCGAGATACTTTGCGCGGCGGTATTCGGGCAGGCGGGTCACGTCCCTGCCGCCCAGCAGGACCTTCCCGCTGTCAACGGGATAGGTGCCGCAGACGACGTTCATCAGCGTCGATTTCCCCGCGCCGTTTCCGCCGATGACGGTGATAAAGTCGCCCTCTTGTACCGTCAGACTGAAATCTTTGAGCGCGATCTTTTCATTGACGGAACCGCGGTTGAATACTTTTGTGATGTTTTCGAGCACCAGCATGGGGCGTTCATTCATGCAACTCACCCCCTTCCTTGCTCTCCGGCGGAACGGGCGGCGGCGCAGACGCCGCCTTGGGCGCACGTTTGCGGATGAGCTTGTTCTTCCAATAGGGGATGGCGAGGAATACGGCGACGACGAGGGCGGAGAGCATTTTCAGAAGCTCGGTATCCAGCCCCAGCCAGACGACGAACTGATAGACGATGTAATAGATGATGCCGCCCACCGCGACGCCTGCAAGGCGGATGGCGAAATTGCGCGGCAAGAAGGAGACGACCGCCTCGCCGATGATGACGGCGGCAAGCCCGATGACGATGGCGCCGCGCCCCATGTTGATGTCCGCAAAGCCCTGATACTGCACGAGCAGCGCCCCTGCAAGGGCAACGATGGCATTGGAGATCATGAGCCCGATCACCTTGTTGAGGCTCACGTTGATGCCCTGTGCGCGGCTCATGGCGGGGTTGTTGCCCGTGGCGCGGATGCTGCTGCCCGTTTCCGTTCCGAAGAACCAATACAGCAGCCCGATGAGCGCGGCGGCAAACGCGAACAGGATGAGAATCGCCCAGCCCGCTTCCAGCTGCGTGATGATGACGCCGTAGGTGCGCGAACTCAGGCTTCTGTTTGCCTGTCCCATGATCTTTAAGTTGACGGACCATAGGATGAGCTGCGTCAGAATGCCCGCAAGGATGGCGGGAATGCCCATGAGCGTGTGGAACACGCCCGTCAACAGCCCCGCGACCGCCCCCGCAAGCACGGCGATCAGCACGGCGAGCCACACGTTGACGCCCGATATGACGAGCATGGCACACACCGCGCCGCCCGTGCAGACGGAACCGTCCACCGTAAGGTCGGCAATATCGAGCACCTTATAGGTGATGTAGACGCCGATCGCCAGCAATCCCCAAATCAAGCCGAGGGAGATGGCGCCCGGCAGTGCGTTCAGAAAGCTCATCCCGCTGCTCCGACCTCCTCGTACCCGTCGGGCGGCGTGATGCCGAACTCCTCGCAGAGCTCTGCGTTATACAGATAGCGGCACTGCTCCTTGCCGATCTTGCGGATGGGCATTTTGGAGACGTCCGCGCCTTCCAGCAAAATCTCCGCAGCCATCTCCCCCGTAATGACGCCGAGTTCGTAATAGTCAATGGAGAGCGAAGCAATGCCGCAGCCCTTGCAGATGCCCTTTTCGCCCGCAATGACGGGCGTTTTTGCTTCGATGGATGCCGCCCGCACGATCTCGGCATTGTTCGCTACCGTATTGTCGGTCGGGATATAGATGACGTCGCTCGCGCTTGCCACCTGCTGCGCAATGGCGCTGAGGTCATTGCTGTCGGAAAACGTGTACTCCGTGCATTGATACCCATCCCCCAAACTTTCCAAATAGTTCGTTACGATCTCTGCCTGATATTTGGAATTCGACTCCGACGAGCAGTAGAGGATGCCGACCTTTCTGACGTTGGGAAACAGATCGACGATCATCTGCGCCTGATCTTCAAGGGGCGCGAGATCGCTCGTTCCAGAGACGTTGAAGCCCGTTACGGCGTTCGGATCCTCGTCGTCGAAATTGTCCAGGGAGAGCGCAGCGCTGTATACGGTGACGGACGTGCCGAGAATGGGGATATCCTGCATGCTCGCATAGCATGCCTGCAACGCCGCCGTGGCATTGCCGAGAACGAGGTCATACCCCTTTGCCGCAAACCCGTTGGCAATGGTGGTGCAAGTCGACGGCTCTCCCTGTGCATTCTGCACGTCGAAGTACACCGACTTGCCCGCTTTGTCCATCGCGTCTTTCAAGGCATCCTGAAACCCAAGCGTCGCATCGTCCAAGGCTTCGTGCCCGATGAGCTGTAAAATGCCGACCGAATAATCCGCCGTCGTGCAGGCGGTCAGTCCCGTCAAAGCACCCCCCCCCGCAAGCACGCAGGCGGAGAGCAGCAAACAAGGTATCCGTTTCATAACGTTCCCCCTTTCGGAAGTATATTTTGTTTATTGTAACATATTGCGCGCGCGGCTGTCAACCCCCGCGCCGCCCGCCCGTCCCCGTAAAAATAAATCGCCGCAATTCGCCGCGCAACGGACGCCGACGCCCGGCGCGGCGCGGGAGGCATGCACGCAAAAAAAGGGAGCACAAATGCTCCCTTTTTTGCAATTTCGCGTACCCGATCCGAGACGCGCTTACACCAATTCGATGACGGCAACTTCCGCACCGTCGCCGCGACGCTGACCGAGCAGGTAGATACGGGTATATCCGCCGCCCTGACCGATCTCTTCCTTGCGCTGCGCGTACTTGGGCGCGATCTCGTTGAACAGCTTCTCCATGAGGGGATGCTGCACCTTCGCCGTGCGCTTTTTGTAATCGCTCTTCTTTTCGTTGAACGCCTTGATCTCCTGCAGATCATACGTCTTTGCCATGACGGCGCGGCGGGCAGCGAGCTTCTTCGGCCCGTCTTTGACGGCAGTCGTCCTGACTTCCTTGCCCTTCTTGTCCTTGGCGACGACTTCAAATTCAATGACGTCGTCGTAAGTGTTCACCGCCTTGGTGATGAGCTTTTCGACATAGGGACGCAGCTCCTTCGCACGGGCAGCCGTCGTCTCCAATCTTCCGTACCAAAGGAGCTGAGACGCCTGATTGCGCAGCATGGCGAGGCGCTGCTCCGTCGTTTTACCCAATTTTCCGGGCATGATTTAATCCTCCTTTTTTGCGAGCGAAAGACCGTAAGATTCGAGTTTCTGCATGACTTCGTCGAGGGACTTCTTGCCGAGGTTGCGCACCTTGAGCATTTCGTCCTCCGTCTTGTTGATGAGGTCTTCCACGGTGTGAATGTTGGCTCTCTTCAGACAGTTGTAGGAACGGACAGAGAAGTCCATGTCCTCGATCTTCATCGAGAGGATCTGCTGCTGCTTGTCGTCATCCGTCTTGACGAGAATGTCCATATCCTTGATGGTGTCGGACAGGTTGACGAACAGGCTGATGTGGTCCTGCATGATCTTCGCGGCGAGGGAAACAATCTCCCTGCCGGAGAAGGTGCCGTTCGTCCAGACTTCGAGCGTGAGCTTGTCGTAATCGATGTTCTGACCGACACGCGCGGGCTCCACGTTGTAATTGACCTTCTGAACGGGGGTATAGATGGAGTCGATGGGGATATAGTCGATGACGGGCTGCTTGTTCTCCTTGGCGGGCTTATAGCCTCTGCCGCGTCCGATGGTGATCTCCATGTCGATCTTTCCGCCCTCGTCCACCGTGCAGATGTATTGGTCGGAATTGATGATCTCGACCTCCGCATCCTGCGAGATGTCCGCAGCCGTGATGACGGCGGGACCCTCTTTGGTGAGGCGGAGCGTCTTGGTGTAATCCTTATCGGTGACGCGCGTCTTGATGGCAAGGAGTTTCAGGTTGAGGATGATCTCGGTGACGTCCTCTTTGACGCCGGGAAGCGCGGAGAACTCGTGCTTCACCGTACCGTCCATGAACTTGATCCCCTGCGCCGCGGCTCCGGGGAGCGCGGAGAGAAGGATCCTTCTCAAACAGTTGCCGATCGTGAGGCCGAAGCCCTTTTCGAGCGGTTCGACGACGATCTTCGCATACGATCTTTCCTCGTTCTCGACGACCTCGATCTTGGGCATGTCCATTTCGATCATAAAGCTACCTCCTTCGGGTGATTACTTGGAGTACAACTCGACGATCATGTGCTCCGCGATCTGGGTGTCGATGTCCTCCCGCTTGGGAAGCTCGATGACTTTTCCTTCCAGCTTTTCGAGGTCGCCTTCCAGCCATTTGGGCAGGTTCCCCGCCTTCGCCGTTTTGACCTGTTCGAAATACTTGTTCTTTGCGCGGTTTTCCCTGACGGCAATGACGTCCCCCGCCTTGACGATATAGGAAGGGATGTCCACCTTTTTGCCGTTCACGGAGAAGTGCGCGTGGCTGACGAGCTGACGCGCCTGCAATCTGGTCGCCGCAAAGCCGAGACGATAGACGACGTTGTCGAGGCGGCGCTCCAAAAGGGAGAGCATGTTCTCGCCCGTGATGCCTTTCATGCGGTCCGCCATGTCGTAATACTTTCTGAACTGCTTCTCGCTGACGCAGTAGATAAACTTGGCGCGCTGTTTTTCGCGCAGCTGCAAGCCGTATTCGGAGACCTTTCTCGACTTCCTGCCCGACGTGCGGATGGACTTTTTATAGCAGCCCACGACGGCGGGATCGAGTTCGAGGAACCTGCAGCGCTTCATTTTATGATACTTGTTGATTGCCATAGCTAACTCCTTGCCTTACACTCTTCTGCGCTTGGGCGGACGGCACCCGTTGTGTGCGATGGGCGAAACGTCGGAAATAAGCGTCACTTCCAGCTCGCAGTTCGCAAGCGCGCGGATGGCGGATTCCCTGCCCGCGCCGGGACCTTTCACATACACTTCGACGGAACGCAGCCCGTGTTCCTTGGCTGCCCTTGCCGCCGTCTCCGCAGCCATCTGTGCCGCAAAGGGCGTGCCCTTGCGGGAGCCGCGGAATCCGAGCGAGCCTGCGCTCGACCAGGAGATGGCGTTGCCGTTCGTGTCCGTGATGGTCACAAGCGTGTTGTTGAACGTGGACTGGATGTGCACCTGTCCTTTATCGATCTTTTTGAGCTCCCTCTTCTTGCGGGAGACCACTCTTTTCTTATCTGCTGCCATAACGCGCTCTCCTTACTTCTTCTTGTTCGCCACCGTGCGGCGCGGTCCCTTGCGGGTGCGCGCGTTGCGCTTGGTGCTCTGCCCGCGCACGGGAAGCCCCTTTCTGTGGCGCACGCCGCGATAGCACCCGATCTCCATCAGGCGCTTGATGTTGAGGCTGACAGCCCCGCGCAGTTCACCTTCCACGCTCAGATTGTGGTCGATGTATTCTCTTAACTTGGAGACGTCGTTCTCGTCAAGATCCTTCACGCGCGTGTCGGGATCGATGCCCGTCGCCGCGAGGATCTTCTTGGACGTCGTCAGACCGATGCCGTAGATATAGGTGAGTCCGATCTCCACCCGCTTCTCTCTGGGCAGGTCCACACCGGCAATACGTGCCATTGAAATTCCTCCGATTTTTTTGGGTATTTGGATGTATGGAAGACGGCAGAGCGCGGAAACAGTGGAAAATATTTCCTGCGCAAGACCGTGTTTTTTCCCTTGGAACGCGCAAAACAAGCAGACCTTCGCACGTTTTTGTGCCATGATCCGCTTCTTTTGCTGCAATTTTGACGGGTTTTTCACAAACCGCGGAGAGTATTATAGCACACCCGCCTGCGGTTTGTCAAACGATTTTAGCCCTGTCTTTGCTTGTGGCTCTTATCTTTCGAGCAGATGACCATCACTTTTCCGTTTCTCTTGATGACCTTGCACTTGTCGCACATCGGCTTGACGGAAGGACGTACTTTCATGATAATGTTCTCCTTTCAAAGATGGTAATAATGCAGTTCGTAAGGGACCGCCGCAGTTCCCGCAAGCGCGACAACGGATCGCGGCGGAAATCTTCCCCGATGGGTTTTCGTCGTAGTTTCAAGCAAAACGAGGAGTGCGAGCAATTCCCGACGGGAGCCTCTAACGTAAATGACCGAGGGAATGCGCAAGCACGACAACGTATTGCAAAGGAAATACGGCGAAATAACATACGGGAAATAGTTCCGCGTCAGACAAGGAGCGGGCGCAAACGACGACGGGAGCGTACACAGACGTACGTGACCGAGGAGTGCGTAACCGCGACGCAGTATCACGCGAGAAATATTTTCCGGATCAGGATTTGCTGCGCCAGGTGATCCTGCCCTTCGTCAAATCATAAGGGCTCATCTCCAGCTTGACGGCATCTCCTTCGATGATGCGGATATAGTTCATGCGCAGCTTACCGGAAATGTACGCCGTGATGACGTGTCCGTTGGTGAGCCGCACTTTGAATGTGGCGTTGGGGAGGGCTTCGATGACTCTGCCCTCTGTTTCGATGACGTCGTCTTTGGACATTCTCTCCTCCGGTTTTTACAAGGTCAGGATCTCGACGCCGTCCTCCCGGACGACGACGGTGTTCTCATAGTGCGCGGCGGGCCTTTTGTCCAGCGTAACGGCAGTCCAGCCGTCCTCTTCCACCTTCACCCGCCAGCCGCCCGCGGCGATCATCGGCTCGATACAGATGACGCAATTGGCGGGCAAGCGGGGACCCGTTCCCCTTCTGCCGTAATTGGGGACGCCGGGGTCCTCGTGCATTTCCCGCCCGATCCCGTGCCCCGTATAGGAGCGGATGACGGAAAAGCCGTTTGCCTCCGCGTATTGCTGCACTTTGTAGCCGATGTCATAGAGCGGCGTGCCCGCTTTCAGCCCTTCGATGCCCTTGAAGAAGCACTCCTCGGTGACCTTGACGAGCTTCTTCTTTTCGGGTGAGACTTCGCCGATGCAGAAGGTCCGCGCACCGTCGCCGTGGAAGCCGTTTTTATAGGCGCACAAATCGACGCTGACGATGTCGCCCTCTTCGAGGACGCGCCCGTCCGGGATGCCGTGCACGACCACCTCGTTCACCGAGACGCAGGCGGAGGCGGGATAGCCGCAATAGCCGAGACAGCTCGGTTCCGCGCCGCTTGCCTTGATGAACTTGTAGACCATTTCATCCACTTCTTTGGTCGTCATGCCCGCACGGATGCGTTCCCCCACGAAAGCGAGGCACTCCTTGACGATGCGGCAGGACTCCCGCAAAAGCGCGATCTCTTCTTCGGTCTTGCTCCCGATCATACCCGTTTCGCAAGGGGATCGAGGAGCGCCTTGACCTGTTCGAACAGGACTTCGGCGGGCGCCTCGGTGCCCGTGACGTTGAGAATGTTGCCCTTCTTCGTATAATAATCGATGAGGGGCGCGGTCTGTTCCTCATACACTTTGAGGCGGCTCTCCACCGTTTCGGGGTTGTCGTCCTTTCGCTGGTAGAGCTCGCCGCCGCAGCGTGCGCACGTCGTGGCGCCGCCGAGGGTGGAGACGTGATAGCTCTCGCCGCACTCCTTGCACACCCTTCTGCCGCACAGACGGTCCATGAGGAGCTTGAAGTCGATGTTGATGTTGACGACGCCGTCGATCTGAGCGAACTTATCGAGCTCCTCCGCCTGGAAGCGGTTGCGCGGGAAGCCGTCCAAAAGATAGCCCTTCGCGTTTTTGACGTCCTCCCAGGTGAGGCGGTCCTTGACGATAGCGCACGTCACCTCGTCGGGAACGAGCTCGCCCTTGTCGATGTAAGACTTTGCGAGCTTGCCGATCTCGGTGCCGTTTTTGATGTTGGCGCGGAAAATGTCGCCCGTGGAGATGTGCACAAGGCCGTATCTCTGCGCAATTTTGGTCGCCTGCGTGCCCTTGCCTGCGCCGGGCGCGCCGAGAAGAATAAGATTCATATTTCCCTCCGATTACTTCAAGAAGCCTTTGTAGTTCTTCATGAGGATCTGCGACTGCAACTGTTTGTCAAATTCGAGCGCCACGGACACGACGATGAGGATCCCCGTCGTGGAGAAGACGTTCACGAGGTCGTCCCCCGCCCAGCTGAACGCAATGGAGGGGATGAACGCGACGAGCGTCAGGAAAATGGCGCCGAACAAGGTGATGCGCTTGTTGATGCGCGAGAGGTACTCCGCCGTGGGCTTGCCGGGACGGATGCCCTGGATGAAGCCGCCGTTCTGCTGAATGTTGCGCGAGACGTCCTCCGGATTGAATTGGATCTGCGCATAGAAGAAGGAGAAGGCGAAGATGAGCACGCACAGCACAAGGATATACCAGATGCCGTAGGCGCCGTTCTGGAAGTTGTTCGTCCACCATTCGAGCGCACCCGACCACGAGGGCACAAGGCTCATGATCATGGACGGGAAGGAGATGATCGCATACGCGAAGATGAGAGGCATGACGCCGCTCCCCGAGATTTTCATGGGGATGACGGACGACTGCCCGCCGTACATCTTGGTGCCGCGCACCTGCTTGGCGTACTGCACGGGGATCTTGCGCTCGGCAAGGTCGACGTAGACGATGGCAAAGAAGATGACGACTGCGATGACGACGAACGCAGCGATGCTCCACAGCTCGGTAAGGCTGTCGGGCATGTTGGAGAACGCCGTCTCAAACTTGCCGACGATGGTCGTTCCCGCCGTGGAGAGGATGCCGATGAAGATGATCATCGAGATGCCGTTGCCCACGCCGTATTCCGTGATGCGCTCGCCGATCCACATGACAAGGCAGGAGCCCGCCGTGTAGACGATGGTCATGAAGATGCCGGCGACCCACATGGAGTCGAAGAAATACACCGTGCTGATCGCGCCCTCGTTCTGACCGAACAGCACGATGATGCCGACGGATTGGATGATGGCAAGGACGATGGTCACGACGCGCGTGATGTTGGTGATCTTCTTTCTGCCCTCTTCCCCCTGCTTGGAGAGGCGTTCGAGGGCGGGGATGCCCACCGTCAGAAGCTGCATGATGATGGATGCATTGATGTACGGTCCGATGCCCAGCGCAAAGAGCGTGCCGTTGGCGAGCGCGCTGCCCGTGATGCCGCTCATGAGCGCGAGGAAATCGTTGCCCGTAACCGCCTCTGCAAAGGTATTGCGCGCAAGTCCGGGGATGGGGATATAGCAGCCCACGCGGAACAGGAGCAGCAGAAGAAGGGTCATGAAGATCTTCTTTCTGATGTCCTTGCTGCGGAAGGCGTTTTTCAAAGTTTCGATCATGGTTTCCGCTCCCTGTCATGCCGTCCGATAAACGGACGAATGCCGAGACTTAAACGGTCTCGGCGGTGCCGCCTGCTTTTTCGATCGCCTCTTTGGCGCTTGCGGAGAATTTTGCCGCGCGCACGGTCAGGGCGATGCTGAGTTCGCCGCTGCCGAGCACTTTGAGCCCCGCATTGTTCTTGACTTCCTTTGCAAGCCCGTTGGACAGCACGAAGCCGTAATCGACCACCGTCCCTGCGGGCAGCTCGGCGAGCGCGGACAGGTTGACGATGACGTATTCCTTGCGGAACCGGTTATGGAACCCGCGCTTGGGGATGCGGCGCGCAAGCGGCATCTGACCGCCTTCGAATCCGGGACGGACACCGCCGCCCGAACGCGCCCACTGACCCTTGTGACCCTTGCCCGACGTCTTGCCCAGCCCCGACCCGATGCCGCGGCCGAGACGTTTCTCGGTGGTCCTTGCCCCCTCTGCGGGAGCGATCGTATCGATTCTCATAGATAAACTCCTGTTAAACGGTCTCCACCTTGACAAGGTGCGCGACCTTTTTGAGCTGACCTTGCAGCGCGGGGGTGTCCTCGAACGTCTTTTCCGAACGGATCTTGGAAAGACCCAGCGCGGCGACGGTCGCCTTGACGGACTTCACTTCCCCGATCGTGCTCTTTACGAGCGTAACTTTGATCATTGCTTCCCTCCTCAGCCCACGATCTCTTCCACGGCTTTGCCGCGCAGCGCCGCGATCTCTTCCGCCGTTTTGAGCGAAGAAAGCCCTGCGATGGTCGCCTTGATGCAGTTGCCCGCATTCTGCGTGCCGTGCGACTTGGTGCGGATGTTCTTGATGCCCGCAGCCTCCATGACCGCACGGACGGGGCCGCCCGCGATCACGCCGGTACCGGCTTCGGCGGGAAGCATCAGGACTGCGCCTCTGCCGAACTCGCCCAGCACCTCGTGGGGAATGGTGGTATCCACGATGGGCACGCTTACCATGTTCTTCTTTGCGGCCTGGGTCGCCTTCTCGATTGCTTCGGGCACTTCCTTGGACTTGCCCTGACCGTAGCCGACCTTGCCGTTGCCGTCGCCGACGACGACGAGCGCCGCAAACCGCATGTTCTTACCGCCCTTGACGGTCTTGCTGACGCGGTTGATCTCGATGGTCTTTTTGATGAGACCGTCGTTTTCCTCCTGTCTCCTCTGAGGTCTGTTGTCTCTTGCCATGATGTTTTCCTCCTCAGAATTTGAGTCCGGCTTCACGCGCGCCGTCTGCAACTGCCTTCACGCGCCCCGTGTAGAGGTACCCGCCGCGGTCGAACACGACCGCCTCGATGCCCTTCTCCTTGGCGCGCTCGCCTGCCGCAAGCCCCACGAGCTTGGCGGCTTCCGTCTTGGTCTTGCCGGAGAGCTGCTCGCGGATGCCCTTCTCCATGGTGGAGGCGGACGCGAGCGTTACGCCCTTGACGTCGTCGATGACCTGCACATAGATGTGATTGAGGCTCCTGTAAACGTTGAGGCGGGGCGTCTCGGCAGTTCCCGATACCTGCTTGCGGACACGGGCGTGACGACGCTGACGGACCGCGTTCTTATCCATTTTTGTGATCATGATTCACGCTCCTTTACTTCTTGCCCTTACCGGAAGTCTTGCCTTCCTTGTGCTCGACGTGCTCGCCCTTGTAGCGGATCCCGTAGCCGTGGTACGGTTCGGGTTTGCGGATGGCGCGCAGGTCTGCGGCGACCTGCCCGACAAGCACCTTGTCGATGCCCGAAACGCTGATCTCCGTTGCGGAGGGGCATTCGAGCTTGATGCCTTCGGGGGCGGGGAACTCGATGGGATGGGAGAAGCCGACGTTTAAGACAAGTTTGTTGCCCTGCATGGCGACCTTCCAGCCGACGCCCTTCACTTCGAGGCTCTTGGTGTACCCTTCGGAAACGCCCTTCACCATATTGGCGATGAGCGCGCGGTACAGCCCGTGGAGCGCATTGGTCTCGTCCATGTCGTTGAGCGCGAGAACGTGGACGTGCCCGTCCTCGTTCTTCACGTCGATGGCGCCCGTCACCTTCTGCGTGAGCGTCCCCTTTGCCCCCTTGACGGTGACGACGGAGTCCTTGTATTCGACGCTGACGCCGGCGGGAACTGCGATGCTCATTTTACCGATTCTCGACATAATTCCCTCCTTAATAGACGTAGCAGAGCACTTCGCCGCCGACGTTGGCAGCCTTTGCCTGCTTGTTCGTCATGATGCCTTTGTTGGTGGAGATGACGGCGATGCCGAAGCCGCCGAGCACCTTGGGCATGCTCTCCGCACCCGAATAGGTGCGAAGCCCCGGCTTGGAGACGCGCCTGAGCCCCGAAATGACGGACTTGCCGTCCTCGGTGTATTTGAGCGTAAGGACAAGGTTCGCCTTATAGCCTTCGCCCGTCTCCTTGACGTCCTTCACATACCCTTCTTCCAGAAGGATGCGGGCGATCTCGCGCTTCATGTTGGAAGCGGGGATCTCCACGGTCTCCTTTTTCACCGTAAGGGCGTTCCTGATTCTTGTGAGCATATCTGCGATGGGATCTGTCATTTCTCTTCTCCTTACCAGCTCGACTTCTTCACGCCGGGGATCTGACCCTTGTACGCGAGTTCGCGGAAACAGATACGGCAGATCCCGTACTTGCGCAGCACCGCGTGCGGCCTGCCGCAAATCGAGCAGCGGGTGTACGCTCTCGTAGAGAACTTGGGCGTTCTCTGCTGTTTATTGATCATTGACTTCTTTGCCATATCCGTACTCCTTACTTCTTGAAGGGCATTCCGAGGAGCCTTAAAAGCTCCCTTGCCTCTTCATCCGTTGCCGCCGTGGTGACGATGCACACGTCCATGCCGCGGATCTTCTCGACCTGATCGTAAGTGATCTCGGGGAAGATGAGCTGTTCTTTGAGCCCTAACGCATAGTTGCCCCTGCCGTCAAACGCCTTTTCGGACACGCCGCGGAAGTCGCGCACGCGCGGAAGGGCGATGGAGACGAGCTTGTCGAAAAAGTCGTACATCCTGTTGCCGCGCAGCGTCACTTTGAGCCCGATGTTCATGCCCTCGCGGACCTTGAAGTTTGCGACGGACTTGGTCGCCTTGCGGTAAATGGGCTTCTGACCCGTGATGAGCTTTAATTCGTTCTCGGTGATCTGCATGGACTTCTGGTTGTCCTTGATGTCGCCGAGACCCGTGTTGATGACGATCTTCTCGATGCGCGGCACCTGCATGACCGACTTGTAGCCGAACTTCTTCATGAGAGCGGGCACGACTTCCTTGGCGTAATATGCCTTTACGCGGTTGATGCCTGCTGCGGGCGCTTCGGTCTTTGCAGCCTTGGCTGCCGTTTTCTTTTCTGCCATGACTTAAACCTCCGCCCTTACTTTTCTTCGCCTTCGGGCGCCGTTTCTTCTTTCTTGGCGGTGCGCTTTCTCGTGCGCTTTTTGGGCGCCTCTTCCTGCTCCGCCGCTGCCTGCTTTACCTTTTTGACATACGCCTTGTCGAGGGATGCACCGCACTTCTTGCACACGCGCACCTTCTTCCCGTCAACGACGGCATGCGCGACGCGCGTCGCCTTGCCGCACTTGTCGCACACGACTTCCACGTTGGATGCGTCGATGGGCGCCTCCTCGGTGACGATGCGGCTCGTCTCGTTGGCTTTTCTCGCCTTCTCGTGCTTGTGCACGATGTTGACGCCTTCGACAACGACTTTGCCTGCTGCGGGATAGGTCTTTAACACCTTGCCCTGCTTGCCCTTGTATTTGCCCGTAAGAACGAGCACGTTATCATTGACTTTTACGTTCATCTGCGTGCCTCCTTACAGGACCTCCGGTGCGAGAGAGATGATACGCATGTAATCCTTCTCTCTGAGTTCTCTTGCGATGGGCCCGAAGATTCGGGTGCCCTTGGGCTGCTTCTGGTTGTCGATGATGACGGCGGCGTTATCGTCAAAACGGATGTACGTCCCGTCCGCGCGGCGGATGCCCTTGGAACTTCTGACGATGACCGCCTTGACGACGTCGCCCTTCTTGACGGCGCCGCCGGGCGTTGCCGTCTTGACGGATGCGACGATGACGTCTCCGATGTTGCCGCTCCTTCTGAAGGAGCCGCCCAGCACGCGGATACACATGAGCTCTTTCGCGCCCGAATTGTCCGCTGCTTTGAGTCTCGTTTGAGGTTGAATCATTTTTTCTCTCCTCCCGCGTTACTTCGCCCGCTCGACGATCTCGGCGACGCGCCAATTCTTGTCTTTGCTCAGCTTGCGCGTCTCGACGATGCGCACCGTGTCGCCGACGCCGCATTCGTTCTCTTCGTCATGCGCCTTGAAGCGGCGGGTGTAGGTGATGGTCTTTTTATAGAGGGGGTGCGGGCGCTTTTCGCTGACGGCGACCACGACGGTCTTATCCATCTTGTCGGAGACAACGATGCCCACGATCTCTTTTCTCAGATTTCTTTCCATGGTATGCCTCCTTATTTCGCCTTGCGCGCACGCAGTTCGGTGTTCACGCGGGCGATGTCCCGCTTGCACGTTCTGATCGAGACGGGGTTTTCGAGCTGCCCCGATGCGTGACGGAAGCGAAGGTTGAAGAGCTCGCTCTTCAAGTCCTGCAGCTTCTTTGCAAGTTCCACGTCGGTCATGTTATGAAATTCATTGCCTTTCATCAGGATTCACCGCCTTCTGCCGTTTTCTCGGCGGGAACGTCCGCCTTCTTCACAAACTTGCACTTGACGGGAAGTTTGTGAGCAGCCAGCCGCATCGCCTCGCGCGCCACGTCCTCGGAGACGCCCGCCATTTCGAACATCACCCTGCCGGGCTTGACGGGAGCGACCCAATACTCGACGCCGCCCTTGCCCGAACCCATACGGGCTTCGGCGGGGTGACGGGTGATGGGCTTGTGGGGGAAGATGTCGATCCACACCTGTCCGCCGCGCTTGATGAAGCGCGTCATTGCGATACGGGCAGCCTCGATCTGATTGGACTTGATCCAGCCCTGTTCTTCCGCCATGAGCCCGTATTCGCCGTAGGCGACGATGTTGCCCTTCTGCGCGCTGCCCTTCATGTTGGGGCGGTGCTGCTTTCTTCTTTTCACTCTCTTGGGGATTAACATTATCTGCCTCCTTCCGCCTTCTTTGCGGCTTTCAGGACTTCACCCTTGTAGATCCAGCACTTGACGCCGATCATGCCGAACGTCGTATGCGCTTCCGCAAAGCCGTAGTCGATGTCGGCGCGCAGCGTCTGAAGGGGAATGGAGCCCTCGTGATAGTGCTCGCATCCCGCGATCTCGCGTCCGTCGAGACGGCCCGAAACCTGCATCTTGACGCCCTTGACGCCCGCACGCATCGTCCTGCCGATCGCCTGCTTCAAGGCGCGGCGGAAGCCGATACGCTTTTCAAGCTGAGCGGCAACGCCTTCGGCGACGAGCTGTGCGTCCGCGTCCGGCTTTCTCACTTCGGTGATGTTGACGCTGACGGGCTTGCCCTTCGTGATCTTGGCAAGCTCCTTTTTGATGACCTCGATCTCCGAGCCCGCCTTGCCGATGAGCACGCCGGGACGGCCCGTATAGACGGTGACGACGATCCTGCCCGCCGCCCTCTCGATGAGGATGCGCGAGACAGCCGCCGCGTAATACTTCTTCTTTAAGAACGTGCGGATGGAGTGGTCCTCTTTGAGGAACGCGGAGAACTCCTTTTTATCGGCGTACCACTGCGTGTCCCAGCCCTTGATGATACCTACTCTCAAACCGTGAGGATTGACTTTCTGACCCATGTTAGATTTCTCCCTCCGCCTTCTTGACGTCCAGAATGACTGTGATGTGGCTCGTTCTTTTGAGGATGGCGTGTCCCCTGCCCTTGGAGACGGGCTGCATGCGTTTGAGCATCGTGCCGCCGTCCGCGTAGCACGCGGCAACGTACAGGTCGCCCCTGTCCATGCCCTTGTTGTGCTCCGCGTTGGCAACGGCGCTCATGAGCACCTTCTTTGCGGGCGCCGCACCGCCGTTGATGCAGTTGTCGAGGATCGCCTGTGCTTCCCGCACGCTCTTTCCGCGGATGAGGTCGAGCACCGTGCGCACCTTGTAGGGAGAGACGCGGACGTACTTTGCGACGGCGTAGGGACGCGTTTCTCTCTTTTCTTCCACGCGCGCCGTCTTCTTCTTCATATTCGTCGCCATTTCTTATCTCCTTACTTCTTCCCGGGCGCGCTCGTCTTGGCGGACGTGTGCCCCTTGAATGTTCTTGTGGGAGCGAACTCGCCGAGCTTGCAGCCCACCATGTCCTCCGTCACGTACACGGGAACGTGCTTGCGCCCGTCGTACACGGCGATCGTGTGACCGACCATCTGGGGGAAGATCGTCGATGCTCTCGACCACGTCTTCAATACCTTTTTCTCGTTCGCCTCGTTCATCGCCTCGATGCGTGCAAGCAGCTTCGCTTCGACGTAAGGCCCTTTCTTAACGCTTCTCGACATGGTATCTCCCTCCCTTAATTGATCCTCTTCAGGATGAACTTGCTCGTCGGATTCTTCTTCTTTCTCGTCTTATATCCGAGAGCGGGCTTGCCCCAAGGCGTTTCGGGTCCCGCATGTCCGACGGGCGATTTGCCCTCGCCGCCGCCGTGCGGGTGATCGTTGGGGTTCATGACCGAACCGCGCACCGTGGGACGGATGCCGAGGTGGCGCGTCTTGCCTGCCTTGCCGATGCGGATGATCTCATGCTCGACGTTGCCGACCTGACCGATGGTCGCGCGGCAGACGACGGGAATAAGGCGCATTTCGCCGGAGGGCATCTTGATGGTCGCATACGCGCCCTCGCGCGCCATGATCTGCGCGGAGATGCCCGCGCTCCTTGCGATCTGCCCGCCGCGGCCCGGCTTCATCTCGATGTTGTGGATGGTCGTGCCGACGGGGATCTCGGAGAGCGGAAGCGCGTTGCCCACTTTGATGTCCGCACCCGTGCCGCTCATCACCGTGTCGCCCGCGTTGAGCCCGACGGGCGCAAGGATGTAGCGCTTTTCGCCGTCCGCATACACGAGGAGCGCGATGTACGCGCTGCGGTTGGGATCGTATTGGATGCTGCGCACTTTGGCGGGGATGCCGTCTTTGTTGCGCTTGTAGTCGATGATGCGGTACTTCCTCTTGTTGCCGCCGCCGATGTGACGGACGGTGATCTTGCCCGCATGGTTTCTGCCGCCCGACTTGCGCTGATCTTCGAGCAGCGAACGCTCAGGCTTTGCCTTGGCGATCTCTCCGTAGACGGGGACCGTCATCAGACGGCGCGCGGGAGAGGTGGGTTTATATCTCTTGACTGCCATTTTTCCTTATCCTCCGCTTTACGATAACGAGTTGAAGTGCTCGATGGCTTTGGAGTCCGCCGTCAGCTGCACGATCGCCTTCTTCGTCGTGGGGGTGTACCCCTCGTGCCTGCCCATCCTTTTGAGCTTTCCGGGGCAGGTGACGGTGTTGACGGATGCGACGCGCACGCCGAACATCTTTTCGACGGCGATCTTGATCTGCGTCTTGTTTGCGCTCTTTGCGACTTTGAACGTGTAGCGCTTGTCTGCGATCCCGTCATATCCCTTTTCGGTGAGAACGGGCGTCAGGATGATATCTTCGGGTGTCATGCGTACACCTCCTCAAGTTTCTTCACGGACCCCTTGGTCAGCACCACGACGGCGTTGGCAACGACCTCATAGGTGTTGATCTCGCTCACGGAGATCGTGGTGAGCGTGGGAAGGTTGCGCGCCGCGAGGATGACGTTCTCGTCGTTCTCGTCCATGATGACGACGGTGCGCTTGTCGAGCTTCATCGCCTTGCGGAATGCTTCCATCTCCTTGGTCTTGGGCGCCGAGACCTTGATCTCGTCCACGACGAACAGTTCGCCGTCCGCCACCTTCTTGGAGAGTGCCGAGCAAAGCGCGCCGCGCTTTGCGGTGAGGTTCATCTTCTTGGAGAAATCGCGGCTCTTGGGAGCGAACACGACGCCGCCCTTCGTCCACTGAGGAGCACGGATGGAGCCCTGACGCGCCCTGCCCGTTCCCTTCTGTCTCCACGGCTTGGCACCGCCGCCCCGGACTTCCGTGCGGGTGAGCGTGGACTTCGTGCCCTGTCTCTGGTTGCAGAGATAGGTGACGACCGCCTGATGGATGAGAGGTTCGTTGTATTCGGCGCCGAACACCTTATCGGAAAGCGCGATGTCGCCGACTTCCTCTCCCTTCATATTGTATACTTTCACGTTTGCCATGATCGTTCTCCTTATGCTTTGACGCTCGTCCTGAGCAGAACGACGCTGCCCTTCACCCCGGGAACGGCGCCCCTGACGAGGATGACGTTCCGAGCCGTGTCCACGCGGACCACTTCGAGGTTCTGAATGGTGACGTTCTCCGCACCGTACTGACCCGCGAGGTTCTTGTGCTTGAACACGCGCGAGGGAGAGCTGTTCGCCCCCATGGAGCCGGGCTCCCTGTGCACGGGGCCGACGCCGTGCGTCTCTTTGAGGCGGTGCTGGTTCCACCGCTTGATGACGCCCGTATAGCCGTGACCTTTGGTGACGCCCGATGCGTCCACCTTGTCGCCCGCGGCGAACACGTCCGCCTTCACTTCGTCCCCCACCTTGTATCCCTCGACGCTTTCAAGGCGCACTTCGCGCAGATACTTGCAGGGAGCAACGCCCGCTTTTTTGAACTGACCGAGATCGGGCTTGTTGAGCGCCTTCTCCTTTGCGGGGAGAAAGCCGAGCTTTACGGCTGTATAGCCGTCCGACTCCGGCGTCTTGACCTGAACGACGGGGCAGGGACCTGCCTCGATGACCGTGACGGGAATGACCTTCCCGTCCTCCGCAAACAGCTGGGTCATCCCAACCTTGCGGCCGATGATTGCTTTACCCATTGTAAAGTTCACTCCTTTCTTGATTTATTGCTGTGATACCTTGGATTGAAAAGTATCTTCGCTTACAGTTTGACCTTGATGTCGACGCCCGCGGGCAGGTGGATGGAATCCAGCAGTTTCGCATTGGGCGAATAGATGTCGATGATGCGCTTGTAGGTACGCATTTCGAACTGCTCGCGCGAATCCTTATATTTGTGGGGGCTGCGCAGGATGGTGACGACCTCGCGCTCCGTGGGGAGCGGGATGGGTCCCGAAATCTTTGCGCCGCCCTTTTGCATCGTCTCGACGATGCGGCTCGCCGCCTGGTCCACAAGCTCGTGGTCGTATGCGGAAAGTTTGATCCTGATCTTCTGACTTGCCATGGTTTGCTCCTTCCTTTTTATACTAACTGTGTATTCCGCGCGTCAACGCACCCGTGCGTATCGAGGACCCTCATCAAAAAAACACGCGTTGTTTTGCGGTGTTTTCTCGCAAAAGCCTTCGGTTAGTCGCAGGAGTCTCGCTCCCACATTTGTCAGCGGAAATTATCTGCCGAGGGGCTTTCGTCCTCGCTTTTTCAGTAACTTCCCGCCTCAACCCTATACGCCCGTGTGCGCGGCAAAAGACCTGCCGCTTTGACACAGCCTGTATACTATATCATCTTTTTTACGGGAAGTCAACGATTTGAAGGGGATTTTTCAGGATTTTTCGCGCTTTTTTTGCAGATTCTGCCCCTTCTCCGACATCTTGTGGTTGTTCCCCCTTTCCCCACAAGATATAACCGCTGCGCAAAAAAATTTACAGCGGGCGTTTGAATGCCGCCCGCGCGGGTACACATTATATAGCATACACCGGCACGGAGGTACACGCAGATGGAAGAAAGAACGATCGCGGTGACGGGCAGCGGCAGCGTGCGCGTCGCCCCGGACAGGGCGCAGCTTTTGCTGACGGTCACGGGGGAAGCCGAAACCTTTTCCGCCGCGGTCGCGGCGGCACAGGCGCGGACGGCGGCTGCCGCACAGGCACTGGAACGGTGCGGCATCGCGGCGCGGGCCGCGGGCATGAACGTTCAGCCGCGGTTTGAATCTGTGCGGGAGAACGGGGAACAGGTGCGCAGGCAGACGGGCTATACGGCGGCGCGGCGGCTGCACGCACAGCTTGCCGCCGACCCCGCGCGGCTCGCCGCGGCGCTGCGCGCCGTGGCGGAGAGCGGCGCCGACCCCGAATACGGCGTGACGTTCACCCGCTCCGATGCGGACAGGCAGCGGCGGCGGGCTGCGGCGCTCGCCGTCCGGGATGCAAAAAAGCGCGCGGAGGCGCTTGCAAAGGCGGCGGGCGTCACGCTCGGCAAGCTCCGCCGCATCGAGAGCGGCGCGCCCCGCCCCTTCCCCGCCGTGCGCGCTATGGCGGCGCGGGCGGACGCCCTCTCCGACCTCGCCCCCGAAGAGGCGGAACTCACCGAGGAAGTAGATCGGAAGAGCGTCGTGTAGGGAAAGAGTGTAGATCTCGGTGGTC
>CALVMH010000028.1 GCA_944343275.1 uncultured Clostridia bacterium | reverse complement strand
GAACAACTGCATACCTATACCATCGTCGATGCCATCAACGATAAAAACGTGCTGCCGTTCCGCGTCGATTATATCAAAACGATGGAGAAAGAGCCCGAGATCGATGATAAAGAAGTGTGGGATATCGACAGGGAACGTGCGTATCTTGCGCCCGAGCGCATCGAAAAGGTAGTGGAGTATATCCTCGACCACTTCGCCCAGAAGACCAAGCGCAACGAACGGGCGTATTCTTTTAGGCAGCTCGTCAACGTGAGTGAAGTGGCGCATGCGAAAAACGGCAGCGACGTCGAGGAGATCCGCAATAAGACGCACATCAAGGGGTTTAATTCCATCTTTGCGGTCTCCTCGGTCGAGGCGGCAAAGCTGTATTATACCGAGTTCCAAAAGCAGATGGCGGCACATCCTGAAAAAGCCATCAAGATCGCTACCATTTACAGTTTTGCGCCCAATGAGAGCGAGGCGGATGGTCTGCTCGGGGAGGAAGATTCCGACAGCGCTTCCGGTTTGGATACTTCGTCCCGCGATTTTCTGGAAGGTGCGATCCGAGAGTATAACGAGTATTTCGGCACCAATTACGATACGTCGGCGGAAAAATTTCCCAATTACTATAAAGACGTATCCCTTCGCATGAAGAATAAGGACATCGACCTTCTGATCGTGGTCAATATGTTCTTGACGGGTTTTGACGCAACGACGCTCAACACGCTTTGGGTGGATAAAAACCTCAAAATGCATGGGCTGATCCAGGCGTATTCCCGCACCAACCGCATCCTCAATTCCATCAAGACGTTTGGCAACATCGTCTGCTTCCGCAATCTGCAAAAGCGGACGGACGAGGCGATCGCGCTGTTCGGAGACAGGAACGCGGGCGGCATCGTGCTGATGCGCGGCTTCAAAGACTATTATTACGGCTATAAAGACGACAAGGGGTTGTATCACCCCGGGTATGCGGATATGATCGGCGAACTTACGCAAAAGTTCCCCGTCGAGGAAGCGCGCATCGAAGGGGAGACGGCGCAGAAAGAGTTCATCGTACTCTTCGGGGCGATCTTGCGGATGCGCAACCTTCTGACTTCGTTTGACGACTTTGCCGAAAAGGAATTGCTCTCCGAGCGTGACTTGCAGGATTATCTCGGAAAATATCAGGATCTGCGCGATGAATGGAAGGCGCGCCGCCGTGAAGGGGATAAGGAAGATATTACCGATGATGTCGTGTTTGAGGTGGAGCTCATCAAACAAATCGAGATCAACATCGATTATATCCTTCTGCTGGTCAAAAAGTATCACGATTCGCATGGCGACGACAAGGAAGTTCTCATCACCATCCATAAGGCGATCGACGCCAGCCCGGAACTTCGCAGCAAAAAGGCGCTGATCGATAACTTTATCGATGGCATCAACGAAGTGTCCGATGTGCTGGGTGAGTGGCATGAGTATGTCGCGCAGGAACGGGAAAAGCAGCTTTGTGAGATCATCAAAGAAGAGAATCTGCACCCGGAAGAGACGCATAAGTTCATCGAAAACTCCTTCCGGGACGGCGGGATCAAGACGACGGGGACGGAGATCGATAAGATCATGCCGTCCGTATCCAGGTTCGGCGGCGGCAGAGAGAAGAAAAAACGGACGATCATAGAAAAGCTCAAAGTCTTCTTTGAACGCTTCTTCGGGATCGGGTGAGAGTTTAGAACAAGAAAGCACGCTTGGCGATCTCATATTATTTTCATTTGCCAAAATGGCATAAAGCGCTTGCAAAAAATATGCCAATCTGGTAGAATAGGATCATGGAGGATATGCCATGACGTTGAAGGAATTGCGGAAGGAGAAGGGGCTGACGCAGGCGGCGTGCGCCAAAGTCGTCGGCGTTCCCGTGCGCACCTATGTCCGCTATGAGACGGACGAGGGGAGGACGGGTACCCTCAAGTACCGCTATATGTTGGAAACGCTGCAAAAGTACGGCGTGATCGACGAGGAGCACGGGCTTCTGACGGTCGATAAGATCAAGTCGGTCTGTGCGCCGCTGTTCGAGCAGTACGGCGTGAAGTATGCCTATCTCTTTGGCTCCTATGCAAAAGGGAAAGCGACGGAACGGAGCGATGTCGACCTGCTCATCTCCATGCCGCTCAACGGGCTGCGCTTTTATGAGCTCGTCGAAGTGCTGCGCGAGTCGCTCAAAAAGAAAGTCGATCTTCTGGATGAGACGCAGCTGGAAAACAACAGCGTGCTCGTCAAAGAAATCTTACGGGACGGGATAAAGATCTATGGATAACGTCAAGGATGACCGCTATTTTTTGGAGAAGATCACTTCGGATCTGAAATTCGTCATCGACCATACGCAGGGGATGACGCAGGAAGAGATGACGGAAAACGATCTTCTCATCGATTCCGTCATGTTCCGCATCGTGCAGGTGGCGGAAAACGGCGCGAAGCTGTCCGACACGTTCCGCACGGCGCATCCCGATATCCCTTGGGCAGCCATCCGAGGGATGCGCAATCGCATCGTGCACAATTACGGCGTCGTGAGCATGACCATCGTTTACGATACCGTCATCAGCCACATTCCCAAAATGTACGCAATGCTGAAAGCCACCATGGAGGAGGGGTGAGCCATGAAAGCAGTCATTTACGCCCGGAAAACATCGCGAAACGCAAAGAGGAGGGGTGATCGAACGTCTCGGCTCCGATAAGACGGGAAGCTGGAAAGTGAATAAATAGAATACAGCCCTCCGCTGATTATGTTACGGAGGGCTCATTCGCCGACATGATAAAGACCGATCTCATGAAAAAGAAGCCCATCGGCCTCTGCAAGGTTGACCCGCAGAACATCACCGTCATTTACGGGTTCCGCGCGGACGAAAAGGGCGAGGCGTGGGGGTACGGCTGCGCCGTAAAGGATGAAGCGGAGTATCTCGCCCGCCTGCGCTCTCTGTTCACGGCGGCGAAAAAAATGCCCATCCTCGGGTACTGCTATACGCAGCTCACCGACGTGCAGCAGGAAGTCAACGGGCTGCTGAAAGAGGACCGCACGCCGAAGGTGGCTTTGGAAGAGATCAGAAAACTCAACGAGATCGAAGTTTAACGCTTGTCGGAGGGGCTATGACACAGATCGAGGGGAATAAGATCCTCATTGACGGAAAAGAAACGCAAATTTACAGCGGCAGCATCCACTATTTCCGCATCCATCCCGATCAGTGGGAGGACAGGTTGTTAAAGTTAAAGGCGTGCGGCTTCAACACCGTTGAAACGTATATCGTGTGGAATATGCACGAACCGAGAAAGGGAGAATTCTGTTTTTCGGGGATGTGCGACGTCGGGCGGTTTTTGAGCCTTGCGCAAAAGGTCGGGCTCTATGCCATCGTGCGTCCGGGACCGTATATCTGCGCGGAGTGGGATGCGGGCGGATTTCCCGCCTGGCTGCTCTCCGACGGCTGCGCGATCCGCTGCAGCGACGAGCGCTATCTTTCGCACGTTCGGGACTTCTTTTCCGTTCTGCTGCCCGAACTCAAGCCGCACCTTTTGTCTTGCGGCGGGAATATTATCGCCATGCAGATCGAAAACGAATACGGCAGCTACGGAACGGATAAGCAGTATCTGCGTTTTCTGAAAGGGCTGTACGAGCAGTTCGGCATGGACTGCATCTATTTCACGTCGGACGGCGACCTCGACATGATGATCTCGGGCGGAAGCCTGCCCGACGTCTGGAAGACGGTCAACTTTGGCTCCCGCACGCACAACGCCTTCCGCGTTCTCGGGCATTTCCAGACAGATATGCCCAAGTTCTGCGCGGAGTTCTGGTGTGGCTGGTTTGACGCGTGGGGCGAAAAACATCACACGCGCAGCACCGAGAGCGTCAGGGAGGAGGTGGAGGCGCTGCTTGCAGAGGATGCGGGCTTCAACTTTTATATGTTCTGCGGCGGTACCAATTTCGGTTTTACCGCAGGGGCGAATTACGACGGAAAGTTTACGCCCGACGTCACAAGTTACGACTATTGCGCCCCGCTCACCGAAAACGGGGACTATACGCCGACGTACTTTATGCTGCGTGAGCTCTTGCACGCAAAGCGCGGCGTCGCGCCCGCGCCTCTGCCGCCCGCGCCCGTCAGTCAGAACGTCGGCAGCGTCCGTCTGACCGGGTTTGCGTCGTTGTTTGAAAATCTTGAAGCGATCGGAACAAGACACGTTTCGCCCGTTGCGCGCAGGATGGAGGAGTACGGACAGACGGGCGGCTACATTTTATACCGCACGCGGGCGGAGGGGAAGTATGAGGAGACGCAGCTCTCCGTGCGGGACGTACACGACAATGCGTATGTGTACGCGGACGGGGAGCGGATCGCCGCTTTTTCCCGTATGGGATACGGTATCTTTGCCTCGCTGTTCGACGGCGCATCTGTCACGTTTCGCGCGTTTGAAGGGAAAAAGCGCATCGACGTACTCGTCGAGGCGCTCGGCAGGGTGAACTACGGCGAGATCATGCCCGATCTCAAAGGGATGTCTGGCGTCTATCTCAACCGCCAGCTCCTGATGGGATATGAAACGTGGCTGCTCCCGATGGACAATTTGCAACGTATCCCCTTCGGCGGGGAGCAGAAGGCTTGCCCCGCGTTTTTGAAAGGCACGTTCCGCGCCCATGCGGGGAAGGATTGCTATGTGGATTTCGGCGGCTTTACCAAGGGCTGCATCTTCATCAACGGATTCGCGCTGGGAAGATACTGGAATATCGGTCCGCAGCGGACGCTGTATGTCCCCGGTCCCGTCGTAAAAGAACAAAACGAGATCGTTGTATTCGAGCTCGAACATTATGAAGTGCCCGAGATCCGCATTACCGATCGTGCAAAGTGGGACGAATGACCGGGCGCTCTGCCCGGCAGAAATGCAACGTATAAGCCACGTCGCAAACTTACTGCGGCGTGGCTTACGGATATTTTCATGAGGCGTAAAATGCAATTAAAAGGAAAAACGGTCGTCTTTCTCGGCGACAGCATCACGGAAGGGGTGGGCGCATCCTCGCAGGAGACGTGCTTTGTCAGCGTGTTCGCCCGCAGCGAGGGCGCGGTCGCGCGCAATTACGGGATCGGTGCAACGCGCATTGCGCGGCAGCAGAACAAGGTCTCGTCCAACGATTTTCAGGATTTTGTATCGCGGGCGGAGAGTATCGCAGCGGATGCGGACATCGTCGTCGTGTTCGGCGGCACCAACGATTACGGCCACGGCGACGCCCCGTTCGGCAGCATGGAGGATGTGACCGCGGATACCTTCTGCGGCGCGAGCAATCTGTTGTTTGAACGGCTGAACGAGCGGTTTCCTGCGGCAGTCAAAGTTGCTTTAACGCCGCTCGACAGGGCGGATGAGCCGCCCCAAAATAAGCGCCCCCTCAAAGCGTATGCGGCTGCCGTGAAGGCGTCTGCGCTGCGGCACGGGTGGCAGGTGCTCGACTTGTACGAAATGTGCAGGAGCGACCCGCTCGTTCGCGGCGTGTACGAGAATCTTGACGACGGGCTGCATCCGAATGACAGGGGGCACGCGCTGCTCGCCGAGGCGGTCGCGTCATTTTTGAAACGTCTTTGAAATTTGGCGCGCCTTGATCGTCGGGGCGACGGACGGGAAAAGATATGGAGCGAAAAGAGGGCAAACCATGAACGACGAATTTGATTTTCAAAATATTGTAACGAAGTTTTGCGTGGACGGAACGCTTGCGGACTGTGAGCGCTACGGCGAGGGGCACATCAACGACACGTTCAAGGTGACAATGACGGAGGAGAGGGGCAAAGAGGTGCACTACATTTTGCAGCGCATCAACAATCGCTTGTTCCCGGACGTTGCCAAGCTCATGCACAACATCGCGCTCGTTACGGACTTCTGCCGTCGGAGCGTTTTGGCGCGCGGCGGGGACCCCATGCGCGAGTGCCTCACGCTCATCCGCACGAAGGACAACAAGGCGTACTATCATGACGGGGAGAACTATTTCCGTATGTACGTCTTTATCGAGAACGCCACGTCCTATCAGAGCGTGCGCACGCCGCGGGATTTCTACGAGAGCGCGGTGGCGTTCGGGAGCTTCGCCAATCTTTTGGCGGACTTCGACGCCTCGCAGCTGTATGAAGTGCTGCCGGATTTCCACAATACGCGCATACGTTATGAAAATTTCGAGACCGCGGTGCAGAAAGACGTCTGCGGAAGAAGGAAGGAAGTGGAGCGTGAGATCGCGTGGGCGAGGGCGCGCAAGGAGTTGTGCGGCAAGCTCGTGGACGCCATTGCGGCAAAAGAGATCCCGCTGCGCGTCACGCACAACGACACCAAGCTCAACAATGTCATGCTGGACGATCAAACGGGCAAGGGGATCGCCGTCATCGACCTCGATACCGTCATGCCGGGCAGCCTTTGTTATGACTTCGGGGACAGCATCCGTTTCGGCTGTAACTCCGCGGCGGAGGACGAGCCCGATCTCTCCAAGGTGCATTTTGTGTTCGATCTCTATAAGACCTATCTCGACGGGTATCTCTCGGCGGTGGGCAACGGCATCACACAACGGGAAAAGGAATTGCTGCCGTGGGGCGCCATTCTTATGACCTACGAGTGCGGGATGCGGTTCTTGACGGACTATCTCGAAGGAGACGTGTACTTCAGGACGCACCGCCCTAGGCACAACCTGGACCGTGCGCGCACGCAGTTCAGGCTGGTGGACGAAATGCTCGCCTGTTTTGACAAGATGCAGGAAGCTGTAAAATGACGCTTGAAGAAGATAGAACGTATTATCTGCGGGAGAACGTGACGGGCGCGGAGAACGGGGAGTGCTGCTTTCGGTGCCGTTTTGGCGAGCGGGAGGCGGAGTTCTTTTTCGGCGTCAGAGATGAGGACATCATCAGCCCGTTCCAAGAGGACAACGAGGACCTCTGGCAGGGGGATGCGGTGGAGGTGTTCCTTTCCCCGGACGGAAGGCTTACCCGCTATTTCGAGCTGGAAGTCTCGCCGTTCGGCGTGCGGTTCTGGGGCGAAGTGACGTTTGCGGGCGGAGAAAAGAGGTTAAAGAAACTTCTGCCGCCGTTTCGGGCGGATGCGGCACGCACGTCGTCTCTTTGGCGGAAAGCACGGTGAAGGACAACGCGCGCCTGTTCGACGACATCTCCGAAGTGCCGAGAAAAGCCTTCACAATGGGCATCAGGCAGATCATGCAGGCAAAGAAGATATTGATCTTGGCGAGCGGGGCGAACAAGGCGGACGCCGTGTATAAAATGGTGAAGGGGGAAGTGACGGAACAAGTCCCCGCATCCGTATTGCAGCTCCACCCCGACTGCGTTCTCATCGCCGACAGGGAGGCGGCAGCAAAGTTATGATGTATATTCCCGACGGAACAGACGAAAAGACGGCGCTCTCCCGCACGACCCACCTTGCCATCTCCGCCCATCAGGACGACATCGAATTTATGGCGTACGCGCCCATCGCGGAGTGCTTCGGCAAAAAAGATAAATGGTTCGGCGCCATTGTCGTGACGGACGGCGCGGGGAGCCCGAGGGGCGGGCTTTATGCCGATTATACGGACGAACAGATGAAGGCGGTGCGCGTCGTCGAACAAAAGAAGGCGGCAATGGTGGGGGAGTACGGCTTCCTCGCCATGCTCTCGCACCCTTCCAGAGAGGTGAAAGAGGCGGGCAATGCAAAAATCGTCGAAAAGCTTGCCGAGCTTATCCGACAAGCAAAGCCGAAATATCTCTACACGCATAATCTCGCGGACAAGCACGAGACGCACGTTGCAACGGCATTAAAAGTCATTGCGGCATTGCGCACGCTTTCGCCCGAGGAACGCCCCGAAAAGGTGTACGGGTGCGAAGTGTGGCGCGACTTGGATTGGCTCTGCGACGACGAGAAGGTGTACCTCGACTGCGGGGCGCATCCCAACCTGATGCGCGCGCTTTCTGCGGTGTTCGACAGTCAGATCGCGGGCGGGAAGCGCTACGACCTCGCGGCGGAGGGGCGTAGGCTCGCAAACGCCACGTTCTCCGCAAGCCACGCCTGTGACACCTATTCCGCTTTGAATTACGCCATGGATTTGACGCCTTTGATGGACGACACGGTCGAAATTTCCGCATACGTCTCGGGTTTTATCGACCGCTTCAAAGCGCAGGTCAAAAAAACCATCGGCAGGTTTCTTGAATGAACGATGACAAAAAAGATATGAAAAATAACGGCTGTCTTGCGGCAGCCGTTATTTTTCATTCCTTTATCCATAGCAGGTTGTATCAGTCCGGTTTCAGACAGAACACGGCGTACAGAGGGATCGACTTTATATTGTTTTCATACCCGAAGTTCCGCGTGGAAAGACGGATGGAATATTTCGGAGAGTAGTTCTTGACGTATGTTTGCAGGCTCTTTGCAACATTTATGAGGATCTCACTGCCTTCAAAGTTTATTTTTTCCGACGTCGGGCTTCTGACTACCGAAAAAAAGCCAACAAAAACCAAACGTAATTTATAAAATTTAATTTTTCGACATAAAATTTTGTAAATCGGGACGTAATTTTAATTTTCAAAATTAAAATTTAACTTTTGAAACATAAAATTTTACTTATTGCTTGTAAAATTTTATTTTTTGTGCTATACTTATAACAACAGAGGTGAAATATGCTGTCGGAAGAATTATTGGAGCTTGTAAAGCGCATTCAGAACCAAAAATGCGAAGAGCAGACCATTGAAGTAAAGGCGGCGCAGGGCGGCTGTCCGAAGCTGTATGAGACGCTTTCCTCCTTTTCCAACCAAAACATGGGCGGCGTGATCGTATTCGGACTGGATGAAAAACAGGGCTTTGCGTCCGTCGGCGTATATGATGCTCAGGACTTGCAGCACCGCGCTTCCGAGCAATGCAAACAGATGTCGCCCATCGTTCGCCCGGTGTTCTCTGTCTGTGAGATGGATGGAAAGCAGTTCGTCGGTATGGAGATCCCTGCGGTGGAAGCAGCCGAACGCCCCGTGTATTACAAGGGCGCGGGCAAATGGCAGGGCTCGTATGTGCGCGTCGGAGATGCCGACGAGCGGATGACCGACTACGAAATTTATAGCTTTGACGCCTATCGGAAACAAATTCGGGAAGATATCCGGGAAACTTCTGCCGACTTCAATAGCTTAGATCGGAACATGGTGAGCAGTTATCTGCAAAGTGTTCGCACGAACCGCGTCAATACGGCAAACTTGTCGGATGAAGAACTGTTGACTCTCATGGGACTTACAAAAAACGGAAAGCCGACGCTCGCTGCCGTTCTCTGTTTTTCCAAATATCCGCAGGCGCAGTTTCCTCAACTGTGTCTGACGGCTGTCCTTGTTCCCGGTACGCAGATGGGGGATGTGTCCGAAGACGGGCAGCGCTTTTTGGACAATAAGCGTATCGAAGGAACGATCCCGCAGATGGTGGAAGGTGCAGTCAACTTTGTCGCTATGAATATGCGGGCGGGGGTGCGCGTTCAGGACGGGAAGCGCACCGATGTGACGGAATATCCTTTGACGGCTGTGCGCGAAGCCGTCCTCAATGCGCTTGTGCACCGCGATTACAGCCCTTATACCGAGGGGATGCCCGTTCGGTTGGAATTATATCAGGATCGGCTGGAGATCGTCAATGCGGGAGGGCTGTATGGGGCGATCGACATCGACAAATTGGGAAGGATCCATGCCGATACGCGCAACAAGACGCTCATTTCCGTTTTGGAGAGCATGAAGATCGTGGAAAATCGGTATTCCGGAATTCCGACCATTCGCAAGCAGTTGGCGGAAGGCGGACTTCCCACGCCGTTGTTTGAAGATAAGCGCGGCCTTTTCCGCGTGGTATTTTACAATGCGCATCGATCCAAGGAAACGGGGAAGCCGGGTTCTTTAGAAGAGTTTTGCAAGATCCCGCGAACGAGGAAGGAGATCGCCGCATTTTTGGATATGACGCAGGCGTATGTACTTCGGCGCTATGTGGAGCCGCTCATTGAACAGGGAGTGCTTGCCTATACCATTCCCCAAAAGCCGCACGCTCGCAATCAGAAAATTGTAACGGTGCCGAAAGAATAGCGGACGCTGCGGGACAACAGTGTCGATCATGATAAGATCGGCAAGTTCAACCACTACAATAATGCCGACGGGTGGCAGGATTGGCGGCAGTATCTTTCTGATTGCCCGGCGCTGCTGCGTCCGACGGGCAAAGAGGTCTGCTACAAGTCCTGCCTGCGCAAGTTCGCGCCCGACGTGGAGCTCACATCCGAGGAGAAAAACTCCGATGCCTATATCGTCCGCGCAGTTCCATCGGAGCAGATGAAATTGATTTAAGCGGATGAGGGGGCTTGCATATCGATTTGTATTCGACCCATGCAATTCGAAAGCCGAGCTCGAGTCAACCGCGCAGGAACTGGAAAAGAGTATCGACGATCGAACGGGATGCGTATTTTTGGATTTAAGGGGACAGATTTTGTAAATTTTGCAAAATCTGTCCCCTTAACTTGTATTTTTCTTGGAATTGTGTAATATAGCGATCATGTATATGAAGCGAAGGTTACATTTATTACGAAGAGCGCGGGCTTGCCCTCAACGATAAGTTTGCAAGCTCGCTCGAATTGCTCACGCCCGACGGCAAGTATAACTATGTGGCGTACCTTCTTGCCGACGAGAATGGCGTTTCCATCAAGGTCGCCAAGTACGCGGGCAGGGATAAGGTCGATCTCATTGAAAACGAGGAATACGGCTATTGTTCGCTCATCAAGGCGGCGCACCGTGTTCTGGACAAGTTTGAGATCGAGAACGTCACCCGCACGAAGATCACGGGCAAGGAGCGCATTGACCGCACTCTGGTCGGTCGTGTTCCGTTGCGCGAGGCGATTATCAACGCCATCGTCCACAACGATTACACGCGCGAGATCCCGCCCGTGTTTGAAATTTTTTCGGACAGGATCGAGATCACATCGGACGGCGGCCTCATTTATGGGCAGAGTGAAGAGGACTTTTTCAGCTTTGCGAGTATGCCGCGCAACCGCGAGCTCATGCGCGTGTTCAAGGATGTGGGGCTGGTAGAGCAGCTTGGCTCCGGTATGAGCAGGATCTTGAAGGAGTATGATAAAAGCATTTTTAGCATCTCCCCGCGCAGCATCAAGGTGGTGTTCCCGTATCCCGAGGAGCAGAAAGTTGATGGTAAGGTGGACAGTAAAGTAGACAGTAAAGTGGACAGTAAGGAGACTGTAAAACTGAACGCCACGCAGCGGCGCATTGTGGAGTTGATGAAGGCAAATCCCGAGATCACCATAGCGAGCTTGTCCGAGGCGGTCGGCATCGGGCATAGCGGGATCAAGAAAAACATCGCGAAACTCAAAGAAGCGGGAGTGATTGAACGCCTCGGTTCCGACAAGACCGGAAGTTGGAAAGTGAATGAATAAAGGATACCTCCACACCAAATATCCTCATGGGTGCTTCAAGAAAAAAATATCAAAAGAAAGATCAATAATTTATTTGAAGAGTAGACAATTTTTATAAACGGTGGTAGAATAAGGCTATAGGAAAAGAAGAGGTGGATAGACTGTGAGCGATAAACAATTCGAACGGAAACATAAGGAAGACAGGCCCGTTGTTGCAATCTGTTACGATTTCGATAAGACGCTGACGCCCGATGATATGCAGGCGCAGGGTTTTATCCAAGAGATTGGTATGGATGTTGGGGCATTCTGGAAGGAATCAAACGCTCTTGCCGATAAAAATAATATGGATCAGAATCTCGCCTACATGTTCTGTATGAAAGAAAAAGCATACGGCCAGTTCCTTTTTAATAAAAAAACGCTTGCCGATTACGGGGCAAAAATTACCTTGTTCCCTGGCGTGGAGGATTGGTTTGAGCGGATACGCGAATATGGGAAAGAGCGGGGCGCAATCGTCGAACATTATATTATATCGTCGGGATTGGCGGAGATGATCGAGGGAACGTCGGTCGCAAAAAATGGCGCATTCGAACGTGTTTATGCAAGTTCATTTTATTATGACGAAAAAGGAATGGCTGTTTGGCCGGCGCAGGCGGTCAACTACACGAACAAAACGCAGTTTTTATTCAGAATAGAAAAGGGAGTACTGGATGTGAACGATCCCGGCGTGAACGATTCGTTTGCACCCGATGAAATCAGGGTGCCGTTTAGAAATATGATTTACATAGGAGACAGTGATACGGATATACCGTGCATGAAATTGGTAAATTCGAACGGTGGCGCCTCGATCGGTGTATACAGTTTAGAGAACAGCGACAAGGCCAAGGTGTATAAAATGATGAGGGAGGACAGGATTCGGTATTATACCCCGGCCGATTATTCGGAAGGGAAGGAGCTCGATTTGCTCGTCAAGTCAATCATAGACCGTATAGTTGTCGAGCATAAACTGAATAACGTATTTTTCAAATGCAAAAAGGAAACGGATTCGTTTGAGCGGGCAAACAGCGAAGAAGGAAGGCAAAAAATTGATTTGATTAATGCGTTGGATAATAGCCGCAGTTTTGCTGCCACGCATACGGTTATCGCGCAATTGATGAAAATCAAGCGCTGGGATGATGACGAAAGGGAAGAACTGCTTTCCATTGCTATTAGAAATGGACAAGTTTCTTCGATTTTAAAGGACGAAGATGTTAAACTTTTTTATAGAAGTCTGATAAAAGAAGTAAAAGCTTTGAGCAAAGAAGCTCAAAATGTCAAAAATATACTTGACGCAAAAGAGTAGTTGGGGGAAGATTGGGGAAACGATTTCTGAAAAGTGGCTTGAAACGGCGGTTTTTGGGCAAAAAACGGGCTTTCGAGGCTGTTTTATAAAATCTTGATTTGCCTCTGACTCCGTCATTCGTTGGTTCGAATCCAGCTACCCCAGCCAAGATGGACTCAGTTGAACACCTTGTAAAAAAGGTCGATTGAGTCCTTTTTTCATGTCAAAATGCAGATGATTTCCCGATTTTTTCGGGATTCGTGCAGGGAGTTTGGCACAGCGCTCGCGGAAGTCAACGGGAAAAATTATCGCTGAAAATAGGAATAGCTCTTATCAGGAAAGCCGAGTAGGTCTAATGGACCTGCTCGGCCTTCCTTCGTTTTGCGTGGTCTGTTTGTTCTATTGTGAAGGAGAAGGGCGATGATAGAGGATAGTTAAAAGCTATTTTATTTTTACGACGAATGGGTTGCTATGCTCGTCCTGATAATATGCTTGCTAGAGACTGCCGAGTGTGTTATAATGAAAATAGGCTTTATCGTTATTCGGCATTGATTTTTATGATTGAAAAGGATTGTTATACAGCGCGAGGCGATAAGGTATAGTGATACAGGGGAGGTAAAATCATGAATAAGATCACGGTAATCGGGAATGCAATCGTTGATGTTATTGCAGCTCCGATCGATAAAAACATCTTTGGGCAGGAGTCGTCATCTGCAGACACAATCAAATCTTCTTTCGGGGGAGACGCATTAAACGAAAGCGTTATTCTTTCCAGATTTGGAAAAAATGTTGAGCTGATCACAAAACTTGGTAAGGACGATTCGGGCGAAAGAGTTTTAGACTTTTTAAGCAAAAATCATATAGATAGCTCCAAGGTCATTATCGACGCCGATGTAGAAACTTCGATCAATATCGTATTGGTTGACCGTGCAGGGGAACGTTATTTTATCACCAATCCCAAGAGCAGTCAAAGAAGTTTGGGCAAAAAGGATATTTTATGCCACATAGCTTCTTCCGGACAGATCGTTAGTCTGGCAAGTATGTTCATATCTCCCTTGTTGGATGTTGCAGCCATGGAAGATGTTTTTTGCGGCATCAAGCAGTATCCAGGTAAAATTCTCTCAGTCGATATGGTGCGCAATAAGGATGGCATTCAGCTTCGCGACTTAGAGAGAGTGCTGCCTTACATCGATTTTATTATGCCCAACAGCGAGGAAATCGCTTCGCTTACAGGGTCGAGCGACTTGTATAAGAATGCATGCGCTTTGGTGGATGCCGGCTGTAAGTATGCTGTCGTCAAGTGCGGAAAAGAAGGGTGTCTGATCAAATCACGCGATATGGAATGTCATATCCCTGCGTATCCGACCGAACGATGCGTTGATACGACGGGTGCGGGTGATTGTTTTGCTGCAGGGTTTTTGTGGGCACTTTCGGAAAACTGGTCTGTTCCCGATTGCGGCTGTTTTGCTTCTGCCGCAGCCTCTTGTGCCATTGAGGAAATTGGTGCCACCGAAGGGGTAAGGTCTTTGGATGAGGCGCTTGCCAGGTTCCGGGTTGTGAAAACGATCATGAAAGAAAGAAATTAAATTTGTCAATTTTGTTTTTTTGCAAAAAGCGATCCCGTCAAATGGCGGGATCGCTTTAATTTTAGAGCGGTTTTGAATTTAAGGGCGGGATGTCCCATTGTATTTTTGATACTTTCGCAAGGCAATGGCGGCGGCGCCCTTCAATGCCGCATAATAGCCGAGGTTGGTTTGTTCGATGGGAACATTCCGGGCAAATTCAACCGTACCAATCTCAATTTGATGCCGAATTTCCGGAAGAAGCAGGTCGAGAGATCTTGATACTCCGCCGCCGACAAAAACACGCGGAGGATTGATTACATTTAATCCGATAGCGATTGAGCGCCCAATATATTTTCCTGCTTCCTGAAAGACCTTAAGGCTGATCGGCTCATTTTCACGCGCAAGCAAAGAGGCACCGTAGGCGTTCACCGGATACCCATTATCGCTAAATAACTTGGCATACCGGGGGTTCTCATTCGCAAGCTGCAGTACCTGGCGCCCGATGGCTGCCCCGCTGGCATGGGCTTCACAGCACCCTTTTTGTCCGCACGGACAGGGGCGAGGGTTTTCATATTCTACTTTGACGTGCCCAAGTTCGCCGGAAACGCCGTTTGCCCCGGGGACATTTTCACCGTTTGCGATGATCGCGGCGCCGATCCCGTTAGAGATGTTGTACCACAGAAAGTCCTTGATTCCGGTGACATCTGATTCGGCGATTGCGCTGGCATTTACGTCGCAATCGGTTGCGATGATATCAAATCCTGTGCGATAGTGATATTCCTCGATCATATCCAAGTCTCGCCATCCCGTTGCGGGGGCAAGCAGCAAAAATCGCTCATTACGCACCATACCGGGGGGAACAACGCCGAGAGCAGACAGATCATTTGTGGTGATGTGCAGCTTGTTCGTGCAGCGGTCTAAGAGAGCGACTGTGCGATCGAAGTGTTTGCGCCAATCTTTTTCATGCCCCTCAAAGCGTTCCATTGTGAGGATCTCGAATTGTTCATTTAAAACGGCGACGATGGTTTTGCTGCCGCCCATATCTATAGCTCCGATATACATGATCTTACCTCATAGATGTGGTTCAGTTAGAAGTGATCCGTTCGGCAGCGGCTTTCGGGTCTTCTTCCATGGTGCACAAATCGCCGATCCCTGCTTCATTTGCAATATTCTTTGTCGTCACGATATAGGCGTTGGGATGATTGCGCAGGAGAGTGGCGGGAAGCCCTGCAGTCATCGGACCGTTAAACAGCCGATTTAAAATAGGTGCTTTTTGCATATCGAAAATCGGCAATAAAAGAATTTCTGCCGACAAAGCCGTGCCGAGCCCGATTGAGACGACGGATTTAGAGGGTTGATTGGGATCGATATATTTTTTGCTGTGTTCCCCGATCTCTATGATCCGGGGACCATCATCGATGATTTCCTCGATATCCGTATATGTGCCGACCTCATAGGCGAGGATCTCTCCTACAGGAGAGATGGATACTGCATGAACACAGGGAGGGAAGTCCCGCAATAAGTTCTGTGTATGTAAAAGGGGGTCTCTTTCGGCATAGATCCCGCTTAATAAATGCAATTGGCTTTTAAGGGGCGCCCGATCCATTTCAGCCAGCGGTCCGATCAGCTTTTGGTAAATATGATTTGTTCTGCTTGCGCTGTGTTCTGCCCATACCCCGAACGTTTCTGTATCAGAGACAATGTTGGTTTCCCCAAAGGGGCAACCGTCATATTCTTTTGCAATGCGCAACATCGCCCGAAAAGTGGCTGAAGCCGTCCGACCGGTCGGAAGAATCACTGACGATTCGGGATTTTTTTGCGCCATATTAAAATAGATGCGCGCGACGCATTCGGCTGCGGCTCGGTCCGTGTCGAATGCAAGAATTCCTTTTGTCCAGACCTTGCTTTTCGTTTTTTCTGCCGCAGGCGGCTGACCGGCAGCGGCGGAGGCTTGCTCGGAGAACTCTTCCGATGGTGTGTCGAGCGACGCCAGATCCTTGACGAGTTTTTCTAAAGTGGCATCACGGGCATCCAACCAATCAAACCACTGCGTGGATGTCAGGAAGTAGCTTAAATTGTTTGGTTCAACACGTTCAATGCGCACCCAGAAGACAGGTTTTTTGTATTTGTCCGCCAAAGATATTTCTCGCTTGACCTGAACGCTGGAGTCGGCTTGCGCGCAGAACAAGAGTACCAATGCCTTGCAGTTCTTGATGGCGTCGTGTATTGCATCATCCCATTGTTGTCCCGCGCGGATATCTCTGGGGGCATACCATGTTTCAATGCCGTTTTTCTCTAAATTTTTGCAAAGATGCGTTACAAGTTCAATTTTGCTTGAATGATAACTGATAAATACCTTTGTGCTCATAATGTCTCTTCCTTATCTCGGATAATATTTTGTTGTGCGACAATCAATTAAAATCATTTACGGATTTATTATATCATACTTAGCAAAAGAAAGTCAATGGCTGTTCATAAAGATTTTGTAGTACGCCCCTCGACTGATTGTTCTTTTTCATTTTTCATAGGTCAAGGGCGGGACGTGCTTTTCCTTCGAAAGGCGACAGGTCTTTCAGTGAAAAGTTCTATCTTACGGGGAATCTCATAATAATTTTCTACGATATGATTTTTTGGTAGGAAGTTTAACATATCCTCGTGTTTGGAAGGAGAGGGTGCGATTCCCAAGAAAGCGCATCCTGCTCTTTGAGCGCACAGTTGGTCTGTGGAAGTATCGCCGATGAAGAGGATGGTATCCGGGTGGCTTCCCATTTGCTTCGCGGCGGTTTTAAGAGGCCAACTATTTGGTTTCATTCGTTCAGGGGCTGTGCCCACTCTTCCGACGATGGGGAGATCGAGCTCAGGGAAATGTCCGGAAAGGAAATGCCTTACGCATTCTTCGGAATTATTTGTAGCAATCCCAACACGATATTGGGCACAGAGTCGCGGAAAAACTTCTTCCATGCCGCATAAAGGCTCACATGTTTTTACCGCTTCCAGTTCGGCTTGCGTTAAAATGGCATGTGCTTCGAGATACGCTGTCTCTCTTTTATTGCCGGGCAGTATATGTTTCGATATCTCCGTGAAAATATCAAACGGGTCAAGCCTGCAGTCAAAGTGGATGCCGTATTTTTCCGAAGCTAAAGACAAAGACTTAGTCGTGCGGGTAAGATCATAGCAGGCAAACAAGTTTACCATTGTGCCGTCAAAATCAAAAATGATAGCGAGATTGGTTGACATATGCTCCATTGGTGGATTTCCGAAGTGCATTTTCTATGTGCCTGTGCGAGGCACGCGAATGTCGGAAAATCGACAAAAAAACTCAACAAAGGTGAAACGGCAATGCGGAAAAGACGGAACCCTTTTTGAACACCGTGGGTAAGTGAATATAAAATCAGAAGCCCCAGCGCGTTCTCTGTGTAGATTGGAATAAGTTGTGCTCATTATAACACATTCCGGCTTGAATTTCAACAGGGAAGTGTGTTTTTCCTCAGGAAGTGATCGTAGGGTTTTACAATGGTATAGAACGGTACAGGAACTGCTCTGTACCATTTTTTATTGTTCCGGATTAAATAGTGAGGGAGCGAAACAATGAAAAACGGAACGAAAAAGGACATTGCGACGGTTGCATATCTCGGCAAGTGATACGACTTGCTAAACGGTGAGTCGTTTGGCGGTGAGCATGTAAAGCCCGTCATCACCGTACAGCGCGACGGACGCAACAAAACTCATAGGTGGGGGACGGCCGCCAAAGTATGGCGCGAAAACGCCGAGGATGAGGGTGCGGGCGCAGGTTTGTCAGCGCAGCGCCATGACGATCGCCTGGGGATAGTCGCCGAAGTTCTTGCCGAACAGGTTGATCCCGCCCCGGTGTTTGGCGTCCGGTTTGATGCCGATGTCCAGCTTGACGGAAGTCCCGTCGTAGACATGCAGGTCGTCGAATTTCACTTTGTCGGAAGCGAGGACATTGTTGACGAAAACGCCCTCGGCGTTGACGGTGATCTTTTGCAGCATGCCGAACTGCGTGCTCGTGAGCGGCCAATAGAGGGGGGTGTGCTTGCCCCGTCTGCCGCCGAAGTCGCCGGGGGAAGTGAACGTCGTCACTTCGACGTTGTTGATGCACACCGTGATGTCGGAGGGCCACTTGTCGTTGTAATAGACGGTCTCCGAGCAGATCTCGAAGGAGAAGGTGATGGATGAGAAGGTGCGGATGCGCGAAAAGTCGGTGGGGAAGTTGTAGGAGATGAAGCCGGAGTCGAACCAGAGGCATTCCGCGCCGGCGCGGAGCGGGGAGAAGAAGAGGTGCGGATTGTCGAACCCGAACAGGGGACCTTCCCTTCCGAGCATCCCGCAGGGCGCTTTGATGTGACAGTGCGAGAACATCCCGAGCGGCATTTCCACGAGGTATTCCGCTTCGGGTTCTTCTTCGGGGAGCGCCTCCAAGGAGACGGTAAAACTCAGGATGGCTTGCGCGTAGTACTTGGCATGCCCTTTTGGTCCCGGCTGATAGGCGAGGTGAACGAGCCCCGCTTCGGTCAGGGCGTCGATGTGCCGCGCGATGCTTGAAACGGGGATGTCCAGCGATTTGGCGAGCGAAGAGAGGCTCTGCGTGTGATTCAAAAGCGCCTTCATGATGCGGACCCGCTCTTTGACGGAGAGGGCATAGCAGTATTTGACGATGAGATCGTGGTCGTCCGGGGCGTTGACGCGGACGGTCACGTTTTTGATGGGGGTGAGAATATCGCTCATTTTTCCGTGAAACTCCTTGACGGCGGCATGTGCCGCTTTGATGAAATTGTACATGGCTTGTTTGGAAAAGTCAACTGATTTTCGGATAATTTTCCGAAATTCGGAAAAAGTCGCCTCTCATTCCGCCAGATATCGGGAAGGGTGGAAATATTGACAAAATCGGCGGGGGGGGAGTATCATAGAATCACAAAACTGTGACAGTAAAGTGCGGGAAAGAACGGGAACGGTCTTTCCCGGCGCAAACAGAACGGGAAAACATGACCGACTCTAAGAGGCGATCGTCATGGCATTTCAGCAATTTACGGGAAATGCCGCCGACGGAACGGAACTGTATCAGTGGTCCTTTTTCCAATTCGAAAAGCTGTTCAGCGAATTTACGCTGCCTGCTTCGGAGATCGTGGTCGCCATCCGCAATACCTTCCTGTACTTTGTGGCGGGGATTGCCCTGGTGTTCATTTGTTTCTTCTTTTCCTATTTCCTCTACAAGAAGGTGTGGGGCTATCGCTTCTTCCGCATCATCTTCTACCTGCCTTCCATCATCAATGCCGTCGTGTGGGTCACGGTGTACCGCGACCTCATCATGAAGTACGGACCCCTCTACGAGCTCCTCGAAGCGTTGTTCGGCTACGAACTTCCGGCGCTTTTGTCCGAGGCGAGTACGGCAACGCCGACCATCATCGCCTTCACGATCTGGACGGGGCTCGGCGTCAACATGATCTTGTATGCCGCGATCGTGCAGGCACATTTCTGATATGGAGAAAACAATGAAAAAGTTGACCGTGAAGGACCTGACCGCGCAGGAGAAACTGCGCCTGCTTTGCGGCGTCGGGGCATGGAATTTATACGATGCGGAGGGGAAGCTCCCCCGCTTTACGATGTCGGACGGACCCGTCGGGCTGCGGCGCGTGCTCTCCGTGCGGGAGGACGGCAGCGAGGAGATGAAGCCCTCCGTGGCGTATCCCTCCATTGCCGTGCTGGCAAGCACCTGGGACCGTGCGCTCGCACGGGAGATGGGCGAGGCGCTCGCGGGCGACTGCCTGGAAAACGGCGTCGACCTCTTGTTGGCGCCCGGCGTGAACATCAAGCGCGATCCGCGCAACGGGCGCAACTTCGAGTATTTTTCGGAGGACCCCTATTTGGCGGGCGTCATGGCGCGGGAATATGTGGACGGCTTGCAGAAAAGCGGCGTAGGGGCGTGCGTCAAGCACTTCTGCGCCAACAATCTGGAATACAACCGCTTCGAACAGTCAAGCGAAGTGGATGAACGGACGCTGCACGAGGTCTATTATAAGCCCTTTTCCATCGCCTGCGAGGCAAAGCCCGTTTCGCTGATGTGTTCCTATAACCGCATCAACGGGCAGTATGCCGCGGAAAACAAGCGCGGGTTTGCCGCCCTGCGCGGCGAGCTCGGCTTTGACGGGGCGATCTTCTCCGATTGGGAGGCGGTGCGCGACCGCACCAAGTCCGCCAAGGCGGGGCTGGATATCGAGATGCCCTTCAACGAGGCGCACTTTCAGCAGCTTGCCGAGGACTACGAGAGCGGCATTTTGTCGGACGAAGAGCTCGATGCCTGCGCACAGCGGGTGATCGACCTCATCTATCGCTGCAAGGAGATGAGCAAAGGGAAAGAAGCGCCCTTTACGGTGGAGGAGCGGCTTTCTTTGGCGGAGAAGATCGAACGCGAGGGCGCCGTACTCCTCAAAAACGAGGGAATCCTTCCCCTCAAAAAGGGGACGCGTGCAGCCGTTGCGGGCTGTTATGCCAAGGCGGAGCCGACGTCGCTCGTCTTCGGCGGCGGCAGCGCGCGCATGGTGTGGCTGGGGCAGCCCTTCGACCTTTCCGTCCTTCTCTCCGAACGGCTCGGGACGCAGACCGTCTACGAGCGTGCCTTCCTTCCCAAGGTTGCCATCGGCAACGCGGCGCTCGGCATTCCCGCCAAGGCGGTCGAGAACGCGGCGCTCGCCGATGTCAGCATCGTCTGCGCGGGAACGGGCGCCGATCTGGAATATGAGAGCGGGGACCGCGAGAGTATCCGCCTGCCCGAAGTGCAGGAGCGCGCCATCCTCGACATCGCCAAGGCAAATCCCGAGACCGTCGTCGTGCTCTTTGCGGGCAGCGCGGTCGACGTGAGCGCGTGGGAGCCCTATGTGAAGGGCATCCTGCTGGCGGGGTTCTGCGGCGAGCGCGGCGGCGCGGCGGTCGCCGATCTCTTGTGCGGGTGCGCCTGCCCGAGCGGACGCCTTGCCGAGACCTTCCCCTGCGCCTTGGAGGACGTTCCCGCAGTCAACACCTTCCGCAATGCCAACGTGACGCGCTATTCGGAGGGGCAGGATGTGGGCTATCGTTATTTTACGGGCGCGGGGAAGCCCGTCCGCTATCCCTTCGGCTTCGGGCTGAGCTATGCGGCGTTCGAATATTCCGACCTGCGGACAAAGACGGACGGCGACGCGCTGGAACTTTCCTATCTTGTCAGAAACACGTCGCAGACGGACGGCAAGGAGGTCAGTCAGGTGTACGTCCGCCCGATCGCGGCGAAGGTCTACCGCCCCGAGCGCGAACTCAAGGGCTGGTCGAAGGATGAAGTCCCCGCGGGCGGGCAGGTGCGGGTCACGGTGCGCCTCGGGCGGGACGCCTTCTCCTATTGGTCGGCTGCGGAGGCGTGCGACAGGGTGGACGACGGCGTCTACGAAGTGCTCGTCGGCAAAAACTGTACGGATATCCGCCTCAGGCGCATGGTGTGCATCCGCGGCGGGAAGATCGCTTTGTCATAAGAAAGGAGGGGCTGTTATGAAGTTAAAGATCCTTGGTTCGGGCGGCGGAGAGGGCTATCCCGCACTCTTTTGTAGCTGCGCGCACTGCACGGCGGCAAGAAAAGCGGGCGGAAAATCGCTGCGCACGCTGTCGCAGTCGCTCATCGACGATGCGCTGCTCATCGATCTACCTGCCGATACGCATGCGCACTGCTTGCAGAACGGCATCGACTTCGGCAGCATCGCGCATCTTCTCATCACGCACACGCATGGCGATCACTATGTGCCCAATATCCTCGATTCGCGCGGCACGGACTTTGCGCCCGTCATGCGGGAAAAACAGCTTCACATCTACGGCAATGCCGACGTCAGGCGCTGCTATGACGGGGTGGCGCAGTTCTTCCCCGTGCGGCGGGAGATCCGCGAGAACATCGTCTTTCACGAACTGACGCCCGGGGTGCCGCTGACGATCGGCAAGTACCTTATTACGCCCATCCGCGCCTATCACGCGCTCGATCAGGTGGCGCTCAATTACATCATCGACGACGGCAAGTCCGCGCTTTTGTATCTTGTGGACAGCGGCTTTCCGAAGGAGGAGACTTGGGAATTGCTGAAAGCGTACCCTTCGGCATTCTCCTGTGTGGTGATGGACGGGACGATGGGCGTCAACTATTACGAATGCCATATGAACTTTCAGGAGAACATCGCCCTCCGCGAGCGGCTGCTTGCAATGGGCAAGGCAGGGGAGCGCACGAAATTTGTGGTCGCGCATATCACACACAATCATGCGGGGCTGCATGAGGAGATCGAGGCGTATTTCCGCGGAAGGGGCGTCGAGCCCGCTTACGACGGGATGACATTGGAGTTCTGAGGCGGAAAGGGGCAAAAGAAAATGCAAAAGATCACATTCGGAACGGGGGGCTTCCGCGGGGTCATCGGGGAGGACTTCACCAAGGAGAGCGTACAGCGTATCGCGCAGGGGCTCGCGGACATGGTGGCCTCGGACGGCGTGAAAACGTGCGTTCCCATCGGCTTTGACAACCGCTTTTTGTCGGACGCCTTCGCGCGGTGGATGGCGGAAGTGCTGGCGGCGAACGGGATCACTTGTCTCTTGTACGAGAGCCCCGTGCCCACGCCCATGGTCATGTGCGCCGTGCGCGACGAGGGCTGCGCCTACGGGCTGATGATCACGGCGAGCCACAACCCGTATATGTACAACGGCGTCAAGCTCTTTGTAAAAGGCGGCGCGGACGCGGACGTCGCCGTCACGCGGCGGTTGGAGACGTTCACAAGGAACGTAAAAGAAGTGCGCGCGCTTTCGGATGCACAGTTCTATGGTTCGCCCCTCGTGAAAGCGTTCGACAACCGCAGGGAGTATCTTTCGCATATCGAGGACTTCCTTGATCCGTCCATCGAAAACAACCGCCTGCACCTTCTCTTTGACAACTTATTCGGCGTCGCGGTGGTGGGTTTGAAGCCGCTGTTCGACCGCTACAAACTCAAAAAGTACGTCATCCTCCACGCGGAGCGGGACGCGCTGTTCGGAAGCCGACTGCCCAATCCGACGCGGCAGATGATCGAGCCCTTGAAAGAGGAGGTGGTGCGCGGGAAGTTCGACTACGCAATGGCGACGGACAGCGA
>CALVMH010000027.1 GCA_944343275.1 uncultured Clostridia bacterium | reverse complement strand
TTCTTTACGGGCTTTTTGTCGCATCCCATCTTGCGCTTGGCGTGGGAGCACTTATAATAGCGATGAACGGTTCCCGTATGGCTCTTGCCGCTCTCTCCGACCATGAACGTGCCGCATTTGCCGCAAAACAGCCGCGTCGTCAAGATATAGTCGTCCTCCGCTTTGCGCATGGCGGGGGCCTTTTGATTTCTCGCCATGATCTCCTGCACGCGGTTGAACAGCTCTTCGGAAATAATAGGAGGAATGGCGTCTGGGATCATCATATCGCGGAATTTGTACTCTCCGATATACCGCCTGTTTTTGAGAAGGTAATGGACGACGTTGAGCGTGATCTTGTTTCCCTGCGACGTGCGGATGCCGCGCCGCGTCAGGTCTTTGGCAATATCGGTCATTCTTTCGCCGTCGGCATAGCGGGTGAAAATTTCCACGACGACGGGAGCGGTCGTTTCGTCGATTTCCAAGCGCTGGTCTTTCATGCGATAGCCGAATGTCAGACCGCCGCCGTTCATCTTGCCCTTTAAGGCGTTTTCCGTCAAGCCGCGCCCGATTTTTTCGGAGAGATCGACCGAATAGTATTCTGCCCAGCCCTCAAGCATCGATTCGAGCAGCACGCCTTCGGGCCCGTCGGAGATATTCTCCTTTGCCGATATGACCTTTACATCGTTCTTTTTGAGAATGTTCTTATAATAGGCGGAGTCATAGCGATTTCGGGCGAACCTGTCCAACTTCCAGACGAGCACGGTATTGAACAGCTTACGATAGCTGTCTTTGATCATACGCTGGAATTCGGGACGGTTGTCCGTCTTTGCGGAGAGCGCGCGGTCGATGTATGTACCGAATACGGTAATACCGTTCCGCTCGGCAAATTCCATGCACTCGCGGATCTGACCTTCGATACTCTCCTCTCTTTGGTTGTCGCTCGAATACCGAGCGTAGATGACTGCTTTCATGGATAACTAAAATATAAAACTTACTCAAAGTTAACTAATCTTTTCAAAAATTGCATAACCTGCGGATATTTTCCATTACATTCAGTCATCATTGACTGTAATTTACGATTGCCTTGAACCAAAAATAAATTTGCCATACCATCTTTTACCTGGTCGGAACTCGTATCTGAAGAACATAAAGTTATGCTGTTGCCATTATTTGGATTCATACTATTTTTCTCGTATTCACACAAGCTTAAAATTCCACTGCTAGTAAAAGATTTTTGAGTTATCTTTTTACAAACACTTATGGGGTTTAATTTATTCAATCCTTTTTTTTCTAATATTATATTAAGAAGATAGCAAATTATTTGTGGATAAACAAGATCCTCCATTTCATTATTTGTCGAGTTGCTCTCCAAGTTATCACATGCGCTACCAAGAAAGTTCTGTATTAAGACACATTCAACAGATATATTATTAAATGTTTTTTTGCTTATTTTTTTATATGCCTCTCTACCTGCCGTATCATTATCTAGAAGTAATTTAATACGCGGTGTGTAATTAGATTTTTCTTTATAGTAGGAATTATAAAATTCTAAATATCTTTGCGCATTAGTTGCTCCATTTAAAACAATAATATTTGGGACATCTAAGCTAAAGAACTTGCAAAATTCGGTGATATACTTTTTATCGCTATCTCCTTCAACTAAAAGATTATTTTTACGAAGTATTTCTACTCTAGGAGTATTAATCCCCAAATGGTCACAAATTTTATTATATCCTTCATCGTCATCCAAATTAACGAGATACGTTTCTGTAACGTCTATGTTTTTCTTTTTTCGCGTCGAATATTGTTCATAGCTTTTTGACTCAAGCAATAATACATTTGAGAGGTTATATGAGTTGATAAATACATTTGAGTGTGTCGTATAAAATATCTGCATCTCAGAACAATTTTCATCAAAAAAATCTTTTAGTTTACGCTGCAGCCCTTCATGCAAAAAAGCATCTGGTTCATCAATACAAAATATAGGCTGTTTCTTGTTTTTTAAACGTCGAATCATTTCGAAGAACAATAAAATAACAGTCAATCTCTGTAAACCAGCACCTTTCGTTATGATGCTTTTACTTCCACTATCAGATATTTTAAGTTCAACATCCTTGGAAATTAATCCTTTGAAGGTTTCCGAATTCTTTGGCACGTAGAACTCTAGCCTCCAATTCTCATTAAAGTTGCATAGTGTACCTGATATATCAGCCGCAAATCTGTTTAGAATTTCTTGCAATCCATCTATATAATTTTCGTATGATTCTTTCAGAGCTTTCTTAGACTCTGTAAACCGAGCCTTATCATACTGAATGTTTATCATATCATCCGACAACTGTTCAATAAGATGTGGCACAAATACATTTATAGAATCGACATAAATGAAAACTATTTTATTTAAGAAATTTTTAATGGCATTGGTATCTAAAATTTGCTTTTTACCTCGTTTGGGTAAATTGAATCCCGTTAAATGCTTATCGCTGAGAGTATCATATTTATAATCTCGTGTAATGCTATATGTCGCATCTTTTTCTGAATCAAAAAATACCACTGTGATTTTTGGATATACAGATTGCCCCCCTGTAGCAATTTTGATTTGAGGCACATCCTCTTCCGGTTGATATATTTCGCTATCAAAAAATAGATGAATAGCCCTTAGTAAATTTGTTTTTCCTACGTTATTTTGGCCACAAACCACTATAAGATTATTGTCTTTATCCAACTCCGCATCCAATGATAATATTGACCTAAATCGTCTAATACATAATTTCCTAATTTGAATCACTTGTATACCTCACTTCTTAAACACAAACAAATACTCGTGTGCGAGTAAAAGAAAATTGAACTTTATGCTGTTTGTTTTCCAATAGCCCGTAGCTTTGCAGTTGTGTTGTTCCTTAATTATTATTTCTTTTGTCTTGAAGCCAGCGAGTTCAAAAACGCGCATCGTTTCAAATGCAAGAGGTTGCACCATGCCTTTTTTGCGCATATCGCCCATCAGGATGGCGCAAAACTTGTCCTTTTTCAAAACGCGGTGAAACTCTTGTGCCACCTTGCCCATTTCAAACAAAAAGTCCTTCATTGGCAAGAGCGACAAATCTCCCTCGATATCATCGCTGTAATGAATGATATCAGCATAGGGCGGGTGTGCACAGATGAGATCAACCGTTGCGTCGTCCAAGGGCATCGACCGTGCATCTCCGAGTTCAATTCGTGTGGATGCAGTTGTGTCAAAAGCAAACTCACACTTTTGGCGGCTTCGTTCGAGCGCGGCGGGGTTGATGTCAAAGCCGATAAAATTCCTGTTTGTTAGTTTTGCTTCTACGGCAGTCGTGCCGCCGCCAACAAACGGGTCTAAAACAGTATCGCCTTCCTGCGAGTAGCGCAAAATTACATTGCGCGGAATATATGGCGACCAGTTTCCGCGATATTTCGCGTCATGCGTTGCCCACTTGCCTCTATCGGGGAATGCCCATACGGTGTTGGTTTCCAGCTCAAAGTTTTCTGGCTGCATCGGAATTTTCTTCGCCATAGTCAATCCTTAAAGAGCCGATCGACAACGCCGCTTTCAAGCTCGGCTATGCAGTAGATATTATCCATCACATCAAAAGTTTCTTCCAAGTTATGACGCGCGGAATACCAGCCCTTACCATCCGTAAACCACACAAAGGCAAACCCCCGTATTTCTTTTGCCTCTAACGCAATAGTTTTGTAACTGCGAGCCGTTTCATTGAGTTTGGAGCCACTGCTCGCATAAAAGTTCGTTTCAATACCGTAAACCGTTTCGCCCTTTTTAACAACGAAGTCAAACCGTTTTTCCGCCTTTCCTTGATTAGAGATATTGGAAAGATCCATCGACCATTTCCTCTCTATATCCGATATGTACATCTCCTTAAAATAATCTACCTCGCGCCGAAGTCCTGCTTTGCGCAGATAACTTTCCACCAAGTCTTCCATCAGATGACCGCCGCGGTTCTTTCTGCCATTGCTGTCCAAACCAACTTCAACACCCGTGACATAATCGACAAGATTATTGATGATGCGTTCGGAAATTAACTTAAACAGCCCCGTCTTGCGCATGAACATCTTATATTCTTCGATGCTGTAATTCGGATTGGAGAAATTGAACAAGAATTCACCGTCACCATCTACCGCATAAATCTCCTGACCTCGAACGGCAAGAAGGATGGGGATGCACTTCAAAACCTGCGGATACTGTGCTACAAGTTTTGAAAAATCTTCTTCTACATTGCGAGAGCCGACCAAGGAATTGAGAATATGCAATTCTACCTTGATGGAATCGATATTACCGTAGACCTTTTCAAAGTCAACATAGTAACCATAATCGCAGATACTCGATCTGAACAGCTTTATCCAATCGTTAAAATTTCTATTCATTTCAGCCCCTTCCAGTAAATCCTGCGCGTGACACTATCGAAAAAATATCATAATCCTCTTCCAACAGTTCATCGATAATTTGCCCAAACATATACGCATCCGCGCGATTTGTTTTCTCTTGTGTAGACAGTAACTCCATTAATACGAACAGAAAATCAATCGGATACTCTCCATACTGACTTAATTCCTCAAATCTTTCCATCTGCGTTCTTGTCGCATAGTCTTCGATAAGCCGCTTTAATACTTCATAGCTGTTATCCTGGAGTCCCGTACTTGATTCCCAAACATCTTTCATCTGATTTAAAAACTCTCTTACCAGCTCTTTCTTATATTGCATTTTTATAAGAACATCAATTACCCAATGAATATGTTTAGGCGTTCGAAGGCGCGTCTCGCCCTTTCTGTATTTAATCAAAATATCAAATTCCGATATCCCACCTTGAAAGACATATAAAATATAATTATCAAACACGAATTCTATAATAGCTGTTTTGGTTATGCCTTCGCGGGATATTACTTGACTTCCTCTTCGTATTTCCATAAGCTCTCCTCAATTGCAAATTAGCAATTCATTTATCTTGCCGCGCTTTTCCGCGTTGCTATTAATCATGCGCGTTGCCGAAACTCTATGAATAGAATACGATTTATATAAATCATCGAAGAAATTATCATCCGGATTAACATTCTTGGGATCGGAATTACTCAGCACAAGTTTTGCTCCGACTTCATTGATTTCATCGATGAACTTTGCAAGCCTTATCTGCTCGCTGTCGTCGAAGGCGTCACTATTGTAAGAGGTAAACGCCGAGGTCTCCGAAATAGGACGATAGGGCGGATCCAAGTAGACAAAAGTTTTATTATTTATAAAAGATTTCGAAAGCGTATAATCTCCACATACAATAGTCACGTTTTGCAGAGCGTCGTGAATATTGCGAAGATTTTCCGCATCGCAAATCGTGGGGTTTTTATATGCACCCATCGGCACATTGAACAACCCCTTGCGATTGACGCGATACAACCCGTTAAAGCAAGTTTTATTCAGGAAGATAAAATACGCCGCTTTTTCAATAGACGTCTCATCGCTTAACGTTACGGCGTTAAATCTATCGCGAATATTATAATAATAATATTTTCTGCCATTATCATCAAGCGGCAAGAATGTCATCTGCATTTCGCCGAGCCGTTCAATTAAAACCTCAACGTCTTGCTTGATTGCCTTATAGGAATTGATGAGTTCGGGATTGATATCGCTGATATAGAGCTCATCAAACTGATATCTTGAAAGGACATTGAAAAGTAGAGCGCCGCCGCCAACCATCGGCTCCGCATATTTTGTGAGAACCTTTTCGCCGTCGGAAGGCAGCATCTTTTCGATCTCTTCAATCAGTTGACCCTTCCCACCGACCCACTTTACAAACGGTTTAAGTTCGACTTTGTGCGCTTTTTCATAACGAACGGTGCGCTTGTCTATCGGCTTTTCGGCATTCGCGGGGATGATCCACATATTGCCGACCATCATTGCGCCGGAAATTCTGTCTTCGGAACAAAGAATCGCTACGCGCCTTTGTGAGATATTCCACTTCTCCGCAGCTTCTTTCGCAGAAATGTAACTTAGCATATCTTGCACCTCTGGAATTTATACTCCTATTATATTCTAAAACGCGAATAATAGCAAGCGAATTTTTATAAAAATTCTACAAACATATGTTCTTACTTCTCTTGACAACGTGGCACCTATATGGTATAATGCAAAAGTACAGGGGTAATGCTGCCTGTATGCTTTTATCATACCGCTAAGTTGGCATAAAGGTATCTCCTTGTAATGAGGAGAGTTGCGCGGAAGGGATACGTTCCGCGTTTGCGGAGCAAGTTTTCCGCGATGCTTTCGGCGCACCATGCGCCGCACCCGAGCCGTTTGAAAAGACGAGCGATGACAGGCTTTTTTAGTTGTATGTTTTTTAAAAAGATACGCCGTTGTCATTGTTCGTTTAAGAACGCGCCGCGATGGGCTTTTTTAGGTTTACGCTTTTTTCGGAAAGCGTGGCCCTCAGCGGCGGAAACATCCCTATAACTTAACAGAATGGCTGACCACCATAGAGCGGAGAGAACCTGCTAAACAAGGTCAAAGTCGGTGACGAGGAAAGAGCAGTCAGCGGCTTTTTTGCGTCCTTTTTCAGCTATCAGAGCCCGCCCTTTTCGGTGTGGGATAAGGATAGAAAATAAAATTCCGGAGGAAAGTTATGAGAGAGCAAATGGCGATCAGACCGCCGTAGAAAGGAAAGCAAACGGCAAGCAAACGACAAGCAACCGCTGCAAAACGGAAAGCAAAACACGGTCGAGCTTTTGAGTTCGACGAAGAAGTATAGCCCACTATACTTCGTTCCGAAGTTTAGTGGGCTCTGCGAGGCTTTTTATCAAGAAGTAACGGGAGGAAAAAAATATAAGTTACATAGTTTGTCACATGAAAAAGTATCACAAGACGGACATTGCGCCCGTCGAACAGGAGAACGAACGCGACGAAACCTACCAAGCGAGCAATCCGCAGATCGATTGCAGGCGCACGAGCAGAAACTACCACATTGTCAAGCGTCAGCGCAGTTACACGCAGTTTATCAACGATAAAATCGAGGCTCTTGACTTGCCGACCAAAGTGCGGAAGGACGCCGTGCTGATGTGCTCCTTCGTTGTGGGCTCGGACGGTGCGTTCTTCAAAGATCTATCGCCGCAAGAGCAAGAGAAGTTCTTTGCCGAGTGCACCCGCTTCTTCGCGGAGCGATACGGAGAAGGCAATATTATCTCTGCCGTCGTCCATACGGACGAAACCACGCCGCACCTGCACCTGAATTTGATTCCGATAGCGGGCGGCAGGCTGTGCGCAAAGAAGATGTTTGACAGAAAGGAGCTTACCGCATTGCAGACCGATTTGCACCGAGAAGTCGGCGCGAAATGGAATTTACAGCGCGGCAAGGAAGGCAGTCAGGCAAAACATCTTGACACGACGGAGTTTAAGGCGAAGAAGATCGTCGAGCAGGCGCACGGGAAAGCGGACAGTATCATTGCCGAAGCAGATCACAATGCGGAGCGAAAAGTGAAAATTGCGCAAATCCATGCGGACGGTATTATAACAAGCGCGGAACAGGCGGCGAAGAAAACAAAGCAGCAAGCGCAGGAATATTTGGACGGCATCGTGCAGAGCATCGAGGCGGAGCGCAGCAAGCCCACGCCGAAGCGAAAACGGCAAGCCGAGGAGGAGATCGCTCTACTCCGCACGGAGAACGCCGCCCTGCGGCAATCGAAGGCTATTGCCGACCGCGACCGCAGCGACTTATTCGAGCAGTTGCAAAAAGCCGAGCGCCGCGCCAAAGGCAAGGAGCAAGCGTTCGGGATGGTGAGCGATATGCTTGCAGCCTACCCAAACGAGTTCAACGCACTCTTAAACAAGTCGCGGGCAAAGAACTCCGCCCCGTCGTTCAAGTCAAACGGCAACGACCGCGGCGGCAAATAAAACTGAATAACCGAATACAAGGAGAAAAGCGATCGAGCAAATTACATAACAACGGGCAATGGCGAGAAGGAAAAATACCACGGGAATACCGCAATACGAGATCGATTCGCTGGCTCGCGCGTTTATTCCTGCGATCATGGACTTTTTCAACAGCGAAGAAGGTATGCGAGAGTTTGAAGAATGGAAGGCTCAACGCGCACGCAAAGACAATTAAATATCAAAGAATAAGGAAACGTCCCATTGAATTTCACGGGATGACCGCTCTGACGGTTTACGGAAATCCGCGCAAAACATAAAGCGGATTGAGTATATGATTTTTCTATTTAATCAGACAGGTTGCGCCGAAGATCATAAACCTTGAACAACGGCACGAGGGGCTTGCGGAGATTCCGCAAGCCCCTCGTTTTTACACATTTACACTTTTATCCTCAATTTTATCTATTTGATCAGATTCAATATTTTCAACAGCCACAATGTTTGCATCAATAATCAATGTATACCATTTTAATATATCTGCTAATGCGGAGTTGTTAATTGAGTTACTACTATTATAAAACTGACCATTCGTTAAATTTGTATTAACAATTACCCTTTCTTTTAACACTGGTTGTCAACCTCCACCCATCAAATTTTCTGTCGTCTTGAATCTGACATTGCATCGGGCCCATTTGCATCCTAACGACATTTTTACTAAGCCTACCTTCAGAAATAAAGTTATCTTCACCTCTCGAAACACTTTCGATTATTGCTCGTTTGTAGCAATAACTTATTTCATTGTTTTCGCCAAACTCATTTTGAGGCAAATAAGGCTTGTTAATTTCTAATTCTCCAATAACATCAGTATGCCACGATTTTAATAATTGATACAAATGATCCGTGGGGCTTTCTATTGGTAATCCCAAATTACGAGCTTCTGTTCTATTTATTGTGTAATCATGACTTCCTGAATCTGAACACAGGAAGGAAATAATTTTCTCGGCCGTAGATTTTGTTACAGAGTGCATATTAAGTAATTGACCAGCAAGCATTATTATTTGATTTTTTCTACGATAAATATCCCCCAATACTAAAGGATTAACTGTTTCTGTAAGCTTTAAATACGCCTCTGATAATGCTTTGTTTGTTTGGACACCAACTTCTTTTTTTAACATAGCAAAGTATCCTTTAACAGACTCAACACTAACAGGTAACTTTGTTGGAGGATTTGAATTTGGAATAATGGGATTCATTGGAGAGTTTAAACTCGGGTCAATAGGGCCAAGAGTGGCTTGCTTTGTCATAATAATATTATTTGCACCTAATGCCATAAGAGTACCCGCACTCCGACACTTGTTTGGAACAATTATTTCAAACTCTTTACAAAACTCCCTAATTAAATTGACTATGTTCCATGCGGCAAGAGTATCTCCTCCCAACGTGTACAGAATTAAACTGATTTTTTGAACACTGCCTATTTGATCCAAATGCTCCAATAGTATATCTGGAACATCTGCTCCAATTTGCGTTTCCAGACCCTGCCTATTACTTGTCACATATGCGATAACACGTGTGTTTCGTTCTCTCTCAATCTGCTCATAAATTTTTCTTCTTTGGTTAAACATCTCATCATCTCCTTCTAATACAGTCATATTATATCATACAGAAACAAGTAATTCAAGCTGTTAATTTATTTTTACTGCTTTAAATAAAAAATAAATCCGAACCAATCGGTTGTTACCAAAAGGTTCGGATTATTTTGACTTGGTGGAGATAACGAGATTCGAACTCGTGGCCTGTACGTTGCGAACGTACCGCTCTACCAACTGAGCCATATCCCCGCGTCGGTTGTGTTATGATTATAGCATAACTGCCGAAAAATGCAAGCGTTTTTGCATATTTTTTTGGGAAATTTTTTGCGAGTGAATGAAGCTTCGCTGCTTAGAGGGGACAGGGGAGCGCTTTACGGACGACGGGCGGAATGTTCGCAGGACGCCCCCCCCCGCGGGACGGAACGTGCAGCTGCCGCCCTGATGCGCGCTTGTTCCGTCACCGCAGATGTTTTGTGCGGAGGGGGGAGAAAATTTTTGCGGGAGCTATTGCATAAACGCGGGAAGTATGATAAGATAATAGGCGGGTCGGACGATCCGAGGGGCTGGATATGCTTACGAAAAACGATGAAAGGCGGCGGCAAAATGCGCGCATTGCGCTGTCGGTCGTGTTCTCCGTGTTGCTTTCGGGGATCGTGCGCGCGCTCGCCATCTATATGTTCACAACGCCCAATGAATTTGCGCCGGGCGGCATCAACGGCATTGCCGTTCTGCTGGAAGCGTTGAGCGGATGGAACTCCGGGTACTTTTTGATCATGTTGAACGTGCCGCTCTTTTTCGTCTCGTTCTTCCTGATCGGGAAATTCGGCGCGGTGGTATCCACGCTGTCCATGCTATTTACGTCGGGGCTGCTGATCGTATTCGATTATCTTCCGTGGATGGCAGATCTGCGCTATATGCCCGAATACAACGCCATCCTTGCGGCGATCGCGGGCGGCGTGCTGCTGGGTGTGGCGCTTGCCGTCACCATCAAAAGCTGCGGGACGAGCGGGGGAACGACGGTGCTTGCCTCCCTTGTCAATAAAAAGTACCGCAATTTAAGCGTCAGCGCCATGACGTCCGCATTCGACGCCTGTGTCGTGCTCGCCTCCTTTTTTGTCTATCATCAGGGGGAACCGTTTGCCGCCAAGCTCGATCCCGTTCTGCTGGCGCTGGTGTCCCTGTTCGTCACGAGCGAGATGAGCGACGCCATCCTGCGCGGCTTCAAAGTGGCGTACCGTTTTGAGATCATCACCGATCATCCGGAGGAGATCGCGGCAGAGATCATGCAGCAGCTGCATCACGGCGTGACGGAACTTGCTGCCACGGGCATGTATTCCCATCAGGACAAATCGGTGCTCGTGTGCGTCATCCGCAAGCGGCAGATCGGCGAAGTGCAGCGCATCCTGCGCAAGTATCCCGAAACGTTTGCGTCCTTTTCTCCCGTCTCCGAAGTGTACGGAAAATTTTTGAAATGACGTGCGGATGCCGCATAGTCTCCTGTTTTGAATGGCGCGCCGCCTGCGGAAAGGACCGCAGGCGGCGCGCTTTTGCACCGACCCCGTTCCGCGGGCATATACTGAGCGGAGGGGGAGTTGTCATGCGCGTATGTTTTGTGACGGGCGGCAGCCTTGCTGCGTTTTGTGAACGGCGGCGGGGCACGCGGGCGGATCTCATGATTTGCGGATTCCAGACGCTCGGGGAAGTGAGCTACGAACGCGAACTCAAAGGGGAGACCAGCCTGTTCGAAGACGTGGCGCTTCTCTCCAAGGAAGATCAATGTACCGTGGTCGGCGGGTGTTTCACCGATGCGCGCGGCATGCGCCGCAAATCCGTCGTGGTCGCAGACAAAGGGCGCATCCTCGGCGTTTCCGACATGGTCAACCGTCTGGACGGCGGCGTGTTTCGTGCGGGCGCGGGGATCAAGATCTTCGAGACGTCTGCGGGGAAGCTGGGCGTCGTCGTTGCGGAGGATCTCTATTTCCCGCGCGTTCTGGAGACGCTCTCCGTCTGTGGCGCCGAGACTGCCGTATGCGTGTTCGAGCAGTTTTCCGAAGGGCTGGAACCCATGTTGGCGCGGGCGCAGGCATTCCTGTGCGGATTGCCCGTTCTGCTGTGCGGGTACGGGTATGCGCTGATCGCAGACATTGCGGGGAAAGTCCGCTTCGCTTCCCCCAAAAACCCCTGTGTGTACGACCTTGAAAAGGAACAGGAGTATCACCTGGTCGAAACGCGGCGGCGCGGATTTCACCGCGCCGGGCGCAGGGGGGATTAGGGGCTTGCAATTTCCGTGAAAATATCGTATAATGATGCCATGAGCAACGCGACCGATTTTATTTCCGCCTATAACACCATCGATTCCCGTATGCGCGCCATTTACCGCGGGAAGGGGAACCTCGCTTTTTCCGACCTCGTCCGCCGCTGTGCGGAATTCAACAAGACCGTCCGAAAATACGAGGAGGACCTGTTGCTCTGCGCGCGCCTAAGGAACGTCATCGTGCACGAGAGCAAAAAGAATTTCATCATTGCGGAACCGTGCGACGAGATGACCCGCCTCATCTGCCATGTGGCGGAACTGTTGAGCATGCCGCCGAAACTTGCCGTGCTCAAAGAAAAGAACGTCACGGGCATCGAGGCGGAGGCGACGCTCGGCGATGCTCTCATACGCATTGCGCAGACCAATTATTCCAATCTGCCCGTCTACCGGAAGGGGCGCATGATCGGCATTCTCAACAACCGCCGCGTCGTGCGCATCGTCGGACAGGCGCTGGAACGGGGCACGGACGTGGAGGAATGCCTGCGGCAGCCGTGCGCCGATGTGCTGCGCGAAGAGGATATGCAGCGTTTTTATTGCGTGCTCGGCAGGGACGACACCGTGCAGGCAGCCATCGATGCGTTCGAGGACAACCGCAAGCTGCTTGCGGTGCTCGTCACCGAAAGCGGGTATATGGGGGATAAGATCGTCAATCTCCTGACGAGCGCCGACATCCCGAAGCTCATCCGCATTCTGGAAGAATAAGGGACGTCGCCGTTTTGGCGTTTGAAAAAAGCATTCCGTTTTGCGGAATGCTTTTTTGCATGCGTTGCGTGTGAGCTGCCGTCAGTGACCGCAGATGCGCCGCGTCGCCGTGACTGCGAGCGCGCCCGGTCCGATATGGCAGGAGACGGAGAGGGAGAGGGGGTCTACGAAGGTGACGGGAAGGTCGGGGAAGGCGGCTTCCAGCTCCGATTTGAACAGTTCCGCCTCGCGTGCGTTGTCGGTGTGGGCAATGGAGAGCGCCATTTCTCCCGCCGCGCGATAGGCGGAAAAGCGGGTCGAAAGGTCGCGCGCGATCGCCGCCGTCATCTCCTGTTTTGCCTGTTTTAAGGAGTGGACCTTTTTGAAGGCGTCTAATTTCTCCCCCTGGATCTGCAGGACGGGCTTGATTTTGAGGATGGTTCCGATGAGTGCCGCGGCAGGAGTGAGCCTCCCGCCCTTTTTGAGGTATTTGAGCGTATCGAGTGCGATATAGATGCTGCTGTCCCGCCCGGTCGCCGTCAGATACTCCGCGATCTCCGCGGCGCTCTTTCCGCGTCGTACAAGCTCTGCGGCGTCAAGGACGCTCTGTTTGAGCGTGACGGAGATGCGCTGATTGTCCACGACGTGCACCCTTCCGCCATAGTCTTTGGCGAGCGACTGCGCCGTGTGACAGGTCTCGGAAAGCCCGCTCGACATGGGAATGTGCAGCACTTCGCCGCCGTCTTTCAGCAGTGTGTCCCACAGCTCCGTGACGCTTGCTACCGACGGCTGCGAGGTCGATACGCGCGCGTCGCCGCGCAGCTGTTCATAAAACTGCGCTTGGGTGAGGTTGATGTCCTCGAAGTACTCTTCGCCGTCGATGAGAAAGGGCATGGGGATGACAAAGATCCCTAAATTCTTTGCCTCCGCCTGCGTGATGCCGCTGTTCGAATCGGTGACGATGTGAATGTTTGCCATAGTTCTTCTCCAATATTTTAATTTCTGAACCAAGTGCCATTATACAGTATCTCGTACACAAAGTCAACAAAACAGCCTGCCGTTTGGCGAAAAAAATCTGTGCCGCCCGTTGACAACTTGTCCGCGGAATAGTATAATATGCAGTGGAAAGCATGCAAAACGCCATGCATTATAAAGGAGATTGTTCGGGTCATGTTTGAGATCGTCAGAAAGCAAGCACTCAATCCCACCGTCATGCGGATGGACATCAAAGCGCCGCTCATCGCAAAAAAGGCGCTTGCGGGGCAGTTTGTCATCCTGCGTGCGGATGAACGCGGCGAGCGCATTCCGCTGACCGTTGCGGGGTGCGATCGGGCGGCGGGGACGGTTACCGTCATCTTTCAGATCGTGGGCGGCGCCACGATGACGCTTGCCTCCCTTCCCCAAGGCGGATGCATTGCCGACTTTGTGGGTCCGCTCGGCACGCCTACGCACATCGCGGGGCTGAAAAAGGTCGCCGTCGTCGGGGGCGGCGTGGGGTGCGCCATTGCGCTTCCCGTGGCGCGTGCTCTGCACGAACAGGGCAGCGACGTTACCTCCGTCGTCGGGTTCCGCAGCCGTGACCTCGTCATCCTCGAAGAGGAATTCAAGGCGGTGAGCAACCGGTTTTTCATGATGACGGACGACGGTTCCTATGGCGAAAAGGGCAACGTCTGTGCGCCGCTCAACAGGCTGTTGGAGAGCGGGGAGACCTTTGACGAGGTCATCACGATCGGTCCGCTCGTCATGATGAAGTTTGTTGCCGCGGCGACCAAGCCGTATGGCATCAGGACGGTCGCCAGCATGAACCCCATCATGATCGACGGAACGGGCATGTGCGGCTGCTGCCGCGTCACGGTGGGGGGCGAAATGAAGTTTGCCTGCGTGGACGGGCCCGATTTCGACGCGCACCTCATTGACTTTGACGAAGCGATGAAGCGTTCGCGCACCTACGCGGAGTTTGAGGCGCGTGCGCGCGAAAAACACTGCAACCTCTTCAAGAAAACGGTGGAATAAGGAGAACGAACGATATGCCCAAATTCAATATGGACCCCAAAAAACATCCGATGCCTTCGCAGGAGCCGCTCGTCCGCAACAAAAATTTCAGGGAAGTGGCGCTCGGCTATGACGAGGCGACCGCCGTTGACGAGGCAAAGCGCTGTCTCGGCTGCAAAAACAAGCCCTGCGTCGCGGGCTGTCCCGTGGCGGTGGACATCCCCGCCTTCATTGCGCTCGTCGCGGAGGGGAAGTTCGAGGAGGCGTATGAGGTCATCGCGCGCACGTCGTCGCTACCCGCCGTCTGCGGCAGAGTCTGCCCGCAGGAGACGCAGTGCGAAGGCAAGTGCACGCGCGGCATCAAAGGGGAACCCGTCGGGATCGGCAGGTTGGAGCGCTTTGTCGCCGACTATCACATGGCGCATTCCGCAGCTGCGCCCAAAAAGCCGCAGCCGAACGGACATAAAGTCGCCGTCATCGGATCGGGACCCGCAGGGCTCACCTGTGCGGGCGATCTCGCCAAGCTCGGCTATGACGTCACCGTGTTCGAGGCGCTGCACGTCGCGGGCGGCGTTCTGGTGTACGGCATTCCCGAATTCCGTCTGCCCAAGGCGATCGTGCAAAAGGAAGTGGACGGCTTGAAGGCGCTCGGCGTGAAGATCGAGACGGATTCCGTCATCGGGCGTGTTCTGACCATCGACGAACTCAAAGAGGAGTACGGCTTCGAGGCGGTGTTCCTCGGAACGGGCGCGGGGCTTCCCCGCTTCATGGGCATCCGCGGCGAGGGCGCCAAGGGCGTCTTTTCCGCCAACGAGTACCTGACGCGCACCAATCTCATGAAGGCGTATGAGGAGGGGAGCGAAACGCCCATCCTGCACGCGAAGAAGATCGCCGTCGTGGGCGGCGGCAATGTGGCGATGGATGCGGCGCGCTGCGCCAAGCGTCTGGGTGCGGAAACGGTGTATATCGTCTATCGCCGTTCGGAAGCGGAGCTCCCCGCCCGCCGTGAGGAGGTGGAACATGCCAAAGAGGAGGAGATCGTCTTCCAGCTGCTCACCAATCCCGTGGAGATCTTAACGGATGCGGATGACAACGTGACGGGCTTGAAGTGCATCCGCATGGAGCTGGGCGAACCGGATGCTTCGGGGCGGCGGCGTCCCGTCGAGGTCGCGGGCAGCGAGTTCGAAATGGAGGTGGACTGCGTCATCATGGCGCTGGGGACCTCTCCAAATCCGCTCATCAAGCAGACGACGCCGGGGCTTGCGACGCAGCGCCGCGGGGAGATCGTCGCCGACGAGAACGGCAAGACCAGCCTCGACGGCGTCTATGCGGGCGGCGACGCCGTGACGGGCGCCGCGACCGTCATCCTTGCGATGGGCGCGGGCAAGACGGCTGCAAAAGCCATCGACGAATATCTTCAAAGCAAATAAACGCCTTGGTCGATATGGGAGCCGCCCGATGTCATTTGACATCGGGCGGCTCGTTCGGATGTGCGAAAACATTTCGACCGCCGCACATCTTTCATGCAGGGTCTTTGCGGGCGGGGGCACGGGGCAGCGAGGGGAAAGGAGCAAACATAAGGGGCGTATCTTGCGATACGCCCCCGTTTTTTCATGGCATTTGTTATCCGATACGTTGATTCTGAAAAGTTCCAACTCAGATCGTATCTTACGCTTTTCAACCGGTTCTTCTGCTTCTTGTTTGGTTGAACTCCTGACCTTCGATCGGAAATTTCTTTCCTTTTTGCGTACCGTTGGCGTTTCCTCTGTGAATGGGGGAGATGTTTTTGGCATTGGAATTTGCTTTGACATCTTTCCGTTCATTCGGTCCGCCGATAACGCATCCATGCAACGAATGAAGTTTCCTTTGGTGCTTGGTTTCCCGTTCACACTTTCGCGCGTCAAGTGGTCTGCGGGCGGAAACCTGTTTTGTTTCCTTCTCCCGTTTTCAGGTTCGTTTGCTTTCTTTGGGACCTTCCTTCCACAACTTCCGTTTCATTCTTGCTTCCTCCTGCAACGGCATTTGCCGTCCCGCAGATCCTGCATTCGGAATATAGAATGTTTGGGTGGTTGTTTTGGATCCGTCCTTTGGAAAGTTCCCTTGCCTTTGATCGGGATGGGGAGACTTCCTTGGGTCACTCCCTTGTTGTGCCTTCATTATAGCATATAAATTTCATTTGTCAATAGTTTTTCTGAAAAAAATTTTAAGAATTTGCAAAAAATTTTCCGAACGCTCCGCAGCGCCTCAAAAGGGCTTTGCGTTGTAGTTTTCCAGAAAGCGGTTGATGCGCGGAAAATCGGACGGCGTGATGATGGAGAGCGCCTTTTCGCCGAATACGCCGTTCTCCGTGACGATGACGGCGAGCAGGTCTTTTTTCTCTTCGAAGGCGACGAACACTTCAAAGACGGTGGCGTCCTGGCTCATGACGACGTACCGTTCGAGCACTGCGTCGTGCATGACGTCCCGCACGGGGGTATGCAGGAAAAACGTGCCGAGGTCTTCGCCTGCCTTCACGCGCGCCTCGATCTCGGCGTATAGCCCGTAGGAGTTGATGACGCCCACCATCGTCCCGTGATCGTAGACGACGAGCGACTTCTGCCACTTCTCGCGGAAGGCCTCCACGGCGGCGAGCACGGGCTTGTCCGCAAAGACGGATGCGACGGGCTTGACCTTGATGGCGTCGATGAGGCGCGGCGGGCGGCAGATGAGCGATTCGATGAATTCGATGGTGTGCACCACGTCGTCGCACGGAACGGCAATGACCGTTTCGTCCGCCGCGCCGCCCGCGCGGTGTACGATGGCGTTGCGCAGCTTTCCGTAGTCGATGAGCTCCGCGGCATACCGCCGCACGGTGATGTCCTCGTCGCTGCATTTTTTCACGAGGTCGGTGAAATTCATCGCCGCCCTTGCGCCGTGGAGGAGTTTGAGCTGCGCTTCGATGCGGTTGTAGCTCTGCAAAAATCTTGCCGCATTGGATATGTCCATGTCCTTCTCCCTGATTCGGAATGCATTTGCCATACGCCCCGTTTTTGCCATTATACCATATCTTGCGGTGTATGACAAGAGGCGGAGCTCAATTTGCGACATCATCCGGCATTTTCCGACCGTTCTGCCGACGATCCGCGCGCTCGCGGGCTGTATAATGTCATCATGTCTGCGGGGCTTGCCCGTTCTCTTCTCCGCGGCGGAGGGGAACATGGTCGTCTATTGGGAATACGCATTCCTCGGAAACGCGCTGATGGACGGCGTCCTGCTCTTCCTCGCGCTCCGCTGTGCGCGGATCCGCGTGCGGCTGTGGCGGCTGCTTTTGGCGGGGGCGGCGGGGGGCGCGTTCGCCGTCTTGTTTCCGCTCATGGCGCTGCCCGCGTGGGCGGCGTATGCCGTCAAGGTGCTCTTCGGCGTGGCGCTCGTGCTCGCTGCGGCAAGCGCAAGGCGCGTCGGAGGCTATGTCCGCGCCGTGCTGTTTTTCTTTGCGCTGACCTTTGCCCTCGGCGGGATGCTGACGGCGGTCTACGCGTTTTTCGGGATAGAAACTGCCGACGGGACAGGGTTTTATCTGGAACGCGCCCCCGTCACGCTCATCCTTGCGGGGAGTGCCGTCTTTGCCGTCTGCGTCCTTTTTGCGGCGCGTGCTCTGTGGAAAACCCGCGTGCTGCGGCGGAACACGGTCGTCTGCCGCCTGTGCGCGGGAGGGCGCAGCGTACAATGGGAAGGGCTTGCGGACAGCGGCAATGCGCTCACCTATCGCGGCGAGCCCGTGTGCGTGATTTCCGCGGCGGGCGCGTTTGCGCTGTTCGGGGCGCATCCGCAGGCGGTCGGGCGGATGTACATCGGCACGGTGAACGGCGGACGGGAGGCGCCCGTGTTCCGCTGCGACAGCCTGACGGCGGGCGGGGAAGAACACCGCGGCGTGTATCTGACGGTGGGCGATGTCGGCAGGCGCTTTCAGATCATTCTGCATACGGCATTTACGGAGGGGCAACATGAACATCCTCGGCGCATTGAGGGAGTGGCTTGACCGCATCGGGCAGCCTTCCGTCGTTCATTATCTGTGCGGGAGCGAAGCGCTTCCGCTGCCGCTCTCTCCTGCGGAGGAGGCGGAGCTGTTGGAAAAGCTGGAAGCGGGCAGGGATGCGGAGGACGTCCGCGCCAAGCTCATCGAGCACAACCTGCGGCTGGTCGTGTATATTTCGCGCAAGTTCGAGAACACGGGCGTGGATGCGGACGACCTCATTTCCATCGGGACGATCGGGCTCATCAAGGCGATCAACTCCTTCCGCACGGACAAAAACATCAAACTCGCCACCTACGCCTCGCGGTGCATCGAGAACGAGATCCTCATGTACCTGCGCCGCACGGTGAAACTCAAAAGCGAAGTTTCCTTCGACGAGCCGCTCAACACCGACTTCGAGGGGAACGAGCTGCTGCTCTCCGATATTCTCGGCACGGACAGCGAGACGGTATACGGCGGCGTGGAGGCGAGCGTCGAGAAGGAGCTTTTGAAAGAGGCGTTAAAAAAACTGCCCGAACGCGAACGCCGTATCATGTACATGCGGTTCGGGCTGGGCGGCAGGGAGGAAATGACGCAAAAGGATGTTGCCGACTGTCTCGGCATTTCGCAGAGCTATATTTCCCGTCTGGAAAAGAAGATCATCGAGCGGCTGAAAAAGGAGATCGGCAGGTTGGTATAGGCGCGCAGCGGCGCATTGCGTGCACCGCTGCGCGCCGCCGCGTTCAGGAAATTTCCTTGCGCAGGGCGGCGACGGCGTTCTTTTCCAGCCGCGAGACCTGTGCCTGCGAGATCCCGACTTCCGCCGAGATCTCCGTCTGCGTTTTGCCTTCGTAATAGCGCAGCGTCAGGATCTTGCGTTCCCGCTCGGCGAGGCGGGCGATGGCGTCTTTCAGGGCGACGCGTTCCGCCCAGAGGTCTTCGCTCTGCGTTTCGTCAAAGAGCTGATCGAGCAGCTGCAGCGTGTCGCCCGACTTGTTGTAGACGGGCTCGTACAGCGAAACGGGGTCGGAAATGGCGTCGAGCGCGTACACGACTTCCCGCTCCTGCACCTGCATGACCTCGGCGATGCGTTCGATGGTCGCCTCCTCGTTGTGCTCTTCCAGGCTCTCCCGCACTTTCAGGATGCGGTAGGCGGCGTCGCGGATGGAGCGGGAGACGCGCAGCGAATTCCCGTCGCGCAGGTAGCGCTTGATCTCGCCGAGGATCATCGGAACGGCATAGGTGGAGAACTTGACGTTGAAGGAGAGGTCGAACCCGTCGATCGCCTTGATGAGCCCTACGCAGCCCGCCTGAAAGACGTCGTCGGCATTGGCGTTCTTTGCCCAGAAACGCTTGACGAGCGAGAGCACGAGCCGCATGTTTCCGATGATAAAGCGTTCGCGTGCCGCCTCGTCGCCCGCTTTCAGGCGGCGCATGAGTTCCTCGTTTTCCTTGTGGGTGAGCTTGGGGAGCCCCGTGGTGTCCACCCCGCAGATATACACCTTTTGCAGCATGCAGACCTCCTTTGCAGTTGGAGTATGTTCCTCCCGCCGGGAATTATACGCCTGCGGCAAAAGTCGGGAAAGTATCTCCTACCGGGGCGCAGTCACGTTTTGCGGGGGCAGAACATACAATAAAGATATGGAGACGAGTTTTGCAGAGCTGCACAAAAAAGAGGCGGTCAACTTAACGGACGGCAAGCGCCTCGGAAGGGTGAGCGACGTCGTATTCACCTATCCCGAAGGGCGCGTCTTCGGGATCGTCGTCCCCGGCGGAAGGGGTTGGCGGTGGGGCAGGGCGGAGATGTTCATTGAACTCAAAAACGTCAAAAAGATCGGCGTGGACGTGGTGCTCGTGGACATCCGTTCCGCGCCCAAACCCGAACGGCGCGGCAGGTGGGGCGCCCCGCCGGAGCCGCGTTGTCCGCCGCCGCCCCCGCCTCCCGATCGGCGCGATTACGGCGATTATGAGTGATTTTGTCCGTTTTTAAGCCGCATTTACTGCGTGTTCATAGTACTATGTCACGCATAATAGTATGATTTCGCGGGGAAAACCGCGTTCTGATACAAGATGCAAAATGCCGCCGCACGGTTTGTGCGGCGGCATTTATTGTGCAGAGGAAGGTGCTCAGGGGCGATAGCAATCGCACATCTTCCCGTCCGGCAAAAAGCCCGTATCCGAGCATTTCGTGCAGGCATAGCGGGGAAGGAAGTCGGCATCGGTGAGCCCGAGGTTCGCAAGCGCGGCGGTGCGGGCGCGGCGGGCGGCTTCCACCCGTTCGCGGATGGTGGGCAGCGTCGACGGCGCAAAGACCTCCGCTTTGGCAAGTTCGATCTCTCCCTTTTTTACGGCGCCGTCCGCACGGACGAACGCCGCGTCTTTTTCGGCGAGTTCCGCCGCCTTCCGCGCGCGCGCTTCCGCCTTGGCGCGGCGGGCGGCGTAAAAGCGCTCGCGTTCGCTGCGCGCATCGGCGGCGATCGCCGCTTCGTTTTTGTATTCTCCGTGCGGGGCGCGTTCGCTGCGGGCGGGGATGTCGGCGGGCTGCATGACGCCCTCGCGCTTCCATTCGGAGAGCAGTTTGTTGATGTAGGGCAGGGGAGCAGCGGCTTCTGCCGCGCGCTTTGCGGCTTCGGCGATCATTGCGTCGGAGAAATTCCAGCCGCGCCACGTTTCGATCATGTCGAGCGCGGCAGGCGTCTTTTTGACGACGCCGCACGCCGCCTGGATCTTTTGCAGAAGGCGGAACTGCCTGTCCCGTGCGGCGCAGTAATCGCCGACGCTCTTTTCGTCCACGATGCCCTCCGCATACAGACCTTCGAGCATCGCATCGAATTCGGGGAATCCGTAGGAAAGTTTCATGGCAACGCCGGCAAGGGCGGTGAGGCTGTCCGCATCGTAGCCGCGTTCCAGCCATTTTTCGGCGTATTCCTCGCAGAACGTGCGCGGGTTCTGCACCCTGACGCCGAGCTTGCGCGCCACTTTGTAGACGATGTCCGCCTCTTCCTTGCGCCTTGCAAGGTATTCGCGCGCCTCCTTTTCGGAAACGGCGCCCTTTTCGTGCAGTTCGGTGACGAGCATGTCGAGGGAGGCAAGGCTGCCCTTTCCGAGCGTTTCGGCGCACGCCGCCACCGCGCCTTCCGTCATGCCGAGGGCGCTCCACTTTTCGGGGAAGGCGTAGTCGCTCTCCTGCGGCTTGCGGTAGATGCCCAGCAGCGTGAAGAGGCGGGAGAGCTCCTTTTCGCGCAGATGAAAATCGGCGAGGTCTGCCTCCACCTGCTCGTATGTATATTTGTGCTCGCGGACAAGTTTTGCCGCCTTGTTGAGAATGTGCCCGCAGGACAGTTTTTCGCCGTCCTTTTTGGCGCAGTATTCGGCGACGAGCAGAAATGCTTCCTGCTGCATGGGATTGTTTTCGAGAAATTCGAGGATGCGCTGCATCTCATAGGGCTTGAAGTCCTTCTGCGCGCGCTGCAGGATCTTGAACAGCTCGCGGTTGAATGCGGCATATTTTTCGGGGCGCACCGTCTTGGGGCGTCCGACCGCCGCGTTCACGGGCAGATATTCGACGAACAACGGCCGGCGCGAGAGAATGCGCACGAGGTCGCACTCCTCCCAGAACGAGAAGATGTCCTGAAGGCGCTGTTCGGAAAGTTTGAGAAGGCTCGCGCAGGTCGCGGCGTCGAAGTCGCCCGCCACCTGACACAGGTACAGCCCGTAGAGATAGACGCGCACGGCATCGCCGTCCGCCTGCGGCAGATATTTGGTGATGAATTGGTTTTCCACGCTGGTGAACATGTTGGAGGCGAAGTCCTTGGAAAAGGCGGCGAAAGACATAAATTTCTCCTGAGTTTCACGTTTGCGTTTGCCCGAATGCGGGGCGAACGCTTGCATTTTTCAAAAAGGCGTTGTATAATAGTTGTATAATAGTATAGCATAAACGGCGGGCAAAAGCAATGTGTTTGCGGCAGCCCGTTCATTTTCCGGACTGACATTTTTTTCATGAACATCCTGCACACTTCCGATTGGCATATCGGCAAGCGCCTCATGGACAGGGAGCGCCTGCCCGAACAAAGAGAGGCGCTCGAAGAGCTCGTCCGCATCTGCGAGGAGCGGGACGTCGACCTCGTCCTCGTGGCGGGCGACGTCTTCGATACCTACATGCCTTCCGCCGAGGCGGAGGAAGTGTTCTTTCATGCCGTCAAAGCGCTCGCGGGGGAGACGCGCGCCGTGGTGATCGTCAGCGGGAACCATGACGATGGCGTCCGTCTTGCCGCGTCCGCGCCTCTTGCCGCGGAAGAGGGCATCTATCTCTTCGGCGGCGCGCATGCGCGCATGCCCGTCGGGGGAACGCGCCCCGTTTGCGCCGCGGAGGCGGGGGAAGGGTACGTCGTCATCCGCAACGCCGCGGGGGAGCGCGTCTACATCAACGCGCTGCCCTATCCCAACGAGGCGCGCCTCAAAGAGGAGAAGTCGGACGAAGGCTATGCGGACAAGCTCCGCCGCCTCATCGCAAAGGGAGAGGGCGGGTGTGCGGACGGCATGCCGCGCATCCTGCTCACCCATCTCTTCGTCATGGGCGGCAGGGTGAGCGAGAGCGAGCGCGACATCGATCTCGGCGGCGCGCGCGCCGTTCCCGTTTCTTTGTTCGAGGGGTATGACTATGTGGCGCTCGGGCATCTTCACAAGCCGCAGAAATTCGGCGAAACGGTGCGTTACAGCGGTTCTTTGCTGCAATATTCCTTCGATGAACAGGAAAACAAGCAGGTCATTTTGCTGAAAACGCAGGGAAACGCGCTCACGGCGGAGGACATCCCGCTCACGGCGGGGAAACGGCTCGTCCGCCTCGAAGAGCGGAGCGCGGAAGGCGCCGCGCAGCTTCTTGGCAGGTATCGGGGCGCGTTCGTGGAACTGACGCTGCACCTGTCGGCGCCGCTCACCACGCAGGAGACGCACATGCTGCGCGCGGCGAACGAGGGGCTCGTCTCCCTCATC
>CALVMH010000026.1 GCA_944343275.1 uncultured Clostridia bacterium | reverse complement strand
TCGCGCGAGACGTCCGCCCCGCCCGTGTTGCCCTTTGCGGCGATCTTGTCGATCTCGTCGATGAAGATGATGCCGTCGTTCTCGGCGCGGCGCAGCGCCTCCTCGTTGACGGCGTCGTCGTCGATGAGTTTGTCCGCCTCCTCCGCGATGAACATCTTCATCGCCTCCGCAACGGTCAGTTTGCGCTTCTTTTTCTTCTGGGGAAGCATCTCGCCGAAGATGGAACCGAGGTTGATGGCAGCGCCGCCCGGGACGAGTTCCATTGCCTTCGGCTCGTCCTTGACGTCCGCCTCGATGACGAGTTTGTCGAACGTGCCCTTGCGCAGCGACTGCAATAAGTTTTCCTCAAACACCTCGCGCGCGGTCTCGCCGCGGTCGTTCTTTTTGACCTCGGCGAGAATCTTCACCATCTTCTTTTCGGCAGTCGCCGTCGCTTTGGCGGACACCTCCGCCGTCTTTTCGTCTTTGACGAGACGGACAGCGCATTCGACAAGGTCGCGCACCATCCCCTCCACATCCTTGCCGACATAGCCGACTTCCGTATATTTGGTGGCTTCCACCTTGATGAAGGGCGCTTTGACGAGCTTTGCGAGGCGGCGGGCGATCTCCGTCTTGCCGACGCCCGTCGGTCCCTTCATGATGATGTTCTTGGGCGTGATCTCGTCGCGCACTTCCTTGGAAAGCTGTGCGCGGCGATAGCGGTTCCTGAGGGCGATGGCGACGGCTTTTTTTGCCTCATCCTGCCCGATGATGTGCTTGTTGAGTTCTGCTACGATCTGTCTGGGAGAAAGATCCATAAATTACCTCCAAAATAAGTCGCAGATTTCTTTTTGAACTGACAAAAAGAAATCTCGCGATTTTAAGGAAAACCCATTGCACGGCTGCGCCTGACAATCGGTTTTCCTCGCCGCCGCTGTTTTCGCAACAGTTCAGCCCGCGGCGGCTCACCTTTCTGCATAAGCCGAGGGGTCGGCAAATTGAGTCCCGCTGCGCAAAATTGCGATTTTGCTTGCGTCGTGATTTCAGCAGGTATGACAAATTTTGACAAGGCTCCCTTGCAATATCCCACAACAACGCAACGCATTTTTGTGGGATTTCCGCAGAGGAGGCAAGGATAGAGAGCTACAAATCACGCCGCAAGGAAAGCCGCGCCTTTCCGCAGCGGTACCCTGTTTGCGCATACCTGCGCTTTCGCGGAAAAGGGAGCCGATGGGGGTTATAACTGTTGCGAAATCCCATCGGCGGAAAAACCGAACGCAGAGCGAAGCGAACGTTGGGTTTTTCCTCCCCCTCACGACGTTTCTTTTCATCAGTTTGAAAAGAAACGTGTGAACCCCTCTCACACCGTTTCGCAAATGATATGGTCGTTGGTGAAGACGCAGATCTCCGAAGCGATCTTCAACGACTTTCTGGCGATCTCCTCGGCGGAAAAACCGGTGTTCTGCACAAGGGCGCGCGCCGCGGCGAGCGCATAGTTTCCGCCCGAACCGATGGCACAGATGCCCTCGTCCGGTTCAATGACCTCGCCCGTGCCCGAAAGGATGAGCAGCGTATCCTTGTCGGCGGTGATCATCATGGCGTTGAGCTGCCTTCCGAGCTTATCGCTGCGCCACAGCTCCGCAAGTTCGACGGCGGAACGCATGAGGTTGCCCGCAAACTTGTTGAGCATCCCTTCAAAGCGCTCGGAGAGCGCAAAGGCGTCCGTCACCGACCCCGCAAAACCCAAAATGACCTTGCCGCCGTAGATGCGGCGCACCTTGACGGCAGTGTTCTTGAAGATGACCGATTCCCCCATCGTGACCTGTCCGTCGCCCGCGATGGCGGTGACGCCGTCCTTTTTGACGGCGCAGATGGTCGTTCCGTGAAATTCCATACAGCCTCCCTGCATCACAGCGCGCCGCGAAAGCGTTCGATCTCCGCAAGCGCGCGTTCTGCCATACGTTGTTTTTTCTCTTTTTTATCTCTGACGTCCATCGCCCGCAGAATGCCGTAATTGGCATTCATGGGCTGGAAATGCCTGTTCTCCGCCGCCACATAGCGGGCGAGCGCACCCAGAACGCAGGTATCCTCCGGCACGAGCGTCTCCTTCCCCTGCATGCGCCTGTATGCGCCGATCGCCGCAAGGATGCCCGTTGCCGCGCTCTCGACATACCCCTCGACGCCCGTGATCTGTCCTGCAAAAAAGAGGCGCGGCGCGTCCTTTGCGGACAAGTCCGCACGAAGGATGCGCGGGGAATCGAGAAAGGTGTTGCGGTGCATGACGCCGTAGCGCACGAATTCCGCGTTCCGCAATGCGGGGATGAGGGAAAATACCCGTTTCTGCTCTCCGAACTTCAAGTTGGTCTGACAGCCGACGAGCCCCAAAAGGGTACCCTCCGCGTTCTCGCGGCGCAGCTGCAAAACGGCATACGGCCGCGCGCCGTCCTCCTGCGCAAGCCCCACGGGCTTGAACGTGCCGAAGCGCAGCGTGTCCTTCCCGCGCGCCGCCATCACCTCGACGGGCATGCAGCCTTCGAAAATTTCCCGCTTTTCAAACGCTTTGAGCGTCACCTTTTCGGCGGCGAGCAGCGCGGCGACAAAGGTCTCGTACTCCTCTTTGTTCATGGGGCAGTTGATATAGTCTCCCGTCCCCCTGCCGTAGCGGTCGGCGGTGAATGCCGCGGACATGTCCACGCTCTGCGCCGTGACGACGGGCGCCGTCGCGTCATAAAAATGCAGTCCCGCGCCCCAGCGCGCCGCGATCGCCTCATAGAGCGCGCCGTCCGTCAGCGGTCCCGTGGCGACGATGCCCTCCTGCGGAAGCTCCGTCTGTTCGCGCACGGAGACGGTGACGTTGGGATGCGCACGCAGCGTTTGCGTGATGTATGCGGAAAATTGCTCCCTGTCCACCGCAAGCGCGCCGCCGGCGGGCACGCGCGCCCGCTCCGCCGCCATCATCGTGAGCGAGGAGAGCCGACGCATCTCCTCCTTCAACAGCCCGCAGGCGTTTCCGAACACGTCGTCGCTCTTTAAGGAGTTGGAGCAGACAAGCTCGCAGAAATCATCGCTCTTATGGGCGGGCGAACGGCGCAGCGGCTTTTGCTCAATGAGTTCCACCTGCACGCCGTGTTCCGCAAGATACCACGCCGCCTCGCAGCCGGCAAGCCCCGCGCCGACGACGATCATGCCTCGGGAGCGGGCGGCGCCTTGGGCGCCTTGATGCGGTAAGAGCAGTCCCTGTTGGAACAGCGCACCGTGCCGCGCGCCGTTTTGACGAGCGCGCCGCCGCACTGCGGGCACTTTTCGCCCGTCGGTTCGTCCCAGCTTTTGAAGTCGCAGGCGGGATAGCCCGAACAGCCGTAATAGGTCTTGCCCGTCTTTGTGCGCAATTTTTTGGTGGGCTTTCCGCAGACGGGACACCTTCCCGCAAGCTGCCCCGCATCCTCCTTTTCCCCGTAGGGAAGGGTGGACTTACAGGCGGGATAGTTGGGGCAGGCAAGGAATTTGCCGTATCTGCCCGTCTTGACCACCATCATTGCGCCGCATTTGGGGCAGGGCGTTTCGGAAACTTCCGTCTTGCCTTCGCTGACGATGTTCGAACAGGCGGGATAGTTGGAACAAGCAAGATACGTTCCGTACTTGCCCGTCTTTCTGACCATGGGCGAACCGCATTTGTTGCACAAAACGTCCGTCACTTCGTCGCCGTCCGTCTTGGCAAAGCGGAGCTGCTTTTCAAAGGGAGGATAGAAGTCCGCAATGACGGCATGCCAATCCTTACCGCCCTCTTCGATGGCGTCCAGCTTGGTCTCCATCCCCGCCGTAAACCCGACGTCCATGACGTCCGGGAAGTACTTGACGAGCATATCGGTGATGCGGTAGGCGACCTCGGTGGGCTTCATGTATTTGCCCTCCTTCTCGACATACTTGCGCTTGCCGAGCACGGAGATGATGGTCGCATAGGTGGAGGGGCGTCCGATGCCCTTATCCTCCATCGCCTTGACGAGGGAGGCATCCGTATAGCGCACGGGGGGCTTTGTGAATTTCTGTTCTCCCTTTTCGCCGAGAGAGAGCAGCGCGTTCCCCTCTTCCACGGGAGGCAGCATTCCCTTTCCCCCGTCCTCGTCCTCCTGCTTGCTGTCGGCATAGATGACGGTATAACCGGCGAATTTCAGCGCCTTGCCGCTCGCCTTCAACATATAGTCGCCGTTTGCGATCTCCACCTGCATGGAGTCATAGAGCGCCTCCGCCATCTGCGAGGCGATAAAGCGCTCGTAGATGAGTTTATAGACGTTGAAGTGTTTTTTGTCGAGGAGCTTGCGGACGGAATCGGGCGTGCGAGAAAGGTCGATGGGACGGATGGCTTCATGCGCGTCCTGCGCGCCCTTTTTGGACGCATAGAAATTGGGTTTTTCGGGCAGATACTCCTTCCCGTAGTTTGTTTCGATGAACTGCCGCGCCGCCGCCTGCGCATCGGACGAGACGCGCGTGGAATCGGTACGGATATAGGTGACGAAGGCGATATGTCCGAGCCCTTCGACATCGATGCCCTCATAGAGGTGCTGCGCCATGAGCATGGTCTCCGGAGCGGTCATGCCGAGTTTGTTGGAGGCGTCCTGCTGCAAAGTGCTTGTTGTGAACGGCGCGGGGGCATGCGATTTGGTGACGCTGCGCCTGACCCCCGCGACGCTGTAACCGCCTGCGGCGAGCGCCGCGAGCACGGCGTCCGCCTGCTCCTTGCTGCTCACCTTGAACTTCTTGCCTTTGTGCTTTTCCAGCGCCGCCTTGAAGGGGGAATACTTCTTCTCCCCGTCCTGCAACATCGCCGTGATCGTCCAATATTCCTCCGGCTTGAAGGCAGCGATCTCCCGTTCGCGTTCGACGACGAGGCGGAGCGCCACCGACTGTACGCGCCCCGCGGACAGCCCGTTCCCGATCTTATCGTTGAGCAGCGGGGAGAGCTTGTAGCCCACCAGCCTGTCCAGCACGCGGCGCGCCTGCTGCGCGTCAACGAGGTTGTAATCGATGGTGCGCGGGTTGCCGAGCGCCTTTTCCACCGCCTTGGGGGAAATTTCGTTGAATTCGATACGGTTCTTTCCGCCCTCCGGCAGACCGAGAACGGTCTGCAAATGCCAGCTGATCGCCTCGCCTTCGCGGTCGGGGTCGGTTGCGAGATACACTTTGTCTGCCCGCCTTGCCTCTTCCGTCAGGCGCTTGATGATCGCCTCCTTGCCGGGGGACGTCACATAGCGCGGTTCATAATTTTTATCGGTCGCAACGCCCAACTGCTTTTGCGGCAGGTCGCGGATGTGTCCGCCCGAAGCATCCACCTGATATTTCCCTTTCAGATACCTGGAAATGGTCTTCGCCTTGCTGGGCGACTCAACGATGATGAGATCCATATAACTCCTTTCTAAGACGTTCCCGTCCGTCATTCGCTTGATCCGACGGCGGCAAACCGGTTGCCGCCCGCACGCGCCGCCAGCCCCTTCATTTCCAGGGACGAAAGCGCCGCCTGTGCCTCCCACACGGGGATGCCCGCCTTTGCCGCGAGCGCCGCCGCATGTTCTTCGCCCGCCTCCCGCAGGATGGCGAGCATGCGCGCCTCCCCTTCGGTGAGCTGTGCCGCCGCCCGCGCAGGGCGCTGCATACCGAAGGCGGAAAAGATGTCGCCCGCGTCCGTACAAAGGAAGGCGCCCTGTTGAATGAGCGCATTGCACCCGACGCCCTGCGCCGCCCCCGCATTGTGGGGAAGGGCGAATACCTCCCTTCCGTAGGCGAGCGCGCGGTCCGCCGTGATGAGGGTCCCGCTCTTTTCGCCCGCAGCGAGCACGAGAACGCCCTCCGAGAGCCCCGCGAGGATGCGGTTGCGCGCATGGAAGGAAAACTTCTGCGCCCGCATGCCGAGGGGATATTCGCTGATGAGCAGCCCGCGCTTTGCGATCGCCTTTTTGAGCGACGCATGCGCGGCGGGATAATCGACGTCCGGTCCGCAGGGAAGCACGCAGATGAGCTCCCCGGAGGACAGCGCCCCGTCGATGACGGCGCGGTCGCCCCCTTCCGCAATGCCCGTGACGACGGCAAACCGGGCGGTGAGTTCCTCCGCAATGGCTTTTCCCGTTGCCTGCGCCCAAGAGGGAAGCAGACGCGAACCGACGATGCAGAACTTCCGCCTTGCGAGAAGTTCCCGCCTGCCCGCGCAAAAGAGCGCGCAGGGCGCGTCCGGGATGGCGCGGAGCGCTTCGGGATAGTCGTCGTCCGCCAGGGTGACGGCATACCAGCCCATCCCTTCGAGGCGGGCAAGATATGCCTCCGCCGCCTCTTCCGCCGAAAGCGTTCCGTTCTTATATACACCTTTTGCCGCCGTTTGTATCAGTGCGGCGCAAATTTTTTGCAGTTCTTTTTCATCCAGCCCGTAGGAACAGGCGTGCGCGATGTCCAGACGCGTCCGTTCGTCCGCCTGTGCACAGGCAGCCAGATAGACGAGCAGCCGTCCCGCGCGCCGCGCGTTCATTCGAGACTGTCCCCAAGGCGGTAGGAGACCGCCTCATAGACGTGTGCGGGCGCGATCTCCTCGCTGGCGGCGAGGTCGGCGATGGTGCGCGACACTTTCAGGATGCGGCTCCTTGCGCGGGCGGAGAGCTTCATGCGTTCGAACGCCTCTTTCAGGATCTTCTCCCCCTCCGCCGAGAGACGGCAATAGGCGGACAGTTCCCGCTCCCCCATCTCCGCGTTGGTGCGCATGCCGCTCCCCTCGAAGCGGACGTTCTGGATGGAGCGCGCGACGTTCACCCGTTCGCGCACCTCGGCGCTGCTCTCCTGCTTCTCGTCGGAGGTCAGGGCTTCGTAGGGAACGTTGTCCACCTCTACCTGTAAGTCGATGCGGTCGAGCAGGGGTCCGGAAATCTTTCTGCGGTAGCGCCTGATCTCCGCAGGCGAACAGGTGCACACCTTATCCGCCGCACCGTAATTGCCGCAGGGACAGGGATTCATGCTCGCACAGAGCATGAACCGCGCGGGAAAGGTGAACGTGCCGCCCGCACGGGAGACGGTGATCTTGCCGTCTTCCAAAGGCTGGCGCAGCGCTTCCAGCGTCGAGCGCTTGTATTCGGGAAGCTCGTCGAGGAAGAGCACGCCGCCGTGCGCGAGGGAAATCTCCCCCGGACGGACGATGCGGTTGCCGCCGCCGCACATGGCAACGGTGGTCGCCGTATGATGGGGGGTGCGGAAGGGACGGTCGGAGACGATGCCCTCTTCCCCCAGCGTGCCCGCCACGGAATGGATCTTCGTGATCTCAAGCGCTTCCGAAAAAGACAGATCGGGCATGACGGTGGGAAGGCACCTTGCAAGCATGGTCTTCCCCGTGCCGGGAGGCCCGACGAGCAGCAGGTTGTGCCCGCCCGCCACGGCGATCTCCAAGGCGCGCCGCGCGACGGGCTGCCCCTTGACGTATTTCAGATCGGCGCCCTGCGCCGCATGCAGGCGGGGCACAAAGTTCTGCGCGGGAACGGGAGAAATGTCTTCCCTGCCCGTCAGAAATGCGACCGTCTCCGCAAGGGAACGGACTGGAAAGATGTCCGCCCCGCCCAGATACGCCGCCTCCTTTGCGTTCCCTGCGGGAACGACGAAGCGCGTGTAGCCGTGCCCCTTGGCGGAGATGAGGATGGGCAGCAGCCCCGCGATGGGACGCACGCTGCCGTCGAGGGCAAGTTCCCCCAAAAACACGGTGTCGTCCGTGCGTGCGCCGACGAGCTGCTCGCTCGCCTTCAACAAACTGACGGCGACGGCGAGATCGAATGCGGCACCCTCCTTTTTGATGTCCGCAGGCGCAAAATTCACGGTGATCTTGCCGAGCGGGAACAAAAGCCCGCTGTTCTTGATGGCGGAACGGACACGTTCCTTGGACTCCTTGACCGCCGCATCGGGCAGCCCCACCATCTCATATCCCGGAATGCCTTTGGCGGCATCCGTCTCCACTTCGACGGGCACGCCTTCCAGCCCCTGCAATGCGTAACATACGATCTTTGCGATCATGGCGGTTTCCTCCCCTGCGTGCGATCAGCCGAACAGCGCCGTGATGAGCGAGGACGGCAGCGGCAGTCCCGCCGCGAATACGAAATACAGCGCGAACAGGGCGGCAAGCAGCCCGAAGCCCGTCCACATGACGATGCGGAACGTCTTGCCCGTTCTGCCCTCCGCCGCGGTCAGCTCCTGCGTCTGCGCGGCAAGCGCGAACGAGAAGACCCACGCGAGCAGCACGAAGAGCACCGCTTCCTTGGCGAACGCCGCCGTGATGAGCGCGAGCACCCCCGCCGCAAAGGGAACGGCGAGCCTGCGCAGCAGAGCGCGCTGTTCCTTCCCCCACCTGCCGCCGCGCGCCGCCTGCACGAGACGGACGGCGCCGAAGACGAGATAGGCAAGCCCCGCAAGTGCCGCGAGAATGGCGACGGGGTTCATGAATGCGCCGAATACGGCGGAGTACGCCTCGCCCGTGCCGCGCGAAAGGACATGGAAGATGCTGAACGCCCCGGACGCGGACGATGCGGCGTTCACCCCGCAGAATCCGCCCGCGAACGACTTCGCCGCAAGCGTAAAGATATTCATGGACGGCGCGGCGGGATCGGAGAACATTTTGATGTACGGATAGTACATGGGCAGCGCAAAGAGCAGCGCGAACACGACGGCGCCGATGACGAGTGCACAGCCGAACGCAACGGATGCGACCGCCGTCTTGGTGCGGTATTCGCGCGCGACGGACGCGACTGCTTGTCTTGCGGCAGCCGCATCTTCCCCGCGGCGCTCCGTCTCCTCCGCCGCGGCAATGGCGGCGTCCAGATGGTAGCGGCGGGCGCGCAGCTGACGCACGATGCCCAGCCCGAACAGCGCCGCGACCCCCGCCACGGGCACGATGAATGCCCCGTGAATGAGGATGGCGAACGCGCCCGCAAGCCCCGAAACGATGAGCGGGAGCGCCGCGGCGATCCCCGTTCCCCGCATGCCGTTCGCATAGAAACGGTGGCACATGTCGAGGGAGAGCAGGAAGAAAAAGATTGCGGGCATGAGAGGCGTTCCCAATCCGCCGAAGGCGAGCGTCGCACTCGCAAGGGCGAAGAGGACGGCAAAGACGAGCCCCGCGCCGTCGCGCTTGGTCAGCCTGCGCACAAAGAGCGCGCCGACGAGCAGCGCGCCCGCCGCCGCCAGCATGGGAAAGAAGCGCAGCCCGAAGGGGCTCATGCCGAAGATGAGCGTACCGAGCGCGAGGATATCCTCGCCGAGCGCCCCGTAGACGCGCTCCCCTTCATAGACGTTCCCCTCGGTATACGCGCCGCCCGCGCGCATTTCGGCAATGGTCATGAGGGAGACCTGTTCGGCGGGCGTAAAGCGGTTGAACCTGCTCGCATCGCGCGCGGGCATGTGCTGGGCGTCCACGAGCGCCGCCGCGCGTTCCGCCGCCTCCGAGCGCGACTCGCCCGCAAGCGGGGTCGCCGCCTCCACCCGCGCGGGCAGGACATAGAACTCACCCTGCCGTTCCGCAGAGGATGTGGACGACGCCGTTCTCTCGCCCACGAACACGACCTCATTGATGCGCACGTTGCTGCCTTCCGCCGTCAGCTTGATATAGTCATAGGTGGAGATATTCCAGCTTGCATCCGCCTTGGAAGTTCCCATGCACACCCAATTGTACAAGATGTCCGACGCAAGGGAGGCGTCCTTCCCGTCCGAAGACGCGAAGTTGGAAAAGGTGTAGGTGATGCGGCGGGCGGACGTTGTCCCGCCCGTCGCGCTCGACATGCCCTCCGCTTTCAGCGTGACCGCCTCGCCCGCGGCGGTATACGCCGCACCGATGTTGACATAGACGCTGTGCAGACGCGCATAAATCTGCTCCTCTTCCCCCTTTTCGTTCACGATCGTAGGGCGTTCCAGAAGGAACACCACGGAGGGCGTCTCCGAAGCGCTCTCGTCGCTGATGAGCTCAAAGGAAGCCCCCGCCGAACGGAAGGAGCCGAGCACGCACATCCCGACACACAGAAAGATGAGCGCGACGGCATAGATGAGCCGCAGCGCCAAGGAAGGAGTTTTGCCGTTTGTCTTTGCCATAGTTTGTATTCCCTATTATATTGTAAATTCTATTCTAACCGATAATGCGCGGAATGTAAACGGTTTTCGCCGCTTTTTTTGTGCAAAAAAGAAAAAATTTTTCATGCCGGGGAACGCCGCCGGAGCGCGGGGGGATTTTTTTGCGGCATGTTTTGCACACCCGCGCGGGTGCGCAAGGCTTTGAGGGACGCCCGCACGCGGGAGCAGCGAAAACGCAACAAAAAAACGATCCGCTCCTGACTTTAAGCGGATCGTTTTTTGTCTTCGAAGACCTTACTTCTTTTCCTTGATCTTGGCGGCTTTCCCCGTAAGCCCGCGCAGATAGTAGAGTTTTGCGCGGCGGACTTTGCCTGCGCGCACGACATTGACGTACGCGACTTTGGGGGAATGCAGGGGGAAGCAGCGCTCCACGCCCACGCCGAAGGAAAGACGGCGCACGGTGAACGTCTCGCGGATGCCGCCGTTCTTTTTGGCGATGACCACGCCTTCAAAGTTCTGGATACGCTCTTTGCCGCCCTCGATGATGCGATAGCCGACCTTGACGGTGTCGCCCACGTTGAATGCGGGGACGCTCTCCTTCATGTTCTCGGCTTCGATCTGTTCGATGAGTCCCATTTTCGACTTACCTCCTGTAAAACGCGACGTTCATTCCCGCAGAGCGGCAGAGGAACGCCCGAAGTCACTTGGCAATTATAACAGAGCGCGCACAAAAATGCAACTCATTTTGCATGCCTTTTCGGAAAAAATTCATTGCGGCGGCACTTCTTCCGCAACGACCTGAAGTTTCCCCTGCACGCAAGCGTAGGTATCGCGACGGAGCAGCTTTTTTTCGAGCAGCGCCCCGTCTGCGGCGTATACGAGCAGATAACACTCGCTGACCAGCCCCTCCTTTTCCGCGCGCAGCGTTTTTTCCTCCTCGCCGCGGACCACCTCGGCGGGCGGCGGCGGGATGCGCCGTATCACGCGGCTTTCGGGGACATACCGCCTGCCGTCCGGCATGCCGTACACCTCGAAACGGACATAGCCCTCCCCCACGTTCCCCAGAAGATAGACGGGAAAGGGATAGGGATTGCGGAATTTCAAGTCGCTCGCACGGGAGACCATGGCGTCCTGCGAGGGAGGAACATAGCCCACGGACAGCGAATGCGGACGGCTTTCGGTGACGGCAAGCCCTGCCCGCAGCGCCGCGCCCATGAGGGTGGTGGACGCCTGACACACGCCGCCGCCCGCGCCCTCGACGAACTCCCCCTGCACGATGACGGGCGCATCCAGAAACCCGTTCTCGCGCGTGCGCACGCCCACCGCCTGATTGAACGAGAACTCCTCCCCGGAGGCGAGCACGCTGCCCGCGATGCGCTCGCAGGCGAGGGAAATATTGTGCACGCGCGCCGTCTTCTCCCCCGAAAAATACGTTGTGAACGAGGAGAGCTTCTGCGTGCGTTCTTTGAGCATGGCGACGGTGACGGCGGGCTGCCACGCCTTCACGACGAGGGACGCCTCTTCCTCCCCGCGTGCAAGCGCCGCGAGCGCGGCGGAAAGGGACGCCGCGGCATCGCAGTACCGCCCCGCCCGTTCCGCCCGATAGACGAACCCCCTGCGTGAAAAGGAGAGCGCGGCATCCTGCGGGGGCAGGACGCAACGTTCGCAGATCTCCCGCAGCCGCTCCTCCGCATCCACCCATTCCCTGCGCACGGTGACAACGTACTCGCCGCCCCTGCGCGCGGAGAGCAGGACCTCGCCGAGGTCGTCCGTATAGCTTAGGTCGGGCGAAACGTCGCCGACGGGCGTATGCAGGGTGAAGGGAATGCGCCGCAGCCCCGCCCGCAGGCAGCGCTCCGCCTCGGCATAACGCATGCCGCCGACGGGCACGCCGTCCACCACGACGCCCCGCCCGACGCGCCCGCCCCGGCAGCCCAAAAAAAGCGCGCCCCCCGCAAGAAGGAGCGCGCAGACACAGCATAAAAACCTCTTCATTTGCTCCCTTCGAGGCGGAACAGCGCCAAAAGGAGCGCATCGGACGGCTCGAACGGGGGGAGCCCGATGACGCGCCGCCTGCCCTCCGCATGGAAGTCGGATCCGCCCGTCACATACAATCCCCGTTCGCGCGCGAACGCCGCGAACGCTTCCGCCTCGGCAGCAGTATGGTCGGAATGATAGCATTCTATGCCGTCCAGCCCGTCGTCCGTGAGCGCTTCCATGAGCGCGCGGCGCGCCCGATCCGCAAGCGGGATGCGCCCCGGATGGGCGAGTACGGCAAGCCCGCCCGACGCATGGATGACGCGCAGCGCATCCCGCGGGGTAGGGCGCAGGAGCGACGAACAGCATGCGCCGCCCGCCGCAAAGGCTTCGAGATACAGCTCCCCTTTGGGTCTTCCGAGACGCTCTGCGAACGCGCCGACCACGTGCATGGTATGCAGCGGCGCGCTCTTTTTGAGATGCAGACGCTGTACATCCGCAAGTGTGACATGGAGATGAAAGCGCGCGTTCCCCTTGGCGATCATCTCCCGCGCGCGGGCAAGCGCGCCCTCTTTGCGCTCCTGCAAAAAGGCGTCGTAGGCGGCGCACGGCTTACAGCCGTAGCCCAGAACATGGACCTTTGCATCCCCCTCGTAGGCGGAGACTTCCCATCCCGCCACGAACGAAAGTCCCGCCTCCCGTGCGGCGGCGCGCTTTTCTATCAGTCCTTCGAGGCTGTCGTGATCGGTCATGGAAACAAGTTCCACACCTGCCGCGGCGGCGCGGGACGCCACTTCGCGCGGGGAATACTTGCCGTCCGAATAATAGGTGTGGATATGCAGGTCTGCCCTCATGGAACGATCTTCCCCTCCCGGATCCTGCACTTCGTGCACGGCGTACCGCTCAAAAACCGTTCCGCGTGCGTGCAGGTGAGGATGCATTGGATGTCCTTCACTCTGTCGAGCAGTTTTTTTCTGCGGGGAAGGTCAAGTTCGCTCATCACGTCGTCAAGGATGAGTACGGGCGCCTCTCCCGAAAGTTCGCGGAAGATTTCCGTTTCGGCGAGCTTCAGCGAGAGCGCCGCCGTGCGCGCCTGCCCCTGCGAGGAATAGCCGCGCGCATCCGTTCCGTTGATGGAGATGCGGATGTCGTCGCGGTGCGGTCCCACGGAGGTAAAGCCGAGGCGCATGTCCCGCTCCCGCGAGGCGGCAAATTCCCGGACGAGCTTGTCCATGATCTCCTCCTCGTCGTCGGGGTATTTCCCGTCCATGGCGAGGGAGAGCTGTTCCGCGCCGTCCGTCAGAAAGGCGTGCGCCTCCTGCGCGAGCGGAGACAGGCGGGAAAGATAGCGCCTCCGATGGCGGACGATGCGCGCCGCATATACGGCGAGCTGTTCATCCCAGACGGGCAGCGTTTCGAGAATGAGGGAGGCGTCCCGTTCCTTCAACAGGTTGTTGCGCTGATCGAGGATGCGCTGATAGCGCGCGAGCGCCGTGCAATATTCGCGCGAGGTCTGCGAGATGGAGAGATTGAGAAAGCGGCGGCGCTCGTCCGGTCCGTCCTGAATGAGGCGCAGTTCTCCGGGGGAAAAGAAAACGCTGTTCATGTTCCCCACAAAGTCCGCCGCGCGCGTCACTTTGTTGCCGTTGACGAACAGTTCCCGCTTGTTCTCGAAGACGGACGCTTCCAGCGTGACGCTGCCGAAGCGCGTCCTTGCGCGCGCCGCGATGTGCGCGCAGGGCGCGCCGAGGCGGATGAGCTGGCGGTCGTGGCGGATCCGCAGCGATGTTCCCGTGCAAAGATAAAAGACCGCCTCCGCGCAGTTGGTCTTTCCCTGCGCGTTGCGCCCCGTCAGAACATTCAGCCCTTCCCCGAACGTGAAGGTCTCGTCCTCGTAATTTCTGAAATTGTGCAGCGTCAATTTTTCGATGACCATGCTTTTTTCTTTGAAAACGCTTTCTTTTTGCGAAGATTTATATTATAATAACAGTATATCAAAATCCACAAAAAAACGCAAAGCGTTCGAGGGAAAAATGGCAGGACAATTTGATTTTTTATGGAATAACATCCGCGAACGGGCAAAGGCGCTCGTCAATCCCATCTCCTATTCGACGTTCATCGAGAACCTCGTTCCCGTGGACGTCGTCAACAAGAAGATCGTTTTGCAGGCGGAGAGCGAGCTTGCCGCGCTCACCATCACCAAAAATCATATAGACAAGCTGCGCGAGGCGGTGGTCTCGGCGGGCGTGGGACTGACGGGCGCCATCATCGTTGTGGAAGGGAGCGAGACCTATTCCGTCAACGAATTGCCCGACGCCGTGGAGGAGAGCAGCGTTGCCCTCGATCCGCGCTATACCTTTGAATCCTTTGTGGTCGGTTCCTCCAACAAATTTGTTTTTGCAGCGGCGAAGTCGGTTGCGGAAAACCCCGGAGAGAACTTCAACCCCCTCTATATCTACGGCGGAACGGGGCTCGGAAAGACCCACCTCATGCAGGCGATTGCCAACGACATCTCGCAGAAAAAACCTTCGCTGAAAGTCATTTACACGACGAGCGAAAAGTTCCTCAACGAATATGTGGACAGCATGTACGCGAAGAAGGGCGCGGGGCGCGACAATGAGACGCGCTTCCGCAACCGCTACCGCAACGTGGACGTGCTGCTCATCGACGACATCCAATTCTGGGCGGGCAAGTACGGCGTGCAGGAGGCATTCTTCCATGCCTTCAACGAACTCTTCTCCCAGCACAAACAGATCGTCATCTCCTCCGACTGCCCCGCAAAAGAGCTGACCACCCTCGAAGAGCGCCTCAGGACGCGTTTCGAAGGCGGGCTCATCGCCGACATCCAGCCGCCCGACCTTGAAACCAAGATCGCCATCTTGAAGCGCAAGGCGCTGGAAAAGAAATTCGTCGTCCCGGACGACGTGCTCGCCTTCCTCGTCAAAAATTCGGACAACAACGTGCGCACCCTCGAAGGCAGGCTGAACACCGTCATTTTTGCCAGCAAGCTGCATGAAGAGCCCATTTCCCTGCCCCTTGCCGCAGCCGCCTTGCAGGAGGCGATCGGAACGGACGAGCAGGAGGAGATCACGCCGGACGCCATCATCCGCGCGACGTGCAGTTATTTCAATACGTCAAAAGAAGACCTGCTCGGCAAAAACAAGCGGCAGGAGATCGTGCGGGCGCGGCAGGTGTGTACCTATCTTCTGTGCGACATGCTCGCCCTTCCCCTCGTCACCGTCGGGAAACTCATGGGCGGCCGCGACCACTCCACCGTCATCTATGCGCGCGACAAGATCGCCGAACTCATGCGCGTCAACGACAAGGTCGCCAAAGACGTCAACGACGTCAAGAGTGCGGTGCTCAAACAGTAATTCACGGAAAGGGAACTCCGATGTTCACCTGCGGCTATGCCTCCCGCCGTCAAACTTCAAATCATCACGCGAGAAAAATCCCTTTACGGGATTTTTGTATATGGACACCATGAAACAATTTTCCGAAGGAACATACGACGCCGTCGTCATCGGCGCGGGGCACGCGGGGTGCGAAGCCGCCCTCGCCCTTGCCCGCACGGGACAAAAAACGGTCCTTATGACCCTCAATGCGGACAGCATCGGCTTTATGCCCTGCAACCCCTCCGTCGGCGGAACGGCGAAGGGGCATCTCGTGCGCGAGATCGATGCGCTCGGCGGGGAAATGGGGCTCGTTGCCGACCGCGCCGCGCTGCAATACCGCATGCTCAACGCGGGCAAGGGAGCGGCGGTACAGTCGCTGCGCGCGCAGACGGACAAGAACAAATATCACACCGAAATGAAGCGCGTTCTCGAACATACCGCGAACCTGCGCATCGTGCAGGGCGAAGCGGCGGACATCCTCACGGAGGGGGACCATGTCCGAGGGGTCGTCACTTCCTATGGGGGCATGTTCGCGTGCAGCGCCGTGATCGTCGCAACGGGCGTGTACCTCGGCGCGCGCACCGTCACGGGAGAGGTCGTCGCCGAAGCGGGACCCAACGGCTTTGCACGCTCCACTCTGCTGACGCAGGCGCTCGTGCGGCTCGGTTACAGCGTGCGCCGCTTCAAGACGGGCACCCCCGCCCGCCTCGACGGGCGCACCGTTCACACCGAAGAGCTGTCCGTACAGCCCGGAGAAGAGGTGTTCCCCTTCTCCTTTCTGAGCGGCGCCGTTCCCCCGAAAGAAGAGCAGACGCCCTGCTACCTCACCTACACCAACGCCGAAACGCACCGCATCATCCTCGACAATCTCGACCGCGCCCCCCTCTACAACGGCGCCATCTCCTCGACGGGACCCCGATACTGCCCGTCCATCGAGACGAAAGTCGTGCGCTTTGCCGATAAGGAACGCCATCAGCTCTTTCTTGAACCGGAGGGCGCGGACACCACGGAAGTATATGTACAGGGCATGTCCACCTCCCTTCCCCACGACCTGCAAAAGGCGATGTACCGCACGGTGAAAGGTCTGGAACAATGCGAGATCGTGCGCTATGCCTATGCCATCGAATATGACTGCATCGACCCGCTCGACATCCTGCCCACCCTCGAAAGCAAGCAGGTCAAAGGACTGTATACCGCGGGGCAGATCAACGGCACGAGCGGCTATGAAGAGGCGGCGGCACAGGGACTGATGGCGGGGCTCAACGCCTCGCTTGCCCTGCGTGGGGAGCCTCCCCTCGTTCTGCGGCGGGATGAGGCGTACATCGGCGTGCTCATCGACGACCTCGTCACCAAGGGCACGGACGAACCGTACCGCATGATGACCTCGCGCGCGGAGCACCGCCTCTTTCTGCGGCAGGACAACGCCGACGAACGGCTCACCGAAAAGGGTTACGCCTGCGGGCTGGTCACGGAGGAACGCTACAAGGTGTTCCTGGCGCGCAAGAAGCAGCGCGAAGAGACCACAGCCCTGCTCGAAGAACGCGCGGAACAAAAAAGAGCGGACGCGCTCGTGCAGAGCTTCGGTCAGCCCCCTCTTGCGGCGGGCGTGACGTATGCGGACCTCCTGCGCCGCGGCATCCCCTTACAGGACGTGTGCGAGACGTTCGGTATTTTGCAGGACGTCCCCGCCGACGTCCTGCTTTCCTGCGAAACGGAAGTGCGCTATGCGGGGTACCTGAAACGCAGCCGCGGGGAAGCGCAGCGCGCAAGGGATATGGAAAACCATCCGCTCCCTTTGGATATCGACTATGCCGCCATCACGGGGCTGCGCCTCGAAGCCCGCGAAAAACTCGCCCGCATCCGCCCCTTGAACCTCGGACAGGCGGAACGCATTTCGGGCGTGTCCCCTGCCGACATCGCCGTTCTGATGGTCTATCTGAGCATGAAAAAGTGACGAACCCGCCCCGCGTGCGCAACTGCGCACGCGGGGCGGGATTTTATCCATTGCGTATTGTTCAAATGCAGCGCCCTGAACTCACGGATTTTTGCGAGCCTTTGCTCGCAAAAATCCGTGAATCCCCTTTCACGCCCCCTTCACCCTTCCGACGTCGATATTGTCCTTTTTTCTGTCGGCAAGGACGCGGACGGGATGCTCCCTGTCCTGAATGCGGTAGTCTTGTCCGAGACGTTCGATGGCTTTTTCGATGACGGTATGCGTGCCCGCCGCTGCCGCCTTTCCGTGGATGCGCGCGTTATAGGCAAAGTAGCGGAAGGAATCGGGCAACTTTGCAAGTTCCTCGAAGCCCTCTTCAACGCCCGTCAGCCGCACCGTCTTCAAGACGTCGCGGATATACGCTTTCTGCGAGCGGAACTTCAATAGTTCGGGGAATTCCCCGCCCTCCGGCAGGACCTGCTGCCACACCTTGCCGCCATAGAGGCGCAGCAGTTCCGCCGCCTCATGCAGGTGCGCGACCTCCTCTTCGAAATGCATCTCCCAGATCTTCTTGATGCGGGCGTCCGTCTCGTCCTCATAGCACGAATAGTAGAGATAGCACTCCGTATATTCGTTCATGAGCAGGCGCTCCCAATCCGTCATGCAGGGGTCTTTCAGGCACTCGTATCCCGTGACGTGCTGTTCCTCGATCATGGCGATCTCGTTATACAGCTGCCTGCCAAGAGGCGAAGCATACAGGTTCCCCACGTTCATATAGAAATTCATCGTCTGCTGTTCGGCTGCCGTGATGATGTTGATATTGAGCTTGGTCTTTAAGTCGTTGAGATAGCCGTTGATATAGAACCGCACGTCGTCGAAGGGATGACGGTATTCCGCAACGGTGGGGCGTCCGGGCATGATCTCCGTGTAGTCCCCCACAAGGCGCGCGGGATCGCCGCCCTTTTCCAGCTCCATGAGATCGGCATAGCGATAGAGATGGTCGAAGTCCTCCAAGAGCGCGAAGTTGAGCTGCTTTTTCACATAGTCGTTCTTTTCCGCGACGGCGAGATTTGCAGTGAGATCGACGGCAAGCTGCTCATATCCGATGGTGTGCTCCAAAATGCTCTCGTCGGCAGGTTTTAACGCCGCGACGCGCTTTTGCTGCAACTGCTCGCCGCGGCGCATGTAGGCGAGCCTGCGTCTGACATCGTTATTGGGACACTGCCGCGCGATAGCGTGCGAGCAGCGCACCGATTCGAACTCCGTTCCCGACATCAAAATGACGCGCAGCCGCGTGTAGGGATCGACCGAGCGCTTTTCATAGGGCTTGACGAGCACCTTTTTCCATTCCGTAAAAATCCTGTCCGCCTTCTGCGGCTTACATTCAAAAGGGTTCATGACCTTCCTCCTTGCGTTTTTTATAGCCGACGGCGGGAAAGTTCATACAATCCATTGCAAAACGGGGAAAAAATTGTTATAATGAACAAAAACGCGCCGGATGCGGCGCAACGGGAGAACATTTATGATCGGAGCCGTCATCGCACTCGACTCGGAGGCAAGCGCCCTCCTCGATAGGATGGACGTGGAGAACATCTCCACCCTCTACGGAAAACCCGTTTATACGGGCGAGGCATTCGGAAAGCGCCTTTTATTATGCGTATGCGGCGTGGGGAAGGTGAACGCCGCGGCGGGAACGTGCGCCGTGCTCGCCATGGGCGCGGACATTGTGCTCAACTTCGGCGTGGCGGGCGGTCTGGATGACAAGACGGAGCTGACGGAAGTCTACCTCATCGACAAAGCCGTGCAATACGACTTTGACATCACGCAGCTGGAAGGCGGCGAAGTGGGCACGCTGGACGGCGAGAAGGAGAACTTTTTGCCCCTGTTCGTGCCCGACGGCATCGACTTTCCGAGGCGGGCGCTGGGAACGGGGGACCGGTTCAACGACTCCCCCGCCGACCACGACCTGCTCATCCGCCTCGGTGCGCACATCCGCGACATGGAAGGCGCCGCCATTGCGCAGGTGTGCAAGTATGCCGGCGTTCCCTTTGTGAGCGTGAAAGCGATCTCCGATATCTACGGGCTCGGCAGCACCACCGCGCAGTTCGAAAAAAATCTCGCGCGCGCCGCGCTCAACCTGAAAGCCTTTATGGGCGAAATTTTTGCCGCGCTTGAATAATTCGATAAATATCGAATTATTGCTTTTGACCTGTCAAAAACCACCAAATTTCCCCATTTTTGAAGATTAAGGCGCACTTTTCGGAAAAATGATATTTCGAAAAATATCTAAATAATATATTGAGGCGACCATGCAGACCATTCCATCCTTTCAAAAAGACCACGACAAACTGCAAAAAGGGTTGTATGTGCAAACGGACGCGAACGGCATTTCCACCTTCGACCTGAGATTCAAGACGCCCAATGCAGGCAACTACATTTCCCCCAAGGCGCTGCACACCGTCGAGCACCTTCTGGCGACCGTGCTCCGGAACGGGCAGGCAAAGGACGACATCGTCTATTTCGGACCCATGGGCTGCCGCACGGGTTTCTATCTGCTTACGGTGCGCCGTTCCTATGCGCAGGTGCTCGCCCTGCTGCAAGAAGCCATTCCCGCGGCACTCGCCATGGACGCCGTTCCGGGGAGCAGCCGCAAAGAATGCGGCAACTATCTCGAACACGACCTTGCCGGCGCCAAGAAAGAACTTGCGGCATACCTTGCCGTTTTGGAGACGCTATGATCGACCTGGGAGATTGGAAGGAGCCGCTCGCCCCCCTCTTCGAGGACGAGCGCTACAAACACATCCGCGCCTTTCTGATCGAGGAATACCGCCGTCACACGGTGTATCCCGACATGTACGACATCTATAACTGCTTCCGCTACACCCCTTTTTGCAAAGTCAAGGCGGTGCTGCTGGGGCAGGACCCCTATCACAACGAGGGGCAGGCGCACGGGCTGTGCTTCTCCGTGCAGGACGGCGTTCCGAAGCCCCCGTCGCTGGAAAACATGATGAAGGAGCTGCATGCCGACCTCGGCTGCCCCGTGGTGCCGTCGGGCAACCTTACGAAATGGGCGAAGGAGGGCGTGCTACTCATGAACACGGCGCTCACCGTGCGGGCGCATCAGGCGAACTCGCACGCAAACTGCGGTTGGAGTTGGTTCACCGACGCCGTCATTTCCCTGTTGAGCGAACAAAAAGAGCACCTCGTCTTTTTGTTGTGGGGAGGAAACGCCCGCAAAAAGCGGACACTCATCGACCACACAAAGCATCTCGTTTTAGAGTGTGCGCACCCCTCGCCGCTCTCCGCCTACAACGGCTTTTTCGGCTGCCGCCACTTCTCCAAGACCAACGACTATCTCGCGGCGCACGGCATCCCGCCCATCGATTGGGACCTGAGCACCCCGTATAAGGAGACCTGATATGAAATACGTTGTCATTCTGGGCGACGGCATGGCGGGATACCCCATGCCCGCCTGCAACAACAAGACCTGCCTGCAGCTCGCACGGACGCCCTTCTTTGACGAACTTGCCGCAAAAAGCACCGTCGGACTTGTAAAAACCGTACCCGCGGGCTTTTCTCCGGGAAGCGACGTTGCAAATCTTTCGGTGATGGGCTACGATCCCGCCGAATTTTACACGGGGCGCTCCCCCCTCGAAGCGGCGTCCATCGGCATCCCGCTGACGGAAAACGACGTCACGTTCCGCTGCAACCTCGTCACCCTCTCCGAGGAGGCGGACTACGAAAAAACGCGCATGCTCGACTACTCCGCGGGGGAAATTTCCACGGCGGAAGCACAGGCGCTGATCGAAACGCTGCGCCGGGAGCTCATTGCACCGCCCTTTTCGCTGTATGCGGGCATCTCCTACCGCCACTGCCTTGTTCTGCACGAAAAAAAGACGGGCAGCATCCTCACGCCCCCGCATGACATCACCGACCTGCCCGTCAAAGGACACCTGCCCGCAGGAACGATGGGGCGCGAACTGCTCGGCATGATGGAGCGTTCCCGCGAAATCCTCACCGCGCACCCCGTGAACGCGGCGCGGAGGGCGGATGGCAAGCGCCCCGCCAACTCCGTCTGGTTCTGGGGCGAGGGCACAAAACCCGCCCTGCGGGCGTTTTCCGATCTGTACGGCAAGAAGGGCGCCGTCATCTCGGCAGTCGACCTCGTAAAGGGCATCGGCATTCTCGCGGGGATGGACGTCATCGAAGTCACGGGCACAACGGGCAATTGGGACACCAACTTTACGGGCAAAGCGGACGCCGCCGTCCGGGCGCTGCTCGACGGGCACGACTTTGTCTATGTGCACATGGAAGCCCCCGACGAATGCGGACACCACGGCGACACGGAGAAGAAAATTTACTCCATCGAACAGGTGGACGACGTGGCGCGCCGCATTGCCGAAGGACTGCGCGCCGCGGGCGAGCCGTTCGCCATGCTCATCATGCCCGACCACCCCACCCCCATTGCGTTAAAGACGCACACCGCCGATCCCGTACCCTTCCTCATGTACCGCAGCAACGAGGAACGCGCAAACGGTGCCGCGCGCTATGATGAGGAGAGCGCCCGCGCAACGGGGCTGTGCATCCCCCGCGCTTCGGAGATGATGCGCGCTTTCCTGCGCTGAATGCCCCGACATGCCGTCCGATCGCGCGGGAGTCCCGCCGCGACCGCCGGCGGCAATTTTCCGATCACACAAAACCCCCGCGGCGCATATTGCGCTGCGGGGGAATGTCTGTGCCGCCGAGGCTGCCTGCTCTAAGACGCACGGCGCACGGACGTGGGGGGCGAATCAATCCGCCTGCGGCGGTGCGGGCACTTCGGACGGCGGCGTTTTCCGGCGTTCCCGCCTGAACTTGGGATAATCTGCCATGCAGAACACAAACCCCGCGAGAAGGAAGGACAACACAAAGGCAATGACGGCAACGGTGACGGGATTGGCTCCGCCGCCCGTGACGGTGACATCGCTCTCCTCGAACAATACACGCGCCTCGCTTGCAAGCAGCGCGGTGATCGCATCCTTGCAGATATCCGTCTGTTCTGCAAGATCGGTATACAGCGCCTGCATTTCCGCACCGAACGCCTCTTCCTTGTCCGAAGACGATCCCTCATAGGCAGTCACCGCTGCTTCAAGGCGCCCGATCTCCTGCGTCAAACGGACGCCCTCCTCGACATGTCCGCGGATGGCATCGTGAATGCTCTCGAACGTGTCGACGCTGGGCGCAGCGCCGCTGCCGCCTTCACCGCGATAGAGCTCATACAGGTCGTCAAGCTTAGTTTCCAGCGCCGTGACCATTGCTTCGCTCTCTTCAAGGTCTTCCTGTAACGAGGCGATCTTTGCCTTGACGGAGGCGCATTCCGCAGCCGATAGGATAAAGCACTCGTTGGAAAGGCGCGCCTCCAACCCGGACAGGCGCGAGCCGAGCGGCGTTGTGAATTTGCCGTACAGCGTTTTGAGGGACTGTCCGTCCACGATAAAACTCGCATAGGCTTCCGCCGAACAATAGCGCTCATACTGTGCGAGCAGAAAATCATACTGCGTGCGCAGGATCGCCATCCGCTCCGAATAGCTCTCCGCACGCTCGTAAGCCGTCTCCCATGAGGAAAAATCGAGCGCGGCAAATTTTTCGGCTGCCTTGTCTGCGGCGCGCTGCGCAACGGCATGCAAAAACGCCGCCGCCTGTTCCTTGTCCGCAAACCAGCCGCTTCCGACGCGCAGCGTGTAGATGTCCTTGGGAAGGACGGCTGCCCCTTCCGTTTCGCGTTCCTCCATCTGTTCCGTGATGAAAATGCCGCTTTCGGACGAGGATATCCCGCCGATGTCCAGCTCCGCAAAGCGCTCGTCCTCCTCCGCCACGGCGGACAGCTCCTGCGCGTAGACGATGGATTCATAGCGGAAAGACGTGCCGTCCGGATAGGTCTCCTCCCCGCCGGGGAATTCCGTCATGAAGGAAACGGAATACACCTCCTTTCCGCGGCTGAACACGAACGCCGTCAGCAGCGCGGCGACAAGCGTGACGACAACGGCGATCCCGAGGAGCCACCAGATGCGCCGCTTGAACATGGCAGCGATCTCACAAAACGAGAGACCCGCCTCTTTTTCTTCTTCCATACCTTTCTCCTTGACGGGGCGCCCCCCTCGCCTTTTTTCGGGTGCTTCAAGTATAGCATACATACCCCCCCCCGTCAAATACTTTTCGGTAACTTCCGTACAATATTTTGCAGAACGATCATGGAAAATTTGGATCGGATGCGCGCAAAAATGCGCCG
>CALVMH010000025.1 GCA_944343275.1 uncultured Clostridia bacterium | reverse complement strand
GCGCCGTCCGTCGGCGGGGCGAGCATGCGCACGCGTTTCTCCCGCGGATACTCCGCCGCACAGACGATGCCGCCCGCGGCAAGAAAGGTGAGCAAAAACGCAACCGCCGCCATGAGAAAGGGACTTCTGCCCCCACCCGTTGCGGAGACGACGTTCTGGCGATACATGATATGCGCGGTGCTCTCCCGCGGCGTTCCCTGCATGTCTGCGCATCGGCGCACATGCGCACTTCCCCACAGATGCGGGAAGGAGGGCAGCAGGCGGGGCGTCTGCGCATAGGCGTTTTCCGCCCGCACGACGGCATGCGAGACCATGGCTTTCAGAAACTTCGTCGCCTGCTGCCTGTCCGCAAAATACCTGCGCAGGACGGTGACGGTATAGGCGGGATGCTGCGTTTCCCCGCCCGCACGGACAATGCCGATGTCCTCATGCGTTGCCATGCGCTCGGTGTCGATGGCGGAAAACGCCGCATCGCTTTCCTTTGCCGCGTCGAGATTGTCGGCATAGACGACGGTTTCGTAACGAAACGGCGTGTCCGCCTGCGCAAACTCCACCACGAAGGTGAGAAAATATGCCTCGTGCGCGCGGTTGTAGCCGAACACCGTAACAAGCGCCGCCGTGAGCGCCGCCGCCAATGCCGCTAGCACGACCCAGACGATGCGCCGTCTGATGAGGCGGGCAACGTCTCCCATCGTCAGTCCTCTCTCTTCTTCCATACTATGTACGGCGCGGGCGCAGACAGCTCCCCGCCGTTGTGCGGACCTCCCCGCAGCCTGCTTAGCTGTTTCCCGTGGAAACGATGTCGTCGTCCTCCTCGTCCGCGTCGGGACGGATCATGCAATAGGACGGATTGTGCGCATAGCGCGTTTTTTCCTTCATGTCCGCAGTATGCGCGATCTGCCGCCCGTTATGCGCCGCGCCCTCAACCGAGCTGTTTTTTGACTTTGGCGAACGCGTCCTTCTGCGCTTTGACGGCGTCCTCCGCCGCGGACGGCACGTCAAGATACCCGCGCAGCGTCATCTGTTCGCGCAGGGTGAACTGCGTATCCGCCTGTTCGCCGTACAGCTTATAGAGCTGCCTGCGCAGCGGACGGGAACCGCCCCCCGCGACCGCATCCGCATACGCCGCCATGAGCGCGTTCTCCGCATCGTACATGTCCTGCAAGGCGTCTTTTTCGCACAGCGTCGTGTTTTGTTTCGACTGTTTCATTCTTTCCCTCCCAGCATGGTAAACAGCGCCGAAAACCTGCCCGCGTGCGCGCGGGAGACGGCGCCGAGCTCCTCCGCAAGCGCCTGATCGGTGAGCGTGTTCGCATACACGTTTGCCTTTTTGCATGCAAGCTCCTCCGCGCGCAGCAGACGGGACAACAGCGCAAGATCGCGTTCCGTCAGCAAATTCATGAAAAACCTCCTTCGCTCAGTATGAACGAAGGAGGCGCAAACGATACGCATTCAGTCCGCCGCGGGCGCAGCGGGAGATTTCCCGCCCGTATAATAGGCGCACAGCGGCGCGGCGGCACAGTGTTCGCAGTCGGGACGCTGCGAATGGCACACCCTGCGCCCGTGAAAGATGAGCAGATGATGCGCGCGCGACCACATCGGCTGCGGAATGGCGGCACACAGCCCCTTTTCCACTTCCTCCGGCGTCTTTCCGACGGCAAGCCCCAGACGGTTGGCGACGCGGAAGACGTGCGTGTCCACCGCAATGGCGTCGCCGCCGAAAGCGACGGCATAGACGACGTTCGCCGTCTTTCTGCCGACGCCCGCAAGCGTCATGAGCTCCTCCCGCGAGGAAGGCACTTCCCCGCCGAATTTTTCCAGAATGTCCCGCGAGGCGGACAGGATGTGCGCCGCCTTGTTGTGATAGAACCCGCAGGAAAAAATATACCGTTCCAGCCCCTCCTGCGAGAGTGCGAGCATCCTTTCCGGCGTGTTATGCTCTTTGAACAGTTCCGCCGTCACCTTGTTCACCCGCTCGTCCGTACACTGCGCGGACAGGATGACCGCCACAAGCAGTTCATACGGGCTGCCGAAGTGCAGCGCGGGCGCGGCGTCGGGGTAACAGGCTTCAAGCGTTTTGAGAATTTCATCGGTGTGCATATCTGCATTATATCACGCACGCCGCAAAATTGCAACCTTATGGACCGAACACGCGCACATATCCGCCGCACGCGTTCTCCCGGTACAGCCCCGCAAAGGTGCTCCACCCGTGCGACGCGAACTGCAAACGGACGCGCGCATAAAAACGGGCATCGAAGCGCGCGGACAGTCCGCAGCCGCAGCCCGCCTCCTTGGGCGTTGCCACCGCCTGTGCGGGGATGCCCGCCGCGCGCAGACGGGACACGGCGTCGAGCGCCTGCGTGCGCGAACGGAATACCGCAAGCATTGTCATGACGATTTCCTCACTTTCGTATATATAGTGGTATGATCTATCTCGATAACGCCGCAACGGGCGGCGAAAAGCCCGCCGCGGTCCAGAGCGCCGTACTTGCCGCCATGCAGGCATGCGCCAATCCGGGGCGCAGCGGGCATGCGCGTTCCGTTGCCTGTGCGCAGCGGGTGCTTGCCTGCCGCCGCCTGTTGTCCGACCTGTTCGGCGGGTTCGGCGCGGAACGCACCGTCTTCACCAAAAACTGCACCGAAGCGCTCAACCTTGCCATCACGGGCGGACTGCGGGCGGGCGATCACGTTGTGACGACCTGCCTCGAACACAATTCCGTGCTGCGTCCCCTCGAACACGCACGGCGCACGCGCGGCATCAGCTATTCCGTCGCCCCGCTCACGGACGGGCATCTCTGTCCGGAAACCGTTGCGGCGCTTGTGACGCCCGCAACGAGGATGTGCTGCGTGACCGCCGCATCCAACGTCACGGGAGAGGCGCCCGACCTTGCCGCCCTGCGCGCCCTGCTCCCCGCACGCGTGCTGCTCGTGGCAGACGGCGCACAGGCGGCGGGGCATCTGTCCGTCGACATGCAAACGACGGGCATCGACGCCCTCGCGCTGGCGGGGCACAAGGGGCTGTTTGCCATACAGGGCGCGGGCGCGCTGCTTCTGTCCGCACGGTTCACGCCCGAACCCGTCCTCTTCGGCGGAACGGGCAGCGAGAGCCATTCGTTGGAAATGCCCGCCTTCCTGCCCGACCGCCTGGAAAGCGGCACGCTCTCATACCCCGCCGTCTGTTCGCTTGCGGAAGGGGCGCTGCTCGTCAACGCGCGGCGGGAAACCTTTGCAAAGCGGCAGCGCGCGACGACCTCCTTCTTCCTCGAAGGACTTGCGCGGCTGGATGGCTGGAAGGCTTACTCCCTGCCGAACGCCTGCGGCATCGCCGCCTTTGCCCATGCGCGCATCCCCTCGGAAGAAGCGGCGAACAGGCTCTCCGAAGAACACAAGATCGCCGTGCGGGGCGGACTGCACTGCGCGCCCCTTGCGCACAAGGCGCTCGGGACCTTTCCCGCAGGGCTGGTGCGCGCCTCCTTTTCTCCCTTTCAGGGCGAGAAAGAGGCTGCGGCGCTGCTGCGCGCCCTCGCCGCCCTTACAGCTTTTTGAGCCGGGCGGCAAGCCCGGCGAGCTTTTTGCGCTTGCCTGCATCCAGCATGGGAGAAAGCTGCGCGCAGAACGCGTCGATCTGCGCATCCGTCAGCGTGCCCGCCCGCCGTCCCTCGGCGGCGCGGGCATAGATGGCGCGCACAAGCTCCCCTTCGTTTTTGCCGTCAAACCGTTCCGCGAGGCGCTGCGCCTCCCGGAGCAGGTCCTCCGCGCCGTCCGCCCCCGCCGCACCGCCCGTGTAGCTTGCGAAATCCTTCATAGTCACCTCCGCTCCCATTATATGACGCGAACACCGCTTTTGTCCGCCGCATACGATGACGGTATGGAACTTGTGATTTTGCTCCTGCTGCTTCTAAGGCAGAACGGCGACGGCGCGCTCCGTGACCTGCTCGACTTCTGGCGGGAAAACCGCGACCTCATTGCCGCGTTCATGAAGAACGACGCCGCGCATGCCCGCGCAGACGTACCGCACCCCGGCAAAGCGCAAACGCCCGAAAAAGATCGGGACCGTCCGCCGAGGGACGATCCCGATTTGAAGATCCTTGAAACATTTCTCCGACGCGGCGCGCCGTAACGCTCCCCGCTCAGGAACAGATGCGCGCGACCGCCTCCGCCAGAAACGCATCCTGCGCGTCGGGAAGCAGCGGCGCTTCGATGCCCTGCGCGCCGTCCGCATCCGTCACGCCGCGGTCATGGATGCAGTTTCCGGACGGCCAGTAAATGCGCGCGACGGTCAGCTGGAACGCGCTGCCCGCGGGAGAGACGTAAGTGGACTGCATGACCCCCTTCCCGTAGGTGGAGAAGTGCTCCGCGCCCGCAGCCTTGCGCAAAAAGACGTCCTCATAGCCGATCGTCTTGTAGTCGATGAGCGCGCCGATGAGGCATTCGGACGCGGAAGCGGAATTTTCATCCGCGAGCACATATACGCGGGAATCCTGCGCAAAATATTCCGCAAAGTCGTTGCCGTCCGCTGCATAGTCCCGCCTTGTTCCGTCGCGGAACTGCGCATAGGCGACGAGCGGACCGTTCCCTTCCGCTTCGCGCAGGAGATGGGCGGAGATGGACTGCAAATCGGAGAGATACCCGCCCCCGTTGCCCCTGAGGTCGAGGATGAGGTTACTCCTTCCGCGCTCCTTCATGACGGAGAGGCAGGCGGCAAACTCTTCGGCGCAGTTGCCGTCAAAGGAGGAAAGGCGGATATACGCCGTATCGCCGTCCAGCCCCGCGAGCGGCTCGTCCGTCTCGGTGAGCACGGCAGGTTCGCCGCGGAAGGCGAAGGAGCTTTCCCCGTCTCGGTAGACGACATACGCCGCCGAATACGCCGCGCGCGTCAGAGGATATGCCGTTTCTTCATCCGCCGCAGCATCGGGAGAATGGGAAGCATATAACACAAAACGCTCGTGCGCCTTTGCAAAATCGGTAACTTCGGCGGAAGTCTGCGGAACGGTGACGTCCGTCCCCGTTCCGTAGCCGAGAACGTACATCCCGCGCGCCAGCCCCGCGTGCTGCGCGGGGGAATTTTCCGTGACGTTGTACAGGCGGATATGCCCGCCGTCCGAAACGAGCGTGACGCCGATGCCCTCGTTGCGCCCCTCGCTCTCGGCGACGCGACGCGCGTACTCCTCGGGCGTATAATAGCGGGAGAACCTGTCCGGCATGACGGCATCGTAGATGTCCTCGAAGACGGCGTCCGTGTCCACCGCGCGGTAGTGCTGCTCTTCGAGCACGGAGAGCAGCCATGAAAGCTCCCGCAGGCGCGGGTCCGTTGCGGCGTTCCGCCCGAACCAGCCCGCCAGAAAGCCGATCGCGGCAACGAGGAGCGCCAGCAAAACGGCTGCGGCGGCAAACAAGCGCCTGCCGCGCGCAGGCTTTGCAGATGCGGAAGCCGCGCTCTCGCGCGCGGCTTCTTCGGGCGTTATCCGTGTTTGCTTGCGTTCGTTCATACGTCCTCCCTGCGCTGCCCGATCAGACGGTGCAGCACGGACAGAATGCGGAATGTGACCGCATCCGAAAATTTGCGGATATTCAGCCCCGTGACGCGCTCGATCTTGTCGAGACGGTACATGAGCGTGTTGCGGTGCATGAAGAGGTTGCGGCTGGTCTCCGAGACGTTGAGGCTGCTTTCGAGAAACGCCTCGGCGGTCTCGTACATCTCGTCATCGCCGAACACCTCGTCCATCCCGCCGATGTTGAACTGCGCAACATATTCTTCGAGACGGTTTTTCGGAACGTCTTCGAGCATCCTTACCAACAGATATTCGCGGTAGGAATGCACCTCGCCCGCATCGCGGAACATCCCGCTCACGCGCACCGCCGTCACCGCCTGCGCATAGGAGCGGGCGATCTCCGCGAAGGAAGGCACGTCGCACCCCAGCCCCACGCTCGCACGCACGCCGAGTTCCTCATAGAGGGACTGCCAGACGAACTGCCCGAATTCATAGGAGCTCTGTCCTTCGTCTGAAAAACGCACCACGGCAAGGCGGTTCGCGTCCATCACGGCGACGAGATCGCGCGCGGGGTCGACGCAGCCTTTGAGCAGTTCGAAACACTCCGTAAGCAGTTTGTCCGGCATGATGTCGAGCGCAAAGCAGCCGCCGTCGCGCAGCCCGTATTTGGTGACGAAGCGGAAGGCATACCATTCCCCGCCCTCTCCGAGCAAGATCTCTTTGAGGTGCTCCTCCTTGTCGGGAAGCAGCGTGCGCGTGTCGGCGTTGGCAACAAGGTACTCCACGAGTTTTGCGGTGCGCTGCGCCTCTTCGCCCGTGCCGGCAATGCTGCCTTCGCACCGTTCGCCGCAGTATTCGAGCGCGACGCGCGTCTCGTCCGCGCCCGCAGGCGCAATGCGGACATGCACCCCCGTCTTTTCGCGGATGTCTTTCAGGATCTTTCCGAGCTGTGCAAGCGTGTTCCCCATACGTCGTCCCCTTTGGATACGTCCATTATAGCATTTTTCCCCGCAAATATCAAGGTTTTTTGCCAAAATATGGTACACGATCCCCAAAAATACGGGGCGACCATGTCCGCATTGCGGCAATGCCGCGCCCCGAACACAACGCCTGAGGGGGGCATGTCTGCGTCCGGCTTCACAAAATGCACACAATTTTACGTTTTTTTCCGCCAAGTCGTTGACACGCATGCGGCACTGTGATATAATATTAGAAAATAGCGGGATTTCCCCGTAAATAATACCATGGAGTGACACCGGTATGAACGAATTCCAGCAAGTCATTGTAGAAGAACCTGCCGCCGATCTGTCGCCCGCAGAGAAGAAGGTCTCCGCAGGCGGCTATCGCGTGCTCGCCGTCATCGCCTTCCTCATCGGCGCGGGCGGTCTGTTTACCGGGTTGCTATATAGTTTCTCCGGCATCTTTTTGGGGAACTTCCGCGGAGACGCTCTCCTTGCCGATTGCATGTTCGGATATGTCTATTCGTGCTTCCAGGAAATGTTCACGGACGTCGGCGCCTTTTTCAACGCACTCTTTACAGCGGGGGACATATATCCCACAGAGGGGAAGTATTCCATCCTTTCGCTGCTGCTCGTTGTGCTGCTGTGCGTCTCCATCGTCCTCTCGCTCGTGCTCATGATCGTCTCCTTCTGCTCGCGGAAGGCGGCGAAGAACTGTGCGATGACCTCTTCCGTGCTGGTGTTCCTGTCCTATGCAGGCTTCTTCCTCCTCTGCTATTACGAGTACAGCGTCGATAATACGGCATTCGGCGGCGGCATGTTCGACGTCACGACGGGCATTCCCGCAGGTGTCATGCTCATTGCCCTCATCATCACGGCGTTCGCGCGCCGCAAAGGGCTTGCGCTCGCCAACCTGCTGTTCTTCCTGCTTACCGCAGCGGTCATCTTCGGGCTCACGTATCCCGGCAGCACGACCTCCGAAGTCCCCTTTAACTTCATGAAAATTACGGAGAACCTGTTCGTCAACCTGACGGCTTTCATCGTTGCCGTCGTTCTCATCATCGCCTTTGTCATCGCTTCCGTGCGCCTGAACGCCAAGAAGGCTTACGCCGTCGATGCCGTCCTGTACGGCGTGCTGTTCGTTGCCGTGGTGCTTGCCATCGTCGCGCAGATCCTCGATAAGACCTTCCAGGCGATGTTCGACGCAACCAACATGCTGCCCGTCATCGTCTCCGTTGCGGCAGCGCTCGCAGCCTTCCTGCTTGCCCTCATCGTCGCCATCGTGCAGACAGCCAGGGCGCGCCGGAAAGAAGCGGAAGCGGAGGCAAACGCACTCAACGAAGTGCTCATCCGTCAGCCCGCAGCCGAAGCGCAGCCCGAACCCGCGCCCGCACAGCAGACCGTTGTTGCGGCGGAACAGACTCCGGAACCCGCGCCCGCGCAGCAGACCGTAACGCCCGCCGGCAGCAATACGACGGTCATCGTCCAGCAGCCCGCACCTGCGGCGCAGCCCGCAGCCGTTCCGCAGGCACCCATCTATGCGGTTCCCTTCTTTGCGGCGCCCATGGCGCCTGCTGTGCAGCCCGCACCCGCGCCTGCGCCCGCAGAAGAGCCCAAACCTGCACCCAAGCCGCAGGAGGAGATGAAGCAGGAAGAAACGCCGATGAGCGAATTTGAAAAGAGCATGGCGGATCTTGCACGCGGCATTGCGCCCGAACCTGCACAGGAAGCGCCCGCCTATCGCTATGCGCCCGCTCCCGCGCCTGCGCCCGCTCCCGCCTATGCCAAGGCAGCCGCTGCGCCCGCCGCGTTCGACCCGACCCCTTACACCTATGACAACTTCATCAATTCGCTTACGCCGCAGGAGCGCAACGAATTCGGCGATCTGTTCATCGGAAACCGCTACGGCGACCTCAACTATCTGCCCGCTTATGTGATCGGCGGAGACAACCGCGAATTTTTCAGCCGCGTGTTCATCTACCTCGGCAAATTCCGCAGCCATATCTCTCCCGCCCTTCTCGGTAAGCTCTACGATCACGTCGCAAAAATGTAACCGCGTACACAAGAGCGGGACGCTTTTTCAAAAGCGTCCCGCTCTTTTTGCTTCAGGCCGCGCGATGGGTGCGGAGCGAAGAAAGCAAAGCGCGCCCTGCGGCAGATGCCGCAGGGCGCGCTTTGCTTCAAAGAATGCGGATGACGACGCAGATCCCGTCCTCCTCGCTGTATGTGCGGGAATCGGACAGCGCATCCACGAGAAACAGCCCCCTTCCGCGTTCCGACTCCACATCCGAACAAAAGGTGCGTTCGGGCGGGCGGAAATTGTTGGCACTGCGCACGCGGATTACCACTTCGCCGCTGCGTTTTTCCGCAACAAACGCCGCGCTGCCGCCGCCGTAGCGGAGCGCATTATGGAGCAGCTCGCTTGCGACCAACTTGCAGTCGAACACCGCATTTTCGGGAACTTGTGCAGCCTCCAATGCGTCGCACATGCGTTCCAGCGCCGCTTGCAGCGCCCGGATATCCTCTACTTCGCACTTCATCATTCCGTCATCGCCTTCTTCATCGTATCCCGCAGTTTTTGCAGAACGCGCCGTTCCATGCGCGAGACGTTCATCTGCGAGACCCCCAGCCGCTTTGCCGTCTCCATCTGAGAGAGCTCCTCCCCGAAGCGGTACTTCAAAAGCGCGCGTTCCTGCTCGCCGAGCGTCCGGACGGCGGCATTCAGAGCGTCACGGTCCTCAAACGTTTCAAACATGTCCCCTTCGGCGGGCAGCAGGTCATGCAGGCTCATCCCCTCGTGTTCCCTGTCTGCCGGAACGTCGAGCGAGACAACGCCGCCCGCATCCGAACAGCGCACCACCTCTTCCTCGGAAACGGAGAGCATGCCGGCAAGCTCCTTTGCCGTCGGCTTTCTGCCGTGTTCCGCAAAAAACTCCTCCGAAGCGCGCTTGATGCCCACGCGCAGCTCGCTCACGCGGCGCGGCAGGTGGACAAGACGGGAGCGGTCGCGGAAATAGTTCTTGATCTCCCCCGTGATGGTGGGCGTGATGAAGGTGGAGAATTTCAGCCCTTTGCGCTCGTCAAAGCGCTCCACCCCCTTGAGCAGCGCAAGCGACGCCACCTGATAGAGATCGTCGTAATCCACGCCGCGGCCCACGAATTTTTTGGCGAGCACTGCGGCAATGTAGAGATATTTTTCAACGATCTCGTTGCGCAGGGCGACGTCGTGCGTCTCGCGGTAGGCGCGGAACAGTTCTTCCTCGTTCATGCCTGTTGTCCGAATAAAAAGGCGATGACGCCCTTCTCTCTGTCAATGTCAACGTTTTCCGCCAACGCGCTCAATAGCGCGAGCGCGATCTCGTCCTCGTCGGTGGCGGGCATGGCTGCTTCGCCTTCCGTCCCCTCCGCGCGCACGGCGATCCCGCCCTGCGGTGCAGGGAAGAAGCGCACCTCTGCCGCCGTGAACCCGCGGCGCATCATGAGCAGCAGGCTCTCCGTGACGCACAGCTTGCAATCTTCTCCGCCGTCGTAACTCATGCCCGCCGCAGAACATACCCCGCCCGCGGCAAGGCGGACGGTCGTCATCATCTCGCGCCGCAGCGGAAGGCGCATGGTCAGATACTCCTTCATCCTTCGATCTCCATGACGGTATCCAGCGCGCAGATGGTAAACAGCTTTTTGATGCGCGGCTGTACGCGGACAAGCTTCATGGCGTGCCCGTCCGAACGGACGTGTTTCAAAATTTTTACGAACGTTCCGAGCGTTGTGGAGTCGATGAACGTGAGCGCGGAGCATTCAAAGGCAATGTCCGCGGGCTGCGCCGTATACGCCGCCATGACCTCCTCATAAAATTCATCGGCATTTTCCGCCGCGATCTCGCCCGAAAGGGCAATGACGATGGCGGGCGTCCTTTCGAGCACTCTGACTTCCTGCATGGTTTCCTCCGTCGCACGTTTGCGTGCGGTCGTCGATTGGTCTTATTGATATATACCACCCGAAGGGGGTATCTCAAACATCCGATACAAGATGCGCAAGGCTTTCCAGCACAAGATCGGGCGTATCCGGAAAGCGCGCCATGCTCTCCCGCGTTGTCTCGCCGGAGAGAACGAGCAGCGTGCGCATGCCGTTCGCGTTGCCGAAGCGGATGTCCGTGTGCATCCTGTCCCCCACCATGCAGGTCCGCTGCGCGGGGACCCCGAACGTGCGCGCAACGCATTCCCCCATCACCGTAAAGGGTTTGCCGCAGATGACGTCCGGGCGCCTGCCGCTGCTCTTTTCAAAAAGTGCGATGAAGGAACCGACATCGGGCATGGAGATGTCCGCCGTGGGGCAGACGTCGTCCGGATGGGTGGCGATGTACTTTGCCCCCCGCACGAGAAATTCGTTGAAGGCTTTGAGCTTCCGGAAGGTGAGCGTGGTGTCGTAGGCGAGCACGCACACATCGGGCGACACATCGTCGAGCCGCACGCCCGCAGCGGCAAACTGCGCGCGCACCGCCTGTGTCGCAAGAACGCATACCCGTTCGCCGCCGTGGTGCGCGCGCAGGTATTCCGCCGTCGCATCCGCCGAAGTATACACGGCGTCGCCGCGCCCGAACAGTCCCATTCCCGCAAGGCGCGCCTCGTACTCCTTCCCCGTCCGCGAGGAATTGTTGGTGAGAAAGACCACGCGCTTGCCCATGTCCCGCAGCGTTTGCAGTGCAGCGGGCACGCCTGCGATGGGCGTATCGCCGAGATAGACCGTTCCGTCGAGGTCGAACAGGAAGAGGTCCGCCGTTTGCAGCAATTCTTCTTTCGTCATAATGTCTCCATCAGCCCGAAGTCGCGGATGATCGCACACAGTCCGTGCGGCGCAAGTTCGGGCAAGTTTTTCAACACGGTAAGCTCGGGACGGGCGTCCCTTCCGCCGACGGAACGGACGGCGCGCAGCTGTCCCGCCAGGGCAGCGTTCAGATGCACGAGTTCGCGCGCGAGTTCCCCGCGCACCCGTTCCAGCCTGAGCGCGCGGAGGGCGTACTCCTCCTCCGAAGGGATGCAAAGGGACGCATATGAAACGCCAGCGGCAGCGGCTCGCGCGCGGTAATCGGGCACGAAATACCTGCGCGGAACGCCCCGCCTGAAAAATGCGGTGTACAGCGACAAAAGCGTGCGGTATGCCCGCAGCGCGCCGCCCCCGCAAAGGAGGGCTCCCTCGCCGACGGGCGCACCTGCCTCTTCCAGAAGGCGCAGCTGCACGTTGCGGCGGACGATCTCCTCCGGCGGAAGTTCCCCGCGCACGCCGTCCGTCAGGGCGAACGCCCCTTCCTCTGCCTCCGCACCGAAGGGACGGCGGCATAACAGCCCCGCCGCCTTTTGTTCAAAGAGCGCAAGGCGGGACAGCAGCAGCCGCGCATACCCCTCCGCAACACTCTCCCGCATGAGGGAAACATCGCAATATACCTGCGCTGCGGCGAGCGGGACGTCCCGCATTTCTCCCGCGACGCGAAGGCGTGCCCGCGTTCCGAACGCGCCGTCGCAGGCGGCATGCGCGGGAAAGACCGCGCACGGGATACGGCGCACGGCGGCAAAGAAGCGCGCCGCGCGAAGCGTCTGCGCGCTGCCGGAAGCCAGCACGCAGCTGACGTCGGGCAGTGCAAAGAGGGAGAGCGCGTCGCCGTCGAAGAGCACGCCGACGGCGCCCGCCTGCCGCGCGGCAGGCAGCATCGCACAAAAAGACGTCCCCTCCGTCAGCACCAGCGACTTGCCGGCGCGATGTTGCAAAAACCTTTCCGTGCCGTCGCGGACGGAGCACGGCTCCCACGCTTCGGCATTCTTCTTCGGTACGGAAAGGCAATGTTCCATGCGCCCTCCGAGAAAATTTATTCGGATGTCATTCGGATGTCAGAAGTTCGTCGAGTTTTTCGAGCAGGGCATCGTCCTGTTCCCGCGTTCCCACCGTGATCCGCACAAAATCGTCGAGAACGGGCTTTTTCCAATACCGGACGAGCACGCCGCGCGCCTTCAATCCTTCATAGAGCTCCTGCCCGCCCCGCGCGCCCCTGCCCGCAAACAGGAAGTTCGCGCCGCTTTCCGGCACAAAAAACCCGCGCCGCACAAGCTCCGCGCGCAGGTGCTCCCGCTCCGACACCACTTTGCGGACGGCTTCCGCATGATACGCCCCGTCCGCAACGGCGGCAGCACAGACCGCCTCGGCAACGGCGTCCACGGGATAGGAATTGAAGCAGTCCTTCATGCGCATGAGCCCGCCGATGAGCGCGGCGTTCCCCACGGCATAGCCGCAGCGGATGCCCGCGAGCGAATAACTCTTGGAGAACGTCTTGACGACGAGCAGGTTCGCATACCGCTTGGTGAGCGGCGCGCAGCTCTCGCCGAAAAAGTCCATATACGCCTCGTCGAGGACGACGAGTTTTTCGGGAACGGAAGCGACAAACGCCTCCATTTCCGCCCGTCCGATGCCGATGCCCGTCGGCGCATTGGGGTTAGCGATATAGTAGCCGCGGCAATCCTGACGGCGCATGGCGCCGAGATCAAGCGTAAAGTCGGACGAAAGCGGAACGATCTTTTTCGGAATGCCGAAGAAGGCGGCGAATACCTCGTAAAACGAATATGTAATGTCCGCAAAACAGGCGCCCGCACCGTCGGCGTCGAAAAACGCGGGAAAGGAGAGCGCGAGCACTTCATCGGACCCGTTGCCGCAAAAGACGTTTTCGGGCAAGACCCCTTCCTTTCGCGCAACGGCGGCGCGCAGCAGTCCCGCATCCGGGCGCGGATAGAGGCGCAGCTCCTCCGCGTTCAGTGCCGAAAGCGCCTCCCGCACGCGCGGGGAAGGCGGATACGGATTTTCATTCGTGTTGAGTTTGACGTACTGTTTGTCGCGGAACTGCTCGCCCGCCGTATAGGGCGCGATCGCATGCGCCTTTTTGCTCAGAAGATCCATTGCCTCCTCCCGAAAGTATTGTATCACAGCCCCGCCTCCCCTGTCAACTTCCTACGCGATCAGCAGCGCGATCCCGTTGACGGCATAACCGACGGCAATGCCGAGCGCGAGCATGAAGGCGCAGATCGCAAGCGTGCGCCGCCACGCTTTGACGTTTTTGAACAGAACGAGGTATCCCAGCCCTGCGTTGACGACCAGCCCCGCGAAGCAGCTTCCGAAGGAGATGCCGCCCATGGCATACACTTCGGCAAGGATGACGGAGGAAGCGCAGTTTGGCACAAACCCCAGCGCCGAACAGATGAGCGGCTGATACCAATATCCGCTCCCCTGCAAAAATCCGATGACGTTCTCTTCCCCGATAAAAAAGAACATCAACCCGAAGGCAAGATTGACGAGCAGCACGAACGCCGCGACCTTCAATGCATGCAGCAGCGGCGACAGCAGATAAAGAGACAGGGTGCCGTATTTTCCATGCTTATGCTCGCACACGGTGAATTCCCCGTGTTCATGGTCATGATCCCCGCAGACATGGTCATGCTCTTCCGCGTGCCCTTCATCGCGGACATGGTCGTGCCCTGCGCCGTGTACATGCTCCTCTTCCCGGGCATGGTCATGTTCTTCCGCGCGCCCTTCATCGCAGGCATGCTCCGCCTGCGGCATGGGCAGCAGGCGGGAACGGGTTTTCCCGATGAGGTCGAACGCATAACCGACGCCCGCACCGAGCACGAGCTTGGCCCCGCACATTGCAAGAATGGAGACAAGTTTATCCGGCCACGGAAGTTCCGAGACGAGCAGCACGAGGAACGCCTCGTCGCTCGTGGCAATGAACACGGCAAGCAGCGTTCCGAGCGTGAGATATTTTTTCTCATACAGCTTTGCCGCCATCACCGAAAACCCGCACATGGGCACAAGCCCCGTGGCGCTCCCCAAAAGGGGTGCCCATCTGCCCGCCAGCGCGGCGCTCGCCCGCCCCATGCGGGTGTTGTGCTCCATCAGTTCGATGAGGATGTACAAGAGCAGCAGGAAAGGGAACAGCTTCAACGTATCCAGCAAGGCATCCAAAACGACGTCCCACACGGCAGTTGCCCTCCTGTTGAAAAGTTCCCTCTATCTTACTCTTTTTTTGCGCGTTTGTCAATGATTTGCACACGGATGGCGGCGAAGTACGCGCACACGCCCCCGTTTGCAAACATCGCCGCAGCCGCAAGCAAAACGCCCGTCTGCCGACGGGCGTTTCATCATGCGTAGGTCAGTCCTTCTTGGTGTCGGAAGGCTTCTTGGCGGCAGGTTTCTTTGCCGCAGCGGGCTTTGCAGAAGTGGATTTTGCAGCCGCGGGTTTTGCCGCAGTGGATTTTGCCGCCGCAGGCTTTGCAGAAGCGGGCTTCTTGGCGGCAGGCTTCTTGGCTGCGGGCTTTGCCGCAGGCTCCGCCTTTGCTTCCGCCTTCACCTCTTCCGCAGGTGCGGGAGCGGGTTCCGCCTTGACCTCCTCAACGGGCTTCGGCTCTTCGGCGGGCTTGACTTCCTCGACGGGCTTGGGCGCTTCCACGGGCGCGGGAACTTCGGCAGGGACTTCCGCAGGCGTTTCGGCGAGCGTTTCCGCAGGCGCGGCGGCAGCGGCTTCCGCCTGTGCCTTCTCCTCGGCAGCCTTGCGGCGCGCTTCCATCTTGGCATCGCGCTTTGCCTGCTTCTTCATCTCCTTGGTGACGACGCGGGCGGCATCGATCTGTGCCTGCATCTCCTGCGGTGTGGGCGGGACAAATGCCGCGCCCTCCGCATTCTCGGGGATGACCTCGTAATGCTCGTCGCGCTCGAGCATGGTGGATTCCGTATAGCCGTCGAACAGGTGGATGTGCTTGGCGTCGAAGGCGAGTTCGACGATCTCGCCGAGTTCCACCGTCGCACGCGAGGAGATCTTTGCGATCATCTGCGCGGCGTTGTCGATGATGGTATTCTTGTCGTTCTCGTAGTCGAGGTCGCAGTAGATCTGCGTCTCGGCGCCGAGCTTTTCGATGACGTCGATCCGCGCCTTGACGACGGTGTCGGGCGACGTGGAGATGAACGCCTGGTCCTCGTGAATGTCTTCGGGACGGACGCCGAGCGTGATCGCCTTGCCCGTGTTCTTGTAATCGTCAAGGTTCTTGATCTTGGAGACCATCGCCTTGGGCAGGAGAATTTTGTTCCCGCCGATGAAGTTGATATAAACCTTTCCGCCCTCTTCGGTGATGGTGGAATTCTTGAAGAAGTTCATCTGAGGCGTTCCGATGAAGCCCGCGACGAACAGGTTGATGGGATAGTCGTAAAGATTCTGGGGGGTGTCCACCTGCTGCATGAAGCCGTCCTTCATGACAACGATGCGCGTACCCATCGTCATCGCCTCGATCTGGTCGTGCGTGACGTAGATGAAGGTCGTTGCAAGACGGACGTGCAGCTTGGAAATTTCCGTTCTCATCTGCGCGCGCAGCTTTGCATCGAGGTTGGACAACGGCTCGTCCAGAAGGAAGACCTTCGGCTCGCGGACGATGGTTCTGCCGAGGGCGACACGCTGACGCTGACCGCCGGAGAGCGCCTTGGGCTTACGGGAAAGATAGTCGGTGATGCCGAGGATCTCTGCCGCCGCCTTGACCTTTTCGTCGATGACGTCCTTGGGCACTTTTCTGAGCTTCAAGCCGAACGCCATATTGTCATAGACGGACATGTGCGGGTAGAGCGCATAGTTCTGGAAGACCATCGCAATATCCCTGTCCTTGGGGACGACGTCGTTGACGAGCTTGCCGTCGATATACAGTTCACCCGAAGAAATTTCTTCGAGACCCGCGATCATACGCAGCGTCGTGGACTTCCCGCAGCCGGAGGGGCCGACGAAGACGATAAATTCCTTGTCCCGGATGTCAAGCGTGAAATTGAACACAGCCTGGTTTCCGCCGGGATAAATCTTGTTGATGCCTTTGAGCAACAGACCGGACATAAGTTTCCTCCCTACCTTATCAATCGGATTTTCTCTATTATACAAAATGTACGAAAAAATTGCAAGGGACAATTGCCACAAACTTGTCCCCCGAACTTGTATACATTGCCCAAAATTCCCCTGCTGCGTACCGAAAACCCCGCCCCGCGGCGTTTGCGCCGCGGGGCGGGGTTGTTTGACGCGGCTGCCGCGTCATGCAGACTTTTTGAACACGAGGCGGGGTTTATCCCCCTTGGTGACGCAGTCGCGCGTGATGATGACTTCCTCCACGTCCTTCTCGGAAGGAATGTCGTACATGACGTCCGTCATCAGTCCTTCGATGATGGTGCGCAGTCCGCGCGCGCCCGTCTTTAAGCGGATGGCGGTGTTGGCGATCTCGCGCACGGCGCCCTCCTCCACGGTGAGCTTGACGCCGTCCATGCCCACAAGTTTTTGATACTGCTTGATGATGGCGTTCTTGGGCTTGGTGAGGATGTTGACGAGGGCGTCCTCATCGAGCGGCTGCAACGCGACGACGATGGGGATGCGACCGACGAATTCGGGGATCAGACCGAACTTCGTCAGGTCCTGCGGCTTGACGTCGTCCAACAGGGAATAGTCCACTTCATGCTCGCCCATGCGCACCTTGCCGCCGAAGCCGAGCCCCGAATCGTCCTTTCTTGCGCCGACGATCTTGTCGAGCCCGACAAACGCGCCGCCGCAGATGAAGAGGATGTTCGTCGTATCAATGCGCATGCAGTCCTGCTGCGGGTGCTTTCTGCCGCCCTGCGGGGGGACGTTGGCGACCGTACTTTCGATGATCTTCAACAGCGCCTGCTGCACACCCTCGCCCGAAACGTCGCGCGTGATGGAGACGTTCTCGCCCTTTCTGGCGATCTTGTCGATCTCGTCGATATAGATGATGCCGCGCTGGGCGCGCTCGATGTCGTAATCGGCGTTCTGGATGAGCTTCAAAAGGATATTTTCGACGTCCTCGCCCACATAGCCCGCCTCGGTGAGCGTCGTGGCGTCGCTTGTGGCAAACGGCACGTTGAGGATGCGCGCGAGCGTTCTGGCGAGCAGCGTCTTTCCGCTGCCCGTGGGACCCAGCAGGAGGATGTTGCTCTTTTCGATCTCCACGCCGTCGTCCGTCTTTTCGCCCGCGAGCATGGCGTTGATGCGCTTATAATGATTGTACACCGCAACGGACAGAACGCGCTTTGCCTTGTCCTGCCCGATGATGTATTGGTCGAGCTCCGCCTTGATCTCGGCGGGCTTTTTGAGTTCCACCTGCTCCTGCGGGGCGCCCGAAGGAATCTTTGCCAGCATGTCGCGGCAAAGTTCCACGCATTCATCGCAGATAAAGACGCCGTCCGGACCTGCAATGAGCTTTTTGACTTTGGATTTTTCCTTCCCGCAGAAGGAACAGCATTGTTCGTATTTCGGCATAAAAAACTCCATCTTCTCCCGACGGCGCGCGCCGCAGAGAGCCGCCCCGCGCAGTCCGGTAAAACCGTACCCGCAAGGCGTTTTTCCCCTTGGAGGACGTTGTTATCCCCCCTGAGGAGCCACGCGGGATCACCTCTTTTCAAACACCTGGTCGATGAGCCCGTAGGCAAGGGCTTCGTCGGCGGAGAGATAGTTGTCGCGGTCGGTGTCGCGTTCGATGACGTCCACGGGCTTGCCCGTGTTCGCGGCAAGGATGCGGTTCATCTTGGACTTGATGCGCAGGATGTGCTCCGCCTGGATCTTGATGTCGCTCGCCTGCCCCTGCGCGCCGCCCAGAGGCTGGTGGATCATGATCTCGCTGTTCTTCAAGGCGTAGCGCTTGCCCTTGGCGCCTGCCGCCAGAAGGAACGCCCCCATGGACGCGGCGAGACCGATACAGATGGTGGAGACGTCGCACTTGACGTAATTCATCGTATCATAGATCGCCATACCCGCCGAAACGGAACCGCCCGGGCTGTTGATGTAGAGACTGATGTCCTTGGTGGGGTCTTTGCCCTCAAGATAGATGAGCTGCGCGACGACGGTGTTGGCGACCGCGTCGTCGATCTCCCCGCTCAGAAAGACGATCCTGTCCTCCAAAAGGCGGGAATAGAGGTCGTAACTCCTTTCGCCGCCCGATGTGCGTTCCACAACATAGGGGATGAGCACGTTCTTTTCCATACCTTATTTGTTCTCCTCGGTCTCTTCCGCGGGCTTTTTGGCAGCCTTGGGCGCAGCCTTCTTTTTGGCGGCGGGCTTTTTGGCGGGCACCTGTTCCGCCGCCTGAGCCGCATCCGCCGCATCGGACGTCATGTCGTTGTTGGCTTCGAGATAGTCAAAGAGCTTGGTCACCTTGATGTCGCCCTCGATGTACTCAAGCTGACGGGGGTCCATCGTCTTGCGGTATTCCTCCGTCTCCTTGCCGACGCTCGCCGCCTGCTCGGCGACCTTTTGTGCGATCTCCTCTTCGCTCGACTCGATCTTCAGCTCCTTGATGAGCTTCTCGACGATGAGCTGATGAAGAACGGTGCGGCGCGCTTCCTCTTCAAAGTTCTTTTTATACTCCTCGCGCGTCTGACCGACGTATTTGAGATAGTCATCCGGCTTGATGCCCTGATACATGAGGCTGTACTCCATCCTCTGCATGGAGTAGTCCTCCTGCTTTTCCACCATTGCATCGGGGATGTCCGCCTTTGCGCCCTTGGCGATCTCGGTGATGATGGCGTTCTCCGTCTCGTTGCGGGAGCGCGACGCGGCGCTCTTTTCAAGACGCTCGCGCACCTTCGCCTTGTAGGCGTCCACGCTGTCCGAACCCATCTTCTTTGCAAATTCTTCGTCGAGCGCGGGCAGCACCTTTTCGGTGATCTTGTGCAGGGTGACGGTGAACACGGCGGGCTTGCCTTTGAGCGCCTCCGCCTGATAATCTTCGGGGAAGGTGACGGAAACGTCCTTCGTCTCGCCGACGTTCATGCCGACGACCTGTTCCTCGAATCCGGGGATGAACTGCCCGGAGCCCAGCGTCAGGTCAAACCCCTGGGCGCTGCCGCCCTCGAACGCCTCCCCTTCGCACTTGCCCGCGAAGTCGATGTTGACGGTGTCGCCGTCCGCAGCGGCGCGCCCGGAGACTTCCCTGCTCTCCGCAAGCCGTTCACGCGTGCCGTCGATGTCCTTCTCGACGTCGGCATCCGTAACAGTATACTCAAACTTCCGGATTTTTATACCCGTGTATTTCTCGATAACGACGTCCGGCTTGACGGGCGTGACGGCGATGAGCTCCACCTTCTTGTCGGACAGTTCGCCGACGGACAGCGCGGGATCGCCCACGGGCGTGAAGGCTTCCTTTTCCTTTTCGAGGATGGCGGGATAGTGCTCCGCAAACAGGTCGTTGAGCGCGTCTTCATAGAAGAGCCCCTTCCCGTAATAGAGTTCGAGCACATGCTTGGGCACCTTGCCCTTGCGGAACCCGTTGACCGCGAACTTCTTGCGGTTGGCAAGATATGCCTTGTCGTTTGCCGCAGCCCATTCGTCGGGCGTGAAGGTGATGACGATCTTGACGGTGCTCTTCTCTTCGGGGGTAACTTTGTACTTCATTGTATGTCTCCATTATTCCGTAAAATTTTTCGGCAACTGACATTTTACCATATCGGCGCGAGAAAGGAAAGCATTTTCATTTACAATTTTTATTTTTTCGGGTATAATACTGCCATCCGAACACAGGAGGAGCCCATGCCGCAGGACGCCTTTACGCTCCGTCTCAACGCCCTCGAACTCGACAGAGCGCTCGCGGGCGGGCGCATCAACCGCATCGACCAACCCGCGCGCGAAGAGATTTCCCTCATTATATACACCGGAACGCGCACGCTTAAACTGCTTCTCAATGCAAACGCGTCCGATTGCGGCGTCTATTTTTCGGAGGAGGAACGGGAAAATCCCGCCGTCGCCCCCAATTTTTGCATGCTGCTCAGAAAACACCTCAAAAACGCGCAGATCCTGCACGTCTCCACGGTCGGCTTCGAACGCATCCTCGCCATCCGCCTGCACTGCGTCTCCGACTTCTCCGAATGCGAACGCACGCTCTATGCCGAGATCATGGGCAAATACTCCAATCTGCTGCTTGTGGAACGGGGCATCATTCTGGGCGCCATGAAGACGACGACCGCGGACGAGACCTGCAAGCGGCTCATCCTCCCGGGCGCGAAGTACGTTCTGCCCGCCCCGCAGGACAAGACCGACCCTGCCGACGGGGCGGCGCTTGCGGCGCTCTTTTCCGACCCCGCCTCCCGCCGCGCGGACGTTTTATTCGCGCGTGTGGCGGGACTTGCGCCCTGCACGGCGGAGGAGATCGTGCGCGCCTACCGCGGCGGGGACTTCGCCCGCCATGTCCGCGACTACATCTTTTCCGACGACATCTCCCCCTGCGTCGCCGAACAGAACGGGAACGTCACCGATTTTTTTGCACGTTCCCATGCGGGAGCCCTGCCCTTTCCCACCCTTTCGGCGGCACAGGCGTATTATTATGCGAAAAAGCGCGCGAAGAACGCGCTAGAAGGGACGCGCCGCAAACTGCTCGCCGCCGTCACGCAGGCAAAAAAGAAACAGGAAAAGCGGCTTGCGCAGATCGCGGAAAAGCAGCGTGCCTGCGCCGACGCCGAGACGGTGCGGCTCAAAGGCGAGCTGCTCACCGCCAACCTGCACACCCTCTCGCGCGGCATGCGCGCGTGCGAACTTGTCAATTATTACGATGAAACGGGCGGCACGCTGACGATCTCCCTCGACGAGACGCTGACGCCCGCCCAAAACGCGCAGGCATATTTCAAGCGCTATCAGAAACAAAAGCGCACCCTTGAAGCACTTGCCCCGCAGGAGGAGAACGCGCGGCGGGAGCTTGACTATCTCGACAGTCTTGTCCCCCTCATCGCCGCGGCAGAGAACGCGGACGACCTGCGGGCGGCGGAGGAAGAACTCGGCGGCGCGGGGCTTTTGAAAGTGCCCCCCGTGCGCAAGGGGATCAAGAAGCGGGAGATCCCCTTCCGCAGCTATGAACGAGGCGGCTTCACGATCCTTGCGGGGCGCAGCAACGTTCAGAACGATGCACTCGTGCGAGGAAGCGCGCCCGACGATGTATGGCTGCACGCAAGGGGACTGCACTCGGCGCACGTCGTCATCCGCACGCATGGCAGCGCCGTACCCGAAGACGTGCGCGCATTCGCAGCGGGCGTGTGCGCCGCGTATTCCGCGGGCAGGGGCGAAAAAATCCCCGTAGACTGCTGCCTTGTCCGATATGTGAAAAAACCGAAGGGCGCAAAAGCGGGATTCGTGACGTATACGAATTTTGAGACCGTCCTCGGCGACCCCGCCCGCGCCGAACGGTGACGCGCCCCTTTTCCCCGTCCCATGCGCCCCCGAACACTTGTTTTCGGGAGGAAGCAATCTATGCGCGCCGCGGCATTTGCCGCGGCGCGCATTCGTTTGTTCTGTTCGCAATTTATTCTGTTTCAAACGGGAAGGTCACTTCCTGTTCACCGTATTCCACCTCAAGAGACCAGCCCCCCTGCCAATCGATCTGTACGATGCGTCCTTCGATGATGCTCACGGTATAAGAGACCGTCTCTCCTTCGACCGTCACCGCCCCGTGATAGGCAAGCTCCTCGTAAACGAAATCGGCAAAGGCGGCGGCGAGCGCATCGGCAATCGGCTTGACGCCGCTGTCCGAGGCGTACAGGGATGTCTCCTGCGTGCGCGTCAACTCCCCCTTCCCTGCTTCATACCGATAGATGTCCCATTTGCCATCTTCCCTCTTTTGCGCATAGATAGTCTCGAACATTCCGTCCGGAGTTTGTTTGCTCAGGGATGCCCGTCCGTCTGCCACGATATAGCTGAGCTCCGGCGACATGCTCGTACCGCAGTCCACAGTGATCAGAAAGTCATCGAAGGCGTCGAAGTCGAATGCCGCCTCCCATGTCTGCTGCGTAACACGCTCGTCGGGCAGCTGTATGCTCTGACCGCCGTAGACAAAGGTGAACTCGTAGGACATGGCATGACCTTCGCGCTCGGCATAGAGACCGACGCTGCGCAGCCGCCCCTGCGCAAAGCGAAGCACGGCATTCACCGCCTGCTCGTCCATCGTGAGGCTCCCCGTATAGCAACCCTGCGCCTCGTCATAGCTGTCCGCAAACATCTCGTACCCCGTTATGACGGGATTGAGAACACTCAACACGGCACCCGACACAAATTCCTCATATGCGGAGGTGTTGGCGCCGCCTACGATCCAGGGTCCGTCGTCCTCCCGCCAACAGGCCATATACGCATATTCCGACCCCTCCTGCGTCTCTTCCGTATAGGCGACCAATTCCCCCGACACGCGCGATACGAGCCGCTCCCTGCCGTCTGCCGCAGTATAGTCAATGAGGTCGAGGTCAAGCCCCTCCTCCTCCGACACCACATGCGCGGTGAGGGAGAAATTATCCAATGCCCCGAAATCGAACGCCGCCGTCCACTCCTGCGCGGTGACGGGACCATAGGCGGGCGTGACCGTGACCGCACACTCCGCAAAGACGCTGCCGCACGTTGCTCTGACCGTCGCGCCGCCCTCGGCGAGCGCCGTCACCGCACCGCCCGAAACAGTCACAACGCCCTCGTCCGAACTCGACCAAGTCACCGTCTTGTCCGTGGCGTCCTCGGGGAGCACCGTTGCCGTGAGCGTCGCGCTCTCCCCCACCGCGAGCGAGAGCTGCGTCTCATCCAATGTCACGGACTGCGCCGCGATGTCCGCTTCCGGTTGATCGGGCGCGCAAGCCGCAAACCCTGCACACCCGAACACAAGCAAAAAAGCCGTCAGCACTGCCGCATATTTTTTCATAGCTTCTCCTTCCGGACCGCTGTCCGTTGCAATACTGCAAATTTATTATACTACATTTTGCAATTTTGTCAACCCCCCCCCGAAAAAAATATGCCCCTCCGTTCGGAATGACGGATAGGGCATGGCTTGCGCCGCCTTCGGCATGGCATACGGGGACACGAACGCCGTTCCGCGAGGGAGTAAATATCCCCCACTAAAGTGGGGGCTTTAGGAAGCCCTAAAGGGCAAGATTACCGGCACGGTGCTAAAGCACCGATTTCAACTCGCCTCCCGCACACAAGCAAGCCGTCCTTTTATTTCTTTTCTTTTTTCAGATTTGATTTCAGCCATTGATCAAACGGGTCATAATATTCCACCATGCTGATTTGTGCTGAAATCAAATCTTCTTTCTCTTGGTTTTGGATATATTTCTGTACGGCTTACTTGTTTCCGCCCACCGTGCTTACATAATATCCCCTGCTCCAAAAGTGCCTGTTCCCATACTTGTACTTCAGGCGAGCATACCGCTCGAATATGATCATCGTGCTCTTGCCTTTCAGGTATCCCATAAACGACGAGACCCTTTCATTCGGCGGTATGCTCACCAACATGTGTATATGATCCGGCATTGCGTGCGCCTCGATGATTTCTACTCCTTTTCTCTTACATAATTCCCGCAGTATTTTTCCTATCTCTGTCCGCAATGCTCCATATATTACTTTCCTGTGATATTTCGGCGTGAATACGATATGGTATTGACATTTCCACGTCGTGTGTGCTAATTATCCTTGGGGATTTTTATTATCCCCAAGGGTAATCTTTTGCTACTGCGGTATTTTTACCGCGCCTACCAGCTTATAGATAATCTTTACTTCCTGTACTCTCCTTCCGTCTATCCTTTCGGGCTTTCCTATGTAAATCTTATCTATAAAACTGTTCAGAATTTCGGGCGTCAGTTCCTTTACTTCCGTATAACTTCGCACCAGTAGAACAAACTTTGCAAGACCGCTGTC
>CALVMH010000024.1 GCA_944343275.1 uncultured Clostridia bacterium | reverse complement strand
CTGGACCGTGCGCATACGCAGTTCCGTCTGGTGGACGAAATGCTCGCCTGCTTTGACAAGATGCAGGCGGCGGTGCAATCCCGATGAGCCGCCTTCTGCGGGAAAATCTTTCGGGTGCGGAAGCGGATGTATGCACGTTCTCCTGTACGCTGTCGGAGCAGGAGGCAGTGTTCTTCTTTGACGTCAGGGACGACGAGCTCGTCAGCCCGTTCCGCACGGATAACGAGGATATCTGGAAGGGCGACGCGGTCGAAGTGTTTCTCTCCCCCGACGGAAGCAAAGAGCGCTATTTCGAGGCGGAAGTTTCCCCCTACGGCGTGCGCTTTTGGGGGGAAGTGACGTTTGCGGGCGGAGAAAAGAGGTTAAAGAAACTGCCGCCGCCGTTCACGGCTGCGGTGCGGCGCACGGCGCGCGGATATACCGCCGAGCTGCATGTTCCGCCGTCGGCGCTTGCGGGGTTTGACGGTGCGCGCGCCCTGTTCAACGCCTTCTGCATCGATACCCGCTTAGACGGCGCACAGCGCCTGTATGCGCTTTCGCCCACGCGGTGTGCAACGTTCCACCGCCCTGAGGCGTTTATTCCCATCGGAAACATCAAGGAGGAACTTTCATGAATACATGGAATGTGTACGTTCCGGACGCCGTTCCGGAGAAGGAAGCCGTTGCCCGCACGACGCATCTTGCCATTTCGGCGCATCAGGACGACATTGAATTTATGGCGTATGCGCCCATTGCGGAGTGTTTCGGCAGCAAGGACAAGTGGTTCGGCGCCGTCGTCGTTACGGACGGCGCGGGAAGCCCCAGGAGCGGGTTGTATGCCGGTTACACCGATGAAGAGATGAAGGCGGTGCGCATCGTCGAACAGCAGAAGGCGGCGTTCGTGGGGGAATACGGATTCCTCGCCATGCTCGCGCATCCTTCCGGGGAAGTCAAAGATGCCCGTAACGACAAGGTGGCGGAGGAGCTCGCCGCCGTGATCCGCGCGGCAAAGCCGAAGTATCTCTACACCCATAACCTTGCCGACAAGCATGAGACGCATGTCGCCGTGGCGCTCAAAGTCATCGCCGCGCTGCGCATGCTGAAACCGGAGGAGCGTCCCGAAAAGGTGTACGGCTGCGAAGTCTGGCGCGATCTCGATTGGGTCTGCGACGACGAAAAAATCTTCCTCGACTGCGGCGCGCATCCCAATCTCATGCGCTGCCTGTCCGCCGTGTTCGACAGCCAGATCGTCGGCGGCAAGCGCTATGACCTTGCCGCAGAGGGACGCAGGCTTGCAAACGCCACGTTCTCCGCAAGCCACGCCTGCGACACCTATTCCGCGCTCAATTATGCGATGGACCTGACGCCTTTGATGGATGAAAAAACCGACATCGTCTCCTTCATCGCAGGATATATCGACCGTTTCAAGGCATCCGTCGCGCAGACGCTCGAAAAATTTATGTGAGGTGCATGCAAATGAAGATCGTCGTTGTCAATGATTATGAGGACCTTTCCGTCAAGGCGGCGAAGGTGATGCTGGAAGTCGTCAGGGAGAATCCCTACGCCGTTTTAGGGCTTGCCACGGGCACCACGCCGCTGGGACTGTATGCCTATCTCATCGCCGACCATGAAAAGCACGGCACGAGCTATGCGCACATCCGCACGGCAAACCTTGACGAATACAAGGGTCTGCCCGCCTCCCATGAACAGAGCTATGCCTATTTCATGAAAAAGAACCTCTTCGACGGACTCGACATCGACCCGGAGAACACCAACATCGAGAACGGCATGGCGGCGGACGAACAAAAGGAGTGCGCCCGTTACGATGCGCTCCTGGAACAGCTCCCGCGCGACATTCAGCTGTTGGGCTTGGGCAGCAACGGGCACATCGCCTTCAACGAACCGGGCACGCCGTTCGGCAGCGGGACGCACGTCGTCTCCCTTGCCGAGAGCACGGTGAAGGATAACGCGCGCCTGTTTTCCGACATTTCCGAGGTGCCGCGCAAGGCGTTCACGATGGGCATCCGTCAGATCATGCAGGCGAAAAAGATCCTGATCCTTGCGAGCGGCGCGAACAAGGCGGACGCCGTGTACAAGATGGCAAAGGGAGAGGTGACGGAGGACGTCCCCGCATCCGTTTTGCAGCTGCATCCCGATTGCATCCTCATTGCCGACAAAGCCGCGGCATCCAAGTTATAAGGGTACATACGATTGACGGGCAAAGCCGCCCGCGTGCATGGCACGCGGGCGGCTTTGCCTGCGTCGGGGTGCGCCGCAGCACGGCGGCTCTCCCGCGAAGAGGGGCGGAGCGTGAAAAAGGTGCATAAAATTCAAAAAAATCAACCAAAAAAATCCAAAAGGGGATTGCTTTTTTGCGGGTGTTCGGGTATAATATCGGTAGTGTCAATACAAGGAGAACACCTATGGCAAAACAAGACAAGACTGTGCTTACGGCGGAAGAAAAGCTCCGTCTTCTGAGCGGAAAAGATCTCTGGCATACCGACGATCTGGACGGGAAAATCCCCTATATCACGATGTCGGACGGACCTGTCGGGCTGCGCACCGAGCGCACGGACGAGAACGGGAACCGTATCACGATCCCTGCCGTTGCCTATCCCTCCGTTCAGGTGCTTGCCAACACCTGGAACCCGGAGATCGCCGTCAAGACGGGCGAATGCCTTGCGGATGACTGCCGCGACAGGGGCGTCGAACTGCTGCTCGCCCCCGGCGTCAACATCAAGCGCCATCCCCTGAACGGACGCAACTTCGAATATTTTTCCGAAGACCCGTATCTGGCAGGCATCATGGGAAAGGCGTACATAGAGGGCGTGCAGGGGAACGGCATCGGCGTCTGCCTCAAACATTTCTGCTGCAACAATCTGGAATACAACCGTCTTCGTCAGACGAGCGAAGTGGACGAGCGCACGCTGCGGGAAATTTATTACCGTCCCTTCGAGATCGCATGCGAGGCAAAGCCCGTCTCCGTGATGTGCTCTTACAACCGCGTCAACGGCGAGTATGCGGCGGAATATCAGAAGGGGTTTGACTTTTTGCGCGACGAATGCGGCTTCGACGGCGCCGTCATCTCCGATTGGGGTGCCGTGCGCGACAGAACGGCATCCGCCAAGGCGGGGCTGGACATCGAGATGCCGTACAGCGAAGCGGGCAGGAAGAAGCTCATGGACGATTTCGCCGCGGGCAAGATCACCGAGGCAGAGGTGGATGCCTGCGCGTCGCGCGTGCTTGCGCTGGTGGAACGCCTCAAAGAGATGGGAAAGGGCAAGAAAAACAAGCGCACGGAGGAGGAGCGTTCCGCGATCGCCCGCGAAGCGGCGGCGGAAGGCATCGTCCTGTTGAAGAACGAGGGCGTTCTGCCCCTGAAAGGGCATGAAAAACTTGCCGTGTGCGGGCTGTATGCCAAGCCGGACAACGCAGGGTATGTTTCGGGCGGCGGCTCGGCGCAAGTCGTTTGGAAGGCGCCTCTGCCCGATCTTCCCGCAGTGCTCGCTTCCCGCGGGTTTGCAGTGGATTATGAACGCGCGTTCGCCGTCAGCACCATCTATGCCTTCACGCAGGATCCGCGCCAAGCCCTTCTCAACGCGGCAAAGGCGGATGTGAACATCGTCTGCGTCGGAACGGGCAGCGGGACGGAATTCGAGGAAGGGGACAGGCTGACCATGCGCCTTTCCGACGTGCAGGAGCGCGCCATCATGGAGACTGCGGCACGCAATCCCAACACCGTTGTCGTGATCTTTGCGGGCGCGGCAGTGGATATGTCGCTCTGGGAGGACAGCGTCGCCGCGATCATTTACGCGGGCTTCCCCGGAGAGGGCGGCTTCGAGGCGCTTGCCGATGTGCTGACGGGCAAAGTCAACCCTTCCGGCAAACTTTCGGAGACCTTCCCCTGCGATCCGGAAGACATCCCCGCCGTCGGCGCGCCGCGCACCGCGGGCGTTACGCGCTATCAGGAGGGGCTGGACGTCGGTTACCGCTACTTCGATACCTATGACGTTCCCGTGCTCTATCCCTTCGGGTTCGGGCTGAGCTATTCCGAATTTGAATACGGCGACCTGAAACTCACCGCGGAAAAAGGCAAGCTGTTCGTCGAGTATCTTGTCGAGAACACGTCCGTGCGCGACGGCAAAGAGGTTTCCGAGGTCTATGTCCGCGAATGCGCGCCGCTCGTGCACCGTCCTTCCAAGGAGCTCAAAGCGTTTTCCAAGGACATGGTGAAGGCGGGTAAGTGCGTCAAAGTCCGCGCGGAGCTGGATTTCAGAGCGTTTGCGCATTGGAACGAGGCGCGCAGCAAGTGGGATATCACGGACGGCGTCTATGAGATTCTCGTCGGCGCCTCCTGCGAGGACATCCGCCTCAAAGCGACGCTGGAGATCGTGGACGGCGAATTCAGACTGTAATTTTCAAAAACGGCAGGGGCGGCGCGTCGGCGCCGCCCTTTCGCATGCCGTTTTATGCCGAGAATTGTTTTTCCTCGGTTGCCACGGTTTGGAAATGCGATGCGTCAATCCGCATGCGGGACAGGGTTTTATGCGCCGTTCGTCCGAAATGCGTCCGTTCGGAGCATCCGCTATCACACATTTCCGTGACATAAATACATTGACAGTGCGCCGTCTGCGTGATATACTGTAACCATAAGAGTCCGATTGACGGCGTAAGCCCGTGCCTTGCGGCACGCGCTGCGGCTTTTTGTCGGGAGGATCACAAATGAAGCAACTTCAACGGGCAGTCTGCGAAGAGCCCGAAGACGATATCCCCTTGCAGCAGGCATCGGACGAGGCGCCTGCCGTGTCGCCGCAGGAGGAACAGGCGGCGCCCTTTGTGCCGCGTTCGGGCGCCAAATACCGCTGTTATCTCTTTTTCAAGCGCGCGTTCGACATCATCTCGTCGGGGCTGTTCCTCATTCTTTTCTCGTGGCTCATCCTGTTGTGCCTTCTTGTGAAGTGGTTGGAAGACTTTCACAATCCCGTCTATGTTTCCTTGCGGGTGGGCAAGAACGGAAAAGTATTCAAATTCTATAAAATCCGCACGATGTGCCCCAACGCGGAGGAGATGAAACAGCAGCTGATCGACGCGGGGCTCAACGAGGCGGACCCGCCTGCGTTCAAAATGAAGAACGATCCCCGCATCACGAAGGTGGGGAAATTCTTCCGGAAACTTTCTTTGGATGAACTTCCGCAGCTGTGGAATGTGTTTATCGGCAATATGAGCGTGGTGGGACCCCGCCCGCCCATTCCGCGGGAAGTGGAGGAATATACCGCATATCAGCGCCATCGGTTGGACGTCAAAGGCGGACTGCTGTGTTTGTGGCAGATCCAAAAAAACCGCAACGCACTGTCCTTTGAGGAATGGGTACGGCTCGATCTCGAATATATCGAAAAGCAGAGTTTCGGGCTGGATATGAAGATCATCTTCAAGGGCGCGTATATGGTGCTTTTTGACCGCAGCGGGGAATAGCGGCGCACGGGTGCAAAGTAACGCGGGAGTTTGTCCGCCTGTTCCGAGCAGGCGGGCGAACTCTTTTTTTCGCGCTTTTTTCCGCAAAACTCTTTACACGGGGCGGGATTTGGTATATAATGGTCGGGAAGGAGTGGCTATGCGGACGGTATTCGGTAGTTGGAAATATGTCTTCAAAAATATCTGGTTTTTGCTGCCGTTTGCCGTAGTGCCGGCGGTGTTTATGGCGCTGTCGCTGGATTATCAGTGCGTCTCGGCGGTGTGGCGGGACTTTTTCACGGGCGATCCGCGGGCAGAGTTCATGGAGCTGTTCCATGCGTGGAGCTTTCTGCGCGTAGACAGTTTGCTGGGACTTGTGTACAGCATTCTCGCCGTGCTCTCCGTCATCTTCTTCATGGCGCTTTTGCTGGCGTTCGTCGAAAAGCACATGCGTTTGGGCAAGCGGACGATGAGCGGCATCCGGCAGCAGTTTTTGAGCAATCTTCCCTCCGTCGCGCTCGCCGTGTTCTGGTATCTCATTTTGTATGAAGTGTGGGCGGTGACGCTCTCGGCGGTGCTGTTTGCCGTGTCGGATATTTCCGCGACGGCGACGGTGTACGCTGCGGACGTCATATTCATCCTGCTCTTTGCGTTCGCGCTGATCTATCTTGCGACCGTGCTCTATCTGTGGCTCCCGTGCAGGCAGATGACGGGGTTTCGCTTCTTTGAGGCGTTCACCTATTCCTATCGCCTGATGGTGGGGGTGCGCGGCAAACTGCTTTTGGCGTTTGCAATGTCCGCGGTGGCGCTGTTTGCGCTGCTTTGCGGCTGTTCGTTCCTGCCCGCCGCCATTTTTTACATCGTCGGCGTCGTGGCATTTTTGCTGCTCTTTCTCAATTTCTGCGTCCGCATGGAGGCAGTTTATTTCGAAACGGATAAGCTGGACAGGGAGGATATCCTCCGTCATAAGTGGGAGGTTTGACATGCGGTTCAGGAATGCCCTTCACATTACGGTGGACAATTTTTCCAGTGCGTTCAAGATGCTTTTATACAGGCTGGTCGTCGGAGTTCTGACGTTCAGCCTTGTCTATGTCATCTTGCAGCTTGCGCTCGGCGCCATCGTGGAGAGTGCGGAACTCAATACCCTCAAAGAACTTGCCGGCGAATTTTTCCGCGCGCTGTTCGGCGGAGATTCGCAGTACCTGGCGGGCTTTTGGGACACCTTCAACGGCGCGCTTGCGGACTTTTTCCGTCTTGTCGCAAGCAACGGGGGCGCCATTGCGGGCGCCGTCGTCGGGGTGTGCCTGATCTACCTTCTGTCGCGGTTTCTGAACGGGCTGTGCAATTTTACCGCGGCAAGCATCATGAACGACCGCATGGGGCTCTTTTCGAGAACGAGTTTTTCTGCGGCGTTCTTCAAGAACCTCGGCAGCGCCGCATTGTACGAGATCATCTATGTTCCCGTTTCGTTTGTTTATGACGCGCTTTCGCTCGTGCTGTGCTGGTTCCTCTTTTTCTATCTGCCTTCCTTCCTGCCGACATGGGGATTTCTCACTATCGTGCTGGCGCTGTCGCTGACGGTCGCGCTCTATCTCTGTTTGCAGGCGTTGAAGCTGACGCTCGTCTCCGCGTGGCTGCCCTCCGTGCTGACGGGCGCATCGAGTGTTGTAAAGGGGCTGGGCGGGGCGCTGCACAGCAAGAGCCCGTTCTGGCGGCGGTTTGTAAGCTATCTGACGGCAAGCTACGTCATCGTGGTGGTGAACGCCGTCTTCGGGCTGTTTACGCTGGGGAGCGCGCTGCTCATCACCATTCCGCTGAGCTTTTTGTTCCTGCTCGCGCTGCAATGCGTGCATTTCTATGAGGACGGCGGAAGGAAGTACTTTATCTCCGTGCACAACATCGCGGGGGCGGAGGGCGCGCCCGTGCAGGAGATCGATACCGCGGAAGACAGCCTCGAAGACCTCAACAGGAAGATCAATGCGCCTGCGCGGGAAGACGAGGACGAGAACAAGGAAAATTGAGCGGCGTGCGGAAAACGGCATACCGCCGAAAGGAGTGAGGATATGAGCTATCAGAGGATGTATGAAGCGTGGCTGAACGATCCGCGTCTCGCGGAAGAGGACAGGGCGGAGCTTCGCGCGATCGCCTCGGACGAAAAAGAGAAGGAGTACCGCTTCGGCGGGGAGCTTGCGTTCGGCACGGCGGGCATGCGCGGCATCATCGGCTGCGGCAGGAACATGATGAACGTCTATACCGTCATGCGCGCGACGCAGGGGCTTTCGGAGTACATCAAAACGCTGCCCGCAAAGGAGCGGGAAAAGGGCGTCGTCATCTCCTATGATACGCGCAGGAACTCCCGCCTGTTTGCGGAAAAATCGGCGGCGGTGCTCGCGGGGAACGGCATCAAAACCTATCTCTTCGGCGACGTGCACCCCGTTCCCATGCTCTCGTATGCGGTGCGCTATCTCGGTACCGTCGCGGGCATCATGATCACGGCGTCGCACAATCCCAAGGAATACAACGGCTATAAAGTTTACGGCGAGGACGGCGCGCAGATGTCGCCCGAAGCGACGGAAAAAGTCGTCGGCTTCATCGAGAACATCACCGATTACCTCTCCGTGACGGGGGAGGCGGAAAGCCCGCTCATCCTGCCCGTTCCCAAGGAAGTGGACGACAGCTATATCGCGGAGCTCAAAAAGCTCACCCTCTCCAAAGAGGCGGTGGAAAAGTGCGGCAAGGACTTGAAGCTCGTCTACACGCCCGTGCACGGTTCGGGCTACGTTCCCGTCACGCGCATATTAAAAGAGCTGGGCATCAACGTCACCGTCGTTGAGGAGCAGACGACGAAGGACCCGGAGTTCTCCACCGTCAAGGTCCCCAATCCCGAATTCAAGGAAACGCTCTCCATGGGCATTGCCCTCGCCAACAAAATCAAGGCGGACGTCGTGTTCGGCACCGATCCCGACTCCGACCGTCTCGGCGTCGCCGTCAAGGACGACAAGGGCGAATTCGTGGCGCTCTCGGGCAATCAGGTGGGGATCTTGCTGCTCGATTACATCCTCACCCGCCTCAAAGAAGAGGGCGCGCTCCCCAAGAACGCGGCGGTCGTCAAATCCTTTGTGACGACGGGCATGGCAAAGGCGATCTGTGACGATTTCGGCGTCGTGCTCTTCGAAACGCCCGTCGGCTTCAAGTTCATCGGCGAGAAGATCAAGGAGTGGGAGCAGGACGGCTCGCACACCTTCGTGTTCGGGTTTGAAGAGTCGTGCGGCTATCTGCGCGGCACCCATGCCCGCGATAAGGATGCCGTCGTCGCGTCCATGCTGTGCGCCGAGATGGTGTGCTGCTATGCCTATATCGGCAAGACGGTCTGGGGCAGGCTCAACGAGATCTATGCAAAATACGGCTTCGTGCTCGATCAGAACGAGTCCATCCAATATGCGGGGCTCAATGCGATGAAGGAGATGAATGCCGTCGTCGACGCCCTCAAAACGGTGGACGTCAAGGCGCTCGGCAGCTTTGCGGTGGAGGCGGTGCGCGACTATTCCGCCGATGTGCGCAGGACGGCGGACGGGAAGACGCAGCCCCTCAACATCCCCAAGTGCAACTGCGTGTACTATGAACTTGCGGGCGGCTCCTTCGTGTGCGTGCGCCCTTCGGGAACGGAACCCAAACTGAAAATTTATTACTCCGTCAAGGCGCCTTCCGAAGAGGCGGCGGAAGCAGTGCTCGTCGGCGTCAAGGCGTCCGTCCAACAGCTGTTGGACCGTGTGAAGAAGTAACGCAATTTCCGAAAACCCCCTGCGGCATTCCCCGCAGGGGGTTTTGCAGCGCTTCCCACGCGTTGTCCTGTCTGTCATTCCGATCCGCAAATGAAAAACTGCCGTCTGTTTCGGCGGAAGATCATGAAGGCGCAGCCTTTGCCCTGCAAGGGGACTACCTTTCGGAAATCACGAAAGTTTTCCGCGAAGGAAACGTTTATATTGACATTTTTGCATGTTTCTCTTATAATAAAGGAAGCGAGGGGAACCAAAGATCATGATCTATCTCAAAGATTTCAAACAGGGCAGGCTGTTATATGAGGCGCTCGACTCCGACGTGCGGCTGGGCATTCTCGATGAACTGCGGCAAAAGGGGGAGCTCAACCTTGCCTATTTTGCGGAACGGTTCAACGTCTCAAACGGCGCGATCACGGCGCACATCAAAAAGCTGCACGCGGCGGGGCTCATCGAAATTTCCACGTCCTCCGGCATCCGGGGCACGCAGAAGATCTGTTCGCTCTCGGCGGACAAGATCGTCATCGATTTTCTCGGCGGGCAGCAGGAGGAGGGACGCGTGGAATCCGCGCAGATCGACGTTGGGCAGTATGTCGCTTACGAAGTGCACCCCACCTGCGGGCTTGCCACGCGCGAGTCGGTCGTGGGCAGGTTCGACGATCCCGCCTGCTTCTCCTATCCGGAGCGGTTCCGCGCGGGGATCCTGTGGCTGTCCTACGGTTATGTGGAATATCTTCTTCCCAACTATCTTTCGGAGAACGCCCGTCTGTCCGCACTGCATATCACGCTGGAACTTGCCTCGGAGGCGCCCGGATATGCTGCGTATTATCCGAGCGACGTGCATTTTTCCGTCAACGGGAAGCAGCTCGGCGTGTATCTGAGCAAGGGGGAATACAACGACCGTGCGGGCAACGTCAACCCTTCCTGGTGGTACGGCAATCTCGGACAGTACGGCAAGAAGGTGTCCATCGTCGTCAACGACGAGGGGACGTTTTTCGACGGCGTGAAGTCTTCGGCGCAGACGCTTTCCGACCTCGCCATCCGCGCGGGGGAACAGATCCGTTTCCGCATTTACGTTCCGGAAAATGCCGAACACCGCGGCGGGTTTACCCTGTTCGGCAAGGGCTTCGGCGACTATGACGAGGGGATCGTGTGCAGGTTCATCAGCAAATGACGCGCGCGGTTTCTTCGCCGGTCCCTGCGGCGGGGGAATGCGCCGGGAGGTCGGACGGATGAAGGTCGGTATTTCCACGGCGTCGCTCTTTCTGCGGCGCTGCAACGAGGATGCGCTCCCGCTCCTTGCGCAGTGGGGCGTGCCGTGCGCGGAGGTGTTCCTCACCTCTTTTTCGGAATATGAGCCGTCGTTTGCGCGCGTGCTGGCGGAGCGCAGGAGCGGGGTGGAAGTGCATTCCGTGCATGTGCTCAACACGCAGTTCGAGCCGCAGCTCTATGCCGAGCACCCGCGTGTCCGCGCAGATGCCTTCGCGTGGCTGGAAAAGGCGATGACGTCTGCACGCATCCTCGGCGCGCGCAACTATACCTTTCACGGCATCGCCCGCCTCAAACGCACCTTCCGCGAGCATCTTGCGCAGAACGCGCAGCAGACGGCGGACATTTTCCGTGCGTGCGGCGCGTTCGGCGTGCGGCTGTGTTACGAGAATGTGGAATGGGCGCTCTACAACCGCCCCGGAGTGTTTTCGGAACTCAAAAAGGGGTGTCCGGGGCTGGGCGGCGTGCTCGACGTCAAGCAGGCGCGCATCACGGGCTATGATTGGCGGGAGTACCTTGCGGAGATGGGGGAAAGCCTGACGACCGTCCACGTCAGCGATGTGGACGCCGCGGGCAGGATGTGCCTTCCCGGAGAGGGAACGTTTCCCTTCGGGGAGCTCTTTTCCCGCCTCAGGGACATAGGGTTTTCGGGCGCGGTGCTCATTGAAAATTATTCGCGCGACTACGGGCAGGAGGACGCGCTGCGCCGTTCCTTTGAGTGGCTTGCGGCGCTCTCCGAAAAACCGTAAAAATTTTCCGCACGGCGGGCAAAAAAAATTGACAATCGCTTTTCGCTCTGCTATAATATCCGAGCATGGAAATGCGAGTAAGTGCTGCGGCGAAGGAGGGTTGAGAATATGTCCACGATCAAGGTCGGAGAGAACGAGAATCTCGAAAGCGCGCTTCGCCGTTTCAAGAGAAAGTGCTCCCGCGACGGCATCATCGGAGACCTTCGCAAGAAGGAGTTCTACGAGAAGCCTTCCGTGAAGAAGCGCAAGAAGGCGGAAGCCGCCCGCAAAAGAAGCAGAAACTAAGACACAAAAGATCCGCAGCAGACGCTGCGGATTTTTTCTTGCGGTTTTTGTCGGACAATATCGGAAAGAGAGGGTTTTTGTAAAAAATGGAACGGTCGCTCAAAATGCTTGCAAAAGAGGCGAAGTCGCGCATGAAGAAGGGGTTTTGGGAGCAGTGCGGGCGCGATCTCGAAGCCTGCCGCCGCGACGCCCGCGCGCAGGGCGTCAGCGAGAGCAAAGCGCAGCGCTATTTTGTGGAAAAGGTCGCTTCCGCCATCCGCGGCGATACGCCCGACGCCTTCTATCTGAAAGTCAAAAAGCTGCTTTTGGAGGAGGGCGAGGTCTCCGACGCCATCGGCAGGCTCACCGACAAAGCGTATTACGCTACGCTGTCTTATGAGGAAAAACAGCGCTACACATTGGAACTCTCCGAAAAATATCTCGAAGCGCTCAAACGCTTCCGCCGCGAGCATGAATTTGAACGCGCCGCGGGAAAATGAGTGGAATGCAAAAGACGGACCCCATCTGCGGGGTCCGTCTTTTGCCGTCGGATTTCTCACTTGGAGACGCGTGTAAAGACAAGGTAGTTGCGGCGGAAGAAGAACAAAAAGCGGCTCTCAAAGCAGCTTGCAAAGCTCCATCCGTCCATGCCCATCTTCTCGCACGTCTTTTCGATCTTGGCGCGCTTTAATTTGCATTTGACGACCCTGTGTTCGATCATCCCTGGTTCCCTCCTTTTTTTTCTTATTATACATCACTTTATGATGTAAATCAAGTGTTTTACATCACAAAGTGGTAATTTTTCTTCATGGAACTTGCAAAGATCATCGGGGAAAACTTAAAGGCGGCGCGACGGGCGAAGGGGCTGACGCAGCGGGAGGTCGCCGCGCAGATGCTGATGACGCAGCAGCAGTACAGCCGTTTTGAAAACGGCGTGTATGAACTCAACTACGGACAGATGAAACGGCTGTGCGAACTGCTCGACACCACGCCCGACGAATTGTACGGCATGGACGGATGAGCGGGCGCGTTCTGCGCGAGGGTGCAACAGAAGTGCAGAGTGGGAGGCGATGCACTTTTTTCTGCAAACCCTTTACAAAATCAAATCAATGTGGTATACTCATAAGGACGATACCACAAAATATACCGCTTGGAAGGGGGAACTATGCGTTGTCTGTATTGCAATTGTACGGAGAGCAAGGTCATCGATTCGCGTTCTGCGGACGATGAACGCACCATCCGCCGCCGCAGGGAGTGTATGGGCTGCGGCAGACGGTTTACGACTTACGAGACCATCGAAGTCGCGCCCATCCTCGTCGTCAAGAACGACGGGACGCGTCAGGCGTTCGATCTGGGAAAGGTGAAGCGCGGCGTCATCAAGGCGTGCGAAAAGCGTCCCGTCCCCATCGAAAAGATCGACGAGCTTGCCGAGGACATCGCCAAGCAGGTCTACAATTCCATGGAGCAGGAAATTTCCTCCAAACAGATCGGCGAGATGGTCATGGAGCGGCTGCAAAAGCTGGACGAAGTGGCGTATGTGCGCTATGCGTCGGTGTACCGTTCCTTCAAGGACATCTCTTCCTTCATGGCGGAATTGCAGAAGATGATCGAAAAAAAGCAAGGAGAGCCCGAGGGCAGATGATCCGCAAGGTACATATCGGAACGTGCGTTCTGGGCGGCGGCACCGTCGCCGTGCAGAGCATGACGACGGCAAAGACGAGCGACGTTGAAAAAAGCGTCGCTCAAATTCTTTCCATGCAGGCGGCGGGGTGCGACATCGTGCGTGTCGCCGTGGCGGACGAGGCGGACGCCCGTGCGCTGCGCGCGGTCAAAGCGCGCGTACAGGTGCCTGTTGTGGCGGATGTGCATTTTTCGGCGCAGCTCGCCGTGCTTGCCGTGGAAAACGGTGCGGACAAACTGCGCATCAATCCGGGGAACATCGGCGGCGAGCGCGAACTTGCGCGCGTTGCCGCCTGCGTGAAGGCGCACCGCGTTCCCGTGCGGGTGGGGGCGAACACGGGCAGCATCGAAAAGGAGCATCTTGCAAAGTACGGCAGGAGCGCCGCGGCGCTCGTCGAAAGCGCGCTCGCCAACGCCGCCGTGCTCGAACGCTGCGGCGTGGAGGACATCGTGCTCTCCGTCAAGGCGTCCGACGTTCCCCTCACCGTCGAAGCATATACGCTGCTGCGCCGCCGCTGCGACTATCCGCTGCACCTCGGCGTCACGGAGGCGGGAACCAAGGCGACGGGCATCGTCAAGAGCAGCGTGGGCATCGGCGCGCTGCTGCTCGCGGGCATCGGCGAGACCATCCGCGTCTCCCTCTCCGCCGACCCCGTCGAGGAGGTGTATGCGGGGCACGCCATCCTGCGTGCCTGCGGGCTGGAAAAGGAGTATGTGGAAGTCGTCGCCTGTCCCACCTGCGGCAGGTGCCGTTATGACTGCATCGGGCTTGCGGCGCGCGTCGAGGAAAGGGTGCGTGCGGTGAAAAAGCGCCTGAAAATCGCCGTCATGGGGTGCGTCGTCAACGGTCCCGGCGAGGCGCGCGGCTGCGATCTTGGCATCGCGGGCGGCGGGGAATATTGTGTCATCATGCAAAAGGGAAGGGCGGACGAGCGCGTGAACAGGGAGGATGCCGAGCGCATCTTCTTTGCGCGGCTTGAGGAACTGATCGGATGAAGAGCAAACAATATCTGGAAGAGATCCGCAGAACGCCGGGGCTTGTCCGCGCCGTCCTGCGCAAGATCGAAATTTCTGAAAAGACGGCGACGTTCTTTCTCGTGACGGACGTCGGCTATTCGCCCGCGGACGTCGGGTATGCGCGCGGCGTGACGCAGAACTATGTTCCCGACGGGCTGATCGCCGAGGTGCGCGTCCTGAAGTCCGTTCCCGATGCGGTGGGCGTCTGTCATGCCGTGGCGGACATCCTCCGGACCCGTTTCCCCGCCGTGGCGGCGTTCGTCGACCCCGACGACATCGTCGCCGAAGTGGACGAGGGGGGCGGCAGGTTTTTCGTCACCGTGGGGGAGCTGGAGCGCGAGCGCATGACGGGGGACGGCATTCTCGACGCCGTCAGCGCCGAGCTGGCGCGCAGGTTTTGCGGAACGTGGTTCGGCGAGGTGCGGTTTGCGGAGAAAGCGCGCGGCGAGATCGAGCATGCCGCGCCGCCCGAAGCGGAATTTGTCTCCGCGCCACGCTTTTTTCCCGTGGAGGGATATGAACCCATCGACGGCGCCAAGCCCTCGCAGGCGGTGTATCTTGCGGACCTCGTGAAGGAGATGGCGGGCGTCACCGTCTGCGGGACGCTCTCCTACATCGAGGAACGCGTCACCAAAGCGGGCAAGCCCTATTTTACCATGACCGTTTCGGACGCCACCGGTCAGCTGCGCTGTTCTTATTTTTCCAAGAAGGCTACGGTGGAAAAGGTGCGCGCCCTGAAACAGGGGGACAGCGTATGCCTGACGGGGGACAACGAGCTGTACGGTGCGGGGCTTTCTTTCCGCGCAAAGCAGGTGGACCTCGGACATGCCCCCGACGGATTTGTTCCGGAGGAGCGTCCCTCCCGCCCCGTTCCCGCGCAGTATAAGGCGGTGTTCCCGTCGCCCGCCAGCGACTATGTGCAGGGCACGCTCTTCAAGGGCAAGCCTCTTCCCGCTTGCGTGACGGAGCAGGAGTTCGTCGTGTTCGATCTGGAAACGACGGGGCTCAACAATACGCCTGCGGCGGGCGCGATGGACCGCATCATCGAGCTGGGCGCCGTGAAGATCAAGGGCGGAAACATCGTCGAAAAGTTTTCCACCTTTGTCGCATGCCCCGTCCGCCTCTCCGAGGAGATCACGGGCATCACGGGCATCACGGACGACATGCTCGCGGGCGCGCCGGAGGTGGGCGTCGTGCTGGCGGATTTTTACAAGTTTGCGGCGGGGTGCGCGCTCGTCGGGCACAACGTGCAGTTCGATTATAAGTTCATCCGCTATTACGGGGAAAAAGAGGGGTTCTTGTTCGGGCAGAGGCAATACGATACAATGGTCATGTCGCAGCGTATCCTGCGCCTTCCGCACAACCGCCTCAACGACGTCGCCGATTACTTCGGCTTCACGTTCCATCATCACCGCGCGTTCGATGACGCGTTCGTCACGGCGAAGGTGTTTCTGGAACTCGCCCGCATGGCGCAGAAACTTGAATGAGCGGCAATTTTTTCCTGCGGAAACGCTTGCATTTTCCGTCAAGTTGTGGTAAACTAAGGATAGTCTTGATCTGAACCTTGGATTGAGAGCGGGTCTCCGCTCTCAATCTTTGTATGAGGAAAATCGTGCGGGACGCGTTCTTTCGCCGATCCCGGCGGAAGACGGCGAGGAGGAGCCATGAAAATCATGCCCATGAAGGAAGTGGAGGCATTTCTCGCGCCCGTGGCGGCATCCGTCGGGGCGGAGCTCTTGGAAGCGGTGTGGAACAACCGCGACCGTTCTTTGACCCTCGTCATCGATGCGCCCGGCGGCGTCGATCTCGACCTGTGCGAGGCGTTCCATCACGCGGCGGACGCGGCGCTCGACGAGCTCGACCCCACTTACGGCGAGGCGTACACGCTCAACTGTTCCTCTCCGGGGCTGGACCGTCCGTTCAAGGATGCGCGCGATTTTGCGCGGCACATCGGGGAAAAGATCGAGGTGCACCTCTACGCGCCCTATGAAGGCGCCAAATATTATGAAGGGACGCTGACGGCGTTCGAGGACGGGATCGTCGTCCTTGCGGCACAGCAGGGGGAAAAACGCATCCCCTTTGACAAGACCTCCAAGGTCTGCCTGCTCATCGAAGTGTGAAGCCCGCCCGGGTGCGGGCAGGAAAATAAGGAGAACATTATGATCAACAAGGATTTCTTTGCGGCGCTCGCCGATCTTGAGCGCGAAAAGGGCATCAGCGAAGAGACGTTCATCGAAGCGCTCGAAACGGCGCTCGCATCCGCCTATAAAAAGCAGTACATCGGCGAGGGCGGGAACGTGGAAGTCAGGCTCAATCCCGAAAAGGGGACCATCCGCTTTTATTTGAAGCGCACCGTCTCCGATGCCGAGGAGCTTGCCGACGGGGAAATTTCCCTCGAAGAGGCGCAGCTCATCAAAAAGAGCGCGAAGCCGGGCGACGTCCTGACGGATGAATTCACGCCCAAGGATTTCACGCGGATTGCCGCGCAGACGGCAAAGCAGGTCATCCTGCAAAAGATCCACGAGACGGAGCGCGACAACACGCTCTCCGAGTTCTCCGACAAGGAGGGCGAACTCATGAGCGGGCTTGTCCGCAAGGTGGACATGAAGAACGTCTATATCGAGCTCGGCAAGGGGCAGATCGAAGGGCTCATGCTTCCGCAGGACCAGGTCCCCGGAGAAAAGTATCCCGTCGGCGAGCGGCTCAAAGTGTATGTCAAGCGCGTCAAGAGCGGCAGCCGCAATGCGCAGGTGCTCGTTTCGCGCGCCGCGCCCGGACTTGTCAAACGGCTCTTTGAGGAAGAAGTTCCCGAAATCAAGGCGGGCACGGTCATCGTCAAGGGCATTTCGCGCGAACCGGGACACCGCACCAAGATGGCGATCGTCTCCGAGGATGCGCGCGTGGACGCCGTCGGCGCATGCGTCGGCAACAAGGGTGCGCGCGTCAACGCCGTCGTGGCGGAGCTGGGCGGCGAAAAGATCGACATCATCCCTTGGAGCGAAAATCCGCTGGAATTCATTGCAAAATCCCTCTCTCCCGCCACGGTGCTCTCCGTCACGCAGATGGGGGAGAAGTCTGCCGTCGCCGTCGTTCCCGACGATAAACTTTCCCTTGCCATCGGCAGGGACGGGCAGAACGCCCGCCTTGCGGCAAGGCTGACGGGCTGGAAGATCGACGTCAAGAGCGAATCCGCCGCGGCAAAGCTCAATCTCGAAGCGCCCGCCGAGGCGCCTGCGGAGGAGTAAATGCCCGGCAAGAAAGTCCCCATGCGCACCTGCATCGCGTGCCGCACGGAAAAGCCCAAAAAGGAGATGCTCCGCGTCGTCAGGAATGCGGCGGGGGAGATACGGCTCGACTTTACGGGCAAACTTCCGGGGCGCGGCGCGTATGTGTGCGGCAGCGCGGCGTGCATCGGAAAACTCAAAAAATACCGCCTTCTCAACAAGGCGTTTTCCGCAGACGTGCCGCCCGAAGTGTACGACGCCGTCGAGGAGGAGTTCTTCGGTGCAAAGTAAGGTGCGGACCTATCTGGGGTTTGCGCGCCGTGCGGGGAAGCTGACGGCGGGCGTCAATGCCGCGCGTTCCGTGCGCGGCGGGGTGTACCTTCTGGTGGCGGATCCCGCGGCGTCGGACAACTGCAAACGGGAGATCGCCGCGCTTGCGGCAAAGTTCGGCTGTCCCGTCGTGTGGGAGGATGCGCTCGGCGAGGCGGTCGGCAAAGAGACGTGTAAGGTGGCGGCGGTGCGTGAAGAGAACCTCGCCGCAGCGATCGAGCGGGTGTGGAAACAAGCAAATTCTTAGAGCGGGCGCCGCATGCGGCGCGCCGTGATCGGAGGAGATATGGCATACGAAAATATTGAAAAACTTGGCGCTCTTTTGAAGGACGAGCGCGGGGCGGCGCTCTCGAAGTCCATTGCTGCGGGGGAAAAGCAGCTTTCGGAACTTCTCAAAAAGCTCTCCGAGCTGGAAGCCGCCGCAGCCGCGCGCCGCGAGGAAGAGCAGCGCCGCGAAGCGGAAGCGCGTGCCGCCGCACAGGCAGCCGCAGAGGAGGCAGCTGCGGCAGCCGAAGCCGCCGCACAGGAAGCTGCCAAAGCTGCCGCCGCGGCGGAGGAGGCAAAGGCACAGCGGGAACAGCAGGAAAAGCAGGCTGCCGCGCAGCCCGCGCCCGCCGAGGCACCCGCCCGCCCGCAGGAGAAAAAGCCGCCGCAGCCCGCAGGGCAGCAGCGGCCCGCTGCCGAACGCCCCACCTACCGTCCCGCGCAGGATGCCGCCAAGGGCGCGCGTCCCACCTATACGCCGCCCGCACGCACGGGGCAGGGCGCACAGCGTCCGCTTCCGCCCCGTCCCGCAGCTCCCCGTCCCGCAGGTGCGCGGCCCGCGCCCGCGCGTCCCGTCGCGCCGCCGCCCGCTCCCGTCCGCCGCGATGCGCCCAAGAAGTTTGAAAAGACGTATGTCGAGGCGCGCCGCCCCGCCAACAAGCGCGATCTGCAGCGCAGGCAGGGGGCGTCCATCGGCGATTTCGACGAGGAGAAGAGCGGTTACAGAAAGGCGCGCTTCGGCAAGAAGGGCGCGCGCAAGGAAACGCAGGCGATCAAGATCGACCACGCGGTGGTGACGAGCAAGGACATCCCCATCAAAGTGCTCTCCGAAAAGCTGGGCATCTCGGCGGTGGAGATCACAAAGCGCCTCTTCAAGGAGGGCGTGATGAAGACGGTGAACGAATCGGTGGATTACGACAATGCCGCGTTCATCGCGCTGGAACTCGGCATCGACCTCGAATACAAGCCCGAGGAGACGGCGGAGGACGCCCTCCTCAAAGTCCACGGCGAAGGCGACGGCGGGAACCTCATCCCCCGCGCGCCCGTCGTCACCGTCATGGGGCACGTCGACCACGGCAAGACTTCCCTTCTCGATGCCATCCGCAAGACCAACGTCACGGAAGGGGAAGCGGGCGGCATCACGCAGAGCATCGGCGCTTATACCGTCACGTTCGGCGAGGGGAAGAAGGTCACCTTTATCGACACGCCCGGTCATGCCGCATTCACGGCAATGCGCGCACGCGGCGCACAGGTGACGGACATCGTCGTCCTCGTCGTTGCCGCGGATGACGGCATCATGCCGCAGACGGTGGAAGCCATCAACCACGCAAAGGCGGCGGAAGTGCCCATCATCGTGGCGCTCAATAAGATGGATAAACCGCACGTCGAACCCGACCGCGTCAAGCAGGAACTCATGAAGTACGACCTCGTGCCGGAGGAGTGGGGCGGCGACGTCATCGTCGAACCCGTCTCCGCCAAGACGGGGATGGGTATCGACAAACTTTTGGAGGACATCGACCTCGTTGCGGAAATGCGGGAGCTGAAAGCCGATCCCGACCGCAAGGCGAAGGGCGTCGTCATCGAGGCGAAGCTCGACAAGGGCAAGGGTCCCATGGCAAGCGTGCTCGTTCAGAACGGCACCTTGCGCACGGGCGACAACCTCGTTTCGGGCACCACCGTCGGGCGCGTGCGCGCCATGATCGACGATAAGGGCAGAACGGTCAAGGAGGCAGGACCCTCCACTGCCGTCTCCGTGCTCGGTCTCGAAGACGTTCCCAATGCGGGCGATGCGGTGTTTGCCGTCGAAGCAAACCTCATGCGCCAGGTGCAGGAGGAACGCAGAAACAAGCAGCGCGAATCGATGATCCGCGAGACGGCAAAGGTCTCTCTGGACGACATCTTCCGTCAGGCGGAAGAGGGGAACATCAAGGACCTCAAAGTCATCGTCAAAGCGGACGTGCAGGGCAGCGTGGAGGCGGTCAGGGCGTCGCTGGAAAAGCTCTCGGGCGAGGAAGTGCGCGTCAAGGTCATCCACGGCGCTGCGGGCGCCATCACGGAGAGCGACGTCTCCCTTGCCGATTCCGCGAATGCGGTCATCATCGGCTTCAACGTGCGCCCCGACACCAAAGCAAAGGCGCTTGCGGAGCGCAGCCACGTCGATGTGCGGCTGTACCGCATCATCTATGAGCTGCTGGACGACATGGAAGCCGCGCTCAAAGGCATGCTTTCGCCCAAGTTCAAGGAGACGTACATGGGCAAGGCGGAAGTCAAGCAGACGTTCAACATCACGGGCGTCGGCACGATCGCAGGCTGCTTCGTCACCGAAGGGCGGCTCGTGCGCGGCGGAAAACTGCGCATTTACCGCGACAACGTGATGATCGTCGAGGGCAACGTCAAACAGCTCAAACACTATAAAGACGACGTCAAAGAGGCGGCTGCGGGCACCGAATGCGGCTGCGCCATCGAGAACTTCAACGACATCAAGGTCGGCGACTTCATCGAGTGCTACATGATCGAGGAGATCAAAGCCTGAGCCTTGCGCAGCGCGGGACGCCTTGCTTGGGCGCGAAGGAGGGATTATGACAAGACGGACCGACCGTGTGGACGGGGAATTGCAGAAGGAGATCGCCGCCGTCATCGCGGGTGAACTGAAAAACCGCGAACCGGACCTGAGAGGGCTCATCAGCGTGACGGGCGCGGACGTTGCGCCCGATCTGAAGACGGCAAAGGTCTATGTCAGCATCTTTGCCAAGACGGAGGAAGAGAAGCGGCGTTCGCTCGCCATTTTGCGGGAGAACGCGCCCCTCGTGCGGCACGAACTTTCCAAGGTCATGCGCATGCGCACCGTTCCCGCACTCACCTTTTTGGAGGATGAGAGCATGGCATACGGCGCGCACATGGACGCCCTGCTCGATTCGCTCCGCGAAAAAGAGACGAAGGACTGACGGACGGAACTTCCCGGAAAGATGAATACGTTATCGGAAATTGCAGACATTCTCAAATGCCTTAAAAGCGCGACGATCTTCACGCACATGCGCCCCGACGGAGATGCCGTCGGCAGCGCATTGGCGCTCCGCCGCGCTTTTTTGCTGCGCGGGATCCCCGCAGAGGTCATCAATGAGGGGGATATCCCCGAAAAATTCTCCTTCCTCGAAGGGGCAGGCGAGATCCGCCGCGCGCCCGTTCTGGACGGGGAAGGGTACATCTGCGTCGATTCCTCGGACGAGGCGCGCCTGGGGCTTGCGCAGTCCGCCTTTCTTGCGGGCGCGAAGCGGGGAAAGGTGACCGTCAATATCGACCACCATATTTCCAACACGCGCTTTTGCAAATATAACTTCGTGCGCTGCCGCGCGAGCAACTGCGAGAACGTGGCAGAGCTGCTCCGTCTGATGGGCGTCGCGTCCGACAAGGCGATCGCCGACTGCCTCCTGACGGGAATGATCACCGATTCGGGCGGATTTTCCCACGGGGATGTCAACGGCGATACCTTCCGTGCCGCCGCGGCTGCCGCGGATGCGGGCGCGGACATCGGAAAAATTTCCTATGAGGTGTTCAAAAAACAGTCGAAACCGCGTTCCGAACTGTATGCCGAGGTCATTGCGCGCCTGCGCTATGATCTTGACGACCGCCTTGCCGTCGCCCTCGTCACACAGGAACAGCTCACCCGCTACGGGCTGAAACAGGACGCCACCGAGGGCATCGTCGATTTCGGCTTGTCCGTCGCGCCCGTCGAGGTGAGCATCTGCATGATGGAAGTCGCAAAGGGGCAGTACAAGGCGTCGCTGCGTTCCAAGGGAACGGTCAACGTCAACGAGGTCGCGGGCATCTTCGGCGGCGGCGGACACATTCTCGCGTCCGGCTGCATGTTCTTCGGCAGTTTCGAGGAATGTTTCGACAGACTCCGCTACGCCGTCCGGCAGAGGCTGCCGCAATGACGGGTTTTCTCAATCTCTTCAAGCCGGAGGGCATGAGTTCCGCGCAGGCAGTGAACCGCGTGAAGCGCCTTCTGCATACGCCGTGCGGACACATGGGTACGCTCGATCCGCTCGCCTGCGGCGTTCTGCCCGTCGGCGTGGGGAACGCGGCGCGTCTCTTCGATTATTTTCTTTCCAAAAACAAGCGCTATGCCGCGCGATTTGTGTTCGGTGTGACGACGGACACCCTCGACAGGGAGGGAACGCCGCAGGCAAACGGACGCATCCCGTCCGCGGAGGAGATCGCAAACGTGCTGCCGGACTTCACGGGAGAGCTCATGCAGACGCCGCCCGCGTACAGCGCCGTTTCCGTGAACGGAAAGCGGGGGTATCAGCTCGCGCGCAGCGGGCAGCAGGTCGTGCTCGCCGCCAAAAAGGTGACGGTGCACTCCTTCGCCCTGACGGAGCAGACGGCGCCTGCGGAATTTGCCTTTGACATCGTCTGCGGCGGCGGAACATACATCCGCGCGCTTGCGCGCGATCTTGCCGCCGCGCTCGGAACGGTGGGATATATGAGCTATCTGTGCCGAAAGGAGAGCGGTCCCTTCCTGTGCAGCGCCGCCGTTCCCGTGGAGGAGCTGACGGCGGAGAACATCCAAAGCTTTCTCATCCCCACGGACAGCGTGCTGCCCTTTCCCGTATTGCAGGGGGCGGATGCGCGCATTTTTCACGGCGTCGGGGTGAAAGCGGACGCGGCGGACGGGCGCTATAAATTGTACCGCGGCGATGAATTTTACGGCATTGCGCGCGTCGAGGGCGGCGTCGCGCGGGCGGAGAAGAAGTTATGCTGAGCGCGCGGGACGAACGGACAAGGGTGCCGTGCGCCCTGCTCATGGGCGGGTTCGACGGATTGCACAGGGGGCATGTCCGCCTTCTGGACGCGGCAAAGGCGACGGGGCTGCCCGTCGGCATCATGACCATCGCTGGGAACAAGGCGGGCGGCGAGCTCTTTACGCCGGCGGAGCGCCGCCATATCTTTTGCGGGGCGGGCATTGCCTTTGTGCGGGAGTTCGCCTTCACGGATGCCTTCCGCGCCACCCCGCCCGAAGCGTTCTTGCGCGATCTGTTCGCGTGCACCGCGCCGCGCGTGCTCATCTGCGGGGAAGATTTCCGTTTCGGAAGGGATGCCGCAGGGACGCCTTCCCTGCTTGAACGGCTTGCGCCGTGCCCCGTGCAAGTGCTGCCCGCCGTGATGAGTAGCGGAGAGAAGATCTCGACCTCCCGCATCAAAGCGTGCATTGCGAACGCGGACATGGGTGGGGCAAACGCGCTGCTCCTGTCTCCCTATTTCGTCGGCGGAAGGGTGGAGCACGGCAGGCATGTCGGGGGTCCCGTTCTGGGCTTCCCCACCGTCAACATCACCGTCCCGCCCGAAAAGGTGCCGCCGCGCGACGGGGTGTATGCGGGGCATGCCGAGACGCCCGCAGGCAGCTTTCCCGCCATTGTGAACTTCGGCAAGCGCCCCACGTTCGGGGTGGAGGAGAAAAAGGCGGAGGCGTACCTGCACGGGTTTTCGGGAGATTTGTACGGCGCGGACGTGCGCATCTTCCCCGAACGGTTCCTGCGCCCCGTCATGAAGTTCGAAAGCGCCGAGGCGCTGCGCGCCCAACTTGAACGCGACAGGGAGGAACTTTTTCGTGTGCCATAAGCAGCTGCCCGCGGGCTACGCCCTGTCGGAAGCCATCGACCTGAAAGCGAACAAAAAACTATTTTGGACGGTCAACGGGCTCTCCCTTGTCCTTGCCGCCGTATGCCTTGCGGCGGGATATTTCATCGTACCCTTTCCGGAGTGCATCGGGACGCCCCTTGCCGAACTTGCCCTCGCCCTTTGCGTGATGGCGGCGGGGATCGTCGCCTACATTGTTTTGCATGAACTCACGCACGGCGTATTTTTGTATGCATTCACCAAAGTGCGCCCCAAGTTCGGGTTTGTCGGCTGGGCGGCGTATTGCGGCAACACCGCTTATTGCGATAAGCCGCGCTATCTCATTGTCGCGCTCGCGCCGCTCGTTTTCTGGGGCGCCGCGTTCGGCGTGCTGACGGCGTTTTTCCACACGGGGATCTGGTTCTGGACGGTGTGGGCGGCGCAGACGGTCAATCTTTCGGGGTCTGCGGGCGATCTCGTCGTGTTCTGCAAGATCCTGAAAAAGCCGAAGAACATCCTCGTGAACGATACGGGGCTGCAAATGTCCGTCTATGCCCCGGCGGCGGACGCCGCCCCCGCCGCGTCGCAGCCTGTCTGCGGAGCGGACGAAGGAGAAAACACATGATAAAATTCGGACCGAGCGGCAATTCGCAGAGCTTTTATGCCGCAGGATATGAACACACCGAGGAAGCCGCCGCCTATGTGAAGGACATGGGGCTGGACTGCTTTGAGTATTCCTTCGGGCGCGGCGTGCGGATGGGGGAGGACAAGGCGCGTTCCATCGGCGCGGCGTTCCAAAAAGAAGGGGTGGAGGTCTCCGTCCATGCGCCCTACTTCATCAACTTCGCCAATCCCGACGAGGAGATGGCGGCAAAGTCTTACGGCTATGTTTTGGACAGCGCAAAGATGTGCCGTGCCATGGGCGGCACGCGCGTCGTCTTTCATCCTGCGGCGCAGGGGAAGGATGCGCGCGAGGTCGCCGTCGCCCGCACGGAAGAGCGGCTCAAACGGCTGCGTGACTACATCCTGCTCAACGGTTTGCAGGACATGATGTTCTGCCCCGAAACGATGGGAAAATTCGCCCAGATCGGAACGGTGGAGGAGATCGCCCGCTTCTGTCTCGTGGACGAGATGTTCGTCCCCTGCGTCGATTTCGGACACGTCAACGCGCGCGAAGGGGGGAGCCTGAAAACGGCGGACGACTACCGCCGCCTGCTGGAATATCTCCTTGAAAAGCTGGGATATGCCAGGATGAAGCACTTCCACGTTCATTTTTCCAAGATCATGTACGGGGCGAAGGGGGAGATCAAGCATCTCACCTTCGCGGACGAGGTGTACGGTCCCGAGTTCGCGCCCCTTGCAAAGGTGCTCAAAGAACTTGCGTTGGAGCCCTACATCGTCAGCGAGTCGGACGGCACGCAGGCGGAGGACGCCCTTGCGATGAAACGCATGTACGAAGAGGCGTAAATGCGCGCAATGCGGAAAAAATTATTGACTTGCGGGCGGCATTTTGCTATAATAACACTATGGAAGAAGAAGCGTTGCAAGGCATTCTCCGTGAAAGTGGCGCGGATGCGCTCTTTCTCGAATGCGATTTCCTGCGCAGATATGTGACGGGATTTTACGCGTCGGACGGCTATGTCGTCTGCACGAAGGATGCATGCACGTTCCTTGCCGACCTGCGCTATTTCGAGGCGGCGCGCGCAAGGCTTGCGGGCAGCTTCGTCAGGGCGGAGGAGGGCGGATTCCGGCAGGCGGTCGCCCTTGCAAAGGGGGCAAAGACGCTGGGCGTTCCCTATCCCTTCCTGAGCCTTGCGGACAGCGCAAAGCTGGAGGCGGAAGGGTTTGCCCTCACGGACTGCATGCCTGCCTTCCGGAAGGCGATGAAGGTGAAGTCGCCCTCCGAAATGCAGAAGATCGCCCGCGCGTGCGACATCGCGGAGGAGGGGCTGCTTGCGACGTTTCCCCGCCTCAAAGAGGGGATGACGGAGCGCGAGGCAGCCGCCGTTCTCGAATACGAGATGCGCATGCGGGGAGCGGACGGCACGTCGTTCGAGACCATCGTCGCCTTCGGCGCGGGCTCGAGCGTTCCCCATCACGAGACGGGGGATACCCGCCTTGCCTTCGGCGACGTCGTGCTCATCGACTTCGGCTGTAAGGTGGAAGGGTACTGTTCGGACTGCACGCGCACCTTCCTGTTCGGCGACGACGGCGCGCACGAGGCGTTCAAAGAGCACTATCGGCTCGTCCTCAGGGCGCACGAGCAGGTCAAAGAACGGGTGCATGCGGGCATGACGGGGAAGGAGGCGGACGAGATCGCCCGCTCCCTCTTCCGCGAAGCGGGCGCCGAAAAGCTCTTTACCCACTCTCTGGGGCACGGTATCGGGCTGCAGATCCACGAATATCCCGTGCTCTCGCCGCGCAGCGAGGAAGTGCTTGCGGACGGCATGGTCTTTTCGGACGAACCGGGGCTTTATGTGGAAGGCAGCTACGGCATCCGCATCGAGGACAGCGTTTTCATACAGGGCGGGAAGGTGCATTCGTTCATGAAGAAACTTCCCCGTGAACTCATCATTTTGTAAATATTTAGTTGAAAGATAAGGAGACAGTTTTATGGCACAGATCATGGCAGGCGATATCCGCAAGGGCACCACGTTCGAGTACAAGAGCGGCGTGTATACGGTCACGGAGTTCCAGCACGTCAAGCCCGGCAAGGGCGCGGCGTT
>CALVMH010000023.1 GCA_944343275.1 uncultured Clostridia bacterium | reverse complement strand
ATGAAATGATATGCAAAAAACGGCACATTTTGCAATAATTTTTGTCTATTTGGGGAGTGGTAAGATTTCGTTTCAAATCGTTCCTATATGTTGCGGATAATTGCAAAAAATGCAACTCCCCGAAAAAACAATCAAGTCAATTAGCAGGGGCGCCTCTTGAGCCTCTTGAGTATCACCGCATGTCAAATTGTTTGGATGTTCGATTGTCTATAAATTGTCTATCAGAATGAAATGATATGCAAAAAACGGCACATTTTGCAATAATTTTTGTCTATTTGGGGAGTGGTAAGATTTCGTTTCAAAACGTTCCTATATGTTGCGGATAATTGCAAAAAATACAACTCCCCGAAAAAACAATCAAGTCAATTAGCAGGGGCGCCCCTTGAGCCTCTTGGGTATCACCGCATGTCAAGATCGTTATGGAGTTCCGGCTGTTTGCAAGTTGCGTTCCGCGCCGAAAAACTACTTCAATAATATATCATAAACGCGGCGGATTGTCAAAGTTTATTTTCCCGAAATCGCAAAAAATTCCAAAAAAATGATGAACATGTCTTGCGGGCGGCGGAAAAGTATGGTAGAATAGAGCAAGAGCCGAAAACGGCAAGGGGGAACCATTGACCTTATGAATATCTGGCACGACATCGATCCGAAGCGCATCACGCCGAAGAGCTTTGAGGCGCTCATCGAGATTCCGAAGGGCAGCAAAACAAAGTATGAACTCGACAAAGAGACGGGTATTCTGAAAATCGACCGCGTTCTTTATACCTCCACCGTCTATCCTGCCAATTACGGCTTTATCCCGCGCACCTATGCGGATGACGGCGACCCGCTCGATGTGCTCGTCTTATGCAACGAGGCGATCTATCCCATGACGCTCGTCAACTGTTATCCCGTCGGCGTCATCAAGATGATCGACAGCGGCGCGCTGGACGAAAAGATCATTGCCATTCCCTTCAAGGACCCCACATTCAACGGCTATTACGATATTCAGGAACTGCCCAGGCACATCTTTGAGGAGATGATGCACTTCTTTGAAGTGTACAAATCGCTCGAACACAAGAAGACGACGGTGAAGGAGATCGCGCACCGCGAGGAGGCGGTGGAGATCATCGGAAAATGCCTCAGGATGTATGAAGAGAAGTTCGGGGGTGTGAAATGAACAAGGCGGCACGGGGAGACGGGCGCCGCGTCAGGATCGTATTCTTCGGAGATTCCATCACGGATGCGGGGCGGGACAGGTCGGAGCCCGACGACCTCGGCATGGGATATGTCAAGCTCGCGGCGGGGAAGCTGCGGCTTTTGTATCCGGACGTCGATTTTTGTTTTTACAATCGCGGCATCGGCGGGGAGCGCACGGCGGAGCTCTTGCAGCGCGTGCAGCGGGACGTCGCGGACGTGCACCCGGACTACGTCGTCCTGCAAGTCGGCATCAACGATGTATGGTGCCGTTTTGCACGGGGCGAGGAAGTGACGCCCGAAACGTTCCGCGCCAATTACCGTTCCCTCGTGGAGCGCATCCTGGCGACGGGCGCCGTGCTCATCCTCATTCAGCCGTTCGCGCTGAAAATGGGGGACAAGCAGCGATTCCGCCCCTATCTCGCGCAGTTCAACGGCATCATCCGCGAGATCGCTGCGGAAAAGAACGTCGCCCTTGTGCCCGTCGATGAAATTTTTATGGGTGTGACGCAGGACATCGCCCCCGCGCAGTTTGCGACGGACGGCGTGCATCCCACCCACCGCGGCTGCCGCTACATCGCCGACCTGCTCATCAAGGAGCTGAAAAAATGTCTGGGGTGAAACGGCTGCTCGTTGTCGTGGACATGCAGAACGACTTTGTGACGGGCGCGCTCGGCACGAAGGAGGCGCAGGCAGCCCTGCCCGCCGTTCGCCGCCTGCTCGCGGCGGAACGCGCCGCGGGGAGCGCCGTCGCCTTCACCCTCGACACGCACGGGGAGGACTACCTCTCCACGCAGGAGGGGCAAAAACTGCCCGTTCCCCATTGCGTCCGCGGGACGAACGGTTGGGAGCTCGTGCCCGAACTGAGCTTCGCGGGGGCGCGGGTCTTTGAAAAGGGGACGTTCGGGAGCGTCGCGCTGGCGGAATACGCCCGCGCGTTCGGCGAGGTGCTGTTGTGTGGCGTGTGCACGGACATCTGCGTCATCTCCAACGCGCTGCTCATCAAGGCGTTTTCGCCTGAGGCGCGGGTAATGGTCGCGCGCGATGCCTGCGCCGGGGTGACGCCCGCCCTGCACGAAGCGGCGCTCGCGGCGATGCGCAGCTGTCAGGTGGAGATCGTATAACAAGGCGCACCGCGCGGCGCAATTTTTTGGAGCAAGAGATGGAAAAGACCAATGCAATGCGCATTCTGGAACGCGGGAACGCGGCATATTCCGTGCGCAGTTACGAAGGCGGCGCGCTCTCCGGCGTTGCCGTTGCGCAGGCGCTCGGCGAAGATGTGTCGCTCGTCTTCAAGACGCTCGTCACCGTCGCCGCGCCGCGCAGATATGTCGTCTTCGTCATTCCCGCCGACAAGGAACTCGACCTGAAAAAGGCGGCGAAGGCGGCAGGGGAGAAGTCGGTGGAGATGCTTGCGCAGAAGGAGCTCTTTCCTCTGACGGGCTATGTGCACGGCGGCTGTTCCCCGCTGGGGATGAAAAAGGCGCTGCCCACCTTCTTTGACGAGAGCGCCGCGGGGAAGACGATCTTCGTCAGCGGCGGCAGGGTGGGGGTGCAGGTGCAGGCGGCATGCGCCGACCTCATGCGCCTGACGCGGGGAGCGCTCGCTCCGCTCACCAGGGAATAAACCGGCGCGCGCCGCGTCCTGCGGCGCAATCCATTCACAAAAGGAAAGGGTATGATTGTATTTTTTCTGACGCTTGCCTTCGGCTGGTGTGGATTTTATCGTTTTTACAAGCGGCAGTATGTGCGGGGCGTTTTGTATCTGCTCACGTTCGGGTTCTTTTGTATCGGTTGGGCGGTGGATGTTCTGTGCGCGCTCTCGGAGATGATCGCGGAGCTGAAAAACCCCGCTGCGGTGCGGGCGCCGCAGGCAGCGCCCCGTTCGGGGTCCATGACCAAGGCAGACGAATTGCAGCAGTACAAACGGCTGCTTGACGAAGGCGCTATCACAAAGGAAGAATATGAACGCAAGAAGGGGGAATTGCTCGACGATCCCGCGCTCCGCTTTCTTGTCTGCGAATACTGCGGGACGCGCAATGCGAAGGACGCGGCGATGTGTTCCGCCTGCGGCGCAAAATTGCTATGACGGTATCTTGAAGACAGGCGGCTCCCGTCGGGAGCCGCCTGTCCGGTATGTGCGTGCAGAGACACAGGACGGTGCACGGCAGAAAAAGCCGCTCATTGCCGCGTTCGTCATTCTATGCCTGCCATGTCCGAGGGGACCGATAAAAAACATTCAGGCGGGGGCATGTCCGCAACGCGGACATGCCCCCGCCGTTTCTGGTTCCGCGGAGTTCAGAGCGAGACGAGCAGCATGGCAACGGGCAGGGTGAGGACGGAGAGCAGCGTCCCGTTGGCGTATGCGGCGGCTGCGAGCTGCTTTTCTCCGTCCAGCTTTTCGGCAAACGCCACCACGCTTGCGGCGGGCGGCATCGCCATGGCAATGACGGGCGCGAGCAGGACATAGGGCGCCTCCGAAAAGACGCCCGTCAGTTTGAAGGGGAGGATGAGCACATAGGTCAGGGCGGCGGAGAGCACAAGACGCACGCCGGACGCAAGATAGATGCTTCCGTCGCCGAACAGGGCACGCGGGGAGAGGTCGGCGACGCGCACGCCCACCACGAGCATGGAGAGGGGCGCCGTCATGCCGCCCGCATAGACGGCGATCTGCTGCAATTCGGCAACGGCTTCCATGTTGAAGATGTTGATCTGCGGCACGAGGAAGAGCACAAACCCGATGACGGAGCCCACCGTGCAGGGATTGAGCAGCGCCTTTTTGAAGGAGATCTGGCGGCGGTCCTGCGTGATGAGGTAGGCGCCGAGCGTCCAAAGGAGCAGGTTGAAGGCGACGGTGAACACGGTGACGTACATCATCGCCTCGGCGTCGCCGTTCGTGAACATGTCCACAAAGGGGATGCCGATAAAGGCGCAGTTGGAGAAGGTCCCCGCAAACACGAGGATGTCCTTCTTGCGCCGCTGTTCGCCCTTCATGAAGCAAAAACACAGTTCGGACGCGCCGAACGTCACAAAGATCGCCGCCACCGAAAAGAGGAATACCCACAAAAAGTTGAGCAGGGTCGCTCCGTCGGGCGGAACGGGGTCAACGGCGAATGCCTTGATGATGAGCATGGGCTGTGCAAAGCACAAAAGGATGTTGGAGACGGAATAGAGACTGTCTGCGTGAACGTGCCCCGTTTTGCGCAGCACAAAGCCGGGCACGGCAAAGGCAAGGAGCACGAGCATGATGAGCAGGACTTTGACGATGATGTCGGTCATGGAATTTCCTCCGCGGACTGCGCCGCCTGTTTTCCGCACAGCATTGTAGCACCGAACGCAAAAAAAGGCAACGATCTTGTGCGGGTTTTTGTAAAATTCCACAAACAAAATGCCGCGCGCCCCGTTTCACGAAACGGGGCGCGCGGCAATGCTATCGGCGTCACTTCCGCACCGCAAGCATGCGGGGGCGGGCGGCTGGCGTCTTTTCCGCAAAGACGAGGATCACCGAATACAACAGTCCGGGACCCATGTTGAAGACGTGGTTGTCGACAAAGCTCGTCAGCAGCATGGCGGCAATGCACAGCGCCGCCGTGATCTTCAAGGGCGAGGGATCGCGCACCGCCATAAGCACCGTCTGCGTGCGGTGGAAGAAGTAGGCGACAAAGGCGAACAGCCCGCCGCAGCCGATGAGCTGGAAGAAGGTGTTGTGCGCAAATCCCGGAACAAAGTAGCCTTCGAGCGCGGGATTGCCGTTGGGGTACATGCTCCCGTTCCCCAGCTGGATGCCGGGAGTGTCGTACCAGCCCACACCGAAGAGGGGGAACTTCTTGAACGCCTCCCAGCACTGTTCATACAGGGAGAGACGCCCCGAATCGTCCATGCCCGCATTCAGGAGCGATTGGAACATGGCGGCGATCTTCTCGGAAAAAATGATGCAGGCGATCACGCCGCCCAAAAGCAGCGCGCCGTAGACGATGGCGCTGTAAATGCGTTCCCTGCCCTTGGAGGCGATGAGCGTATAGACGATGCAGGCGACAAAGACGACGGCGCCGAACAGGATGGAGCCGCGGCTCTGCGTCAGCAGCACGCCCAAAAAGTACAGGCAGGAGAGCAGCGCAAAGCACCAGCCGTGTTTTTTCTTGACGGCGAGGTAGACGGGCGCGGGCATGCACATCGCCATGACGCAGCCGACGCAGTTCCACACGCCCCAGCCCGTGTAGAGCTGATTGCGGTTGCCTTCGCCGTCCAGACCGGGCGCGCCGGGGTTGAAATACAAGCCGACGATCTCCGCCAGGACGCCCGCGCCGACGATGGTGAACAGCAGGGCAAGGCGGTCTTCCGTGACCTTGTCCCAATCGACGGTGAAGTAGAAATAGAAGTAGAAGCCGCACAGCGCGGCGATCTCCACAAATCCGAAGAAGACGGATTTCCCGTCAAATCCCGCGGAGAACAGCCCGCTTGCAAGATAGGCGACGCCCAGCAGCAAAAATCCCGCAAGCAGTTTCGGAACGCCGTGCCGTTTCCCCTGCAGCAGTTTGGAGACGAGCCGCCCGATGAGCAGCACGGCGAGCACGGCAACGGCATAGCCGAGCGCGAACTGCGCATAGGGCTTCGAAAAGAGGCTGTCCGGGTGCATGCCGGGGTTGTTTTCGGAGGAAAAGAGCATGTAGCCGCATACCACCATGGGGACGGCGGGCAGCGTGTCTTCGGAGACGAGAACGATGACGAACCCGAACACGACGTAGGCGTAAATGACGTACAGTTCCAAAGAAAAAATTTCGGAGCAAGCCATCAGCAAAGCGACGATGCCGATGAACCACCCCGAACGCAAAAACGCGCGCAGCTGTTGCATGGCGCGTGAATCGTTGAGTTTGGGAAAGGCTTCCGTAAGCATGGTTCCATTATACTACCCCGCCGCAAGAAAGACAAGTTTTTTTCCGCAAAAAGTGTCATATATTTTACAATTTTTCCGCAGCGGAAGGTTGCTGTTCATGTATAAAAACAATTTCACGCGGCAATACTCGGTGCGTTCACAACAAGGAGCCGTCATGAAAAAAATTGCCGTCATTTTCTGTCTTGCCGCCGCCGCGCTCGCCATCGTGTTTGCGTGCGGCACGGGGGCTGCGCCCGCGCAGGCGGGCACGGAATATCTGCGCATCCACATCCGCGCCAACTCCGACAAAGAAGCCGATCAATCGGTCAAATATGCCGTGCGCGACGCCGTCGTCGCATATCTCGCGCCCACGGTCGCGGAGTGCGGAACAAAGGCGGCGGCGATGTCCGCGGTGGCTGCGCGCCTCGACGCGGTCGAGAGCGTCGCCACGCGCGTCCTGTGCGAAAACGGGTTCTTTTACGGCGCCCGCGCGCGGGTGTGCGAGGAGGCGTTCCCCACGCGGGTATACGAGGGCGTGACCTTGCCTGCGGGCGTCTACGATGCGCTGATCCTGGAACTCGGCAGCGGCGCGGGGGACAATTGGTGGTGCGTGGTTTATCCGCCGCTGTGCTTTACGGGCGGCAGCGTCAACGTCGTCTATCGGAGCAAGATCGCCGAGATCATCCAAAAATTTTTCGGGAAATGAAGGCAAAAGGCGCCCAGCGGGGCGCCTTTTGCATGCAACCGTTATGAAAGTTTTAATTCGATCGAACAGCCATCCGCTTGGAAGGTCAGAATGTTATCGCTTGCGAATGTCACGTTGGCGGGAGAGCCGACCAGCGAAACGTCGGGATATGCGGGCTGCGTGCTCATATAGTAATGGAACGTGACCTGATATCTGTGTCCGACGGCATAGGGAAGTTCGATGGTCACTTTGCCGTCCGTTACGGTGCAGTCCTCCCAATCGAACATATAGGAAGGGCGCAGGTACATGGTGTCCTGATAATCGAGGTCGACAAAAACAAAAGATATTTTTTGCGTATTTTCATCGTCTTTTATGGCGGAAACGTCAAACGTCACGGTCTGCGCCCAAAGCTCTACCTGCGTCAGGGGTTCGGGCTCCGTGACGGTCACCGTGCAGGCGAGAACGGCTTCGTCCCCGAATTTGTGCTCGTTGTCCACGATCAGGATGAGCTTTGCCGTGCCTGCACGGATTTTTGTGCGGTCAATGTGGATTTCAAGTCCGACCGTCATATTGACGGGTGTCGTGGTTGAAACGGGTTCCGGTTCGTCTCCCAGCGCTTCTGCGGGGATCACGTCTTCGTCGAGCGAGATCATGCGCGCCGAATAGCCGATCAGTCCGTCATATCCGACGCCGGACGGTTTTTTTGTGACGTTTGCCGTGAGCACGGCATCGTCGCTTTCATAATAGTTGTCGCCGTCAAAATGCGGCTGCCATATTTCCACCGTCTTAGAGTTTTCCGTATCCCAAGAAAGAAAATTGTCCGTCTCGTTATCGGGATAATAATCGGCGGATACGCTCAGGCGGACAGGTTCTGCGGGCATGGTGAAAGTGTATTTTCCATTCGCATCCGCCGTCAGCTCCCTGTATTTGATGGAAGAGCCGTACAGTTCTACCTTTTCGAGGATGCTCTCTTCGGGGTGCGTGAGCGTCACGCCGAATGTGACGGTGTCGCCCTCGTAAGCGCCGTCGGGCAGCCCCGTCACGGTAAACACGTCGGACGCATCGGGCGCCTGAATGGAATAGCGCGTGCCTTTTCCGCCGGCATCGTCGCCGTCGCCGCATGCGGCAAGAATGCCGCAGGAAAGGGTCAGTGCAAGACAAGCCGACAAGACGGCAAGCAAGGTCTTTGTGGTGTGTTTCATATTCCGCCTCCTTTCAGCATCATCATTATATCATATCCGGGGGGGGGTATGTCAATGGGGAACGGAAGAAATTCCGCAATGTTTTTGCGGGCAGCCCGCCGCGGGGAGATGTTTGGTCCGCCGTGCATAATTTCCGCCGCGCCGCACACGATAAGTCGCAGGAGGCATGCAAAGAAAACCATGAAAAAAGCATTGATGATCGGCATGATGGCGTTTGCGCTTGCGGGAAGCGCTGCGGCGGGCACGTTTGCGCTTGCCGCACAGCAGCAGCCTGCGGCGGCGGAAATTGCCGTCGAAGCTGCCGTTCTGCGGCAGGGGAGCACGGGCGGAGAAGTGAAAGAGGTGCAGCGCCGCCTCAAAAATTGGGGGTATTATACGGGCGCGGTGGACGGAATCTTCGGTTCCGCCACGCGCAAGGCGGTCGTCTATTTTCAGCAGAAAAACAATCTGACGGCGGACGGCATCGTCGGCAAGGCGACCTACAAGGCGCTCGGCATGAACGATTCCTACAACGTGCTTGCGGGCGGCACGGGCGGCGGCGTCAACGGGTATACGTCGTCCGACGTCTATCTCGTCGCCAAGGCGATCCATGCCGAGGGCAGAGGGGAGAGCTATACGGGGCAGGTGGCGATCGGCGCGGTCATCATGAACCGCGTCAAGAGCCCGCAGTTCCCCAACACCGTGGCGGGCGTCATCTATCAGAAGGGCGCGTTCACGGCGGTGGACGACGGGCAGATCAATCTGGAGCCCAACGAGACCGCCTACCGCGCCGCGCGCGACGCGATGAACGGCTGGGACCCTTCCTGCGGGGCGCTCTATTACTACAATCCCGCCGTAGCGACGAGTTCGTGGATCTTCGGACGGGAAACGGTGACGGTCATCGGCAAACATGTGTTTGCGATTTAAGGAGGGGGATATGGAAAGGAAACAAAGCAAGGCAATGTCCAGCGGCGCCCGCAAGGTGGAGCGCGTAGAAAAGAATGCCCGCGGCGAGAACGCGGCGGCGGATGCGGCGCAGAAGGCGCGCGAGGAAGCGCAGGCGGCGGAACGCAGGGCGGCGGACGCCCGTTTCGAAGCGGCAAAGGCGCGTTCGGCAAAAAAAGAGGCGTCGCGCATGCGGGCGGCAAAAAAGAAGCAGTCGGCGCTTGAAAAAAAGTTGGACGAAAAACAAAAGCGGCAGGAAAAGCGGGCGGCGAAGGAGAGCGCGCGCGCCGAGAAAAAGGCGCAGAAGGCAGCGCGGCGGGAGATGCTCGCCAAGGAGCGCGCCGCCAAAGAAAAGGCGCGCCGCGCGCGCGAAAAGCGGGAACGCACCGCAAAGCAGCAACAAAAAGCCAAGGCGCGCGAACAGCGCATCCTCGAAAAGCAGGAGCGCCGCCGCGCCAAGAGCGAGCGCAAACAGCAGCGCAGGCAGCAGACAGCGGGCGGCGGCAGGCGGCGCGCGCCGGGCATCGGCGGGTGGATCGCGGCAGTCTCCGTTCTGGGGGCGGCGTGCCTCGCGCTGGCGACGGTCGTCACCGTCGGGTCCGTCCGCATGACGGAGATGAGCGTGCGCGCGGCAAACGGGTACCGCGCCGCGCTGTATGAACTTGTGTCCGTTTCCGAGGACCTCGACGACAGCTTTTCCAAACTGCGCGTCTCTTCGGGCGCGGGGGAACAGCGCACGCTGCTCACCGACGTGCTCGTGGAGGCGTCGCTCATGGAGAGCGCGCTCGAAAAACTGCCGCTGGACGGCGCGGCGAGCGCGGACATCTCCGCCTTCGTCAACAGGACGGGGATGTGCGCAAGGCGCATGCTGCAAAAGCTCTCCGCGGGGAATGCGCTGAGCGAACGGGAAAAGGCGCTCGTTACCCATCTCTATGAGAAGAACGCGGCGCTGTGCGCGGCGCTCAACGATCTCGCTCTGCACACGCCCGCCAAGGAGCTGGAAGCCTATTTCGAAGGCGGGGAAAACGGCGTCGGCATCCGCATGTCCGAGATCGGACAGGGTGCGGCTAAAAAGCCCGAACACATCACCGACGCGCCCTTCACGGGGGAGGGGAACGTGGGGGAAAACGTGCTGCACGCCGACGGCGAAGTGAGCGCCGCCGAGGCGCAGGAGAAGGTGCTCGGCTATTTCGAGGGATACCATGTCCGCGATATCCGCATGACGGGCGAAACCTCCGCGCGCGATTTCAAGGCATACAACTTTGTTCTGACGGACGAGAACGGCACGGAATATTTTGCGCAGGTCACCAAGAACGGCGGCAAGCTCATCTTTTTCGACAGTTACGAGGCGTGTTCCGAAAAGAACTTCACGCTTGAAAACTGCGATGCGCTCGCCCGCGAATTTCTTGCAAAGCTCGGCTATACGGGTCTGACCGCCGTGTGGTTCTCCGATGCGGGCAACGTGGCGTCCGTCACCTATGTTGCGGACATCGGCGGCGTCCGCGCCTATCCCGACATGATCCGCGTCCGCGTGTGCGAAGAGCGGGGGCGCGTCGTCGGCATGGACGCCCGCGGCTATCTCGTCAATCATCACGGCAAGCGCGAAACGTCGCCTTCGCTGACGGAAGCACAGGCGCGCGCAAAGCTCTTTGACGGGCTGCATGTGGAGGAAGCGCACCTTGCGCTCATTCCGCTGCACGGGCGGGAAGTGCTCACCTATGAATTTTACTGCGGCTACGGGGAACAGCAGTTCATCCTCTATGTGGATGCCCATACGGGCGACGAAGTCCGCATCTTCCGCGTGCATGACAGCGCGCAGGGCAGATATCTGAAATAAACAAATCTCCACGTGCCGCGCGGCACGTGGAGATTTGCTTTCGGGCATTGCCTCTTATTTGTGATGTCTCACCAGATCGAGCGCCTTGGCGATCTCCATCACGATGATGGGCATAAAGGCGAGCGCCACGCCGATGACGTAGACTTCCCAAGGCAGATACTGCGTTCCGAAGCCGAATACGTCCATGACGCCCGGGGTGAAGAGCACGAAGGCGATGAGCGCGACGGCGAGCAGCGTCACCCAATTCAGGATCTTGTTGGAGAAGGGACCGACCTTGAAGAGGGAGTGCCCCGAGCGCATGTTGTAGGCGTGCAGCGACTGCGAGAGGGCGAGCACCAAAAACGTCGCCGCGCTGCACTGTTCGGACGTGCAGCCGAAGCCGTAGCGGGCGATGCAGTAGCTCGCCAGCGCCAACCCTGCGAACATGCAGCCCTGTAATACGATCTGAACGCCGTAGCCGTGGGCAAAGATGCTCTCCTTTTTGGAACGCGGCTTATGGTCCATGACGTCGGGTTCCAGCTTTTCCATGCCCAGCGCCACGGCGGGCAGCGAATCGCCGATCAGGTTGATCCACAAAAGCTGGATGGAGATGAAGGGGGAGACCTGCCAGATGCACATCGCAAGGAAGACGACGATGACCTCGGAGATGTTGGTGCCCAGCAGGAAGCCCACGACCTTTTTGATGTTGGAGTAGATGCCTCTGCCTTCCTTGACGGCGTCCACGATGGTTGCAAAGTTGTCGTCCGTCAAGGTCATGTCGGCGGCGCCCTTGGCGACGTCCGTGCCCGTGATGCCCATCGCGCAGCCGATGTCGGCTGCCTTTAAGGCGGGCGCGTCGTTGACGCCGTCCCCCGTCATGGAGACGACCTGTCCCTTCTTCTGCCATGCCTTGACGATGCGGATCTTGTTCTCGGGCGAGACGCGCGCATAGACGGAGATATTCTCCACCTCTTTGTCGAGCTCCTCGTCGCTCATGGCGTCGAGCTGCGCGCCCGTGATCGCCTTGTCGCCCTCCAAAAGGATGCCCAGCTCCTTTGCGATGGCGGAGGCGGTGACGACGTGGTCGCCCGTGATCATCACGGGTTTGATGCCCGCCTTGCGGCACACTTCGACCGCCGCCTTGGCTTCGGGGCGCGGGGGGTCGATCATGCCGACGAGCCCCAAAAACGTCAGCCCGTTTTCAAGTTCCTCGCTCGTGGGCTCCGTCGAAACGGAGTCGATGTATTTATATCCCACGGCGAGCACGCGCAGGGCGTCGGCGCTCATTTCGTCGTTCGCCTTTCTCGCCGCCTCGATATCGCCCGCCACGCACTTTTGCGCCATCACGTCGAATGCGCCCTTGACGATGGCAACGAGCTTCCCGTCGATCTTGTTGACGGTGGTCATCAGCTTGCGGTCGGAGTCGAAGGGAATGCCCGTGATGCGCGGGTATTCCGCGTTCAGAACATCCTTGGGACTGCCCGCCTTCATGGCGGCGTACACGATCGCCGTCTCGGTCGGGTCGCCGAGGTGGACTTCCTTGCCGTCCTCCACTTCCACGGAGCCGTCGCAGCACAGCGTGCCCCAATCGAGCAGCCTGCGCACTTCGGGGGAAGCAGCGGCGGCGTTGAAGGAGGTCGCCTCCCCGCCGTCCAGATAGGTCTTGACGAGCGTCATGCGGTTCTGTGTGAGCGTCCCCGTCTTATCCGAACAGATGACGGAGGCGGAGCCTAACGTCTCCACGGCGGGCAGGCGCTTGATGATGGCGTTCTTTTTGACCATGCGCGTCACGCCGATGGAGAGGACGATGGTGACCACGGCGGGCAGTCCTTCGGGAATGGCGGAGACGGCGAGCGAGACCGCCGTCATGAACAGTTCGATCCAATCGGGGTGCGGCATGCACGCGCCGATGATGAAGATGACCGCGCACGCCGCAAGCGCCACGATCCCGAGGTATTTGCCGAGCTGGGCGAGCTTTTGCTGCAGGGGGGTGCGCGTCTCCTTTTCGCCGGCAAGGAGGTTTGCGATCTTGCCCATCTCCGTGTTCATGCCCGTGCCCGTGACGACCGCTTTTGCCGTGCCGTAGGTCACCGAGCAGCCCGAGAACACCATGTTGTCCCTGTCGCCCAAGGGGGCGCTCTCCGCGACTTCGGCGCGCGCGTCCTTTTCGGAGGGGACGCTCTCGCCCGTGAGGGCGGACTCTTCGGACTTTAAGTTGGAGGAGGTGAGCAGGCGCGCGTCTGCGGGCACAAAGTCGCCCGCTTCGAGGATGATGATGTCGCCCGGAACGAGGTCGGCAGCCTGAATAAACTGTTCCTTGCCGTCGCGGATGACGCGTGCATGCGGCGCGGACATGTTTTTGAGCGCTTCCAATGCCTTTTCCGCCTTGCTCTCCTGCACCAGCCCCATGACGGCGTTGAGGATGACGATGAAGACGATGAGCGCGGGTTCGACGAATTCCAGCGCTTCGCCCTCGCCCGTGCCGAACACCTCATAGCAGATGACGCCGAAGGAGACGCACGCCGCAATGAGCAGGATGATGATCATCACGTCCTTGAACTGCTCCAGAAAACGGATGATGAGCGGTTTTTTCTTCTTTTCCGCAAGTTTGTTCGCGCCGAATTTGGCGCGCAGCCCGGCGACCTGTTCTGCCGTAAGCCCGCGCTGTTCGTCGGTGCCGAGTTCCGTAAGCACGTCCTCGACGGGTCGTTCATGAAATGCCAATGTTGTTCCCTCCGTTTGAGTATTTGCGTGAGATTGTCTGTCTGATCGCCGCCGAGGGCGGGGAAAAATGCACGATTTTTTGCGAGAAAGTAAAAAAACGGTCTGCGAGAAGTTCTCCCGCGAACCGTTTTTTGGAGGCGCCACCCGGATTTGAACCGGGGAGTCAGGGTTTTGCAGACCCTTGCCTTACCTCTTGGCTATGGCGCCGGTTTTTCCCGTTCGGGAAAAATAAAAACAGCGCGGAAATCGTGTTTGGAGCGGGAAACGAGACTCGAACCCGCGACATTCACCTTGGCAAGGTGACGCTCTACCACTGAGCTATTCCCGCATTTGATATGATTCCGCGCTGTGTTGGTGGAAACAACAGGGCTCGAACCTGTGACCCTCTGCTTGTAAGGCAGATGCTCTCCCAGCTGAGCTATGCTTCCGAAACTAGCTTGATTACTATATCATATCCCGCGCCGAATTGCAAGCGATTTTTCTTGCAATTTGCATTTTTCTCAAAAAATTTTCCTGCGGGATCAGCGCTTGTCCTGTGCGGGCGAGATGCCGAGGATGGAGCGGTAGAGGCGGAAGAACGTCGGATAGCTTGCAAAGCCGCACGCCTGCGCCGCCTGCGTGGGCGGCGTCCCCGAACGGATCAGCCGCTGCGCGCGCAGGATCTTTTTGGAGTGGATGTACTGCGCCACGCCGATATGCAGATGCTCGGAAAAGGCGTGCGTCAGCCAGGACGGGCTTACAAAGAACATCGCGGCAAGGGACGCCGCGTTCATGGGTTCCGCGGTGTGCGCGTCGATATAGCGCAGGATCTCCCCCAACCGCGGGTGCAGGCACTTTTCGCGGATGCGGACGGGCGTTTCGTGGCGGAAGGCAAGCAGCATGAGCGTGAGGAGGCTGCGCAGGGCAAGAAAGGCGTCTTCCTCTTCATAGAGCGCCGTTGCCCGTTCCGCCTGCATGAAGAGCTGTCCTGCCGTCTCCGTCGGCGGCGCATGGCGGAAGACGGCTGCGCTTTGCAGCCCCTGCCTCAGACCTTCCGGAACGATCTCCTCGGAAAAATTGAGCACCATGCGCCGATAGGGCGACTGCGTGTGCAGGACGGGGAAGTGATACACGGCGGGACGGATGAACAGCAGATCGTGCGGGGCAAGGGGATAGACGTGTTCCCCGACAACGTATTCCGCGTCGCCTTCCAGAAAATAATAGAGTTCGTATTCGTCGTGCATGTGGCGGGCGGACGCGCCGCTTTCGGCGGCGGCGTGCTTGCTCTCGAACAGCAGTTCCTTCCGGTAAATGCCTTTCATGGGATATAGTATATCCGAACGTTGTGCGTTTTGCAATCTTTTTTGTGCAGTTTGAAGATTTGATTGCATTTTTTCGCCGCGCGGGCGGATAAGAATTGTTGACATTGCGGGGGGCAAAAGATATAATATATAGTACTAACCCTTCACGGAGGAGCGTGTGGAAGAGAACAAGAACGAGCAGGGCGGCACGCCCGAAGAGAACGCGCAGCCCGCGGAAACGTCCGCCTGCACGCAGTCCGAAGGCACGCCCGAAGAGAACGCGCAGCCCGCGGAAGCGTCCGCCTGCACGCAGTCCGAAGGCGCGCCCGAAGAGAACGCGCAGCCCGCGGAAACGTCCGTCTGCACGCAGTCCGAAGGCACGCCCGCGGAGGAGGCGGCGCGGGACGATCGGTTTCGGGCGCTCGTCGAGGGGGCGGAGGGCGTGGACGGGGAAATGCGCCCCGTCGAACCGCCCAAGCGCAAAAGAAGGTGGCTTTGGAACCTCATCCTCATTGCCGTGATCGGGCTCGGCGTTTACAGCATGTTCGGCATTTCGGGGGAGATCAGCGAGGACGGCATGTCGTTCACCGCGGCGATGTCCCGTATCGACGTCGCCGGGCTGATCGTCTTGCTGTTGGTCGTGCTCGGGTCCATGACGCTTGACTGTCTGAAATACGGCTTCATCAACAAGGCGGTGCTGGGAAAAGTGCGCCCGCTCGTCGCCCTGAAAGTCAATTTTTTGGGAAAGTTTTATGACGGCGTCACGCCGTTTGCAACGGGCGGGCAGCCCATGCAGATCTACTATATGACGACGAAGGGGATAAGCGGCGCGGCGTCCTCCGCCGTCGTGCTCATCCGGTACTTCGGCAGTATGCTCGCCTTTACGGTGCTCGGCGGGATCTTCATGATCGTGGGGACCTGCCTCAACGTGCTCGACGGCGTCAGCGGAAAGACGCTGCTCATCGTCTTCGGCTGGGTGGGGCTGGTGTCCTCCATTGCGCTGCCGCTGTTTATTCTTGCCTTTGCCGTCTTTCCCCGCCTTGCGCGCAGACTGACGGGTTGGTTCATCTTTGTCGGGTATAAGCTGCACATCGTCAAGAACAAGGAACGCGTCATGCGGAAGGCGCTGCGCACCGTGCGGGATTTCAGCGTGAGTTTCCGCATCATCGCGCGCCGCCCCGTCTGCCTCATCCTCTTTTTGGTGACGTGCTTTGCGGAGACGTTTCTCACGTTCTCCACGCCCTATTTCGTCATGAACATGTTCGGATGCGACGTGGAGGGGATGTTCTTCATCATCATGTCGCTCAACGCCTTCACCGTGCTCGGCGTTTCCTTCATCCCGACGCCGGGCAATTCGGGCGTCGTGGAGGGCATGGGCGTCCTGGCGTTCTCCGTGGCGGCGGGTGCGACGCTCGCATGGTCGGTGCTCTTCTGGCGCTTTTTGACCTATTATATTTACATCCTCATCGGCGTCATCTGGACGATCGTCGATCTGTTCCGCAAGAACATTGTGCGCAGAAAGGGCAAAAAAACAGCCGATCGGCAGAACGGCTGATCAAAGACGGATAAGATAAGGGGCGTGCCTGTCGGCGCGCCCCTTATGTTTGTCCGATGTCCCGCGGCGGCGGGGGAGGAAGGCTCCCTGCCGTCCGCTCCGCGGTCAGTTCTTTTTGCCGTGTTGCTTGCGGTATGCCGCTTTGACGGCGGCGGCAACGCGCTTTTTCAGCCCCTCCAATGCGGGCATGGTATCGGGATAAACGGCGTCCGGCTGCGCAAGAATGTGCTCCGCAAGCCCCGTGATGCCGTCCCTGCTCAATTGCTTTTGTGCCGCCCGGATGCCCTTGCGGAACGCTTCGTCCGTCCGGAGCTTCGTCAGCGCTTCGGCAAGTTCTTTTTGGGAAGAATATGTCAGAATGGCGCCCTTTTCGCCGAGATAACCGACGTTTTCCAACTCATTTTCGGCAAGCAGTTTTTTTGCGGCAACGATGGGCAGCTGACGGTTGATGCATTCGGAAGCGCCCATCCCGCCGAGCTTTGTAACGATCGCGTCGGCGGCAGCCATGTAGACGTCGACTTTGTCCGTAAATCCGACGTTGACGATCTTCAGGTCCCGATAGATGCCGCGCGCGATGTCTTTGTCGATCTTCTTTTTGGATTTTTCGTTGCGTCCGTTGAGCATGATGATCTGTGCGGGGGCGCCTTCCAACGCCCGCACCACCTGGCGGAAGATCCGATAGCCGCCGCCCCACTGTCCGCCGCCGAACAGCACGATGACGGTGAACAGGTCTTTTGCCATGCCGAGCTGTTCGCGCACCTGCAGTTTGTCCATCGGAACGCGGAATTTCGGATCGCTGGAAAGCCCGTAGTACAGCAGCTGCTCCTGCCGGTATCCGAGGCGGAGGCTCTCCTCGGTGTAATCCTCGTTGACGAGATTGAAGTAATCGATCCCGATGCAGCTTTCATATCCCACATTGATGGTGTAATCGAGCAGAGGATGATAGACCTTGGCGGGGATGTCGGCAGCCATCCTCAGATCGGTGATCGCCATGGCGGGATAGATATTCGTGCAGAATATGACGTCGGGGCGGAAGGTGTAAATTTCCCGCATAAGGGGTTCGACCCCGGACTGCGCGACGTTCTGCATGTATCCGCTCTTGAAGCGCAGATCGAGTTTGTGCTTTTCCATGTAGCGGTAAGATACATTGTAAATGCGCAGGAAGTGCGCCAGCGACAGGGAATAGCCCTTATTCACGACCCATGCGATGCGCTTGGGGGCGAAGGCTTCCAGATAATCGATGATTTTTACCTCGGCGCCTCGTGCCAGAAGCGCCTTTTCCATTGCCTTGGCGCAGGCGTTATGTCCGTTTCCCATCGTGGCGGTCAGGATGAGCACTTTTTTTGCGGATGTCATGGCGTTTTCAGTCATTGTTCGGCTCCTTGAAGTTTGTATGCGCCGTCTTGCCCTTCAGTTTCAGGCGCGTTGCCTTGTCTGCTTCTTTCAAAAGGCGCGTCAGCCCTTTTTTGATGCGCTTGCGTTCGGGCGGCGCGGCGCCGTCGTAGTCTGCTTTGGGCTGCGACAGGATATGTTTTGCAAGGCTTTCCACCCCGTTTCCGATGAGTTTTGCCTGCGCTTCGCAGATATTTTCATAGAATTGCTCGTTGGTCCGGAGCATGTTCAGGGCGGCGGTGAGTTCCGTCTGATTGCGATACATCAGAGCGGCGCCTTTTCCGCACAGGTACGCCGCATTCTCCGCCTCGTTGGCGACCAGATATTTTTTTGCCGCAACGATGGGTCTGCGGCATGCCATGCATTCTGTGGAACTCAGTCCGCCCAATTTGGTCACGATCACGTCGGCTGCCGCCATATAGAGCTCGACCGCATCCGTAAACCCGACGTTGACGATGGGGAGCCCCGCATAGTCGCCGTCGGCGATCTCCCGGTCGATCGTCTGTTTTTCTTTTTCGTTGCGCCCGTTGAGCATGATGATCTGTGCGGGGGAATTTTTCAGCGCCCGCACCGTCTGGCGGAAAATTTTATAGCCGCCGCTCCACAATCCGCCGCCGAACATCACCATCACGGTGAACAGGTCTTTCCGGATGCCCAGCCGCTCGCGCGCTTCCTCCCGGTTCGCGGGGGCAAGGAACTTGGCGTCTATGGGGATGCCGCAGTAGAGCAGCTGTTCCTTGCGGTATCCGAGGCGCAGGCTCTCCACCGTAAAATCTTCCGAAGGAAGGTTCAGAAAGTCCACGCCGATGCAGCTCTCCCAGAAGGGGCTCATCATATAATCGAGGCTGCTGATATAGACCGTCGCCGGGATCGTCGTCAGCATGCGCATGTCGGACAGGGCGATCGCGGGGTAGAGGTGCGTACAATAGATGATGTCGGGACGGTAGGTAAAGACCTCCTTCAAAAGCCCCTTCGCGCCCGAAAGCGCGGATTTTTGCGCCAGACCGAGCATGTAGCGCCTTTCGGGGGAACGGCGTTTGAGCTTGCGGAAGGAGGCGTTGTAGACGTATAAGAAGTAAGCCGCTGCAATGTTGTAGCCCTTGTCGGTAGACCATGAGGTAATGGAGTCCGACCACTCCTTCAAAAAGTCGATGACTTTGACTTCCGCCCCGGCTTTTTGCAATTCGTTAGCCATTGCCTTTGCGCAGGCGTTGTGTCCGTTTCCCGCCGTGACCGTCAGGATCAGGACGCGCTTTGTCTCTTCCATGTCCGTTTGCCTTTGCCCGCCGCGGCGCTTACGCCGCGGCGAATGTGAAAAGTATGTGTATATTCTACAACAAAATCGGAGGATTGTCAACGGTTGGGGCGCAATTGAGCGGCGGAAGGGGGGCTTTTCGCCCGACCGTGCCCGAAAAAACCGCGTGCCGTGCACGCGGTTTCGGATTCAATAACGGAACAACCGTATCAGACGATAGGCAAGCCCGCCCAGCCTGCGGTAGGAGTGATAATTGTGTTTGTTCTTTTTGAAGTCGGGATAGGTCTTTTGCATGGTCTGCATGATGCGCGCGCGGAGCGCGTCGTCCTTGTAGCGGTTGACGTGCATGAGCCATGTCACTTCGATATTGATGAGGAACTGCCACGAACGCGCATACACGGCGATGTCTTCATCCGTTTCCGCGGCGAGCTCGGCGACCTCCTGCATGCCGTCCAGACAGGTCAGCTTGCGGGGGGAGATGTTCTTTGCGGAGTTGCTGTTCGGGTTCACCACATACATATAGGTTTTCAGGGGCAGACAGCAGAAGGAGCGGCAGCGCAGCCCGTATTTGAACAGGAAGTTCAGATCGTCGAAATAAAAGCAGTTCTCGTCAAAGCGCAGCTCTCCGATCAGCGATTTGCGGAACAGCTTGTTCCACACCACCCCGCCGCCGTAGGTGGGGAAGGCGAGCATGCCCCGCATGAACTCCTTCATGCCGAACACGGTGCGGCGCTTTTGCGCCTTCGCACGGTCCTTGTCCGTCAGCTGCCGGTAGGCGGCTTTGGGCTTGGTGCGCAAAAATCCGACGATCCCCATATCGACGCCGTCGGATGCCTCGACAAGCGCGGCGATGTGGTCGGGCAGCATGAAGTCATCGGGGTCGATGAACGTCAGAAGTTCGCCGCGCGCCTGCTCGATGCCCATGTTGCGCGCGGTGGAACAGCCGCCGTTCGGCTTATCGAATACGCGGATGCGCGGATCGGTCGTTTCAAGTTCGCGGCAGATGGCAAGGCTGCCGTCCTTCGAACCGTCGTTGATCATGATCAGTTCGATGTTGCGGTAGGTCTGGGCGAGGATGCTGCCGACGCAGGTTCGGAGATATTTTTCCGCGTTATAGACGGGGAGGATGACGGACACGAGCGGCGTCTGCGCGGAACTTCCGTCCGTTATTTCTTCTCGTGTTCCCTGTGATACTCCGCCTTGACCGCGGCGGCGACACGTTTTTTCAGACCCTTCAACGCGGGCATGGTATCGGGGTAAACGGCGTCCGGCTGCGCGAGAATGTGTTCGGCAAGCAAATCCGCCCCCCCCCTTATTTGTGAGCGCCGCCTGCGCGGCGCAGATGCTTTCGTAAAACGCTGTATCTTCCATCAATTTTTTTAACAAATCCCTGAGCTGCTTCCGATTGCGGAAAGAGAGCAGCGCTCCTTTCTTTTCGAGGTAGTCCGCATTCCATTCCTCGTTGATGACGAGTTTTTTGCGTGCCGCGACGATGGGGACCTGCCGCGCGACGCATTCCGTGGAACTCAGCCCGCCCACCTTTGTAACGATGGCGTCCGCCGCCGCGAGATAGAGGTCGACCCGATCGGTGAAACCGACATTGACGACGGGCAGTCCCCGATAGGTCCCGTCCGAGAGCAGCCTGTCGATCTTGTCCTGTTCTTGTTTGTTTTTGCCGTTGATGACGACGATCTGCGCCCCCGTGCCCTCCAACGCCCGTGCGGTCTGGCGGAAGATCTGATAGCCGCCGTTCCACAGTCCGCCGCCGAACATCACAAGAACGGTGAACGGCCCTTTCCGGATGCCCAGCCGTTCGCGCGCTTCCTCCCGGCTGACGGGAACATGGAATTTCGGGTCGATCGGGATGCCGCAGCAAAGGAGCTGCTCCTTGCGGTATCCGATGCGCAGGCTCTCCGTGACAAAGTCACGGTTCGTCAGGTTGAAGTAATCGACGCCGATACTGCTTTCATGCCCCATGTTGATGGTGTAGTCGAGCAGGGTCAGGTACACCTTCGCGGGGATGGGGACGCTCATCCGAAGGTCGGTGATCGCCATGGAGGGGTAAATGTTGCTGCAAAAAATGACGTCGGGGCGGAAGGTGTAAATTTCTTTGAGAAGGGGTTCCAGCCCCGAAAGGGCGACGCTTTGCATGTATCCGCTCTTGAAGCGCAGGTCGGTCTTGCGGATCTCCATGCGGCGGCAGGACGCGTTGTAAAGTTTCAGGAAGTGGGCGAGGACAAGGGCAAACCCTCTGTCCGTCTTCCATGCCACGCTTTTAGGCGCAAACTCTTGCAGATAGTCGATGACTTTGACCTCTGCTCCGCGCGCCGTGAGCGCTTCTTTCATCGTTTTGGCACAGGCATTGTGCCCGTTCCCTGCGGTGATGGTCAGGATAAGGACTTTTTTCTTTCCGGAAAGCGCGGCAGCGGCGCAGGATGTGGTCATGACAGTTCTCCTTCGGGGGGGGGTCCCTGATATAAAAGATCGCCGATGTCTTTGGAGGCGTCGGGCTTGCGGATGCGTTCGATGGCGTCGCGCGTGCGCTGCAATTTTTCCGTATCCGTGAAAAACGCGTCCACAACGCGGCAGGCATAACGGGTTTCGGCGATATAGTCGCAGGCGCCGCGCGCTTTGAGGAAGGTCATATTGTCGTACTCCTGAAAGGGCAGCTCTTTGTTGGCGATGATGGGCAGATGTTTGTTGAATGCCTCCGCAATCGCCACGCCGCCGATCTTGCCGATGAGCACGTCCGCCGCGCTCATGATCACGTCGACGTTGGTCGCAAAGCCGTAGATGCGGACGGGCTTTTGCAGCTTGCCCTCCCGTTTGAGCGCTTCAAGCTGTTTTTTGACCTTTGCGTTCTTGCCGCACACGCAGACGATCTGGAAATCGCTTTTGCACTTGTTGAGGTTGAGAATGGTCTTGGTGATGTTTCCGAACCCGACCATCCCGCTCATGATCATCACGGTATGTTTGTCGGGGTCGATCCCGATCTGTTTTCTTGCCTCGATCCGGTCGATGTCCTCGGAAAATTTCCGATGAACGGGAATGCCGAGGCTGAGGCGCTTTTTCAGGTCGAATCCCTTTTTGAGCAGGACGTCGTCAAAGTCGTCGGTGGGGGTGACGATGTAGTCGAGCTCCGTAAGCAGTTCGGTATACGGTGCGACGTCGTAATCGGAAACGACGGTCACGATGCGGGCGCGCAGGGCGTTTTCGTTGCCCTCCGTGCGCAGGTCGTTCATCAGGATCGCCGCATAGGTGTGTGCGCAGAAGACGGCGTCGGGCGCAAATTCGTTGACGGTCTGCTCGACGAACCTGCGCGCGGGACGGATGAAATTCCTGCGCAGCGTTGTCGCCTTTTTGCGGTTGTCGCGTTCTTTGAGTTTTTCAAATTGCCCGTTGGCGAGCTTCAATGCGATTTTGACGAGTTTGAAATACCCGTCGTTCACCATCCAGTTTGCCCGCTTTTTTGCCTGTGTCTGCTCGCCGTCCTTGAACAGGTCCAGCTGCTTTATTTCGGTATCGGGATATGCCGCGCGCAGATACTCCGAAACGGCTGCGCTCATGGCATTGTGACCGTTGCCTGCGGATACGGTCAGGATGAGGATCTTCATGGCATCTTCCTTGGTTTGTTGAAAGTTTTGCGTATATTTTACAACAAAAGCCGCGGATTGTCAACGGTTGGGACGCAATTGGGCGGCGGCGGACGGCGGATTCGTCCGTCGCCGCGTCCGCGGGCATAAAAAAAGAGAGGCGCGCCTCTCTTTTTTCAACGGATGGGCCGTTTCAGAACGTGCACTTTTTCATCAGGAACGCGAGCGCTTCGTCCGCCGTCATGCGCTCCTGCGCCATCGTGTCGCGGTCGCGCACGGTCACGGTGCCGTCTTCGAGCGTCGTGAAGTCGATGGTCAGGCAGTAGGGGGTGCCGATCTCGTCCTGTCTGCGGTAGCGCTTGCCGATGGAGCCCGCCTCGTCGTAGGTGACGGGGAAGTACTTTTTGAGCTTCTCCGCGAGTTCCTTTGCGGGGGCGGCAAGATTTTTCTGTAAGGGCAGCACGGCAGCCTTGTAGGCGGCGATGGCGGGGTGGAAGTGCATGACGGTGCGCACTTCCCCGTTTTCCAGCGTCTCCTCGTCGTATGCCTCGGAGAGGACGGCGAGCATCAGGCGGTCTGCGCCGATGGAGTATTCGATGACGTAGGGGATGTACTTCTCGCCCGAGACGGGGTCGATGTAGGTGAGCGACTTGCCCGAATATTCCTGATGGCGGGAGAGGTCGTAGTCGGTGCGGTTGTGGATGCCGTTGAGCTCGTTCCAGCCCATCGGGAAATCGTATTGGATGTCGCACGCCTCCTTTGCGTAGTGGGCGAGCTTGTCGTGGTCGTGGAAGCGCAGATGGTCGGGCGAGAAGCCCAGATCGAGCAGGAACTGCCACGCCTTTTCCTTGAACGCGGCGTAATATTCGCTGTCCGTGCCCTCCTTGCAGAACCATTGGTGTTCCATCTGTTCGAATTCGATGGTGCGGAAGATGAAGTTGCCGGGCGTGATCTCATTGCGGAACGCCTTGCCCACCTGCGCGATGCCGAAGGGCACTTTGGCGCGCGTCGTGCGCTGGACGTTGAGGAAGTTGACGAATTCGCCCTGCGCCGTTTCGGGGCGCAGATAAATTTTGTTCTGGCTCTCGTCGGTGACGCCGCGGCTCGTTTCGAACATCAGGTTGAAGGTGCGGATGGGCGTCCAGTCGCACTTGCCGCAGACGGGGCAGCAGACGTGATGCTCGTTGATGTACGCCTCCATCTCCTCGTTGGACATGAGGTCGGGGTTGACTTTGCCCTTGGAGTGCGCCTCGATGAGGTTGTCCGCACGGTGGCGGGACTTGCAGTTCTTGCAGTCCATCTTGGGGTCGGAGAAGGACGCGGTGTGCCCGCTCGCCTCCCAGACGCGCGCGTTCATCAAAATGGCGGCGTCCACGCCGTAGGAGTTTTCGCTCTCCTGTACGAAGCGCTTCCACCATGCGCGCTTCAAGTTATTTTTGATCTCCACGCCCACGGGACCGTAGTCCCAGGTGTTGCCCATGCCGCCGTAAATTTCGCTGCCGGGGAAGATGATGCCGCGTGCCTTGCACAGCGCAACGAGCTTGTCCATCGTGACCGCTTTGTTTGCCATAAATCGTATCCTTTTGCAAGTTTTCCAAAACATTATACTCCGTTTTGCGCGGCTTGGCAAGCGAAATGCGGCGCAAAAAACGCGCCGTCGGCAATTTGCATGCAGCAAAGCGGCGCCGCCGTTCATCGTTCGCAGGGGGCATGTCCGCGGCAGACGCATCTTCCGCGCAGGTAGGTTTCGCGGACATGGGTGGCGGCAATGTCGCGCAGGGGGTCGCCTTCGAGCACAAGAAAGTCGGCGCGGCGGCCCGGGGCGATGCGCCCCCTGTCATGCAGCCCGTATTGCAGGGCGGCGGTCTCGGTGAGCGCGCGCAGGGCGTCCCGCGCGCCGATCGCCTGCTCCGCAAACACCGCTCCGGATGCCGTCCTGCGCAGGACGGCGCAGGCAGCCGCCTCCAACGGGTCGGGCGGGCAGACGGGGGTATCCTGATGCAGGGTAAAGGGGACGCGGCATCCGAGCGCGTCGCGGGCGGGAGAAATGCGGGCGGCGCGTTCCCTGCCGAGGTTTCGGAGATGGACGTCCCCCCAATGCAGAACATGCGCGGGGAAAAAGGAGAGCATGGCGCCGAGGCGGGCGGCAAGCTCCGTCTGGTCGCGGCGGATGAGCTGCGCGTGTACGATCACGGGGCGGATGCGGCTGCGTTCGCGTTCCGTCAGGCGGGCGAGGGCGGAAAGGAAGATGTCCGCCGCGCCGTCCCCGTTGCAGTGCGCCAGAAGCTGCGCGCCGCGCGCCGCCGCAAAGCGGCAGGCGTCGGTCACCTCTGCCTCCGTCATCGTCGGCATCCCGCGTCCGCCCCCTTCATAGGGGGAGGAGAGGTACGCCGTTCTTTGCTGCGGCGAGCCGTCAAGAAAAATTTTCATGCCGCCGACGGTAAAGTTTTCCGCATCCGCAAAGCGGCGGCGCGCTTCGTCATAGCCGTCGGGGGCGGGGTAGGCGGCAACGGGCAGCGCGAGTGCCTTTTTGGAGAGCAGCATCTCATAGACGGGGAACATGGCGGGCTGCAAAATACCCTCCTGCGCGAGCGAAAAGCCGTGCGCGAGATAGTCCGCCTGCGCCCTCAAAAACGCGCGGAATACGGCGCCGTCCGCCGGCATGGGGATTTGCTGCACCGCCGCAAGATAGGCGCCCTCTTCCAGGATGCCCGCATCTTCCGGCAGGCGGAGCAGCCGCTTCGCGGCGGCGTTGAACAGCCCCGCGTGCCCCGAACGCGCCTGAACGTGCAGGGGCCGCGCCTCGCCGTCGAGGGAGGCGGGCGGGGGCAGGCGTTCCGCGTTTTTTATGGTGACGAGCGCGTCTGCGCCGAGCCCGTGCGCCGCGGCAAACGCGCGCGCCGCGTCCGCCATCTGCTGCGGCGTTTGCAGTCCCGTTCCGTCCGCCTGCAAGAAGGAGAGCGCATAGGCGAGGAGGTGCGAATGGGCGTCGGGAAAGGCGGGCAGCACCCACGCGCCGTTCAGGTCGCGCCGCGCCGCAAAGGGCGGCAGTACGGGGACAAAGCGCCCGCCTTCCGTACAGAACGAGGTCTCCCCCGAAAGGAGACGGCAATTGAGATACAGGGTCTTCATGCAGGCAGTATGTGCAACGCGGGTGCGCGGCAAACGGGCAGGGGCGCCGCCGCGCAGGAAAAATTTTCGTTTCGCGTCAAATTTTTCATCGAAAGGCTTGAAATTTATTTATAAATGTTGTACAATGATATTCGGTCAACATGAAATCAATCAGGAGGAATGTTATTCATGGCTAAAAAGTATTGTTACCTTTTTACCGAAGGTAATGCAAAGATGCGCGAGCTTCTCGGCGGCAAGGGTGCAAACCTCGCGGAGATGACGAACATCGGGCTTCCCGTCCCGCAGGGCTTCACCATTTCCACGGAAGCCTGCACGCAGTACTATGAGGACGGCAGGCAGATCAATCCCTCGATCCAGGCGGAGATCATGGAGTACATCGACAAGATGGAGAAGATCTGCGGCAAGAAGTTCGGCGACAAGGAAAATCCCCTGCTCGTCTCCGTGCGTTCGGGTGCGCGCGCTTCCATGCCCGGCATGATGGATACCATCTTGAACCTCGGTCTTAACGAGGAGGTCGTGGAAACGCTCGCCAAAAAGTCGGGCAATCCCCGCTGGGCGTATGACTGTTACAGAAGATTCATCCAGATGTTCTCCGACGTCGTCATGGAAGTGGGCAAGAAGTACTTCGAAAAGCTCATCGACGAGATGAAGGAGAAGAAGGGCGTCACGCAGGACGTCGAGCTGACGGCGGACGATCTGAAAGAGCTCGCCAACCAGTTCAAGGCAGAGTACAAAAAGCAGCTCGGCAAGGATTTCCCGACCGATCCCAAGGAACAGCTCTTTGAAGCCATCAAGGCGGTCTTCCGTTCGTGGGACAACCCCCGCGCGAACATCTACCGCATGGACCATGACATTCCTTACAGCTGGGGCACGGCGGTCAACGTGCAGATGATGGCGTTCGGCAACATGGGCGACAACTGCGGCACGGGCGTTGCCTTCACGCGTAACCCCGCCACGGGCGAGAAGGGGCTCATGGGTGAGTTCCTCACCAACGCACAGGGCGAGGACGTCGTCGCCGGCGTCCGTACCCCCATGCCCATCGCCGAGATGGCACGCATCTTCCCCAAGGTCTACGAGCAGTTCCAGGAAGTGTGCAAGATCCTCGAAAATCACTACCGCGACATGCAGGATATGGAGTTCACCGTCGAGAACGAGAAGCTCTATATGCTCCAGACGCGTAACGGCAAGCGCACCGCTGCCGCCGCCATCAAGATCGCGTGCGACCTCATCGACGAGGGCATGATCTCCGAAAAAGAGGCGCTCATGCAGATCGACGCGAAGTCCCTCGATATGCTCCTGCACCCGCAGTTCGACCCCAAGGCATTGAAGGATGCCGACAAGAACAATGTCGTCGGAAAGGGCATTGCAGCGTCCCCCGGCGCGGCGGCAGGCTCCATCGTCTTCACGGCGGAGGACGCCGTCAAGGAAGGCAAGAAGGGCAAGAAAGTCGTCCTTGTCCGCCTTGAAACGTCCCCGGAGGACATCGAAGGCATGAAGTTCGCGCAGGGCATCCTGACGGTGCGCGGCGGTCAGACCTCCCACGCGGCGGTCGTTGCGCGCGGCATGGGCACCTGCTGCGTCTCCGGCTGCGGCGACATCAAGATGGATGAAGAGAACAAGCGCTTCACCCTTGCAGGAAAGGTCTTCAAGGAGGGCGACGGACTGTCCCTCGACGGCTCCACGGGTAAGATTTACGACTGCCTCATCCCCACCGTTCCCGCAGACCCCAACTCCGGTTACTTCGGCCGCATCATGGAGCTTGCCGATAAGTATAAGGCGCTCGGCGTCCGCACCAACGCGGATACGCCCAAGGATGCCAAGCAGGCGGCGGCGTTCGGCGCGCAGGGCATCGGGCTTTGCCGTACCGAGCACATGTTCTTCGATCCCGCAAGGATCGGCGCCTTCCGCGAGATGATCTGCTCGGATACCGTCGAGGAGCGCGAGGCGGCTCTCGCCAAGATCGAGCCCATGCAGCAGGCAGACTTTGAGGGTCTCTTCGAGGCGCTGGGCGGCTATCCCGTCACCATCCGCTTCCTCGATCCTCCGCTCCATGAGTTCGTTCCCACCGAAGAGGCGGACATCAAGGCGCTTGCAAAGGCGCAGGGCAAGACGGTCGCGCAGATCAAGCAGATCATCGCAGACCTTCATGAGTTCAACCCCATGATGGGTCACCGTGGCTGCCGTCTCACCGTCACCTATCCCGAAATTGCCGTCATGCAGACGAAGGCGGTCATCAAGGCTGCCATCGCCGTCAAGAAGCGCCATCCCGATTGGAACATCATCCCTGAGATCATGATCCCTCTGACGGGCGAGGCGAAGGAGATGAAGTTCGTCAAGGATACCGTCGTCAAGACGGCGGACGAAGTCATTGCGGAAGCCGGATTCGAACTCAAATATGAAGTCGGCACGATGATCGAGATCCCGCGCGCGGCGCTCACGGCGGACGACATCGCCAAGGAAGCGGAGTTCTTCTGCTTCGGCACCAACGACCTGACGCAGATGACGTTCGGCTTCTCGCGTGACGATGCCGGCAAGTTCCTGCCTGCATACTATGCGAACAAGATTTATGAGTCCGATCCCTTCGCCCGCCTCGACACCGTCGGCGTCGGCAAGCTGATGAAGATGGCGGTCGAGCTGGGACGCCAGACCCGTCCCGAGCTGCACTGCGGCATCTGCGGCGAACACGGCGGCGATCCTTCCTCCATCGAGTTCTGCCACGACATCGGTCTCAACTATGTCTCCTGCTCGCCTTTCCGCGTCCCGATCGCGCGCCTCGCGGCAGCCCAGGCGAACATTAAACGTCCGAGGTAAACGTATATAACGGTTTTGTGTGATTGCAGGGCAATTTATTGTGCTTTAAGGGCTTATCCCATTATCGGATAAGCCCTTTTTGTATGTCAAAAATGCTTTGAAACAGGCGTAAGAAAGTGTGTTTCCATATAAGTTGAACACTTGATTTTTACCATCAGATTAGGATAATCCGTTGAAACACTTGACAAATGTGAAATTTGCGTCTAAAATATAATTGAATTATAGATTAGTCGTAAGGTGGTATTATGTATATCAACAGAAACATAGAATCGGTGCTATTGAAGAGGGCGAAAAACAGTAGATGCATTCTCGTTACGGGGGCAAGGCAGGTCGGTAAGTCAACGCTGCTCAAAACGTTGTTTCCGAATGTCAGATATGTAACTTTTGACGATAAGCTCTTGCTAAGCACTGCAATTGAAGATCCGAAACTTTTTATAAAGAATCTTCCTAAACCGTCCATCATAGACGAAGTACAATATGCATCGGAAATATTTCCGTATATCAAGATAGAGTGTGACAAGCCAGATATGTACGAGAATTATTATCTGACGGGTTCTCAGCAAATGCGTTTAATGTCAAAAGTGCAGGAATCGCTGGCGGGAAGAATATCCATTTTGGAATTGCAGGGTTTATCGCTGCGTGAACTCGGCGGCATAAAATTTAACAAGCATTTTGTCCCCACCGAAGAGTATATCTCGGAAAGAGAACATCACTTAAAACCGTATAATGACCTTTGGCGGACGATACATCGCGGTATGTATCCCGAAATAAACGTCACCGAACGTGAGTGGCTGGACTTTTATTCATCCTATGTGAGAACATATCTGGAGCGGGATATTAAAGAGGAGATCGAAATAAAGGATACAATCGCGTTTACAAGATTCCTTTCAGCCGCTGCTGCGAGGACTGCGCAGATGCTGAATTATGCGGCAGTGGCGCAGGAGGTCGGCGTGACGCAGGCAACAATAAAGAATTGGATATCTGTGTTGGAAAGAACCGGAATCATATTTATATTACAGCCGTATTATTCGAG
>CALVMH010000022.1 GCA_944343275.1 uncultured Clostridia bacterium | reverse complement strand
AGGAGCGGGAGGCGCAAGAAGCGAGTCGTGCGGCTGTGCCGCATGACCGCGCAAGCGCCTTGCCGCGACGAGGAGCCGCCGATGTCGTAGGGCTCCCGAAAGGATTTGCGGAGCAAAGATTTTTGGGAAGAGGAGCCGCAACGGAGCGTAGTTACGCTTTTGCGAAGGCAAAAGCGTATGAGGGCGAAGTTTGCGGCGACGAGGCGGCGCCTGCGGACAGCTGCGTGCGAGTTATCTTGAAAAGAATCGAAAGTGATCTGCAAAAAGACGAAGTATTTTTGCAGACAGAGGAGCGGGAGGCGCAAGAAGCGAGTCGTGCGGCTGTGCCGCATGACCGCGCAAGCGCCTTGCCGCGACGAGGAGCCAAAGGCTTAACGTTTGAACGGAAAATTCATAAATAAGGGGATACAGATGGATATTAAAGTAGCGCCGTCCATTCTTGCGGGCGATTTCGCGCGCATGGGTGAAACGGTCGGGAGGCTTGAACAAAACGGGGCAGATTACGTTCACTGCGACGTGATGGACGGAAACTTTGTTCCGCCCATTACGTTCGGCAGCCAGATGATCGGACACATCCGTCCGCACACCCGTCTGCCGCTCGATTGCCATCTTATGGTGCTGCATCCCGAAACGCATCTGGAATCCTTCGCGCGCGCCGGGGCGGACATCGTCACCGTGCATGCCGAAGAATGCCGCGGGCGCATTGTGCAGACGCTGAACGCCATCAAGGGGTACGGGATGAAGGCGGGCGCCGTCATCAATCCGGACACGCCCGTGGAACGGCTGTTTGACTGCGCGGAATTTGCCGACATGCTGTTGCTGATGAGTGTCGTCCCCGGATGGGGCGGGCAGAAGTTCATTCCCTCCACGCTCGCAAAGCTCGAAAAACTGCGCTCCTTCCTCATCCGCAACGGCAGAGGGGAGCTCGACATCGAGGTGGACGGCGGTATCACGGAGGAAAACGTGAAAGACGTCATTTCTGCGGGGGCGAACGTCATCGTGGCGGGCAGCGCCGTCTTCCGTTCCGCAGACATGAAGGGGACCATCGCAAGGCTGCGCGGCGTATGAAGGCGGTCATCCTTTTGAACGGAGAGCCCTACCGCGGCAGCATCTGTACGGAAAACGCCGTCGTCTATTGCTGCGACGGCGCTTACGAGTGGGCAAAGGGCAGGGTACGTATCGACGTCAATCTCGGCGATTACGATTCCCTCTCCTATGTTCCGGATCCGCCTCCCGCCGAAGTGTATCCCTCCGAAAAGAATTACACGGACGGCGAACTTGCGCTTATGCGGGCAATTGCGGCAGGCGCGGACGACATCGCGTTCTACGGAGGCGGCGGGGGGCGGGAGGACCATTTCCTCGGCAATCTGCACCTCTTGTATGCCGCCTGCAAGCGGGGCGTGCGCGCCGTGATGGTCACCAATCATGCCCGCATTTTTGCCGCAGAGGGGCTGTTCGAGCTGACCGGCATGCGGGGGAAGACGGTCTCCGTTGTCCCTTTCGGCGGGGAAGCGCATATCATGGAGAGCGGCGGGTTTTATTATCCTCTCCCCGAAACGTTCGTCTACGGTTCCACGCGGGGCATTTCCAACGTGGTGACGGCGGAGCGCGCGTTTTTGCGTTCGGAGGGATGCGTGCTGGTATTCGCCGACGAGGAGGTGTGAAATGTTTGTCTGTATCAAGCTCCCCGGACTGCTCTCGCGGCTCGTGCGTCTGTTCGGGAAACGCAAGTGAAGTATTGTGATCTGCATTGCGACGCCCTCACCGCAGAGGGCGTCCGTCAGGTGACGGCGGCGCGGCTGCGCGCCGGCGGGTGCCTTGTGCAGTGTTTCGCCGCGTTCGTCGGGGAGGGTGGTTTTGCGCGCTTTTTGCAGCTTGCGGACGCCTTCGACGCCATGTGCGCGCGTGAAAAATTTCAAAAGGTCCGCCGTGCATCGGAGATCCGCGCGGATGCCGTCAATGCGCTCCTCACCTGTGAAGGAGGTGCTTTTTCTTCTTTGGAAGAGTTGGACGGGATGTATGCCCGCGGCGTCAGGATGGCGGGATTTGTGTGGAATATGCCTACGGGTGCGGGTTTTCCGAACTTCCCGGACTATGCGGGGCTGTGCGAAGGGCGCGTTTCCCCCGTGCTGCGCGAAGGGGAACGGGGACTGACCGCGTTCGGCGAAGATGCCGCGCGGCGCATGAAGCAGCTCGGCATTCTCATGGATGTCTCACACGGGAGCGATAAGCTGTTCGCACAGGTCGCGTCCCTGAAAACGCCCTTCGTTGCAAGCCATTCGGGGGCGGCAGCGGTGCAGCCGTGGGCGCGCAACCTCACGGACGTGCAGCTGAAAACGCTTGCGGACTGCGGGGGCGTGGCGGGATTGTTGTTCTGCGCCGATTTTTTGTCGGACGATGCGAGCGCGGAAGGGCAGCGTGCGGCACTGCTCGCGCACGCGCGGCACATGGTGCGCGTCGGCGGCGAGGACGTGCTCGCCATCGGTTCGGATTTTGACGGCATCCCGCCCAACGCATATCTTCCCGACCCTTCCATGATGCCCCGTTTTTTGCAGCTCCTCGCCGACGAATTCGGACCGCGCATTGCGGAAAAAGCCGCGCGGGACAACTTTTTGCGTGTCTTCGGGGAGGTCTGCGGGGAATAAACAAAATGCCCTGCGCGCCATGTGTCGCAGGGCTTTATTGATGACAAGACGGGGCAGCGCCTGCGGCGTGCCCCGTCGATGTTTGTTTGTGAACCGCAAAACTCCCGGGCTTTGCGGAAAGGTTTTACACTCTTTCGACCTTGTCGCTTTTCAGGCAGCGGGTGCAAACGTAGTCCGTTTCGACCTTGCCGTCCTTCATGAAGGAGACTTTCTGCACGTTCGCCTTGAAGGCGCGCTTGGTCTTACGGTTGGAGTGGCTCACGTTGTTGCCCGACGTCTGACCTTTTCCGCAGATGCTGCAAACTCTCGACATATTGTCCTCCCGTGGGGAAATTTCGTTGATACCCATTGCGCGAACCCTCGCGCGAACGCAATAATGATAGCATTTCTTCCGAAAAAAAGCAATGAAAAACATGTCGGATTCGGGAAATTTTTTTTCGAAAGTGCGAAATTTTTTCCGATAACGCTTGCAAAATGCGCGGCAATGGGGTAGAATAAGAAAGAGAACAATGAGGAGCGGTACTATGTCAGTCAGTACGAGCAACGCTTACGGAAAAATTTCCATATCCGACCTTGCCATTGCCAAGGTCGCGGCTCAGGCTGCCCTGGAGAGTTACGGTATCGTCGATACCGTCTCCCGCCGTTTTACGGATACCTTTGCCGAATTGTTCAAGAAGGACGCAGGAGGCAAGGGCGTGAAAATCGTCACGTCCGGAAACCGCATTTTTATCGACGTCTCCGTGCTCATCAAGTACGGTGTGTCCATTCAGGCTGTTGCCGAATCCTTGAAGGAAGCCATCAAGTATAAGGTGGAATACTTCACGGGCATGATCGTGGATACGGTCAACGTCAACGTCGTCGGTCTCAAATTATAACTTCCGCCTCTGCGCAATTTTTTTCAGAACACGGGAGAGATTTCATGCAGAAAACGATCAATTGCGCCATGTTCCGCAAGATGGTCCTGGTCGGCGCAAAGATGTTGGAAAATAACAGGGCGAAGGTGGACGCGCTCAACGTCTTCCCCGTTCCCGACGGTGATACGGGAACGAACATGTCGCTCACCATCCAATCGGCGGTCAAGGAGCTTTCCACCGCCGCATCCAACAGTTTTCCCGAAGTGTGCGATCACGTTTCCAAAGGCGCGCTGCGCGGCGCGCGCGGGAATTCGGGCGTCATCCTTTCACAGATATTCCGCGGCATCTGTTCCGTCCTGCACGACAGCAAGCCGGACGTGGACACAAAGACGTTCGCCAAGGCGCTCGAAGCAGGCACAAAAGTCGCGTATAACGCCGTTTCCATCCCCAAGGAGGGGACCATCCTCACCGTCGTCAGGATGATGAGCGAATATGCCGTCAAGAACGCGGGGAAGTATAAGGACTTCGAGACCTTCCTTCCCGCCGTGATCGAGGAGGGGGACAGGGCGCTTGCAATGACCCCCGAACTGCTGCCCGTTCTCAAAAAAGCGGGCGTCGTCGACTCCGGCGGCGTGGGGCTCATGACCATCATGCGCGGCTTTTTGTCCGCGCTCAAGGGGGATGAGATCGTCTCCGAGGTGCAGACGGAGGCGGCGGGTGCGGCTTCGGCGGCGGATGCCGACTTCGGCGACAATTCCGACATCATCAACATGGATCTCGGCGAGATCCAATTTGCCTACTGCACGGAATTTTTCATCATCAACTTAAAAAAGAGCACCACCCTTGCCGATATCGACAAGCTGCGCGAGAGCCTGATGGGGATCGGCGATTCCGTCATCTGCATCGGCGATCTCGAAATGGTCAAGGTGCACGTTCATACCAACAGCCCCGGCGTCGCGCTCACCTATGCTTTGGAGCTCGGCGAGCTCGACCGCCCCAAGATCGAGAACATGCTCGAACAAAACCGCGCCTTAAAGGCGAAGCGGGAGGCGGAAAAGAAGGAGCAGGGCATGCTTTCCATCTGCGCGGGCGAGGGCATCTCGGAAATTTTCAAGGACCTCTTCGTCGACCGCGTCATCGAGGGCGGGCAGACGATGAATCCCTCCGCGTCCGACATCGCAACGGCGGTGCAGAAGATCAATGCGGACAATGTCTTTGTGTTCCCCAACAACAAGAACATCGTGCTTGCGGCGGAACAGGCAAAGGCGCTCGTCGAAAACCGCACCATCCACGTCATCCCCACCAAAAACGTGCCGCAGGGGTTTGCTGCGGCGCTGGCGTTCAGTCCCGACGCGCCCGTCGAGGAGAACAAGGCGAACATGATCCACGCCATCGACAATGTCAAGGCGGGTCAGGTCACCCACGCGGTGCGCACCACCAACGTCAACGGGTTCTCCATCCATGAAGGGGACATCATCGGTCTGGACGACAAGAAGATCCTTGCCAAAGGGCAGGCGGTGGATGAGACGGTAATGAAGCTGCTCGATAAATTGAAGGACGACTCGCACGAAGTCATCACGCTCTATTACGGTGAGGGGGTGGATGAGTCGGAGGCGTCCGCGCTTGCCGAGAAGGTGCAGGAAGCCTTCCCGGACTGCGACGTCGATTTCCATTACGGCGGGCAGCCCGTCTATTATTATCTGCTTTCGCTGGAATAACCACAAAAGAGCGCGCGGGCGCTCTTTTTATATGCAGCCATGGAACTCACAAGACTGAAAGGCGTCACGGAAAAACGCGCCAAAGACCTTGCAAAACTCGGCATTGCGGACAGCGCGCAGCTTGTCCGCTATTTTCCGCGCACCTATCTCGACATGACCGACCGCACGTCCATCCTCAGCGTCTATCACAATGATATGGCGCTCGTCGCCGCGCGGCTCGTGCATGTCGATCCGGTCAGCTACTATTCCCGCCGCAAGACGGTGCGCGCCCATCTCGAACAGGACGGCGTGCTCTTTACGGCGGTCTGGTTCAACATGCCCTATCTTGCGCAGCGCCTCAAAGAGGGGGAGTATCTCTTTTACGGAAGGGTGCAGAACCGCTACGGGCAGGTGAGCCTCGTCAATCCGACCTTTGAACCGCTCGCGCGCAACGTGCGCCTCAAAGGGCTGGTGCCCGTCTATCCCTTAAAGGGCGGACTGACGCAGCGCGTCGTGCGCGAAGCCGTGCAAAGCGCGCTCGCCGCAGAGGAGCTTTCCTCGGTCATTCCGTGGGAATTGCGCCAAAAGTATGACCTGTCGCCGCTTTCTGCGGCATTCCGCACCGTTCACGCGCCCAAAAACAAACAAGAACTTGCCGCCGCCTCCGAGCGCATCGCGCTGGAAGAGTACTTTGTGCTGCTCTCCGCGTTCAAGCTCATCAAGGGGGATGCGCAGGAGGCGCGCGTCCACCGTTACACCGTCACGGAACGGCAGGTCGCCGATTTTGAAAAGCGGTTTCCCTTCTCCTTTACGGCGGGGCAGCAGGCGGCGGTGCGCGCCGTTTACGAGAATCTCACAGGTCCCGTGCGCATGAACAGGCTGCTGCAAGGGGACGTGGGCAGCGGCAAGACGGCGGTGGCGCTCACGGGCATCTATATGGCGCTCGCAAGCGGCTATCAGGCGGCATATTTGTCGCCCACCGAAGTCCTCGCGGAACAAAATTATGCCCTCTTAAAAAAGATGTTCCCCGAATACCGCGTCGGGTATCTCGCAGGCGGGAACACCGCAAAGGAGAAACGCGACCTGAAAGCGTCGCTCGCCGCGGGGGAGGTGGACATCCTGTGCGGGACGCACGCCGTCTTGCAGGGGGATGTCCGTTTTGCACGGCTCGCCTTCTGCGTGTGCGACGAGCAGCACCGCTTCGGGGTCGCCCAGCGCAATGCCCTGAGCGAAAAGGGGGAGGCGCCCGACGTCCTCGTCATGTCTGCTACGCCCATCCCGCGCACCCTCTCCCTCGTCTTTTACGGCGATCTGGATGTCACCACCATTCCCGACAAGCCTGTCGGCAGACAGCCCGTCAGAACGTCCGTCGTTCCCGCCAACAAATATGAAGATATGCTCGCCTATATCCGTGAGGAGAGCAAGCAGGGGCGGCAGACGTACTTCGTGTGCGCCAAGATCGATGATGACGAGGGGGAAGTGACGTCCGTCACCGAGCTTTGGGAGGAGCTGCGCACGCGCCTTCCGGACATCCGTTTCGGACTGCTGCACGGCAGGATGAAGGAAAAGGAAAAGACAGCCGTCATGTCGGCGTTCAAACGGCATGAATATGATTGCCTCGTCTCGACGACCGTCATCGAAGTGGGCGTGGACGTCCCCGCCGCCACCATCATGGTCATCATGAACGCAGAGCGGTTCGGGCTTTCCCAGCTGCATCAGCTCAGGGGAAGGGTGGGGCGCGGCAGCGGACAGAGCTGGTGTTTTTTGCTCATCGGGTCCGATTCGGAGACGGCGCGCGAACGGCTGACCGTGTTCAAAAACACGTCGGACGGGTTTGCCCTTGCGCAAAAAGACCTCGAACTGCGCGGCAGCGGCGACTTTCTCGGGACCCGTCAGAGCGGGAAATTCCTGTCCGACATCCGCAATCTGCGCTATCCGACGGACGTCATTTTCACCGCCAAAAAGCTGACGGACGAGGCGTTTGAGCGCCGTCTCGGGTTCGACGTCATCAAACGGGCGGCGATGGGGAAATATGAGAGCCTCAAAGACATCGTTCTCAACTGAGCAAGCGATGTCCTGCGGGGGTGCGGCGGACCCGCCCGCGGATCGTGACAAAAATTTTTGTGTCCCCCATTGACAAGATCTGAAAAATCGCATATAATGAAGTTGTAAAAAACGCAGGAGGCGCGTCTATGAAGGAACTTTGGACTTTGCGCTGGAAAAAAGCACTCCTCTGGCTGTGCGGATATGTCAACCTGATCGCGTTTGCCGTTGCGGGCGGGTATGTCATCGTCAAATCGACGGACAAAGAACTGCAAAGGACGGCGAAGCTCGTATTCGTGATCGTGTTGCTGTTTACGGCGGTAGAGGCGCTCATCACCATTCTGAGCGGGATCGCCGCGCTGGGGGCGCGCATGGGCAGCGCGCTCACCTGGATCGGCTTTTTCGTGACGCTCTTCCGCATTGCCGTCTTTGCGGCGGGCATCGTCATGGAGCTGTTCTTCCCGAAGGCGCTTGAAAAACTGCTTGCCCCGCGCGGGAAAAAAGCCGCGGAAGAGAAGGCGGACGCGGATCGGCCCGCCGAGGCGCAGGCGCAGCCCGAAGAAGACCTGGGCGAACCCTCCGAGGAATAAACATCGCATTCCGTAAGGCGCCGTCCGCAGCTTGCAGGCGGCGTTTTTATCGGGTTTGGATACGCCTTCGCGGTCATCACGGGGGATGGGGCGGATTTTGGTTGACAAACCGCCGCGCGGGGTATAATATAATAGCATCATTCTCGACGGGCCTGTTTTGGATTTGATTGCAGGCGGAGTTTGTCGGACGCACGCCGGAGGCTCGGCTCCGTAAAAACGGAAACAATTTTAAATGCTGACAAGACTGAAAGAAGGTCGGCTGTCGCTCGTCGCGCTTCGGCGCGCCGTGTGGCGCTTGCGGCTTAACCAAGTTTAAGCTCCGTCCCGCCTCTGTTGCCCACGGCAGAGGAGGGGGCGTCAATGCAGTGGGGAACCTCCTCAAAGGGAACGCTTCCGCCCTCTGAGAGGATCATAGAGAAGCATGCCCAAGGCGCAGGTCGTCTGCGAACTGCCCGCGGGCGAGATCCGATCGCAGACTAAGCGTGTAGTGTCCGCAGACGAACCCTGTAAGACCGCGGTTCAATTCCGCGCAGGTCCACCATGCTAAAAGGGAGGAGCTTTTGCTCCTCCCTTTTGGTCCGTTTTTTTATCCCGTCTGACGTTTTCTTTGAAAAAAATCCAAATTCCTTGCCGAATTTGGTGCAAAAATCATCAAAGTATGTTACAATAAGAAATGAGAGGCGAGGCTATGCACGAAGGGCACAGACAACGGATGCTGCAGCGGCTGGAACATGCGGACGCGTTACAGGATCACGAGCTTTTGGAGATCCTGCTTTTTAACGCGATCCCGCGCAAGAACACCAACCCGCTCGCGCATGAACTGCTGACCGCGTTCCCGTCCCTGCAAGACGTCTTCCGCGCAAGTTATTCCGAACTTTTAAGCGTGGACGGCATCGGTCCGGAGACGGCGGCGTATCTTCGCTGCATTGCGCTCATCGGAGAGCGCATTCACACGCAGAACGAAGAGGCGCTTCCTTTATTCAATGCGGGAGCGTTTTCCGAGCACATCCTGCGGCGGCTCTCTCCGCTCGATAAGGAAGTTGTGGAGATCTATTCGCTCGACGCAAGGGAGCGCGTGCGCTCCTGTAAGCGCTTTTCCATCTCCCTTCCCGACCGCGTGGAGATCGAAACGGGGGAGATCGGACGGTTTTTTGCCGCGCAGAAGCCTGTCGGGATCGTCGTCGCGCACAATCATCCCACCGCACCCTGCGCCCCGTCCGCGGAGGACGATCGGTTCACCGCGCAGATGCAGGCGCATTGTTCCGCGAACGGCATTTGCTTTTATGATCATATCATCGTCGGGCGGGACGGGACGTACAGTTATTTTCTCGTCGGCAGGATGGAGGAATTCCGCCGCCGCTTTGACATTGCGACGCTCGTCGGGGAGAAGTTTTACCGTGGATGACCGTAAAAAACTGCGCATAGGTCCCGTCTTTTTGCAGCGCTGGGGGAACGCGATCATCTTCTGCCTGCTCGTCTTTGTGGAAGTTCTGCTCATCGTCGGCAACCTCAACGCCGTCTATTTTTCGAACGTGCGTGCATGGTGGGTGCTTCTGCCCGTGTGCATTTTCCTGACGGCGGAGAACGCCGTCAAGATCTGGGCGCTGCACGACTTCCGCGGAAAGATCGCATGCTATGTGCTCGATACGCTCTGCCTCATCGTGCTCACCGTCTTTTCGGACGGTTCGCTCATCTCCACGCTCTATATCATCATCCTCTCCGAATTTTACCTCAGCCAGAAGGGGCTGGCGGGCAGCATTGCGATGGGGGCGGCGAGCATCGTCCTGTTTTTGGCTGCATTCGCCGTTTCGGGCGCGCTCAAAGAGCGCAGCGTGCAGGTGTCGGCGCTCATCACGGGTGCGTTCAACGATATTTTGCTGCTGACGCTGCATTTTCTCGGCTTCAACCTTGCCGTTCAGATGTGGCGCAAGAACCGCGACCTGAGGATGACGTCGGGGGAACTTGCCGAGAGCAACGAAAAGCTCAGCAAGGCGTACAGCGAGCTGGATGCAAGCAACCGCAAGCTGCGCGAGGCATACAAGGAATTGCAGGAAGTCACCGCGCTCGAAGAGCGGCAGCGCATCGCCAAAGACATCCACGATACGGCGGGGCATTCCATCACCACCATCATCATGCAGACGGAGGCGGCAAAGCTGGTCATTGACAGCGATCCCGCGGATGCCAAACGCAAGATCGCCGCTGCCAATCTGCAGGCGCGCAACGCGCTTGAAGAACTGCGCGAGAGCGTGCATCTGCTCTCCGGCATGCGGGAGAACCTCACCCTGCGGGAGGCGCTTTTGTCCATCGTGCACGAGTCGACGGACGGAACGGACATCGTCATCCGCACCGACATCGATGATGTCACTTTATGCGAGGCGAAGCGCAGGTTTTTGTGCAACACCCTGAAAGAGGGCATCTCCAACGGGCTGCGCCACGGCAACGCAACGGCGTTCTATTTCGAACTCAAACAAAAGGGGGAGAAAATCTCCTTCCTGCTCTCCGATAACGGCAGCGGCATGGAGCTTGCCAAGCTGCGCAAGGGCTTCGGGATCAAGGGCATGTATGCCCGCGCCGAGGCGCTCGGCGGCAGCGTGCGCTGTGAAACGGAGCCGGGCGAAGGTTTCGAGATCCACATCGATCTGCCTGCGGACAATGTATAATATCAGCGAGGAATGCAATATGGAAAGAAAAATACGCGTGCTGCTTGCGGACGATCAGTCCATTCTTGCGGACGGGATCCGCAGCGTGCTCTCGTCCTGCCCCGATCTGGAAGTGGTCGGCATCGCCGCCGACGGCTTTGAGGCGCTGCAGATGGTGGAGAGCACCGATCCCGACGTGGTGCTTATGGACATCCGCATGCCCAACATGAACGGGGTCATCGCCACGCAGGAGGTAAAGCGCCGCCGCCCCGACGTCAAGGTGCTCATCCTCACCACGTTCGACGACAGCGACTATATCCTCAACGCCATCAACAACGGCGCGAGCGGCTATCTTTTGAAGGATACCTCTTCCGCCGCGCTCATCGACGCCATCAAGAACGCGTATGAGGGCGACACCATCCTGCCCGCCAAGATCGCCCGCCGCATTGCCGACGCGGCGCGCATGGTCTCCTCCGACCGCGAGATCAAATTAAAACGCGCCTTCGGGTTTTCCGACAGGGAAGTGGAGATCGTCGTCATGATCTGCGAGGGGTTCACGAACAAGCAGATCGCTTCCGCCCTGAAACTCACGGACGGCACGGCGCGCAACTACATCTCCGCCATCTATGAAAAGCTGGGGGCGTCCTCGCGCACGGACGCCGTCGCAAAGATGAAGGAGACCGTTGCGCAGTGAGCGCGCAGCCGCCCCGCCTGACCGCGCGGGAACAGTATCTTGCCATGGCGCTCTCGCTGGGGAATTGCTATTCGGACAAGCCGTTCCATGACGACAATTGGGTGCTCGTGCGCCATTGCGGGACCAAAAAGACGTTTGCATTCACGTTCGAACGGGACGGCGTCCTGCGGGTCAACCTCAAACTTCCTCCCGATTGGCGGGAATTTTTCCGCAGCGTCTATGCGGGCGTGACGCCCGGCTATCACATGAACAAGGAACATTGGAGCACCGTCGTCCTCGACGGGAGCATCCCGGACGGGGAGATCGTGCGCATGACGCAGATGAGCTTTGACATGACCGCCCCGCATGCACGGAGAACACGATAACAAAACGATGCGCGCCGCAGACAGATGTCTGCGGCGCGCATTGCCGTAAAAACGGCGGGGAGAACCCCGCCGTTTTTCAGATACGTTTGTCCTGTTTGTACTTGGTGTGCAGCACTTCGTGCGCCTTGGGGCTGTTGGGGAAGATGAAGTAGTCGTCATAGAGCATGTCGATGACGGGGGAATCGGAGGAGCGGTGCAGCTCGTTCTTGGTGTCGCTCATATAGAGCGCCTTTGCGCGCGTGTCTTTGAGCTCGGTGGAATTGCGCACGCTGTCCGAGAGGGTGGGCTGTCCGCCGCCGTTTACGCACCCGCCGGGGCACGCCATGACTTCGATGAAGTCATAGTGCTTCTCGCCCGATTTGATCTGCTGCAACAAGGTGACGGCGTTTTCAAGTCCCGAAACGACGGCAACGCGCAGCGTGTGCCCCGCAACGAGGTAGGTCGCCTCCTTGATGGGATTGGTGCCGCGCACCGCAAAGAAGTCGAGCACTTCAAAGCTGCCGTCCAGCATGTGCGCCGCCGTGCGGAGCGCCGCCTCCATGACGCCGCCCGTCGCGCCGAAGATGGCGCCGCCGCCCGTTGCCGTGGCGAACGGGTTGTCGAAATCCTCGTCGGGCAGTTCGGTGAATTTGATGCCCGCCGTCTTGATCATGCGTGCAAGTTCGCGCGTCGTGATGGCGGCGTTGACTTCGCCCTCCATTTCGGGGCGGTGGCATTCGTACTTCTTTGCCGTGCAGGGGATGACGGAGACGGTGTAAAGGTCCTCCGGCTTGATGTGATGTTTCTCGCACCAATAGGTCTTGAGAAGCGCGCCGAACATCTGCTGGGGCGACTTACAGCTGGAAAGATGGGGGATCATTTCGGGGTATTTTTGTTCCACGAACTTGATCCACGCGGGGCAGCAGGAGGTGAACATGGGCATGGGCTTTCCCGTCTTGATGCGGTTGATGAGCTCGCTTGCCTCCTCCATGATAGTGAGGTCGGCGGTCACGTCCATGTTGAACACTTCGCAGGGACCCAGGCGGCGGATGGCGGCGACCATCTTGCCCTCGACGTTGGTCCCGATGGGCATGTCGAACGCCTCGCCCAGCGTCGCGCGGATGGAGGGCGCCGTGAAGAACACCACCTTCTTGGTGGGATCGGCGAATGCCTTCCATACTTCGTCGATGGTGGAGCGCTCGGAGAGCGCGCCCACGGGGCAGGCGACGATGCACTGTCCGCAGCCGACGCATACCGATTCAAAGAGGGGCATGTCGAACGCGCTGCCGATGTGCACGTTGAAGCCTCTGCCGATGGGACCGATGGCGTTGACGTGCTGCTTTCTGCACGCCGCCACGCAGCGCATACAGTTGATGCACTTGTCATTGTCGCGCACCACATAGGGAGCGGACGTGTCGATGGGGAGCACGAAGTCCTCGCCCTTGAACCGGTCCTCGTCCACGCCGTAGCCGAGGGAGAGTTTTTGCAGCTCGCAGTTGTGGTTGCGTTCACAGGAGAGGCACTTCTTCTTGTGCTTGGAGAGGAGAAGTTCCAGGGTCATCTTCCTGCTTTCGCGGCACTTTTCGGTATTGGTGCGCACTTCCATCCCCTCGGCAACGGGGTACACGCATGCGGCGACCAGCCCCCTTGCGCCCGTCGCTTCCACAACGCACATACGGCAGGAGCCGACGCAGGAGACGTCTTTTAAGTAGCACAGCGTGGGAATTTCGATGTGCGCCTTCCTCGCCGCTTGCAAAATGGTCGTTCCTTCCGGAACGGTGACGGAGATTCCGTTGATGGTCAATGTTACGTCTTTTGCCATGTTGTTCACCTCAGCTTCTCACAACTGCGCCGAACTTGCAGTTTTGCATACATACGCCGCACTTGATGCAGATGTCCTTGTCGATGACGTGCGCCTCGCGGACTTTGCCCGTGATGGCGTGCGTCGGGCAGTTGCGCGCGCACAGCGTGCATCCGCGGCACTTTGCGGGATCGATGGAATAGGTCAGGAGCGCCTTGCACACGCCCGCGTCGCAGTGCTTCTTCTCGATGTGATCGACGTATTCCTGACGGAAATAGCGCAGTGTCGAGAGGATGGGGTTGGGCGCGGACTGACCCAAAGCGCACAGGGAGGACTGCTTCATGTGGGAGGCGAGCTCCTCGATCTTGACAAGGTCCTCCGGCTCGCCCTTGCCCTCGGTGATCTTGGTGAGCAGCTGCAAAAGGCGTTTGGTGCCGATGCGGCAGGGGGTGCACTTGCCGCAGCTCTCGTCGGCGGTGAATTCGAGGTAGAACTTGGAGATATCCACCATGCAGGTATCTTCGTCGAGGATGATCATGCCGCCCGACCCCATCATGGAGCCGATGGCAATGAGGCTGTCGTAATCGATGGGGGTGTCGATGCACTCCGCGGGGATGCAGCCGCCCGAAGGTCCGCCCGTCTGCGCCGCCTTAAACTTCTTCCCGCCCGGGATGCCGCCGCCGATCTCCTCGACGATGGTGCGCAGCGTCGTACCCATGGGCACTTCCACAAGCCCGACGTTGGTGATCTTTCCGCCGAGGGCGAACACCTTGGTGCCCGTTGACGTCTGCGTTCCGATCTTGGCGAACCATGCCGCGCCGTTGACGATGATGGGGTTGACGTTCGCCCACGTCTCGACGTTGTTGAGGATGGTGGGCTTGCCGAACAGTCCCTTGACGGCGGGGAAGGGGGGACGGGGACGGGGTTCGCCGCGGTGTCCTTCGATGGACGTCATGAGCGCCGTCTCCTCGCCGCAGACGAACGCGCCCGCGCCCAGCCTGATCTCGATGTCGAAATCAAAGCCGAGCCCTAAAATGTCCTTGCCCAGCAGCCCGTATTCGCGCGCCTGTTTGATTGCGATTTTCAGACGTTCGACGGCGACGGGATACTCCGCACGCACATAGATGTAGCCCTGGTGCGCGCCGATGGCATAGCCCGCGATGGTCATGGCTTCGAGCACGCAGTGGGGGTCGCCCTCCAAAACGGAGCGGTCCATGAACGCGCCGGGGTCGCCCTCGTCGGCGTTGCAGCAGACATACTTGATGTCGCCCTGCGACGCCTTTGCAAACGACCATTTTCTGCCCGTCGGGAAGCCCGCGCCGCCCCTGCCGCGCAGTCCGGAGGCGAGCATCTCGTTGATGACGTCGTCGGGCGTCATGGAGGTAAGCACCTTTTCGAGCGCCGCATAGTCGCCCGCGGCGATCGCCTCTTCGATGTCTTCGGGGGCGATGACGCCGCAGTTTCTGAGCGCGATGCGCATCTGTTTTTTATAGAAGGGGGTCTCCGCAAAGGGGATGATGGAGCCGTCTTCGGCGACCGTCCCCTGATACAGGAGCTCTTTGACGATCTTGCCGCCCTTTACAAGGTGCTGTTCCGCCACCGTCTTGGCGTGTTCGGGCGTCATCTGCGCATAGAACGCGCCTTCGGGGTAGACGATCATGATGGGACCGAGGGCGCACAGCCCGAAGCACCCCGTTTTGACGATGAGGACGTCCTTTAAGTTGAGCTCTTCGAGCGACTTTTCGAGCTGCTCGATGACTTTCATGGAATGGGAGGAGGTGCAGCCCGTTCCGCCGCAGACGAGGACTTGCTTCCTGTAACCCGTCTTGGCGGCGAGCTTTTCGCCCTGTTCGCGCACGACGCGGCGAACGTCGATGAGCGGTTTCTTCTTCTTGCGGATGGCGTCGAGTTCCTGAATGGTCATGCCTGTGCCTCCTTTCTGTACTTGTCAAGGATGCCCTTGACCATCTCCGGTTTGAGCTTGCCGTGCACGTCGTCGTTGACGGTCATGACGGGCGCAAGCCCGCATGCACCCACGCAGCGACAGCTGTCAATGGAGAACAGCCCGTCCTCGGTGCATTCGCCGCACTTGATGCCGAGCACCTTTTCCACCTCTTCGAGGATCTTGTCCGATCCCTTGACGTAGCACGCCGTGCCCAGACACACGCTGATGCGGTACTTGCCTTTGGGTTTGAGCGAAAATTGGGAGTAAAACGTGACCACTCCGTATACCTCGGCAAGCGAGATGTCCAGCCCCTCCGCGATCGTCCGCTGCACGGGCAGGGGCAGGTATCCGTAGATTCCCTGTGCCTCCTGCAAGATGTGCATGAGGCAGCCCGGCGTCGAGCGGGACTCTTCGATGACAGCTTTGAGCTTTTCAAGCTGTTCGGGCGTTCCGCACGATGCTTCACACTTTTTCATAACAACCTCCTGACCATATTTTTGCGTTTGCATGCCCGCGCTTCTCTTCAAAAGACGGGCAATGGAATGACATTACGTTCATTATATCATATTCGCGCCGATTTTTCAATACAATTTTGCGAAATGTAAAAAAATGTCGAAAAAATTTTATTGCGTTCAAGGTCCCCGTCCCCCTTCTTTCCGTAAAAAAAAGCATTTGACTTTTTCGGCGGGCGTGTGGTAAAATAAAAAGAACGTCGGAACGCCCCGATCGGTGGCGCTTCGGCGCGGTCAACAGCGGGAGTCAGATATGAAATTCGACAAAAAAGTGTTTCTTGCGGACGTCGAGCGCGTCCTCCATGCGGACTATGCCTGCGATCTGAAATCGGCGGGCAGAAAGGAACTTTACAATGCCGTCTCCAAAGCGGTGATGGAAGAGACGTTTGACGATTGGAACCGTGCGCGTAAGTCGCACCGCCGCCGCTGCGGGTATTTCTCGGCGGAATTTCTGATGGGCAGGGCGATCTATTCCAACCTTTTGAACCTCGGCATCCTCGAGGAGGCGGGCGAGGCGCTCAGAAGCGTGGGGGAGGACATCAACCAATTTGAAGAGGTCGAGGACGCGGCGCTCGGCAACGGGGGGCTCGGCAGGCTTGCGGCGTGCTATCTTGACGCGGCGGCGAGCCAGAATATCGCCCTCGACGGCTACGGCATCCGCTACCGCTACGGGCTCTTCCGTCAGACCTTTGAAAACGGATTCCAGCATGAGGAAGGGGACGATTGGCTCCGGTGGGGGGACCCGTGGAGCGTCCGGGTGGAGCGCGACACGGTGCTCGTGAAGTTTGCCGACCAGACGGTGCGCGCCGTTCCCTACGATATGCCTGTCTTTGGCTACAAGAACGGCGTCGTCAACACGCTCAGGCTGTGGCAGAGCGAGCCCGTTCAGGCGTTTGATTTTTCCGCCTTCAACGAGATGAAGGGGGAGGTCAAAGCGAATGAAAATTTCAACGCGACCAAGATCACCGACGTTTTGTATCCCAACGACAATACGATGGTGGGGAAGATCCTGCGTCTCCGGCAGCAGTACTTTATGGTGAGCGCGTCGTTGCAGGACATCGTCGGGAAGTATAAGGCGGCGGGCAAAGACCTTAGAACACTGCCCGAAAAGTGGTGTTTCCAGCTCAACGATACGCACCCCGTCATCGCCATTCCGGAGCTTCTGCGCATCCTGCGCAGCGAGGGGCTCACGTTCGAGGAGGCGTTCGGCGTCTGCGCCGCATGCTTCAACTTCACAAACCACACCATCATGGCGGAAGCGCTGGAAAAGTGGGATGCGCTCGCGCTCTCCGACCTTCTGCCCGACGTGTATGAGCAGATCGTCGCCTGCCAGCAGAAATTGCAGAGCGAAGGCGTCGATACGAATGCGCTCTACATCATCCGCGACAACGTCGTGCATATGGCGAACCTTGCCATCTATGTCGCTTCGCACGTCAACGGCGTTGCCGAGATCCATACCAATATCTTAAAGACGCAGACGTTCAGAAGCTGGTACGAACGCTATCCCGAAAAATTCGTCAACATCACCAACGGCATCACGCCGAGAAGATGGATGCTGCTCAACAATCCCGAAATGGCGCGCCTCATCGACGGAAAGATCGGCACGCATTGGCATACCCATCTTCCCGAACTCAAAAAGATCATGCCCTTCATCGACGAGCTGCTGCCCGCGTTCAAGCGCATCAAACAGCAGAACAAGCAAAAGCTCGCCGATCATATCCGCGCGCACGAAGGCATCGACCTTGCGCCCGACTTTATCTTCGACGTGCAGGTCAAACGCCTGCATGAGTACAAGCGGCAGATGCTCAACGCGCTCTCCGTTCTGTGGTACTATTTCGGCATCAAGGACGGGGACATCACCGACTTCCCGCCCACGGCGTTCATTTTCGGCGCCAAGGCTGCGCCCGGCTATTATATGGCGAAGGCGATCATCAAGTTCATCAACGAGGTCGCGGCGCTCGTCAACGGCGATCCCGCCGTCGCCGGGAAAATGAAGGTGGTGTTCGTGCAGAATTACAATGTCTCCTATGCGGAGAAGATCGTCTGCGCGGCGGACATCTCCGAACAGATCTCCATGGCGGGGATGGAGGCTTCCGGCACGAGCAACATGAAGTTCATGCTGGGCGGCACGGTGACGCTCGGCACGCTGGACGGCGCCAACGTCGAGATCTGCGAGGAGGCGGGCAGGGAGAACAACTATATCTTCGGCGCGACCGTCGAAGAAGTCGCCGCCGTCAAGCAGTACTATTGCCCGCGCGAGATCATCGAACAAAATCCCCGCTTGAAGCGCGCGTTGGAGACGCTCGTCGACGGCACGCTCTCCGACGATTCGGGCATGCTCAGAAAGCTCTATGAGAGCATGACGTCGGGATACGAACCGGACAGGTACCTCGTTCTTTACGACTTTGCCGACTACATCCGCGCCAAGACGCAGCTTCTGTATGACTTCGGCACGCGGGAATTTGACAGGAAATGCCTTGTGAACATGGCGTCCGTCGGAAAATTCTCCGCGGACCGCTCTGTCTGCGAATACGCAAAACGCATCTGGAATCTGTAAGGATTGCGTAACACTTGTTTGAAACACAGAAAGCCCTGCGGGGGGCGTGCCTTTTGGCACGCCCCCCCCCGCAGGGCTTTTGCGCCGCGCGCGTTTCCCTGCCGCGCCCGGAGGAAAAATGCATTGTTTTTCATTTTTCAAAAACGTTCCCCGGGCATTCTCATCGGCACGGGACGGCGCGACGGGTTGCAAAAATCCGCGGACTGTGATACAATCAAGGGGCACTTGTGCACGGGATGAATAATTTCATGCCCGTTTGGCATACACTGAGTGTGAACGGAAATTTTTCAAAAGGATGCGCAACATGGTCGGTCTCATCGTCATAGCGGCATTGCTCGTCGTGTTTGCCGCAGTGTTATTGTGGGGTGCGTGGGAGAATGCCGCCGTCCGCCTGCATGCGCTCGAAGTGCGCGACGAAAAGCTGCCTTCCGCCTTCGACGGCTTCACCATCGCCCATGTTTCCGACCTGCATAACGCGCAGTTCGGCGAAGATCAGGCAAAACTCATCGCCCTCTTAAAGGAGGCAAAGGCGGACGTCATCGCCGTGACAGGGGATGTCATCGACAAGCGCCGTCCCGGCACGGAACATGCGCTCGACTTCTTTGAACGCGCCGTGCGGATCGCGCCCGTTTATTATGTGACGGGCAATCACGAGGCGGTCTCTGCGGAATATCCCGCTTTGCGCGAGAAGCTGGAGCAGATGGGCGTGCACATTCTCGCCGATACCGCCGTCACCCTTACGCGCGAAGGGGACACCGTGACGCTCGCGGGTGTGGACGATCCGCTGTTTGCGCAGTCCTCCAAGAAGAACGAGGACGTCATGCGCGAAAAGCTCGCCGCCGTCCTGCCCGAAAAGCGGCAGTATACCGTCCTGCTGACCCACCGCCCCGAACTGTTTGCAGTGTACCGCGCGGCGGGCGTCGATCTTGCGCTTGCGGGGCATGCGCACGGCGGGCAGTTCCGCTTGCCGTGGGGGCAGGGCGTCATCGCGCCCAATCAGGGACTGTTTCCAAAGTATACGCAGGGGGTCTATACGGAGGCGGGCGGCAAAATGTCGGTGAGCCGCGGGCTGGGGAACAGCTCGGTGCCCATCCGCCTATGCAACCGTCCCGAAGTGGTCGCCCTCACGCTGAAAAAGGGAGAATGACAAGGCTTGCGCGCCGCGGAAAACTCCGCGGCGCGCCGTTTTCTCCCTGAAAATGCCGCGCAACCAATGGTCGCGTGACATTTTTGCGCCCCTGTGATACAATGAACGGGCAGGAGGCGGAACATGACGTTCGGGGAAAAACTCAAAACCTATCGCAAAAACGCCGGTCTTACGCAGGAGGAGCTCGCCGACAGGCTGTATGTCACGCGTGCGGCGGTGTCCAAGTGGGAGCGCGATCTGGGGTATCCCGGGATCGATAGTCTGAAACTCATTGCCGTGCAGTTCGGCTGTACGCTGGACGAACTCGTCTCGGACGACGACGTGGAACATCAGAGGCATCTGGAAAACAGAATGGCAAAGCGCATGTATGTCTGTGCGATCGCCTGTTTTGCCGTGGCGGTCGTGTTCGCGCTGTTGGCGTACTTTCTGGAACAGCCGCTCTGGCTGATCGGGGCGGGGGGATTTTGTGCGGGGTATCTCGTCTTTGCGTTCTTTACGCGCCCGCGCTGGAAACGGCTGGCGGGCAACGGCATCTACCGCGCGGTCGTGTTCGTCATCATGCTGCTCGTCGTGCTAACGATCACGATCGCAGGGATCGTCTGAAAAAAAGGTCTCCCGAAGGAGGCCTTTTTATTCGAATTGAGCGTCGTAGAGTTGTTTGTAGATCCCGCCGCGGGCGAGGAGCTCCTCATGCGTGCCGCGTTCCGCAATGCCGCCGTCCCGCACCACTAAGATGAGGTCCGCGTTCCTGACGGTCGTCAAACGGTGGGCGATGATAAAGCACGTTCTTCCCTTGCGCAGCCTGTCCATGGCGTCGCGGATGAGCAGCTCTGTACGCGTATCCACGTTGCTGGTAGCTTCGTCGAGGATGAGCATGCGTGCGGGGGAGAGCATGGCGCGGGCGATGGTCATCAGCTGTTTTTGCCCCTTGGACAGATTGACGCCGCCGTCCGTGAGCACGGTCGCATACCCGTCGGGCAGCGCCTCGATAAAGTCCGCGATGTGCGCTGCTTCGGCTGCCCGCCGCACGTCCGCCTCGTCCGCGCTGTCGCTTCCGTAGGCGATGTTGTCGCGGATGCTCCCTTCAAACAGCCATGTGTCCTGCAAGACCATGGTGAAGGCGGCTCGCAGGCTCTTGCGCGTGTAACGGCGGATGTCCTTTCCGTCCAGCGTGATGCGCCCGCCCTGCGGTTCGTAAAAGCGCATCATGAGGTTGACGAGCGTCGTCTTTCCCGCGCCCGTGGGTCCGACGATGGCGACGGTCTGTCCCGGAAGGGCGGAAAAGGACAGGTCGTGAATGACATCCGTTTCCCCGTCGTAGGAAAACCGCACATGTTCGAAGGCGAGTTCGCCGCGGATGTCCTCCGCTTGTTCCGCGTCTGCGGCGTCCTCCTCTTCGGCGGGAGCGTCGATGAGGCGGAACACCCGTTCCGCCGCGGCAAGCGCCGATTGGATCTCGCCGAGGATGTTGGCATATTCGTTGACGGGCCCCGAAAACCTGCGCGAGTAGAGCAAAAAGGCGGAGATGTCGCCGATGCTGATGATGCCGTAGAGATAGAAGAACGCGCCCGCCGTGGAGATGAGCACCGTGCCGAGGTTGTTGACGAAGTTGACTGCGGGACCGATGAGGCTGCCGTAGTAGTCCGCCGCATAATAGGCGTCGACGGCGTCCGTGTTCTTTTCGCAGAACTTTTCGATCATCTTGTCCTCCCGTCCGTAGGCGCGGATGGTGGTCAGCCCCGTGAGCATCTCTTCGGAAAATCCGTTGAGCTGCGCGAGTTTCGCCGAGCGCATGCGGAAGAGCGGGCGCACCTTGCGGCTGCGTTTGACGGCGATGAACACGGAGAGGGGAACGGTGATGAGGAAAATGCCGAGCAGCGGCGGGGAGACGGCGATCATGCCGATGAGCGCGCCGACCACGGTGACGACGCTCGTCGCCGCCTGCAACATGTCGTTGGAGAGGGAGGCGTTCACCGTGTCGATGTCATAGGAGATGCGGTTGATGAGGTCGCCCGTCTGCATGCGGTCGGTCACGGAGAGGGGGAGCAGAAGGAATTTGTCGAACACGTCCTGCCGCATGGATTTGACGATATTGCGGCTGAGACGGATCATGAGCACGGTCAACAGATAGGAAAAGAGGGAGGAGACCACATAGAACGCCGCCATGTACAGGCAGTATCTTCCGACGGCATCAAACGCCACGCCGTCCGGCGCGGCAATGGCGTCCAGCGCCTCGCCGGAAAGCCACGGACCGAGCAGTGCAAAGAGGTTGCTTCCCAGCATGAGGAAGAACGCCGCGGCGACGCCCGCCTTGTAGCGCAGGAAATATTTCATCAGGCGGAAAAAGACCGCCTTACGTCCCGTCTTCGGGGGATGAGTGTCAGGTCGCATCATGTTCGCCTCCCGCTTTGTCTGCGTGCTGCGACGCATGGATCTTTTGATAGACGTCACATGTCTTCATGAGTTCTTCATCCGTTCCGAATCCCGCCGCGCGCCCCTTGTCGAGCACGAGGATCTTGTCGGCGAAGCGCACCGAACTCAGCCGCTGGGCGATCATCACCACCGTCGTGCGGGGGAGCTGTTCGAGCAGCGTCTTCCGCAGGCGCGCGTCCGTCGCATAGTCGAGCGCGCTCGACGAGTCGTCGAGGATGAGGATGTCGGGGGACGCCGCCAGCGCGCGGGCGATGAGCAGCCGCTGTTTTTGCCCGCCCGAAAAGTTGGCACCGCGCGCCGTCAGGGAGCCGTCCATACCGCCGTGTTCGGAAATGAACGCGTCCGCCTGCGCATACACCGCCGCCCGTGCGAGCGCTTCCTGCGGGACGCCGCGTTCGAAGTCGATGTTTTCCCGGATGCTTGCCGCCATGAAGAAGTCGTTCTGAAAGACGACGCCGAATTTTTTGCGCAGTTCGTCGCGCGGATAGGCGCGCACGTCCTTTCCGTCCACCAGCACCCGCCCGCTGTCCGCATCATAAAAGCGCAGCAAAAGGGCAACGATCGTGGATTTGCCGCTGCCCGTCGCGCCGACGATGCCGAGCGATTCCCCCCTTTTGAGGGTGAAGTCGATGTCTCGCAGGGCGGGGGCATCCCGATAGGAGAACGTGACATGGTCGAAGTGCAGCACGCTCTCCTCCTCCCGTTCCCCGGTAACGGGCAGCAGCTCTTCGGGCAGGGCGAGAACGGCGGCGATGCGCTTTGCCGAGGCGCCGCCCTTCGTGTACATGACAAAGATGCGGCTCACCGAGATGACGGCGTTGAGGATGAGCGTGAAATAGGAGGTGAAGGCGATGATGTCGCCCGCCATCGCGTGTCCCGCCGCCACGCGGTAGGCGCCGAAGAAGATGACTGCTGCCATGCCGAGGTTCAGCACGGCGTTCATGAGCGGTCCCGTGATGCCCGTCGTCATGCCCGCCTTCATCTCGTTATGCGCGACGTCTTCATTGACGGCGGCAAAGGACGCGCTCTCATATTCGGTGCGGGAGAGCGCCTTGATGACGCGGATGCCCGTGTGGTCGTCGCGCACCTTCCGCACCATGCCGTCCACGGAGCGCTGCAGCGCGTCGTAGAGCGCGGTGCCCTTTTTTGTGACGAGAATGACGATGACGGCGAGCACGGGTACCGCGGCGAGCAGGACGAGGGCGAGCAGATAGTCCACGGTGAAGGTGAGCGCGACGCCGCCGACGAGCAGGATGGGGGCGCGCACGCCGAGGCGCTGCATCATGCCGATCATGTTGTGCACGTTGTAGGTGTCGGAAGAGAGGCGGGAGACGAGGGAGGGGACGGTCGTTTCATCCGTCTGCCGCGCCGAAAGGCGCAATGTCCCCGCAAAGAGGTCGGCGCGCAGGCGCTCGGTCGTGTCGCGCGCCACTTTGGACGCCATGCGGTTGGCGATGACGTTCCCCGCAAGTCCCACGGCGGCGCAGGCAAGCATGCCCGCGCCCCACAGGGAGAGGGCAAGCACGTCCCGCGTGGGCGCCACGTTGTCGAGCATGTGCGCCATGATGAGGGGCAACAGCAGCTCGGCGAGCGTTCCCGCCGCCTTGATGAGGAAGCCGAGCGCCATGCGCCCCCGATAGGGGGAGAGGTAAGAAAGCAACGTTTTCACGGATCACTCCTCTTTGTATGCCTGTTTTGCATTGCGGGCAAGCCGCTCCATGAACGCACCGATCGCGGCGCGTTCCTCTTCGGAAAAGCCGTCAAGCACCCGTTCGTTCCAGGCGCGGTGCGCCGCGCGGACGGCGGGCAGGGCGGCGGCCGCCTTCTCTGTCGGAAAGACGAGCAGGGAGCGCCTGTCCTGCGGGTCGGGCGTGCGCGTGATGAAACCCTTTTCCTCCAAAGAGGCGAGCTGCCGCGCCACATTGCTCTTGTGGACATAGATGAGTTCCGCAAGTCTGTCCTGCGGGATGCCGGGATGGGCGCAGATGTTGAGCAGGTAGGAATCCTGATAACTGCCGATACCGAGCGCCTCGCAGCGCGCCGTGCGGAAGAGGTTGGCGCACCGCCAGACTTCGCCGAGATGTTTCATGAAGAGATGTTCCATGGGATCGCTCCTTTTGATTGCGTTCGCAACGATTGCGCACGCAACGATATGATAGCAAAAAAATTCCCTTCCGTCAAGCGGCGGAAGGGGGGATTCCCGTTTTTTCAGATGGTTTCGATGTTGATGAGGTTGGAATTTCCGCTCTTGCCGTTGGGCGTGCCGCCCGTGATGACGATGGTATCGCCCTTTTGCACAAGCCCGGAGTCGCGCGCGGCGCACTTTGCAAAGTGGAACAGGACGTCCACCGAGTTGTATTCCTCGCTCATGACGGGCGTCACGCCCCAGCTCAAAGCAAGTTTCTGGTAACTTCTCGGATCGGTGGTCATGCCGATGATGTCGATCATCGGACGGAAGCGGGAGACCATCTTGGCGGTTCCGCCCGTCCGCGTGCAGACGACGATCGCCTTCGCCTTCACGTCCCGCGCAAGGGTGCAGGCGGAGTGGGAGAGGGCGTCCGCGATCCCGCGGATGAGGTAGTCCTTTTCGTCCACCTTCTGGATGAACTGCTCGCGGCTTTCCGCCTGCATCGCAATGCGTGCCATGGCGGCGACCGCCTGTACGGGATAAAGCCCCGCCGCCGTCTCGCCGGAGAGCATGACGGCGCTCGACCCGTCGTATACGGCGTTGGCGACGTCGGAAATTTCCGCCCGCGTCGGGCGGGGCTGTTTGATCATGGATTCGAGCATCTCCGTCGCCGTGATGCAGCGCTTTCCCGCACGGCGGCAGGCATTGATGATGGTCTTCTGGATGTCGGGCAGTTCCTCATAGGGGATCTCCACGCCCATATCGCCCCTGCCGATCATGATGCCGTCCGAGACTTCGAGGATGGCGGCAAGGTTGTTCACGCCCGCGCGGTTTTCGATCTTGGCGATGAGGTCGATGTCGTCCGAGCCGTGCTCGTGCAGAAAGTTCCTGACGTCGAGGATGTCCTGCGCCTTGGAGACGAAGGAACATGCGACGAAGTCAACGCCCTGCTCGATGCCGAAGAGAAGGTCGCGCTTGTCCTGTTCGGAGAGATAGACGAGGTTGAGCTCCTTTTCGGGGAAGAACATGGACTTGCGGTTGGAGAGTTCGCCGCCGATGACGACTTCGCAGGTGACGTCGGGCGCCTTGACTTTTTTGACCTCAAAGACCATCAGCCCGTTGTTCAAAAGGATCTTGTCGCCGGGTTTCATGTCGGAACAGATGCCCTTGTAGGAGACGGAGACGCGGGCTTCGTCGCCCTCCGTTTCCTCGGTGGTGAAGGTGAACGTGTCACCCGCTTTCAGGTTGACCTTTCCGTTTTTGAACGTCCTGATGCGGAATTCCGGTCCTTTGGTGTCCAATAAAATGGGTAAAGGGATGTTCTTCTTCTCGCGGATCTTTTTGATAAGCGCGATTTTTTGTGCATGCTCCTCATGCGTGCCGTGGGAAAAATTGATGCGGGCGACGTTCATGCCTGCGTCCGCCATGGCTGCAATGACGTCTTCCGTCTCAGAGGCGGGTCCTAACGTGCAGACGATCTTGGTCTTTCTCATGTTGCTTCCTCCAAAAAATTTCCTTTGCTATTTTATCATATTTCCCCGCAAAAATACAAGCCTTTTTTCCGACTTTATGCTATAATATTCTTGCTTCGAGCGGACTGCGCGGCCGCGGCGCATCCCGAATGCGACGAGGAAAGTCCGGGCATCGCAGGGCAGGACGCCTGATAACGTCAGGTGAAGGCGACTTTAAGGAAAGTGCAACAGAAATAGACCGCCGCTTTGAAAGCGGTAAGGATGGAAAGGCGAGGTAAGAGCTCACCGACGGGACGGTAACGCCCCGTGCCATGTAAACCCCGTCCGATGCAAGGTTGGGCTGTGTTCATACGGGTTGCCCGCCCGAACGCAGCCGTGAACACCGCTTGAGCTTATCGGTGACGGTAAGCCTAGATAAATGACCGCGCTCGACAGAACCCGGCTTACAGGTCCGTCTCGAAGTATGTTTGAAAACAGATGCCCGCAAGCGCGGGCATTTATCATAACAGGGCTCCCGGAAAAAGGCGCAGCATATTTCCGGGAAGAGGAGCCGTAAGCGTTGCGCGTCCGCCGCAAGCAAGCGCGCGGCGGGGGAATGGCGCTTTACGGCGACGAGACCGCGCCCGACGCAGCCCGGCTTACAGGCCCGTCTCAAAGTACCTTTTTGAAATTCTGCGCCCCGAAGGCAAATGCCTTTCGGGGCGCATGTGTTCTATTGTTGTTTCAGAAATTCTTCTTTTTTTGCGTCGTATTCTTCCTGCGTGATCGCGCCTTCATCCAGAAGTTTTTTCCATTCGGAAAGCTGCTGCGGGGAGCGTTCGTTCTGTTGCGCGGGGGAGGGCTGCTTTTTCCCGAATCCGAGTTTTTCCGGTTCGGTCTTTCCGTCCATCACGTTTTTCAGGATCATCGCCCTGATCGGAGCGGCACAGCAAAACAGGCAAACGCCGATGTAATAGAGGATGGAGCCCGCATCGCTTTCCAGGGGCAGCTCCTCAAACGACGATTCGGGGATCTCATAAAATAAAGCTGAAAGCTGTACAAGGATCAGGGACAACAGCGCAAAGATCACCGCCGATACGGTGCGAACGATCATCTTCTTGCCGTAGGATTTCCCCTCCGGCTCTTTGATGTATTTTGTGAGCCATGAGGCGTCAAAGAATAAAAGGAAAAGGGTTGCGAACAGAAAGAGCAGTCCGATCAACGCAACGATAAGTGCGGTGGAAGTCAGATCAAACAGACCGATCGTCCGTTTGAAATCATCGACGACGGTCGGGTTATAGGAAAAGAACGGACACAAACACCCGATGAGCGCCAGCAAAATGCCCGTTAAGGAAATCAGGGAGAGGACTCCCGGATAGGTTTTGATCCCCGTCAGCTGTTTGAGCTGCTCTTTTTCTTGTTCTGTCAGTTGGTTCATGCCGTCACCTCTCATAATTTTTCTCCATTATATCACAATATGAGATAAATGTCAATATCTCAAAATGAGATTTTTTATAATAAGAGAGATGATACGCCTAAAAAAATTGCGGGAAGAAAATTTGCTGACGCAAAAAACGGTGGCTGATTTTTTGCATGTTCGGCAGAATACCTATTCACAGTATGAAACGGGGCAGCGGCAGATCCCGATCGACAACCTGATCGCACTTGCCGATTTCTATCAAGTGTCCGTGGACTATCTGCTCGGACTGACGGACGAGGAGACGCGCTACCCGCGTGCGCAAAGCTGATTTCGGTTCCGCTTTCGGTTCTGTCGAAAATTTTTGTAAAGCGGGCGGAAAATCGCTTGACACTTTCCGAATAGTTGGTATAATAGGATATGCTCTTTTTCAAGAACATTGAGGTGTAGCGCAGTTTGGTAGCGCGCTTGGTTAGGGACCAAGAGGTCGTGGGTTCAAGTCCCGTCACCTCAACCAAAAAAACCGCAGAGATTGTTCTCTGCGGTTTTTTTGTACACGGACTGTGACGGGGCTTGAGGGTGGAGGCATTTGCGGGAGCAAATGGTTTGCGTGAGGAGCGGGGTTGAGGCAGGCGCGGACGCAAACTGAACAGCGCGGTGCGCTGTTCACCGGGGCGCGCCGCTAAAGGCGCAAGTCCCGTCACCTCAACCAAAAAAACCGCAGAGATTGTTCTCTGCGGTTTTTTTGTTGGCGGAAGGCGAGGGCTTCGAAGCTCCGGAGGCTCGCACCTCAACGGTTTTCAAGTTTTATCCCGCGTTTGTTATCGCTTTTAATTTCCGGCACATTTTTAACTGCTTTTTGTAGAGATTTTGTAGATGTACAATGCCGAGCGTCAATTAATTTTATTTTAATGGGAATATTAAGATACAGAAAGTCGGCGGATAAGCTGGATAAAATTGTGAAGAGGCTAATATCATTTTTTTGCAACGAATAAAGCCATTCGTCTGTTCCAAGCACGCACCACGGCATCAAAGTTATTTTTTACAACAAATATTTTTTGGAATTTACTTTATAAACGCATAAACTCTTGCATTTTCGTTGAAAAAAGAGTATAGTATTATCAACGAGGTATTGCTATGATCAGACCAAATTATCTTAGCGAGATTAAAAGCCGGATCTCCGCTTCCGAAAACGGCGCCGTTTTCGTCGCTGCTGATTTTACGGACATCACCGATAAAAAGACGGCAAGCGTCGGGTTGACGCGGCTTGAAGCAGATAACCTTATCAAACGGGTGATCAGAGGCGTTTATTATAAGCCGGAATACAGTGATTTTTTGAATGAGTACATTGCTCCCGTTCCGGACAATGTAGCCCATGCGATCGCCCGTAATTTCGGGTGGACGATCGTTCCGTGCGGCGATACGGCTTTGAACCTGCTTGCTTTATCAACGCAAGTTCCTGCCGTTTGGCTATATGTCAGCGACGGGCCTTATAAAGAATATTCTTATGATAATACCGTCATCCGTTTCAAAAGGACGACGAATAAAGATATATCGAAATTTTCATACAAAACCGCGCTGACCGTTCAGGCATTAAAATCGTTGGGAAAAGATAAGATAGATAAAACCGTGATTGAAAAGCTACGAAAATTGTTGTCTGCCGAAGAAAAAACAACGATGATGAGCGAAGCGAAAATCGCCACTTCATGGATCTACGAATATATCAAGCAAATTTGCAGAGGTGAAAAATGAGAAATATCGCCAAGATTGATGAGCGCGACAGAAAAGCTCTCTTCCATAATACAGCCGCCAAAACAGGCATGACGGACGCCATTGTCGAAAAGGATTTTTGGGTATGCTATATGCTTGATTATCTCTTTCATCGCTGCGCGTGGAAGGACAGGATCGCATTCAAGGGCGGTACGAGTTTGTCGAAGGCTTACGGTCTCATAGAACGGTTTTCGGAAGATATCGATTTGATCCTCGATTGGCGCGTTCTCGGATACGGCATCAACGAACCATGGGAACATCGCAGCAATACAAAACAGGATACGTTCAACAAAGAGGCAAATGCCCGCGCGGAAGTGTTTTTGCGCGATACGTTTCTTCCGTCGATCGTTTCCAATCTGACTGCCGAACTTGGCGAGAATGTTCATTGCTATATCGACGGCGACGACCCGCAGACGGTAAAAATCATATATCCGAATAGTTTTTCCGACACATCGATCCTTCAGGAAATACGCCTCGAAATAGGTGCTCTCGCCGCATTGACTCCCGTCCGGTATGCAACGATTACCCCTTATGCAGCTGAACAATATGCACGGTTTTTTGTGCAACCGTCAACGGAAGTCTTGACCGTTTTGCCGGAACGCACGTTCTGGGAAAAGGTTACGATTTTACATAGAGAGGCGTTTCGCCCCGAGGATCGCCCCTTTCCGTTAAGATATTCGCGGCATTATTACGATCTGTATAAAATGATGCAAACGCCCGTAAAAGATAACGCCTTGCGGGATAACGATCTGTTGGAGCGCGTTGTGCGATTCAAAGACAAATTTTACCACTGTCCGTGGGCAAGATATGACCTTGCAAAACGCGACACGATGAAATTATTGCCGCCCGTATATAATGTCGCAAAACTCCGTTCTGACTATGAGCATATGCAAAATATGTTGTTCGGTGAAAAACCGAGTTTTGAAGAGATCATGAACACAATGGCGCAGTTGGAAAAAGAAATCAATGCAATTGGCTAAGTTAAATCTGTTATAATATACCTGATGTCGGGTTGTCCCTGACAAAATTCCATGCTGTGCTCGGTGGCTCTTTTAGATAAAATGATGTAAAGTTATTGCGACAACGGCGAAACAGAGCCCGTTTATATAAAAAGTGCAAGTTTATCAGCGGAAGGTTTTGTTAAAAGGACAGGCAAAACAATGAAGTTATCTGAAAAAATCAGGATATTGAGAAAAGCACGGGGCCTCTCTCAGGAAGAGTTCGGTTATTCTCTTTCAGAAACCACCGACGGTGTGAGCAGACAAACCGTATCCGATTGGGAAAACGGCAAATTTGAACCCAAACTCGATAATATCCGAGATATCGCAAAAGTTTTGGACGTGTCGTTTGATGTGCTTTTGGATGAATCGATCGATTTGAACGACGCGCAAACCCTGCAAAGCGTTCTCCATAATGTTACGTCGGACTTAAAGAAAACGATCAACACCAAAATACGCTACGATATCTGCCGATACAGATTGGAGAAAAAAGATTATATTAAATTATCGATCAGAATCGCAATCCTTGCAATTTTTCTGATTTCGATTGCGTTGTTCTCTGTCGGGCTATGTCTGTCGATCACGCCGTTATATATTGTCGGTGCGATTTTCGGCATTCTTTCGTTTATCGTGATGCCGACTGCGATTATCGGTCTTATATCCTTTGTCAGGGACTACAAAGCTCCCTATGGTATCAAGATCGGTGAAATCAATAACACGCATTTGATTATTCAGACATATCAAAAGGCAAGTAACGTGATCTATCTTCCGATAGAAAAAATCAAATCTGTTTCCGTTGCCGACGATGCAGCGCTTCGCCACGGAGATGTCATTATATCATTGCTCGGACGGGAACGACCGATACGGTTACTAAATGTTGCGTTTCCGCACCGATTGGTGGAATTCTATACACAGCTTCTGCAAATCAACGAAAGCGACGACTTGATAAAAATAATATGAGGGAAAATTGATAGATACAATGAAACAAGAAAATATATCTCAAATAATTTATATCCATTCGATCATGAAAAATCCGTCTCTTTGTGACGGTATCGGATATAGGACTGTGCTGTTTTTGCAGGGATGTGATTTGCATTGTAGCGGTTGCCACAATCAAGAGACTTGGGATATTACCAAAGGAAGCCGCCTTACGGTTGCAGAACTTGCAGATACATTGCGGAAAAGTTGCATTAACAAAGAACTCACCATTTCCGGCGGCGAGCCTTTGATGCAGATAGACGCCGTCTATGAACTCCTCACTCTTTTATACGACTTCGATATTTGTCTGTATACCGGACACGACATAAGCGAAGTCCCACAAAAAATTCTTGATAAGATACACTATTTGAAATACGGTCCCTACATGGAAAAGCTGAAAACGACAACTATGCCGTTCATCGGTTCTTCCAATCAGGTTTTTACGGAGATCAACCATGCAATTACAGAATAAGAATGACAATGCCGCCAATAGAAAGAGTTATGTCGGCTGCATCTATAATATCGGAGAAAAGGCGGTAAAAGAGTCTGTTTTAGACTCCCTTGATAAAAAATGGGCGATGCTACATCGCGAAGGATACATTCATATCCATGATCTTGATGCTTACGGATTAACGTATAATTGTCTGACGTTCGATCTTCTGAAAGCATTTCCCTACTCGATATTTGCGGGCCTTTCAGATGTAAAAGCCATTCTCGGCGTTTTCGACTTCTTAAAAGAATTGTTTGAACGCATCGGAAACGAACAGAGCGGCGGTATGGCACTCGCCAATTTTGATAACGATCTTACGAGCATTTTCACGGCTTTGGGCATCGATTATAAAGGCAATGAAGAAATATTCCGCGCCGCAATCCGTGATCTTATCATTTGGTGCAACAATACTCATACACGGATGGGGCAGACAAGTTATTATATATCCTTCAACATCGGACTTGCCGAAAATGATTTTGCAAGGTTTCTGGCTTTTACGTTGCTCGATGAATTTTACCATGCGGGCGAACTTATTTATAAACCGAATATCATTTTCAAGGTCGCAAAAGGAATAAGCCGCAACACGCAGGACAGAAACTATAATCTGCTTATGAAAGCATTAGAGTGTACGGGCAAAAAGATGATCCCGACATACTTGCTCTGCGACTGCGAAATGGATAAAGATACTTCTCCGGAACTGTTGTCCGTTATGGGATGCAGAACTCGCGTCGTTACAGACAGATTCGGTAAATCGGGTGCTATCGGAAGAAGCAATATCGATAATAT
>CALVMH010000021.1 GCA_944343275.1 uncultured Clostridia bacterium | reverse complement strand
GGTTCGTTGCGCAGCATGCCGAGCACCGCACAGCGGGCGGAGGCACTGCCGTTTCCGTGGAAACGGGAGGCGAACATCTTTGAACACAACTGAATGAAGTCATGCAGGAATCGCCTAGCGGTATGGCGTCAGCTTCCCAAGCTGATTCTGGCGGGTTCGACTCCCGTTTCCTGCTCCATGAGCCGCGCGGCAGCATGCCGCGCGGTGTTTTTGATGTCAACGCAAAAAAGAACGGGCAAAAGCCCGTTCTTTTTTGTTCGTTTTAGTTCGAATGCTTATTTGAGTTCGAACACAAAGCATGCGCCCGAGAGCCACATCCCCGTCGTAAATTCCCTGCCGAGGAACACGACCTTATCCTCATACACGCGGACATACCAGCCTTCGTGGCGCAGATTGACGCCGGGAGTGATCTCCTTGTCGATATACGCCGTGCCGCCCGTCTGGATGAAGTTGTTCTTCTGCGCGGTGGAAGCGGGGAACACGGCGCGGTAGGAATCGAGTTCCCTGTGGTTGTGCCCGCTCACGAAGAACGCGTTCGGATATTCGCCGAGGATCTCCTTGAGCTTATCCGCACTGCGCACGAGGTTGTTGTTTTCATCGTAGATCTTGACGTGGTCCCACCCCTCGCCGGGCAGCGTTCCAGACGTGGTGTCGGTGAGCGGCTGGTGCAGATAGACGAACACGGGTTCCCCTTTGAGCGCTTCGAGGCGCTCCTTGAGCCAATTGAGCTGCGCGAGGGAAAGATGCGCGCACGTCCAGTCGCCGTCGGAGGCTTCGGTGTTGAGGGAGATGTGATGAACGCCGTCCACTTCGACATCGTACCAGAGCCCGTTCGCCGCCGCCGTCATGGCGTCGCCCGAAGCCGCCGCCTTGTCCGCGACCCAATCGGTGAAGTATTGCACCGCCTCTGCGAACGGAACGCCCGTCTGCCAGACAGCTTGGCTGTTGTCGTCCTTGCGGTTGTACACGCCGTAGTAGTCGTGGTTGCCGAGCATATAGTAGACGCTGTCGGAAAATCCCTTTTCCGCTGTGATCTCCTCGACCATCGCCCACTCCTCGTTCCTGCCGCTCTCCGTGACGTCGCCGACGATGAACACGCTGCCCGCTTCGCCCGTGACCGTCTTGACGTCGTCGAGCGCCTTCCTGTAATTATTGCTGTTGCGGACGACCTCCGTTCCGACCGCCTCGCCCTCCACCAGCTTGTAATCGGTATAGCCGACGTGGATATCGCTCAGGTAGGTGAATTCGGAAAGGACGGTCTCGTCCGAGCCGATCGACTTGGTGTTTTCGGGCAGGTCGACGCGGAAATAGCTGCTGCCGAGCCCGTCGGCATTCTTTCCGTAGAAGCGCAGGTTGGTCGCGTCCGCGGGGATCATGATGTTCTCGAAGGCGTAATAGCGCTGCGGGTTGCCCGTGACGCGCTGCACGCCGAAGGGAAGGTAGCCCTCCAGAACGCCGTTCTCGTCCGCCCAATAGGCGACGATCTCCGAGGCGTTGAAGCGGTCGGGCGCGAAGGAGCAAAGCACTTCCCCGCTCAAAACGCCCTTTTCCGCGCCGTACGCGTTCATGTAGACCGCGTCGGGCGCATACGCCTTGCCTGCCTTGCCCTTGACGACGGTGAACTCCGCCTTGTCAAGCACGGCAGAATAGCCGCCGTCGCCGAACAGCACGAGTTCATAGGTGCCGGGCTCCCAGATGGCTTCCGCATTGGCGGCGCGGACGGGATAGGTGGCGCTCCAGCCCACCGAGCCGACCTTGCCCTCCTGCAGGATGTAGCCCTGTCCCGAGATGAGCTGATTGCCGCACAGCGTGACCCATTTGAGGAAGTTATTGCCGTACGTGCCGCTCTCCTGTTTTTTGTAGAGCCCCAGCCAGCGGTAGGAGCCGCCGTTCTTCGACGTATTCGTCGTATCGGCATAGAAGGAGAACACGATCTGCTCGTTCTGGAAATAGGTCGCCTTGTTGGTCAGGACGGCGCCGTCCGTCACGGTGAAGGCAGCCGTCGCGCGCGGGGCGGAAGCCCCCTCGGCGGGGAAGAGCGCCGCCACGTAGTCGCCCGCTTCGAGCGTGTTGGCGGGGAGGGCATAGCGGAAGCCCTCCGTCTCGGCGAGCGTGTACGTTTTGACCGCCGTCTTAAGCGCCGTATCGTCCGCCTTGTAGATGCCTACCGCGGCGCCGCTGCCGCCCGATGCCGTGATATAGACGGTCTGCTGGCTGTCCGTTCCGCCCGTGAGCCAGCTCTCGTCGGCGTTGTACGAGCCGCCGTAATACATCTGCGCGTCGGTGCGGATATACCATTCCGCGGAAGAGGGCTGCTGAATATCACCCCCCCCCGTCTGCGCGTCGTTGGCAGGCGGGATCGCCCCGCTTGTCTGATAATTTGCTGTTCCCTGCATCTGTGCACCGCCTTTGGAGGAAGACAGTCCCGCGCATCCCGCAAGCAGGAAGGAACAGGAAAATCCCGCCGCCAAAATCATTGCTCCCGTTTTCAAAATACATTTTTTCATCATACTTCCCTCCTTATTTCTTCATTCTCGTTTTGCGCAGAACAAACACCAGCGTGACCGCAACGCCCACGACGACAACGACCGCCACAACGATCGCCGCGATCTCGCCGCCCGTCAGCCCTTCGGCGGGAACGAAATCGGGATCCTCCGCGCCGCAGACGGTGCATGTTCCGTTTTCGAACTTGTGTCCCGTTGCAGGGTGCTTCATGCTCGCCTCGTCGATATTCATCAGCCCGGCGGGATCGGAAGAACACCTGCCGCATTCCGAACACTTATAGTAAACGCTGTTGCCGTCCTCGGTACAGGTGGGCATCTTTGCGGGGACCTTTTGCATATTGTGCTGCCCCGTTGCCACGATGGTCTCCGTCTTTTCAGCGGTATACGTCTTGCCGTCGAATGTCACCTTCGCCGTATGGGTGCGAACGCCGTCCTGCGTGCAGGTCGCGGGCGTCGTATCTTCGCTCGTCACCATCGCCCTCGCCGTCTGTACGTCGGAGCACGCGCTGCAGGTGAATTTCGCCGTTGCGCTCGCAAAGCCCGTCCACGTCCATTCAGGTTCCCCATAGCTGTGACCCTTTGCGGGAATGGTGACATCTTCCAAAGAAATTTCCGTATTGTCTGCTTCGTCCGAGAAGAGATTTCCGCAGACGGAGCAGCGGTAATGCGCCTCGTAACCGTCCTCGGTGCAGGTGGGCGCCTTGGCGGGAACCTGTACCATATGGTGCCCCGTCGCCGCAATAGCTTCCGTCTTGGTATCCGTGTACTGCTGTCCGCCGAAGGTCGCCGTCGCCGTATAGGTGCGAACGCCCTCCGTCTCGCACGCTGCGGGCGTAGTCACTTCGTTCGTGATGACAGCCGTCTCTTCCCGTTCGTCATCGCAAGCCGAGCAGGTGAACGTTGCCGTTGCGCCGCTGAATGCCGTCCACGTCCACGCGGGTTCGCCGTAGCTGTGCCCCGTCGCGGGAATGGCTTCCGTCTTGGTATTGGTGTACGTCTGTCCGCCGAAGGTCGCCGTCGCCGTATAGGTGCGAACGCCCTCCGTCTCGCACGCTGCGGGCGTAGTCACTCCGCTCGTGATGGTTGCCGTCACCGTCTGTTCGTCATCGCAAGCCAGGCAGGTGAATTTCGCCGTTGCGCCCGTGAACTCCGTCCACGTCCACTTTAGTTCGCCATAGCTATGCCCCGTAGCAGGAATGGCGACCCCCTCCAAGGTCGTTTCCGTATTGCCCGCTTCGTCCGAGAAATACTTTCCGCATACCGAGCAGCGCCAATACGCCTTATTGCCCGCTTTGGTACAAGTGGGATCTTTGGCATCCGTGCCCGTAAGCGTATGCGATGCAAGTGGAAGCGAAATTTCATGCTTCTCGCTGGTGTAAGGGATTTCCCCAAACGTTACGGTAGCCTGCAACACTTTTTTGCCCTGCGTTTCACAGGTGGAGGCGATACGCTCCTCTTCAAGTTCCTTGACCTGAACGCCCTCGGGGGTCCGAACGTCATCGCAATTCTTACAGGAAAGCGTAAGTGTTGCCGTTTCGCCTTCCCACGTCCAAACCGCATCGTAATCGTGCGGAGCCGTGGGAATCGTCAGATCGAGAAGTTCTTCCGTGCAATCCGCGCTCGAATACTTCTTATGGCAGTATTGGCATTCCCAATATTCCTTGGTCCCCGTTTCGGTACAGGTTGCGGGAACTTCCGCATGATGCACAACGCTGTGCGCGGCGGGATCGACGGGGATCTCCTTCTGCGTAAAGCTGCCGTGTTCGCAGGTGAAGAACCCTTCGCCGGGTTCGGTGCAGGTCGCATGCGTGCCCGAAACAAACTCCGTATAATCGCAGACGTGAACGGTCACTTCCTCGGTATAGGCGACGCCGTCCACCGTGACGGTGTAGCGCAGGATATGATCGCCCTGCTCCGTCATGGAAAGCTGGTCGCTGACGTTCACCTGCTGCGCGCCGCCGTCCGCGGGCTTCACCCAGGTGACGGTGAGCTGCGCGCCCTCGCCCGCCGTGTATGTAAGCGCGGGAACGGTGACCTTTGTATCGCTGCCTGTCTGCACGCCCGCAAGAACGGGGATGTCCTCAAAGACGGGCATCGCCACGCCGCGCGTGTACCAGACGGGCTCGTAGGAGAAGCTCTCCGCGTCGAAGGACGAAGCGTCCGCCGCCGTCGTCACGTCGTAGAGCAGGAAGTCGATGGCGCCCGTCACCTTGACGGAGACGGTGTAGCCTTTTTCAAAGGAGATCTTGGGAAGATTGGACTTGTCGCCCGTGCCCTCCGTAATGGGCTGGAACCCTTCGAGATCGTTCGAGAAGGAGGCGAGAACCAGCTCGGTATTGTCATACCGTCCGCTGTTTACGACCACATTCAACACGTCGCCCGACCATCTCAGCCCGAGGATGCCGACAGAACTTGCATCGCCGACAAAAGGTCTCGCTTGGCTCTTGTCGCTGTTCGTTACATCTGCATATGTGTAGTAGAACGTGTCGCCGCCCCATGAATCGCGTGCGCAGTAGAGTGTTTCGCCGTCGTGAACATACTCCACATATACCTTACTCTGCCACGGTGCGACCCAAACGACTTTGAAGTAATTCTCAGGATTGCCCGCCTCGGCAACGGTGAACTCCACCCTGCCGTTGACGCCCCAGCCTTCCTCCGCCGCCGTGCCCCAGCGCAGTTCGGTATTGCCCGTGAAGCGCCCGACGAGGTCGAAAGAGTACACTTGCTCAATGCCAGATTCCAGCAATAAGCCGTTTTCGGACAGCGTTTCACCAGAAGCGCCCTGCCCATTCGCCGTCACCGTCACGCTCGGATCGGCGACGCGAACCACGTCTTTTGCGGAAAGCGCCGTCATTTCGCGCACGGAGAGCGTGATGATCTCTGCGGCGGAGATCCCCCCGGAGAGCGCGTTATAGCGGACGTCCACTTCGTCGCCCGTCTTGCAGGCGGGAATGCCCTCCGCGGGGACGTCCGACCAGTCGCCGCCGTTCACGCGGTAGTCGATGTCCGTAACGGGATTCGTTGCTGTGGGCTCGCCGTTGGTGGCATAGGTAGCCGCAGGAGGCGTGATCGCTTCCCCCGCCGCCACAACATTCTCATATTTGGAGACCGTGACGGAGGGCGCAGTCAGCCATTTCTGATAGAAACTAACGGTACTCCAATAAGTTGCTGCATTCGTCTCATCAGCACATTGCGCCTGTTCCCCCCTTGTATTGACCTGCATAGCGGGCCAGGTGTTGAACGGCTCATTAGTCCAATAGTTATCGTAGTCATGATCCATGATCTCCGCAATGGAAAACACCATAAACTCCAGCCCTGCGGAGACATGGATCTTGACGGTATAGCCGTTGTCGAAGTTGATGCGGGGAAGGTTATAGCCGATTTCGTAGTTTGCATCGCCGCTGGGATCCCACCATTGTTGTTTGGCATAAACTTCCATTGTCTCATCGGTCGGGCTGAACGACCCGGGATCGTCGCGGAACGAGGCGATCGGAACAGAGCCACCGCCCTTCGAGAAGCCAACCACATTGACGATCGCGCCATCGTCGGCCATCGAAGCTGCGGTACCTTCAGTTAATGATTTCTGCACCCGTACTTCGGTACGCGAATATCTCCTGTCCTCTGCAGATCCATTCGTAGTCGCGGTCAATTCAGGATAAAATAAGATGTCGGAACCATCCGGACTGTTGACCGAGCCATCGATGATGTCTTTGGAATACACCATACGCGATGTCCCCTGATAACCCAGACCATAGGTGCGGTAGAGCGTTTCGGACTGTCCCTCTGCATTGGTATAGTCATATTCGACCCATGCGCTGCTCTGATATAATCCTTTATAATGGATCTCGAACTTGTTGTCGGGATTGCCGAACTCGGCGATCTCGAACACGACTTCCGCGCCGCCCGGGACCCACCCGTCGGCAGGGGCTGCCCAGTCCAGACCGAACGAACGATGGAACACGCCGTTTATGTCGATGGTGAACGCCTCGTCATTCTGCGACTGGAAGCGAAGCCCCACTTCACTCTTCGCCCCATCCGGTCTTTCATACTGCGAAGCGGGCAGCACATTCACCCCCTGCGACGTTGTGAAAAGCGCCGCCGATTCCACCTGCAGGTCCGCCGCGCTCGCGTCAAGCAGAAGCCCGCCCGCGAATGCGCTTGCGCCCATGGCAGCGGCAAGCATGCAGACAAGCAGCTTCTTTGTTTTGGTAACTGTGTTCATCATGTTCCCTCCTGTTCTTTCAAACGATATATTGCCGTGGCGCGCGCCGCCCGCTTTGCCCATGACAGGGACGCCGCGTGCCGCCTGACCGATTTTCTGTTCCCCGCAAGGGGGGAATCATGCGCGCCGTTCTTGACAAATCGGCGGCATCTTACTATAATGGAACTATCCCCTTCCACGGAAGAATTTGCCATGAATATGACTGTATTCGAACAACAGACCGCCTCCCTTACGGTGACGGGCGCCGCCTCGGAGAACACGGACCTCCACGTCGAGCACTACGGCTTTGAAAACACCCTGCCCGACAAGGCGCTGATCTCCGCCAGGGGCTATCCCGCCTTCCGCCTGCACTTTATCATCGGCGGCAGCCTGACGCTGCACGCGGACGGAAAGCGCATCCCCTTGAAGCGCAATCATCTGTTTTTGCTGCGCCCCGATGCGGACGTGACGTATAAGACCAACCCCGCCGACCCTGCTTCCTTTTATTGGGTATCCGTGAGCGGGCAGAAGTGCAAGACATACTTTGCAGAGATGGGCTTTGGCGAAGGATACACCGTTGCCGTTCCGAAGGAATACCGGCGCGACCTGCGCAGGACGTTCTTTGCGAACTTCTGCGTGGAAGAGCCGCTCAAAGACATCATCGACAGCGTATTCCTTACAAACTTCTTACACATCTATCATCTGCTCTATCTGATCTCTCACAAGGAAAAGACCCCGAAACAGGCGGCGGGCAAACGCACGGAATACATCGAACGCACCCTCGAATACATCAACCGCCATTACACCGATCCCGCGCTCACCATCAAGGAGATCGCCCGTGCCATCCACATTCACGAAAATTATCTTTCGCACACCTTCCGCGAGGAGATGGGACTGCCCTTCCGCGAATACCTGACACAGAAGCGCATTTCCATGAGTTATTCGCTCATGGAGAGCGGCATGACGTCCGTCAGCGAGATCGCCTATACGGTGGGGTTTGCCGATGCGCTGTATTTTTCCAAAGTGTTCAAACGCTACAACGGGATCTCACCGAGAGAGCATCTGCAAAAACTGCATAAGTCTCCCCCCCCGTGTAAAGTAATTAATATCCGTCCTTCCCGCGCCGCTCTGCGGCGTTTTTTTATTGCACTATGCAAACGAACGGGAGCTCCGTCATGCGCAGGTTGGTGCAGCCGTAGGGAATGAGCGTCTTTTTCCGCGCCGCGCCGCAGGGTTTGCGGCTTGCGGGCGTCGGGCGGCAGACCGCGGTCTGTCCGTCGGCGTACCCCCACGCAATGGGGACGGCGTCCGTTTCGAGGCAAACAGGCGGCGCGTCGGGCGTGAAGGGAGCTTCGAACGCCCGCTCCTGCACGGAGAATTCCTCTCCGCACAGCGCGAACTGCCATTCGCCCGCAGGCTGAACGTCATAATCGCAGTAAGGATAGCGCCGCTCGACGCCGTCTTTTTCGTATTCGCGCCGCTCCCGGCGTTCGGGAACGGGCAGCGCATACACCAAGGGACCGCGTTTTACCGCGTACAGTCCGCGCGGGCGCGGCACGAGCCGTATTTCAAAGCGAAGTTCTATTACCAGCGTTTCGCGCCCCGTCCAACGCTTGCGGACGGTGTAAAAGCCGTCCTCAGCCTTCTCCGCCCTTCCGTTCACCGTAAAGGAGACGCCGGAAGAGGGAATGCGGATTTTCAGCGCGAACTCCCCATCGCCTTCCACCGTGTAAACGAGCTTCCCGCGGAAGGGATATTGGGTGTCGAGCGCGACGCGCACGGGCGCGCCGTTCAGCTCCGTTCTCACTTCGGCAGGCGCGAGCGCCGCCGAGACGAGGGTGTCTTCCCCCTGTTTGAGGAACGCCGAAAGCGCGAATTTGGGGAAGCCCTGCCCGAAGTTTGCCGTACAGCACCCGAAATTGGGCTCTAAGCCGAACACGTTCGCATCGGGAGAGTTGGTGTTGAATACGGAAGGCTCGTTCTGCACCGTGCAGGCGATCTGATTGCTCTGCTGGTCGTATTGGTGCGACCACATATCGGGCGAGACCGCCGCGGGCAGGGCGTTGAAGGCGAGCATTTCCAGCCTGTCTGCCCAGACGCGCTTTTCCGTCAGGGCGAACAGCCATTCATAGGAATACATCGCTTCGACGACGCCGCACAGCTCGGTGCCGTGGATGGGGCTCGTGCCCGAAAGACACTCGTCCCCCGTGAAATGCCCGACCGCCGTGCCGTGATACTTCGCAAGCAGACGGAACATCCGCTCCGCGTCTCCGTCCGAAACGGGCGCATCTGTTTTTTGCATGAAGCGGCGATAGAGCGGCCCCGATTTCAGACTCATGGCGGCGTTCACGACGTGCGTGTACATCGTCCACTTTTTATCCGTCTTCTTCCAGAGCGGCCCCGCCGCCGCAAAGTCGGTCCCGTCGATTTTCAGAATGTGCGCAAGCTCCTTCATCCACGGTTCGGGGCGGCGTTCATACAGCCACAGGAGCGGGATGAGGCATTCGTACCACCTTGCGGCTGCCCAGCCGTGCGGCGCGTCGGTGCGGATATGATCGCGGTACTCAAAGAGCGCGCGGTAGACCGCCTCTTCGATGCGCCCGTCGTCCGAGCACTCCTGCCATACAACGAGCACTTTCAGAATGAGGAAGAGCGCCCAGACGTCGTAGTTCTTGCGTTCCTCTTGCGTGCACGGGCAGAGCCAGCCGTCCGCGCACTGCCCTTCGAGGATCTTGTCGATATACTTCTTCGCGCGGGCGATCATGTCCTCGTCGCGCAGCAAAAACGCAAGCGGGATGAAGCCGTCCAGCCAATAGGGAACGCGCTCCCAGCCTTCGCGGTCGCCGCCCACCCATTTGCTGTCGCGCACGTCGGGCCAAACCTTATCGAGATTGCCCGCAAGCCCGCGCGCTTGGATTTCGAGCTGCTCTTTCAGCCAGCCACGCGGGGCGATCTCCTTTGCCGTCAATCGCTGCATACCGCCTCATTCCTCCGCTTTCCGCCAAACGATCTGCATGGGCGCGAGGGTCACTTCATGCCCGTTGCCCGAGGCGTCGAAGAACGTCGTCTTTTGTTCCTCAAACGTGTTGTTGACGAGCGCGTATTCGCCGTCCGCCGCGTAGAAGTGGCAGTCCACGGCGACGTTCGTGCTGAAATTTTTGCGGACGAACTCCTCTTTCCCGCTCGTCCACAAGAGGGCGCGGTACAAAAGGCGCGCGTTTTCAAAGGAATACGGCAAGCCCGTGATGTAAAAGCTCCTGCCCTTGCCGTAGGTGTTCACCGCTGCCTTCACTTCGCCCACGTTCACATTGCGTGTGAAACGGTCGGAAAAGGCGATGTTCAGAACCTTCGCGCCGTTTAATGCGTAGATATTCTTCTTGTCCTCGCCGAAGTCGGGCGCGGGCGTATCCGCAAAGATGAAGTGCCACTCTTCCGCCGCAATATTGTACTTGTCGGTGTTGAGGGAGAGCCCCTTCTCCTCGTCCACGCCCAAAACGTCGGCGAGTTGGAAGAACCTGCCCTGTCTCGCGCAGGCGGTCGGCTCGCCCACGCCCACGAACCCGCCGCCGCGGGCAACGAAGGCGCGCACCTTTTCCTGCACCTCTGCGTCCAGCCAATTCTCCCCGCCCGACCACGCCGTGTAAGCGTCGCCCGCGTTGAGAAGGACGTCGACCTTATCGAGCGCGCCCGCCTTCACGTCGTCGAAGTCAATGAACGACACGTCGACGGGCAGGCCCGAGAGCGCTTCCATGATCCCCTGATAGGAATATGCCTGCTGATACCACAGCTCGTGTGCCGTCATGAAGCACTGCCAGCTGCGGAGCTTCCCCCAGCAGTTGAGGACGGCGACCTTTACGGCGCTGAAAGGCTGCTTGCCCTTGACGCCCGCGTAGATGCGGCGGAACTCCTCGCACACCTCGCCCGCCCTTGCAACGAATTTGGGGAACTTTGCCGCCAAAGACAGATACCCGCCGAAACCGATGCGCTCCAAGGGCGCGCGCATCATCGCGCGCCGCGCCGTCATCCAATTCTTGTTGAGTTCGGCGACCGCGTTCTGCTCGTTCCCCTCAAAAAAGGTATCGGGGAAGAAGTAGGGCAGCATCCGCCCTTCGACGTATTTCACCCCACCCATGTCCGAGAGCATCCTGACGGTCACGCCGCCGCCCACGCTGCCGACGACCGCGTCCAGCCCGATGTCCGCAAAATACTTGCCGTACGGCTCGGTGCCGATCCACGAATCGCCCAAAAACATCATCGCCTCTTTGTGGTAGGCATGCACGAGCGAGACAAGCTCCTTCACCGTTCTTGCCACATAGCGCATGGTAAAGTCCATGTAGTCGCAAAAATGTTTGTTCGGCACGCGGTGCGGGGAGTTGTAGTACCCCTCGTCCACGAAGTCCTCCGCGGTGAGGCGGTAGCCGTATTCTGTTTCAAAGTCATCGAGCGCGCGCGGCGAGACGGAGGCATTGTAGCCGAACCAATCGACGATCTTCTCCTTCCCCGCCTCGTTGAACACGAGGAAGAAGTGATACAAAAACGTCGTAAAGCGCACGACGGTGACGTCGGGATGCGTTTTCAGCCACCCCTCCAAGACCTCTTTGATGTGCGCCGCCGTGAGCGGATAGCGCGGGTCGTACGGGCTGTGTTTGTCGGTATCCCAGCCGTTGGTGATGTAGTTATACATCTGCGTGGAATCCCACACGTTGTGCGCGAGGAAGGCGACGGTGTACTCGTGCCACGGCTGCGCGTGTTCGATGACGACGCAGCCCTTTTTCTCGTCCGCTCTCCACTCCGCATGTTCCTTGCCCGTCGTGCGGTCGATGACCTGCCAATAGCGCAGCGCGTCTTTGCTGTAATCGGGCTTGACCTGCTCGGCGTAATACCCCTCGGCGGGGAACACGGTGAGTGTATCCCCCTGCGCCGTCTTCCGCTCGCTCAGTAAAAAGAAGTGCTGCAGTTCCTCGGGGTGCGCCTTCGCCCAAGCGACATCGCCGCGGGTGACGAAGTACGTCTCGTACACCTTGCCCGCGATCTCGCCCGCGTTGGCGGGCAGCTTGGTGCCGTCGCAGTCGCGCACGGCGTCCGCGCCCCAAAGTTTTGCGATCTCCTTTGTCCCCTCCACAAAACTCTCGTCCGTGGGGATGGTCACCCGTCCTTTCATATCTCTTCCTCGTTGAGTTTTCTGATCTCTTCCAAAGGCACCTTTGGCGTGCGGTCCTCTTTCAACAGCCCGTTGACTTCCTGCTGCACGTCACAAAGCTGCGTATAGCAGTACCCGATGAGCGGCATCTTTTTTGCCGCCGTGAACAGGCTGCGCAGCCGTTCAAGGTATTCCGCCTCGTCCTTTGCGGCGCTGCCGTACCCCCACGCTTCGCCCTGTTCGTCCGCGCGGAATGCCGTTCCGCCGAACTCGGAGAGGACGACGGGCTGCCCCGCGTACTCCCAATTCTTCGCCATTGCGAACTGCGTGCCCGTGCGGGGATCGCCCCCCACGATCTTTTCGATGTCCGCATACATGGAGTACAGCTTGTCGCCGTCCTGCGTGTACTGATGGACGGTGAGGATGTCCGTAAACGTGTGCGCCCAGCCGTCGTTGCCGATGACGGGACGGCGCGTATCGTACGCCTTCGTCTGCCAATAGAGCGCGGAGACGAAGTTCTGCGTGCGTTCGTCCTCCGCGAGCGCGCGCACGCCCCAGCTCTCGTTGCAGCACACCCACGCGATGACGCTCGGGTGGTTGTAGTTCTGCCGCACGATCTCCGTCCACTGCGCCGCAAGTTTTTCCATATTCTCCTCGGTGAGGAAGTAGGCGGAGGGCATCTCGCACCACACGCCCAGCCCTAAAATATCCGCATAGTAGAGGTATCTCTCATCTTCGATCTTCTCGTGCTTGCGCACCGCGTTGAAGCCCATCGCCTTGGTGAGTTCGATGTCCTTTACGATCGCCTCTTCGTCTGGCGGGGTGAACCCCGATTCGGGCCACCAGCCCTGATCGAGCACCATCTTCAGATATTTGGGGATCATGCAGTGCGAGAACTGCCCGCCGCGCACCGAAAAGTCGGTCATGGCGAAATAGGACCCCACCATGTCCGCGATCCTCCCCTTTTTGCGCACCGTGAACGAGATGTCGTAGAGGCTCGGCCAGTCGATGTAGGAGATGCTCACCTGGTCGACGGTGTGCTCGCAGGCGACGCGCACGCGCACCTTCTGTTCGCTTGCGTCCGCCGTGACACTGCCCGAACAGATGTGTTCGCCCTGAAACTCCACCTGATACTCTACCGTCACGTCCTTTGCGGGCTGCGTGACGGAAAAGACAAGTTCGAGTTCCCCGTCATTGGGGTACGGCGTCATGCGAAGGGAGGAAAGGCGCACGTCATTTGCATACTCCATCCACACGCTCTTCCACAGCCCCGTCATCTGCGTATAGTGGCAGCCGTGGTTGTGCCTTGCCCAGCGCTGTTTGCCGCGCACCTGCAAAGGCGTGAGCGCATCGTCACAGCGGATGACGAGCAAATTGTCCCCCGCGTGCAGAAGGTCGGTGATGTCCAGCGAAAAGCGCGCATAAGCCCCTTCATGGCTGCCCGCTTTTTTGCCGTTCACGTACACCGTGGCGAGGTAGTCCGCGCCGTCGATGTTGAGGATGTTGCGTTTGCCCGCGCGCTTTGTGACCTTGCGCGCGTACCAGACGGTATCGTGCGGCGTTTCGTCCCCGATGCCGCTCTTCTTCGTTTCATAGGTGAAGGGAACTGCGATCCTGCGCGGAAGGTCTCCTGCGAGCGCCGCGCGCTCCTTCACCTCCTCGCCGAACGCGAATGCCCATTCGCCGTTCAGGTTTGCCCACGCCGCGCGCACAAACTGCGGCCGCGGGTAGTTCTTGATGTAACACTTTGCGTGACGGATCATCAGATCATACGCTCCTTGTCGATGTACACCATCTGTCCCGGGACGATCCACACGTCGCAGTTGCGCGGCGCAAGTTTTCCGCCGAACACAAGGCGCAGTTTGGTGGGAAGTTCCCTGTCCATATTGACGAAGGTAAAGACGGGATCGCCGTCTTGGTCCTTCCAGCGGGTGATGGCGACCTGCGCCTCATGCACCACGACGGAAACGGAGAGCAGGGTATCGTCCTTTGTAAAGAGCGGGAACCCGCCCGCGGGACGGCTGAAATAGCGCACGCTTTCAAACGTGCATGCCGCAAGTTTTTCCGCGAAAAATTTCAGAAAAACGTTATCTTCATAGGCAACCGCATCGAAGGTGCGCGTCCGCTTTCCGAACAGATCGATGGGATTTTCACGGTAGTTGCCGTCCAGCGTCGCCTGATAGAAGGAGAACCAGTGAAAGCCCGTCGCCCCGTGCGCCGCGGCGGTATAGATCTGCCAGCGGATGTCGTCCTGCGTGGGGACGCGGTAGCTCCAATGCCCCACCGAAAGGAGGGAAACGAACAGCCTGACGCCCGTTCTGCGCGCCGCCTCGCCGAAGATGCGCAGATTGAGGATGTGGCAGTCCTGATAATATTCCCTGTCAAAATAGGCGCACTGCCCGTAACTGTCAAAGGAGATCAGCGTTGCGCCGCTGCGACGGATAAAATCGACGAGCAGCTCCGTGTATTCTTCGGGCGTTTTCGGTCCCACCGTCTCTTCAAACCCGTGCCAATAGGGAAACATATTGAGGAACGGGGTCAGATGCGGCGCCGCTTCGTGCACGATCTTATATGCCGAGACGGCATACTCCCAATGTCTTTTGTCCGGTTCGTCCCCGACATGAAAGCCAAACACGGCGGGGTGCGCCCCGAAGTCGGCGACGGCAGCCGCGACGTCCGCGCGGAAGCGCTCCTCCCCCGCTTCCCGCAGGCGATGATAACGCGTGCGCGCATCGCATACGATGGCGCGCATGCCCGCCCGTCCGCATTCGTCCAAAAGGCGCAGCATGCGCTTCTTGTCGTGATGCGCGGGGTCGTATTCAAACGTCATGGGAAGCGTGATCCCCGCGTCCTTCCACTCGGCGACCGCTTCCTTTTCATCCCGATAGCCGACAGGCTGATAGTTCCAGAAACTAAAATCGTATCCCATGGCACGCCTCCCGTCAGACACGTTCAAAATAGGGCAGCACCGCAAGCGGCGCAGCAACTTGCACCGTCTGTCCGCCGTCATACATCTTGCCGTCCGGAAGGTACTTCCAACGGCACCCCGCGGGCAGAATGACGCTGCGCTCCGTCATGCCGCGGTATAACACGGGCGCAACGAGGAGCTTGTCACCGAGCATGAACTGATCGTTCACGCGCGCCAACCCCTGAGCGGGAAATTCATACTCCATGTGCCGCATGAGCGGATCGTGCGTGCGGACACACTCCGCAAGCAGAGACCGAAGATATGCGCCGTAACCGCCGCGCAGGCGCACGCATGAACGCACGATGTCCTGCACGGGCCGCGGGCTTCTGTTCCACACCGCATAGGAGAACTGCATGCTCGGCATGAGCGCGGCGCACTGACAGGAGCGCACCATGAGTTCATCGTCGTGCTCGCTGCCGTCGCCGAAGTCTGCCTCCTGTCCGCCGCCCACCATGTCGGGACAGCAATAGGGATACCCGGAAAGCCCCGCCTGCAACATGTTGGGAATGAGGGAAAGAATGCCCTTCTTCCCCTCCCAGCAGCTATTTTTATCGGCGAGACGCTGCATGACGGGCTGACCGCCCATCCCCACGCAGGCGCGCAGTTCGCTGTATTCGTATTTCGCCGCGAACCGTGCCCAGAGCATGCACTGCCCGTTGGGCGTGACGTTCCCGTAAGTCCTGTCGTCCGAATCGTAATATCCCGCGTCGCCCGCATCGAACTTGAACCCGTCCGCACCGAGCGCGCGGAGCGCATCGAGCCTGCCGCGCAGCCATTCGACGGCGGCGGGCGAACTCATGTCGAGCACGGCGCTCGTTCCGTTCCACCAGCGGCGCATGGCGATCTCACCCGCGGCGTCGCGCACCAGCGCGCCGCTTTTGGCAAGCTGCGCGAAGTCCCGCGCGCTGCGGTTGACGAACGGGCACACCCAGAGCACCGTTTTGAAACCGAGCGCGTGCAGCCGCCGCAGCGTAGCGGCGGGGTCCGGGACCTTGGTTTCATCGAACCGCCAATCACCGTAATCGCGCATCCAGCCGTCGTCCACGATCATGATGCCGGGCGTCATGCCCTTTTTTACGATGCCTTCCGCATACGCTTCCAGCTTTCCGGCGCTGACATGGCGGAGCATCTCCACCCATGTACAGTACTGCGGCGCAACGATCATCTCCTCCGGAACATGCTTTCCGGACGCGAAGTGCCTCGCGGCGGCGGCACGGTACGCCCCTTTGAGCGTGCCGTGCCCTTCGGAGATGTCCGCCCCGCCCCTGACCTCGGAGAGGGTGATCTGCCCGCCCGCTTCAAAGCGGAGGATGCAGCCGTGTTCCGCATAGATGTATCTTCCGCGGCTGCTTACGAACAGCGCGTTATACTGATTGTCCGTGCGGTTGATCGTTCCGTTGAGTTCATAATCGCTGCTTGCGGTCAGGGGCATTTCCATCCCCTGCGCGACTGCGCCGCCCCACCAGAATTCATCTGCAAGGCAGGTAAGATAGTACGTCACAGCAGGCCTCCTGTGTGTAATCAGGTCGTGCGGAAAGAATCAATGAAGTCGCTTGTGCTCTGTCCTTCCCTGTAGCAGATGCCCTGCACGATCTCCGCATCCGATTCGAATGCGTCGAGCATCTCGTTGAGCAGAGCCGTGTTGCCGGGATAATAGGTCTGGAAATTGGAGAGGATCATATAGCGAACACAAACACTCTCCTTCAGAACCCGGTTATAGAGCGTTTCATAGAGAGCGGGATCGCTCTCGGCGAGGGGCAGATACGCCGCCTGCGCCTGTTCCAGAAGATCGAGTGCCTGTTCCAAAATGCGCTTGGGCCAATACTCCACGAGCTCGTTAGGCTCCTGGTAGCACAGCAAGTGGTACCCTCCCGTCTTCGTCTGTTCCATCATGTTGACGTTCGCGCGCATGAGACTGATATACTGCCGCATATACGGCGCGCCCGCTTTGTAGAACTGCTCGATGAAGTCCTCCATGAGCTCGCCGACGTTCTCGTCGGGGTCCCACATGAGTTTGGCGTTGAGATAGGTGTCGAGATCGGCGAGCGAACGCAGCTCCGAACCCGTCGTGTTCTCTCTGTTGAGGTAGACGACGCCGATCTCATCCCTGTAAAATTTCAGGTTTTCCTGCAAGGAATCGAAATTGTCGTAGAAGAAATAGTAGGAATTGAAATTGGTGTTGTAATCCCAGACCGCGATATTGTCCGTAATGCCCTTCCAGCCCTTGAAATACCCATAGATATCTTGGTTGTAGGTGCTGCAGTCGGGATCGGAGAAGGCGTGCTTGTAGCACACGGGGTTGAGGGGCGTTATGCGGACGTACAGCTTGTCGCAGGGACGGCAGCTCTCATCGAAGATCTCCCCCGTATTGAGATCGACGGGCGGAATGATACTGCTGCTCGCCGTGTAGCCGAACATGCAGTAGACGAGCCCGCGCGCGGCGATCTCGGGATCCTTTTCCACTCCTTCCACCACGTCGTTCATAAAGCGGACGATACAGCCGCTCAAACCGTATTTGGAGCGCTCCTCGGCGCAGCTGCACAGATTGATGACGTTTCCTTCCTCATCCTTGCCCGTCCTGCCCGAGCAATAGCCCGTGCCGTCATTCTCGCCCAAAGAGACGATCTTACCGTAGGGCGTCTGCTTGATGATGATCTTCAGATTTTTGATGAACTCTGCCTTGAGGTCGGGATCGGTGAGGCAGAGCTGCCCCCCGCCGAACCATTCGGGGTGATAGTGTTCCGGATCGGAAGAATCGTTGTAGTTGGGCAGCCCGTATGTCGGATCGTTCGTTCTGGGGATGATCTGATAGTAGGAGTGCGCGGCAAGGATCCAGTCGCGCGAGTTGCCGTAGTCGAATTCCGCCGCCGACGTGCTGGGGTTGAGGCGCAGCGACATCGCGTACTCCGCATTGTAGGCGGCAAGCCCGTCGAACGCACGCTCACGGAAGGCGGGAATCTCCGTCATGTTGAAATCTTTGAGCATGGATTTTTCCACGCTGTTGAGCGCGACCTCGCCCACGGCATACACTTCATAGCCGAACTGCTGTTTCAGGAATTCCTGCACCGAATAGATGGTGCCGCGCCCGTTGAACCCCGCCATGACGACGGTATTGCCGAAGCGCTTGATCTTGAAGCCGTCTTCGTTGAGCTCATCTTTTTCGACCGTCATGGCACTGCTCTCCAACACGGAGGTATGCCCCACGGAGAGCAGCTTTGCGCTCTCACTGAGCTCAGCGCCGCCGTCCGAACGCACTTCGATGTCGGCGCCCGTCGCCGCCTCGAACTGCTCCGCGAGCAGCTCGGCGGCATACGTTTCGCTCGCCTCCGCTTCGGTGGGCACGACGATGGAATACCCCGTCTGCCCGCCCTCCGCAAGCACGATGTCGGTATCGGCGATGGCGGATGCCCTGCCCCCGTCAGTCTGTCCGCATGCCGCAAGAGGCAGGCAGATACACGCGGCAAGCGCGAATGTCAGAAAACTCCGAACTGTCTTTTTCATGGTTCACCTCACTTTACGGTCACGCGGACGGTCACGACCGTTGCATTGTAGTCGGCATCGATGGCATAATAGAGAAGCGTATGTTCGCCCGCCGCGGACGGAGTAAAGCCCGTGATGGCGTTTTCCGCCGTCACCTCGCCGAGGGGCGTGATTGCTGCATCGGGACCGATGACGAAGATAAACAGGCGGGGCGAATCGTCACGGTTGTCCTGTACGACTGCCGCGGGGATGGTGACGTTCTTGCCGACGCTGCCCTGCAGATCCTCGTAAGAGGAGAGCGCCACGGTGGGCGCCGTCGTATCCGACGCGCCGACCGTATACGTCAGCGTTGCGGAATTGCCGGTGGCGTCTGTTGCCGTATAACGGATGTAATACAGTCCGTATGTGTCCACGACGAAGGACATCCCCTCTTGCAGCGGTTCCGAGGAATAGATGGTGGAATTGTTGGGCGTCTGCACGGTCACGAGCACCTCCACATAGGGGGTGAGCGCATCATAAGCGACGACCTGCGGCACGGAGATCGTCTGTCCGAGATAGACTTCCGTCGGAACGGAACCGTTTGCAAGAATGATCGGATTGGAAATGTCGAAGAAGTTTGCGAGCTGATCCTGACGATAGGTGACATAGAACGTCTGCCCGCACAAAGAGCTGAGCGCAATGGCAGCGTTCGTGCCGTATTCCGCCGTCTGGTGATCGGGGACGTCGAGCGTGCCGACCCCTTCGAAGGTCATATCGAAGTACACCATGCCCGAAGGGAACCCCTTCCATGCACTGCCGTCGATGTTCTCCGTGATCTTGCAGACCTCATCCCCGTTGATGTCGAAAATGCTGCCGTCGCGGTAGGTGAGCGTCAAGGAACTTGTGACTTTACTGTCAAACTCCTTGATGGGGTTCCCATCATCGTCTTTGACCTCTTCGCCTGCATCGTTCAGCTTATTGTGATACACGTAGTAGTTGTATGTGCCGTACATCGTGTATTTCTGCCCGCCGTTCAGCGTGACGAAGGTATACGTATCCTTGAACCCCTCGTCGGTGGAGGTAAGGATATCCTCGAGGCGCAGATCGAAGCCGATGGAGGCATCGAAGGCGTCGCGCAGCGTCAACTTCAGCGCCGTGAAATTCTTCATCATATCGGGAACGGAGAAGGAAACGTTGAAGCCGTCCGCCTGCAGCGGGTTGACAAACTTGAAGCCCTTATCCGCCGTCTCGCCCTTTTTCGCGCTGATACGGTAGAATTCGCTCTCATCGCTTGCCGAATTGTATTCCACCTGCACGTCTTCGTCGAAGATGAAGTAGTCATCGAGCTGATATGTGCCATCATTTTTGTCGGCATAGTCCGCGGCGTCCGTATCGGGCATCTCCATGATGTCCACTTGGTACGAAGTAATCATGACATCGCCGACCCGATACTCCACGGTCAGTTTCTGTCCGAATTTGCCGTAGTCGGGCGTGAACACGCTGCCCGCGGGAAGCGTTTCGCTCTGTCCGTTTCCGGAGAGTCTGACCGTTGCCTCCTGCGCGATGCCGACGCCCGCCGTGCCGAGATAGTCATAGGCATTCAATGCGGGCAGACGGACGGCGACGCCGTCGAACAGGCGGCGCAGCTGCTGCAACTTGCCGTGCGTCGTCACCCTGTTTTGGGGGTTGGAAGCGGCGTAGCAGACCGTATGCGTGTGCGTAAAGCCGAGCCAATCGGTGGCGGAGTAGACGACGCGGTATTCCCCCGCGAACAGCGGAATGAACACGTCGTTTTCCAGGGCGACGCGCTCGCTTGTGCCCGCACGCAGGACTTCCACATCCGTTTCGACGATGTACGCGCCGTCCTTTGCCGTTATGTCTGCCTTCGGCACGCGCACCTGCGCGCCGACTTCCACGTCCGTTTTGTCCGGCTGCGCCTCGATGGTGACGGCGGGCACGTTCTTCTGCGCGGTGAAGCGCAGCGTCTTTTCAACGGGGTTGCCCGCCTTGTCCGAAGCGGTGTAGGTGAGGGTATAAAATCCCGTCTTTTCGGGCACGAACGCGTTGTCCGTGACCGTCACTTCTTCGCCGTCGGGATCGGTGAGACGGATATCGCACGCGATCTCACCGTCCACCGTGTCAAGGCAGGCGACCGTGGGCAGGCGATACGTCCTTCCGACGAGCGCGGAGGGCGCCGTGTCCGAGGAGACTTCCTCCCCGAAGAGGAGGACGGGCTCCTGCGTATCGGTGGTCTGCGCCCCGTTCATGGGCGTGTTGAAGGCGTTGAGGACCATATAGGAAGGCGAGCCGGAACGGTGCTGCTTGGAGCAGAAGGAGAGCTTCACCTTTCCGCTCGAAAAACCCTTCCATTCCTTGCCGTAGCCCACGGACTCGCTCCAGTCGAGGTCCATGATACAGTATTTATTGCCCTGCTGGCCTGTGACCCAGACCGCCTTGTCTTCAAAGTCGTAGTGCAGGATGATGGAGCGGTGGCGCGCCTCCATTTTGTCAAAACCCTGACCCTCGGGAGCGTAGACCGCGTCGTTCGTCGTGCCGTCGAAGCCGACGTGATACTTATCGCTGAACGCCCACGTCGCTTCCGAATAGCCGGGGCGGTAGTCGCCGTACTGATAGCCGCAGGGCTCCAGCTCGGCGGTCTCCGCCGTGAACGTCGCGGGGTACCACTGCGAGGGCTTGATCTTGATGAGAAGATAGTTGTCCTCATCCTCCGCGTCCGTGAGCTTCACGTTGAATTCGTTGAAGTCGGCATTGCCGCGCGCCGTTGCAAGGGGCGTGAACGCAAGGAGGATGTCGTTCTTTTGATAGGAGGAGATGTCCACCACGTTCGAATATTCCACCCAACGGTTGGCAGACGACGCCGTGAACTTGACACCGTTTTTCTGCCAATCGGCAAGTCCGAGGTCGGCGGAAGACTGCGTATACTCCGTAGTAACATAGCTCGTGTTTGTTTCCTTGCCGTAGAGCATGTAGTCGGGGACGGAGACGTTGCTCTCCGCCGTGACGCCCGAGGCGAGCGTCCAGAGCGCAGCGGGAGACCCCGCGGCGGGCGTCTGCACGTCCCCTGCCGCGCTGCCCGTAAGCGCTGCGCCCACGCCGCCCGCAAGCAGCGCGCCGCTCAGAAGCAAGGGAAGCATCCATTTCTTTGTCTTTGTCATAATTTTCTCCTGTCAGCCTTTCAGGCCGCCCAGCGTGAGCGAGCCCATGAGTTTGTTACGGAAAATGAGGAACAAGATAAGCACGGGGAGCGCAAGCATCAGAAGCCCCGCGATCTGGATGGGCGGTGTTGCGATCCTGACGTCATCTACCGAAAATTGGAACTGATAGGCGCCGTAAGAGAGGTTCGGATAACTCGGCAGATAGATGATGGGCGTCATATAGTCGTTCCAGAGCGTGATGAACTGCTGGATGAAGAGCACGCCGAAGATGGTGCGCGTCATCGGCCACATGATGAGCAGCATGGTACGGAAGTGCCCCGCGCCGTCGATGAACGCCGCCTCCGCATAGCTCCACGAGACCCCCTTCCACGTCGCGTAATAGATGAGGAAGATATAACCGAACGCGCCGCACTGCCAGAAGATGACGCCGAGGATGGAGTCATACAGTCCGAGATCGGTCAGAAGTTTGATGTTCGCCGCCAGAGAGCTGCTGATGGGCAGGTAGTTGGTGATGAGCACGATGACCCACAGTCCGCGCACCCACTTCAAGTAGCTGTACTTGGCGAGGATATAGCTTGCAAGGCACGCCGTGATGACGGACACCACCCCCGAACCGCCCGCATACAGCAAGCTGTTGAGCAGCATTTCGGGCGCCATGATGTCCCTGCCCTCGCGCGTCACCCGCAATGCGGAGAATGCCGAGGCATAGTTGGAGAACTTCCAGCCGCCGAGCTCGCCGTCGGGAAAGAAGATCGCGTCCCGGTTGAAGTTGATGGGCGTTTTCAGGCTGTTGATGAATGCCCAGAAGATGAGCAGCAAAAAGATGAGGCACCACAGCGCGACCGCAAGCCATGCGACGGTCGGGAAGATATTGCGCAGGATGGTCTGCCGTATATCCCGCTTCTTTTTTTTCTGTTCGGGCGCCGCCTGCTGCGGCGCGGAAGTCATATTTTCTTCCATGTTTCCCCTCCTTAGAAATCCGCCTCCGGATCGAACCTGTCAAACAGCTTCTTGGTGCCGTACACGATGGGAATGGATACGAGGCCGATGAGCAGATTCGCCGCCGCCGTATACCCGTACATGAAGTCGGCTGCAATACCGGGTTGGAAATTATCCGAGATGACAGATACCATCATGTAATATCCGAAGGAGATCGCGCTGTCAGGCAGACTTGTTCCGCTTGCACCGTCGCCGTAGATGGCGTACAGGGGGCCCTGCGCCGTAAAGAAGCCCGTGAACATGCCGAGGCAGTAAATTTGCAGCACGGGGAACATCAGCGGCAGCGTGATATAACGGAACTCCTGAAAGTAAGACATCCCTTCCATCTCGCCGAACTCGATGAGTTCCTTGGGCGTGCGGCTCATGGTGCCGATGTTGATGAGCAGCGACCCCGGCAGCCCGAAGAAGAACTGATACAAGATGAGGGTAAGAAACACCTTTGAGTCATCCGCCAGGGGCGACAGGAACTGATCGTAAGGCTTTTGAAGCGACTTCCATATTCCGAAAAGCCCCTCCGTCATGAATGTTTTGAACAAGAGAGCGATGACCATCGCGGAAATGATGGACGGGATGAACAGGACCACCTTCATGAAGCCCGCCCCCAGCATCTCCTTATAGATGATGAAGGCGAAGATCAGGCTGATGGGCAGACAGATAAGTCCCGTCAGATGATACACCATGCCGTTGAGGAAGTATCTTCCGAGCGGGCGGTTTGTTGCTAAAAAGAGGTCCGTGATGAAGTCGCCGAAGTTGGTGAACATCTCCCCCACGGGATAGAACACCTGCTGCCCCACGCCGTCCGGATCGTAATATTGGAACGCGAGCAGAATGGAATTGAAGTTCCCGTACAGGAAGAAGATGCACCATTGCACCAACATGAATGCCAGCACGCAGGCGCAGAAGATATGCGCCTTTTTGGTGGTGGCAAGCATCTTATGTTTTGGTTTTTTGGCAGGAGCGGGCGCGGCGCCCCCTTCCGGCAGGACGGCGGGACGATCCGCCGTCTGCCGTTCTTGCATGGATTCTGCCATGGGGCACCTCCGTCTTAAAGGTCTTCGACGGACTTGCCGCGGTAGGTCAGCATGCCTTCGACGTAGTCCTTCACCACTGCGGCGATCTCACTTTCCAGCTCCCACGACTTCTTTGCCTTGCGCAGAGCGACCATGTTGGCGATGATGGCACCGTCTGTAAATGTTCCCTTGTATACTCCTTCATCGATCTCCGATGCGAAGTTGATGGGAGAAGTCGAATTGCGGACGTCGCTCGACTGATTGATGACGTTGCGGCGGATGATCTCGATGGCGCCGTCCTCCTTCCTGTCCTCCGTATGCAGTTCGAGGATGCTCTGTGCAAAGGGCGTCATTGCCCCTTTGGTCTCCTCGCTGACGGTATAGTTATACGGACGCACCGAACCCGACCATTTGGTGAACACGTTCATCTGACTGTCGGTATGCGTGAATTGCAGCCAGAGTTTGGCGACCTTCTCCTTGGCGGGATTCCCCGTGAGCGTTTTTGCGTTGAGCACGATGGGAGAGCTTCCGGAAAAACCGCCCACCTTATAGGTTTTCTCCGCCTCAACTTCCTCTGCCGTTGCGTGCGGGATGGGCATCAGACGGAATTTGCGCTTGCCGTAAGCGTCCTCCTCATTGACCGCCCCCATCGAATTGAAATCCGCGCGGGCTTCGTTTTCAAACCAGTCGCCTTCCATGATGGCAAGGATGCGCGGTCTGGCAGGGTCGGTCTTGTTCGTCACGAAGAACGACTGCGCCCTGCTGAACGAAAGATTTTGATTCGTGACGCTTGGATCGTAACAATTGGCGCCCTTGCTGTTGGTCGCAAAGAGACGGGCAGCTACTTCCACCGTCTGCTTGTAGCCGTCTGTCTGGGTGAGCAGGTATGCATTGTCCTTGGTGATGGTCTTCTCGCCGATGTTCCCGCCGAAATCATACGTCCCCGTGAAGGTATCGTACATGCGGATGCCCGAATACTGCGCGGGGTCCGTCACGCCCTCATCCGTGCCGTCCGTATCGGCGATGATTGCATTTTCAATGGCGATCGTATAATAGTTGACGGAATAAACGAACCCGGTAGTGCCGCCCCCATCGGATTGCGATTCCCTATCGCGGATCAGATACATGAAATCGAAGAACTCGTCCCATGTGCCGGGCATGGCGACTGCGTCGCCCTCGTACTTGTAGCCCGTCATCTCGCCGATGAGGTTTGCTGTATGATATTTGTTATAGAGTTCCTCGTAGAAGTCGTAGTCGATGATGATACCCGCAAGCATATCGTCATAGGGCAGCAGGGTAAAGCTCGGACCGCTGTCTGCCGTGTTCCATTCCGTATCGGAAAGGTCGTAGGTCTCCCGTGCGTAGGGGGTCATCCTGTCGTACATGGACTGCCCGCCCTCGATCGTCTCGAACCCGTCGCCCGCCGCATTCAGCCTGACTTCGCCGTTTTCGTCGTACACCTTTTCCAGCGCGATCTCCGTCGTATCGTAAACGACGTCTGAATTCAGAAGCGCGATGGTGAAATTGTGATCCGTCGGATAGAGAATATCCGCCTTATCCGCGCCGGTCTGCATGGAAGTCGCCAGTTCCGAGAACGACTTGTTCGGCGTAAGCTTGATCTTGACACCCGTTTTGCCCTCTTCAAAGGAGGTGTTTACAAACATCTTTTCAAATTCGCTGATGCTCTCCTCGATCCAATCCTTGCCCAGACCACCGTTGAAATAGTGGATCGATATCTGCGTCATGTTCGCATAGGGGTCGGCACAACCCGCAAACACGGCAAGTCCTGATGCGCTGAGTGCACCCGCCATCACAACGGCTGCGATCTTGCTGATTTTTTTCATTGTATTGTCCTCCTCAAATCACTTTGTTTTTGCCGATTTTTTCTTTTTGGCGACCACGGCGACGATGACCACCACCGCGATGACCGCGATGACCGCCACAACGATGCCGACGATCAGACCGACGTTGCCTGCATGACCGGCGGGCTGCACGGTGACGTGAGCCGAAACCGTTTGCGTGTTGCCTGCGGCGTCGCGCGCGGTCCATGTGACGGTGTATGTGCCTGCCTTTTCCGCCTTGAAGGAATTCCCCGAAAGCTGCACGTTCTCCGTTCCGTAGGTGACGGTGACCGTCACGGCGACGTTCGCATCCGCGTTGTCCGTTGCCGTTCCCGCAGGAAGGTCCACGGTGCTGCCCGCGGAGACCGTCTTGTCGGAAAAGCCCACCGACAGAACGGGCGCGATCGTATCCTCGATGACGGTGATGCTGTACGACGCATGCCCGATGAGCGAGCCGTCCGCCGCCGTGCAGGAGACGGTGTACACGCCCGCCTTGCGGGGAATAAACACGCCGCCCGTGACCACGCACTGCTTTCCGTTCTCGTCGACGACGATCACGTTGACGCTGAGCGCCTCGCCGTCTGCATCCCTCGCCGTGACGCCGCCGCCGATGTTCACCGCAACGCCGACGAATGCAGCGCGTTCGACGTTGCCGACGGTCACGACGGGCGCGGCGCGGTCGACGACGGAAACGGTGCGGGTGAAGGTGACGGGGCCGTTCCCGTCGCCGTCCACTGTATAGACGATCTCCCATTCGCCGACCACGAACTCGGCGCCTTCGATCGTGACGCTATCCTCTTGAAGCGTGGTGTAGTCTGCCGCACCCACCTTCTTATATTGCACGGTGAGCGTCACCGCATCGGGCTGCGCCGCATCGGACGCGATGACGTCCGCCTTGGAAATGACGAAGGAGCCGTCCTGCAAATACACTTCCGCATGCTCTTTCATGCCGTCTGCAAGCGTGATGGTCGGAGGCGTCACGTCCTTCCACTGCGCGTAGAGCGTGACGTTGCCGTTCCATGCGTCGAACGAACCGTCCCATTTGCTGCCGTTCTCCTGCGTCGACCAGCCGTCGAACTGCCAGAACGCGCGCTCGACTTCGGGAACGGAGAGCAGGAACTTGGTGTGTGCGGAGAAGGTAATGGGGTCTGCCGAACCTTCCGCGACCTGCCCCTCCTTCAGGTTGAAGGAAAGCGTCCAGGCATCTTCAATGTGCAGGTTGAGCTGTTGATCCTCCCAATGCCCGCCCTCTGCCTCGCTTGCAGGAATGGACACGGTGTAGTTCCCGACAGCCGTATTGGTATGGAAGGTATCAAGATCGCTCTCAAACACCTGATGCGATTCGCCCCAGGAGGCTTCATAGCCCTCCGAAGCTCCCACAAAGGCATAGGAATACACTCTGTGCACCGTTCCCGCATGCAGCCCTTGGGCGACGTAGACATCTGCGCCGTCGACGGCTGCCTTGTCGGGAATGAGGGTGACGGAGGAAATATAATCCTTTGTCAGGTTGTCTCTGTTCGCCAGCGAAATACCGTTGACGGAGAGGAAGGTCGCGGAGTTTTGACGCGCGCCGTTGAACGCAAATTCCACCGTGTATCCGTTAAAGAGCCTCTCTTTGAGCAACGGCAGTCCCCACGCTGCGCCCTCTTCCGTGGACAGCATGTAGCCGTCCTCGCCGATCAGCTCCTCGGAAGGCTTTTGAGAGCCGTCGAATTTGGCGATCGTGATGAGTTGGTTGTCGCGGTTATCCACGCCGACGCAGAGGGCGCTGCCCTCCCAGAAGAGCTTGAACGTACCCGACGGATATTTCTCCTTGTTGTAAGCGTTCAGTCCGGGGAGTGCATAATACCAATCCCCCTCCCCGCCGCCGACATTCGGGTACTTTTCGTAGACATACGCCTCGTAGGTGTTCCATGCTCCGTTGATGTAGCCATTGTGACTGTACCCGCGCACTTCCTGCCCGTAGACGACATACGCCGACGTGTTCCAGCCCTTGCCTTCGTAAACGACGCGGAACACTTCCTGCCCTTGTAGATCGCGGATGATGTAGACAAATTCGCCGCCGCGGGTTCCATCGAACAGCGAATCCGGGAAGGCAAATTCGATCTCCGCGGTGTCGCTGAACGCTCCGACGAGTTTGCCGCTGTATGCGTTGCTGCCGTTGGAACCTGCAATATTGACCCCTTGCGTATTCTTGCCGACCGTCCCCTGCGCGTTTTCAATGACGTTGGCAATCGGGACAGACGCATTGCCTGCGTAGAAGGTGATCTTGATTTCGACGCCACTCTGCGCATAGCACACCGTGTGCAAGCCGGCGTTTCGAATGGTATAGGAGCGGTCTGGATTTGAAACCGTCTGCGGTCCCGCGGAGTCGGTCACGGTGATCGTTCCTGTGAAAGAGCTCGGTTGTCCCGCCTGTTTGACGGTCACTTCGGGGAGCGTAATCGTCTGAGTCAGATACGTCGAATCGAGATATGCATGATCTGCAAGCGTCATGATGGGCGTATCCTTCCACTTCGTATAGAATGCAGGCTCTGTGTTAAGCGTTGTCGTATTCAGCGCATAGACCGTTCCGCCGTCGTTATACGGATCGCCCGTTGCACTCGTTGCGATCGATTCGATCAGGAAATCATAGCTCTTGTTCATGTCGCTGTCGCTGAATGCAAACCCAATCGTATAACCGTCGGTCAAGTCGATTTTGGGAAGGTTGGATGTCGTTCCCGAGTCGCTCACAGAAGGCTCGAAGTCATCGGGATCGTCCTCAAACGAGGCGATCGTGATGCGATTGTTATAGGTATCGCCGTGCGAACTCAACAGCACCACGTCAACAGAACCGTCATCCTTCATTTCGATCCCGAAGTACGCCGTCTTTCTTCCGAGGTCCACATCGGTAAAATGACCGGGCGCGGGAATGAACTGTGCGGCATTTACGTCTTTGCATCCGCTCTGGTAATACGTGCCCTCTTTATAATAATAAGTGTTGCTGGCGCTAAACGTCGTGCCGCGCGTTCTCCAAAGTTCCTGCCCTTCCCACTGATAAACGACCGCGCCGTACTGCTGCCACTCGCCGCCGATCCTGATCTCAAAGCGTGCGTCGGGGTCAGTGATCGAAGTGACCGTAATCACCATTTCCTTGTTTATGTTCCAAAAGCCTTCCCCGGGGAAATATGCCTTAATGCCCGTAGACCCCGTGAAAATGCCGTTGAACTCCATGCCGTAAGAGAGCGATTTATCCGCAGGCGCAGCGAGATACAGCCCGGCGGATGTCGTATAGTCACCCTGCGTGGTGGTATAACTCTTTGCAGCCGTCACCGTCACGTCGCTCGACGACGGCGTGACGAGCGACGTCGCGTTCACGCTCTCCGCGCGGGCATCAAGCAAAATGCCGCCCGTCAGCGCGCTTGCGCCCATGGCAAACGCAAGCAGACAGACAAGCAGCTTCTTTTTGGCACCGATCGTATTTGTCATCCTACTTTTCCTCCTCTCTTACGGCAACTGCGCCGTCCTGATTGATTTTGTTCCGTTCGCCGCGTAAAACGGCGGATCGTACATAATTTGTGATGCAAGGGAATAGGTACGTTCCTGACTGCCCCTGCCCGTTACGAACTGCGAAAAGTAAACGTCCGGCGCGTTCGGCTCCGTCACGTTTCCGCCGAACACCTCGCTGCGGAAGGAGACGGTGTAGCCGTCCGAAATCTCCATGCGCGGAAGTCCCCACAACTCAAAAGAGGGGTCAAATCCTATCCCGCCCATGGAACCGTCGAACGCGGCGATGAGACGGGGCGAATCCTGCAAAAACCGTTCACTTGCATAAATTTCAAGGATTCCCGTGCTCGTCCAGGTAAGCCTCAGGGTGCCGTACAGTTCGCCGAATTCCTTCTCATGTTCCCCCGCGCCGCCGAACATCGGAGAAGCCAGCATGTTGCCGATAGGGAAGTTCTCTTTGCTGTGATACCACTCCGTTTTTCCCTTATCCTTCCAATAGCGCGTGGAGCGGACCTCCTCTCCGTACATGACGTACACGCCGGAGCACCCTCTGTCGTACTTCTCTCCGTACCAAGCCTCCGCCACCTCCGATTCATACACGACGGAGAAGGTTTTTTCGGGGTCGGAAGCCGAGGCAAACGTAAAGGTGAAACGCCGATATGCCGCGGGATCTCCGCGGCAAAACCCGAACGAAATTTCCAGATCGTTTTCAAAGACGGCATTGAATGCACCCGTATAGGATGCGCCGTTCCCTTCCACAAGCAGCCCGCCATTCTCCATGCGCGCGTTCGGCGTCGACACCACGCCGACGGCGGCGCCCTGCGCCGTGATCAGCCGACGCGTTTCGAACGTGGGAGCAGGCTCTTCCTCCGGCTTCTCCTCCTCGCAGCCCGCAAGGCAGAAACCCGCCGCCAGCGCGAGCAGCAGCGCCGCCGCTCTTTGTTTTCTCATCTTTTCCCTCTCTGCTTCTCATAGTCCTGCGGAATACACCTTCCGCACATCTGCCGCAGCCGCGCGTCCCCTTTCCGCGCCGATCCGCAGGCGGTATTTTCCCTGATACATTCATTATAAAACCCCTTCCATATAAATGTAAATGGAGCCTTCTTATCACTTTTATGGAATTATCAAATATGAATTTTTGCGGCTTTTGAATATAGTTTTTTGCAAGAATGTTCAGTATTCACATGGATTTTTGCGCATTTACACCGCGCTGCTCCGTATATGTCCCGACTTCCCGATAAAACTTGAAAATTACGATATGGAAAAATCTCATCACGTTTTTCAGAAAAAGTATGCGATTTCCATCTTTTTCCATATCTCTTTTCCCCGCATTCCCCCCTTCTTTTTCCCTGCATGTATTTCTTCATCCCCTCTGCATTCCCCTCTTCTTGTTCTCTGCATGGCGCCTTTCCTCTCCTCCTCATGCCCCTCCTTTTTCCCTGTGTGCTATAAGAATCCCACCGTAAAAATAACAGTCCGCCATGGGATTGCCGCGCTCCGCTCGGAATGACAGGTGGGACACGGTTGCGCCGCCCCGACAGGCGCAAAAAAAAATGCCGAAGGGCGCTTTGCTGTCGGCAAAGCGCCCTTCGGCTGCGGTATTCCCGCATGCAGTTTTCAGAAACTGCGCAATTTGAAATTTCTGTTGTATGCGCGGTGGAACGTCATCTTGGAAACAAACCCGCACCGTTCGATGAGTTCGGTCAGCGGAACGCCGTGGTTGGCGGGGTCGTGATATTCCTTTTTATCTCTTTTCTCTCTCGTGGTTTCCTGTTTCGTCATGATCCGCACATCATTCTTTTCAGCCGCACGGCACGTTCAAGTGCCAGCGCCGTATATGCAGCGAAGGGCATTGCACGGTATGCGTCGTGTTCGTGCCGCCCTTCCCTGTCCTCCAATTTCACTTCCAATGTAAAATCACCGCGGTAATCTGCCGCTTTCAGGCGGGATATGACCTTTTCCCAATCGGCTGCGCCGTCAAACGGCAGAAGATGCAGATCGTCCAGCCAGGTGATCTTCTCCCCGCTCATGCCGAGATTGTCGTTGAGGTGCGTACAGTACAGAAGATCGGCATACTTGCCGATGAGATCGTGCCCGTAGTCGTAGCACATTTCATGCCCCGTATCGATGCAGAACCGCAGGGCGGGATGCCCGCGGAAGTGCGTCAGGAGCGTATCGAGATATTGTTCGCCCTCCGTGTTCTCCATGGCGACAATGACGCCCGCCCTTTGCGCGGCGTCCAAAATACTTTCAAAATTGCGCAGCCCCTGTTCTTTTTCGGAACTTGCGGGCGAGACCCGTTCCATCCCGATGATGGCATGCATCACAACGAGACCACACCCCCATGAGGCGGCATCGCGGATGCATCGGATCTGCCGCGCGGTCTCCTCCGCGCCCTCGTCGCCCGCCGCCCACAGCCTGTCCGCCCTGTTGTACGGCGCATGGACGGATTGCAGGCACAGACCCGTGTTCCGGACGGAGGCGGCAAGCGCATGATCTGCGTCCGTTCCGGACCATAAGAAAAATACGCCGTCCCACCCCGTTTCTTTGAAAACGCGAATCTGTTCCGCGGGCGCGGGTCCGCCCGCAACGAGACCGATGATCTTCCGATACATGTTGCCAACCTCCGATTTGCAAAAATGATAACACACTTTTTGAACAATTGCAAGGGTTTTGGCAAAATCTCTTCCGCGCATTGCACAACATCCGAAACCGCACACGCCGCGCAAATCGGAAAAACCCGCCGCCGGACAGATTTTTCAGATGATCCGCACCGCTTACGGAAGTTCTGTTGGATCATCTTCTTACACTTGCTTACAGTCGCTTCACCTTGTCCTGCAAGCAGAAAAGTTGGCGCCTGCGAAAAAACACGGAGCGTCACTGTCGACGCGCGCAGCGCTCGGCGTTTTCGTGCGCTGCCCCTTGGCAGGGCTTGCGCCTTCGGCGCAAAGCTCCGCGGGCGCGAGCTTCGCGCATGCCCACATCGCCGAACTTACAGTTCTCGTCCGCCGCGGCAATACAAAAAGAAAACACAGCCAATGCTGTGTTCTCTTTTTGGCTGCCCCTGGCAGACTCGAACTGTCGACACTGCGGTTAACAGCCGCATGCTCTACCGACTGAGCTAAGGGGCAATAAAAGGCGGCAACAACCTATCCTTCCGGGCTGTTAAGCCAAGTACTTTGGGCGAGAGAGAGCTTAACTTCTGTGTTCGGGATGGGAACAGGTGGATCCTCTCTTCTATCGTCACCGCCGTGGTATATTTACCCTTGCGGGGAAATATCGATGGAAATAACCGGCAAGTTTCCCCCTCGGCGGTTATCTCGTTTATCCTCGCTTTTCCGCGATTCCCTCAGCCCGCAGGCTGACAACTGAACAGCGATGTTCCATATACTCCTTGCTTCCATGAAAAATCCATATTTGTCATAGCTTTCTTGTTCTTGAAGTGACTTTCTTCTCAACTCCCGTTGAGATCAAGCCCTCGACCTATTAGTATCGGTCAGCTCCACACGTTACCGTGCTTCCACCTCCGACCTATCAACC
>CALVMH010000020.1 GCA_944343275.1 uncultured Clostridia bacterium | reverse complement strand
TGTAAAGAAGTACCATTTATGATGGCAAATGAAAAACATTTGATTAGCGTGCTCAAACAAAGATTTATTATTGGTGACCCCTTTGCAGTTAAAGGCGAACTATTCAATTCTTCAAATGTTACCGTCTTGCTCTGCCCCTTGTAGTTGTATGTAATCACAAAATGGTCGTCGTACAGGTAAATACTGTTTACAAAGCCGTCAATCAGTCGCTGCTTTCCTTCCTGCGTGGAAATGTCTATTTTGCGGAAGTTGTGGAGCGCAAATAATATCTGTTCCTTGGTGAGCACCGGGTTACGCATCTGCGCCTCGAAAAGCTCTATTTCAAGGTTCTGCTTGCGTTCTTCCAACTCATCCAGTGCCTTCTTCGTCGCGGAAGAGTAAATGCCCTGCGCGATCGCCTCTACAAGATTGTTTAGCTTGGTCTCTACGCCCGTGAGCTGCGTCTGGATGGAAGCTACCGCATTGTCCTCTTGCTGCTGCAATTCATAGACGCGGTCGGCAAGTTCTTCTACTACCTCGTCGCTCGAAAGCAATTCCTTTATTTCGTCCAGCACAAGCTCTTCCAGCCATTCCTTTCGGACAGACTTTTTGTCGCACTTGCCCTGTTTCGCGTGGTTGCACTTGTAATATCGGTACTGCCGAGAAGTATGGCTCGTCCCGATAACGCCCGTCATCATCGCGCCGCACTTTCCGCAGAAGAGGCGCGTCGTCAGCAGATAGTCGTCCTCGCTCCTGTGCATGGCAGGAGCCTTTTTGTTGCGTGCCATACGCTGCTGCACGCTGTTGAAAGTTTCTTCGTCTATGATTGCGGGAATGGCGTTGGGAATTACTATGCCGCCAAACTTGTACTCGCCGATATACTTGCGGTTGGTGAGAATGCGAAACACGGCGTTATACTTCATCTCAAAGCCCTTATGCTTAATGCCGCGCTCGTTGAGACGCTTGGCAATGTCATTTACGCGCATACCGTCGAGGTAGAGCGTAAAAATTTCCTTAACGACGGGCGCAAGGGTTTCATCTATCTGATAGTGGTCGGTGTCGTCTACATAATAGCCGAATGGCGGGCGCACGCCGTTGCTCTTTGCTTTGAGCGCGTTTTCCGTCATCCCGCGCTTTACCTTTTCAGAAAGCTCGGCGGAGTAGTACTCGGCATAGCCTTCGAGGATAGATTCAAGCAAAATGCCGTCCGCGCCCTGCGATATGCTCTCCTTCGCGGAGATTACACGCACACCGTTCTTTTTGAGTACGTTTTTATAGTAGGCAGAATCGTAGCGGTTGCGTGCAAAGCGGTCGAGCTTCCAGACAATGATGCAGTCGAACATACGCTTGTAGCTATCTTTAATCATCTTCTGAAAGTTGGGGCGGTTGTCCGTCTTGGCAGACTGCGCCCTGTCTATGTAGTTGCCGATGACTTCTATATTGTTGAAGTTGGCGTAGTCCATACACTCGCGGAGCTGCCCTTCGATACTCGCCTCGTTCTGTTTTTCCGAACTAAATCGGGCGTAAATTACGGCTTTCATGTTATGTCTTATTTTAATCTAATCAGTTTAGGAACAGATGTAGTCTCTTTAAGCGAATCCCGCTCTATGGATAATAAATCCTCTACATCCTCATGACGCATATACAGTCCTTTACTCTTTAAGGCAGTCATTAAATCATATGGTTTCATTTCTCCAGAAGAAAAAAGCAACTCTATTGCTTCCTGTAGAAGTGTCTTCTCAATATTAAATGGTCTATCGTACGGCTCGCATGAACGCCAGCCACGCTTGGAAATTTGTCTCATTAAATACTGATACTGTGTAGTTGAAATTATCTTAAGTTGGTGCGTTCTATAAATCATCGCTTGAATAGAAACGTTCCATTTTTCTTTTAAATGAAGATAGTATTCTAATTTTGTAGGATAGTGGCTAACATCATTACCAAATGATTCTCTAGGCAACAAAAAGGCTCCAGCAAATTTATTTGCTTGAGACTCACGTTCTTTAAATTCCTGTCTAGAAAGCTCCTCAATATTCTCGCTCCAGGGATGCAAAAAGATATGTCCCAACTCGTGAGCAATGTCAAACCTTGTTCGAACATTATTTTTAGTTGAATTCAAAACAATTATATATACTGAGTTTCCATTAATTATTGTTCTTTGACTAAATGCGTCGATTTCATCTTTATCTGTAAATAAGGACGTGATAATAATTCCGTTGCTTTCTACCGTTTTTTGCAAATTGACGATTGGACCAAATCCTAATCCCCAAAACTTTCTACATTGGGTCGCAATTGATTCAATTTCAGAAGTTTCCTCTTCATCCGCGCACTCGCTAAAAGCATTTCTTCCGCTAAAAGCAATATCCGGGAAATTTCTGTCAGGAAAGTCAACGTAGTCTATCAGTATCTCATAGATTTTTGCTATAAACTCAACTCGTACACTCTGTGCAGTTCTTGCAATTTTCGGTGTGCTCAATAAGGACCTAAAATAGGTCGATTCTGTTTTGACTTGAAAATTGTCAAGGCTCATAAAATACTCTATGGGGAAATCAAGAGCTTGTGCAATTGCAACGAGCTTACTAATCTCTGGCCTTATAGTTTCATTTTCATACAACGATAATGCTTGTTTAGTTATCCCAGTTTTATTAGACAAATCAGATAACGATAGCCCTCTAAAAAGTCTCGCGCTTTTTATGTGATCTCCGTTGATTTTTTGCGTATTGGTCATAGCTTACTCGTCCTTCTATGCTTGTTTTTCTTCTTCCTTAAGAGAAACTAGCGGGGTTGTAATATTGGATTCCCGCTTTTTTAGTTTAACACGTGGTACAGAGCTATCGCTGCCCTTTATAGAAGAATGTTGACTTGTTAAAGCTGAATATTCGGGCGTGATATATCTGTTTAAGCTTTTCTTTGCCGCGACATCCAAATCACGATCTAAAATTATAACTTGACAGTCAGATAGTTCTCTATCAATTACTTCATATGTAATGACGCAATATTGATAATTTTCATTTGTGTTTAATATTCCACCTACGAGCTTGTCAAATCCCTTTGTCATGATTTCATCAGAAAAGGGATACTCATCGAACATGGACATTTGTTTATGCGAAGCACGCACCTTTGAATTAAGATTATAAGCAAAAAGAAGCGCGTAATGCGGAACATTGCGATGCCTTGCTTCTTTAGCGACTTGCTTCATTCTGCCTTTACTGATTACACTATAGACTCTTTTGTGTTCACGGTCAATAACTAATCGGCTTTTCCATCCAGAGCGGCATAAAGGTACAACCTCGATTTGTTTGCTGCCTAGTTCTGTTTGCAGGCGAGTATGTATAAAGTCTCCTTTTAACGAACGAAGCCCATTATGTGTTACTAAATTTGAAGACGCTAAAAAACTTGACACATCATCTTCAAGCGCTTCTCTCAGACAACAAACAATCTTATAGGCAAGATCATCTGGAAGTTCAATAGAGGCTTCTACAATTTTATCCCTTATCAAGACAAAGCTCCTTTGGTCAAAGTTCGTAGAACAGAACGAAACCATTTATTTTTGATTGTAGTTTAACATAAAACGACGATTTCGTCAAGTAATTTTGCCTATATTTTTATTTTTGTCTATAATTTTTATTCCTCACCTGCTCTACATAGCCGAAAAGGTACAGGAACGCTGGCGCGGGGATGCGGTAGACGCTCTTTTCGCCGTAGGAATGAAGCCCGAAGTCCTCCGGGCGCTTGGTGATGACAAGATTGGGATGCTTTACACCCGCCTCCGTCACGATGGCGTCGTCCTCCGCGATCTTCGCCTGCTCGCGGTACTTGACCTCGATCATGATGGGCTCAAAGCGCTCCGACTTGACGACGATATCGATCTCCTTGCCCTTCCCGCCGCCGCGGTAGTAGCCGATCGTGGGCGCATCTTCATAATAAAACGCCTTGATGTGCTTATAGACCGCCGTCTCGGCAATGAGCCCGAGTTCTTCGGGGTCGTTGGTGATGTCGTCCTTCATCAGAACGGCGTTGCGCATGGCGGCATCGGCAATGTAGATCTTGTTCTGATTCTTTAAAACCTTCTTTGCGTCTAACGTGACGAGCGGGCTCACATAGATGAGGCTTGCGCTCTCCAGATATCCGATATACTTTTCGATGGTCGTGCGGCTGACGCCGTCCATCTCCTTGCCCATCGTCTGCAAGTTGATGATATTGGAAGAATTGTAGCAGAGGTACAAAAAGATGCGCTCGATATCGGCAATATTGCGGATGCCGTAGATGGCGGGGATATCGCGCTTCAATGCCTTATCGACGATATCCTCCCGAAGAACGCGCTGGGCGTACAGATCGTCCTTGCTCAAAGCGAGTTCGGGAAAGCCGCCCACTTGCAGATAGCGGATGAAATGCACTTGCAGCGCGGAGAGCTTGCGCAAAATGTCTTGCTGTTCGCGCTCGTCGCGTAGATACAGTTGCGTGGGCTTGATGTCCTGCGGCAGCGGCGGCACGGAAATTTGCAGCAGCTCGCAGTATTCGTAAAAGGAGAGCGTCGGCACATGGATGACCTTCCAGCGCCCCAGACCGCTCTCGCTCGTCTTGTCCGATAGGATGGGACTTGCCGAACCCGTCGCCATGATCTTGATCTTCGGGTCGGTGTCGTATAAGATCTTCAGCCAGTTGTTCCAGTCGGCGGCGTATTGGATCTCGTCGAAAAAGCAATACACCGTCTCGCTGGCAGAGATATTGGAACGGAAGGTCTCCATGACGGTATGCACCGAACACAGCTTTAAAAGCGGGTGATCGAAGGAGACAAAGAGGATATCCTTGGGGGAAACTCCCTGCTCCAACAGCGCGGAGATCGCCTGATACATGATGGTCGTCTTGCCCGTGCGCCTGGCGCCGCACAGGACGACGGAGCGGCGGATATCCTCGCGCATCATGCAGCGGAATGCCTCAAAGTAGGCAAAGCGATGCATGGGCTTGACGAACTCCTTCTGAATGAAGCCCGTCCGCCACCACGGGTTGTAGGAATATAAAAGGTCTAAAACATTTTCACGGTTGACGATAGACATGGAAGCCCTCCTTACGAATAGTATAGCATAGAAATTTACTTTGTGCAAGGCTTTTAGCAATTTTTCTTTATAAAATTGATATTATAATAGTAATTATTCGCCAAAAAATGATTTATTTATACCACTTATACACCATCCCCCGGGCCGAAATCGGCTCGGGGGATGGCGTTTATTCTTTGAAGACCTCGATCAATGCTTGCTGTTGCTTCAAGGAGAGTTTGCGAAAGCATTGCAGCATCTCTTTTTCGTTTTCGCTCAGTATTTCCACCTTTTCATCTTCCAAAAAAAATTGCGACAACGTTAAACCGAACGCATTGCAGATGCATTGTAATGTTTCTATTTTAGGCAAAGAGTTCCTGCACAATATAGACGATAATGTGGATTGCGTTATTCCCGCTTCCATGGCGAGATTATTTACGCTCCAGTTTCGCTCATTTCTCAAACCGTTGATCCGTTTTATTATATCCATAATATTCACCAAATTAAGTTTACAACGGTTTTGCGTTATATTACTAACGCTTAAGCGTTGACTTTTTAACGCATAAGCGTTAAAATATAATCGCAGCGGTATAATTATTATGGATATAAAAGAAAAAAAACAAACCAAATCGAAAGAGCGCGTGCGCGACCACGGGGAAGTATTCACGGCAGAACGGGAAGTAAAGGCAATGTGCGACCTCGTGAAAGACGAAACGGAACGCATAGACAGCCGATTTTTAGAGCCCGCCTGCGGGGACGGCAATTTCCTCGCTGAAATTCTGATGCGAAAACTTGCCGTTGTGCGAAAAAAGTACGGCAAAAGCCATTTAGACTACGAAAAAAACGCCATACTTGCGGCAAGCAGCATTTACGGCGTGGATATTTTGATTGACAATGTGATTGCCTGCCGCGAGCGGATGTTCGGGATATGGGATAAAGAATACACCGCCGTATGCAAAAAAGATTGCAGCGACGAAACTCGCGCAGCGGTCAAATTTATCCTTTCCCGCAATATCGTGTGCGGAAACGCGCTCACGCTGCTGTGCGTGGACGAAAGCGGCAACGACACGAAAAAGCCGATCGTCTTTTCCGAATGGGCGTTTATAACGGGCAGCCAGATGCAACGATGCGATTATACGTTTGCGGAACTGCTTGCTCAAGATGACGATAAACAAAAACAGCAATCGATGTTCGACGCCAAACCGAGCGACGAAGGCAAATTTTTGAAGCGGTATATTTCTCACTACAGGAGGGTGCAGGAAAATGGCTGAGAGTCTGTTTAATAAAGTATATAATCCCGACGTGCTATCCTGTCTTGCTAACCTTTCCAACGACGAAGTGTTTACGCCGCCCGAAATCGTCAATCAGATACTCGATATGCTGCCGCAAGAACTGTTCAAAAATCCCGACACGACATTTTTAGATCCTGCCTGTAAGACGGGCGTTTTTTTGCGGGAAATCGCAAAGCGGCTCATCAAAGGATTAGAGCCACAATTCCCCGATTTGCAGGAGCGCATCGACCACATCTTCCAAAAACAGCTGTTCGGCATCGCCATTACGGAGCTTACAAGCCTGCTATCCCGCCGCGGCGTTTATTGCAGTAAATACCCGAACAGCGAGTTCTCGGTCAGCCGGTTTGATACAGCCGAAGGAAATATCCGCTATAAGCGCATTCCGCATACATGGAAAGACGGAAAATGCATCTATTGCGGCGCAAGCCAAAAAGAATACGACCGCGGCGGCGAGTTAGAAACGCACGCCTACGAATTTATTCACACGATAACCCCGGAGAAACTTTTCGATATGAAATTTGATGTGATCATCGGCAACCCGCCCTATCAGTTGAGCGACGGGGGCAACGGTGCAAGCGCAAAGCCTATCTATCATTTATTTGTAGAACAGGCAAAAAAGCTGAAACCGCGCTATCTCTCTATGATCATACCCGCTCGTTGGTACGCCGGTGGAAAAGGATTGGATGAGTTTCGCAATTCCATGTTAAACGATAACCATATAATTAGGCTTGTCGATTATGTAAACGCAAAGGACTGCTTTTCAGGAGTCAGTATCGGCGGCGGTATCTGTTACTTTCTATGGAACCGAGACGAAAGTAAAGACTGCCTTTTCACGAGCATTCACGACCGTATTCAATCGACGAAAGAACGAAAACTCAATGAGTTTCCTGTGTTTATTCGATATAACGAGGCACTATCCATCGTCTATAAGGCGCAAGCATTTCATGAACCCAGTTTCAGCGAATGTATCAGCACAAGAAATCCGTTTGGCCTTTCATCGTCGGAAAGAGGTGATAACAGCTGCGATTCCTATACGCTGTATTCAAGCGGCGGAACATTCAAAATCACACAAGAAAAAGTAACCGCCGGAACAGACATGATACACGACTACAAAATCATGCTCAGTAAAGTAACAAGCGAACACGCAGGTGAACCGGATCAAAGCGGAAAATTCATGGTGCTATCAAAAATGCAAATATTGGGACCGAATGAGGTTTGTACAGACTCGTACTTGATTGCCTACCATTCCTCTGACAAAACCTACGTGCAAAACTGTTATAACTATATGACAACAAAATTTTTCCGCTTTTTGCTGTTGCAAGCTATTTCGTCGATCAATCTTTCCAAAGATAAATTCCAGTTTGTCCCCATGCAAGATTTTTCTAGAGCATGGACAGATGAGGAACTGTATAGAAAATATCAACTCAACAATGAAGAAACAGCTTTTATCGAAAATATGATAAGGGCAAAGGAGTAAAAATATGCGCATTCAAGAAAAAGCACATAACGAAGCATACAAAAAGGTGCTTATCGATGGAAAAATTCTTTTCCCGGCTACAGTTATAGGTACCGAGCGTTGGCAATCTACAACATCGTGGAAAAATAGCTATCTGCATCAAATCGACATTCCTGCTATTGGATTTCAAGATGAAGTACAAAATGCTGCAGGAAAAAGAATTTTGCTTGTATATCAGCAAACAAATAATAAATATTGCGGATGTAGTTATACTGTTTTAGAAGTGAAAGCTACCAATACTATGGTGTCATTTATTGTTGACCCATTGTCTTTCGCTTCACATACGTCAGATACAATGATGTTGGGATAAGCCATGCCACAAAACTTTTTCATTCAGCGGCCGAAGGTCACGCCGACCATCTACGCTTATCGCCTTATAGGCGTTTCCTCTCACGACGGATACTTAAAAATCGGCTACACCGACCGCGATGCGGAAACGCGCGTCAAGGAGCAATTACATACAAGCGGCGTGCCATATCAGATCGTTTTGAAAGAGAGCGCCATGCGCGCGGACGGCACCTGCTTTACCGATCACGATATCCACGCCGTATTGCGCCGCAAGGGCTTTTTCCGCCTCAACGAGGGCGACGACAAAAACGAATGGTTCCGCTGCAGCGAGCGCGACGTGCTTGCCGCCATCCATCAGGTGCGCGACGGTATCTTCACGCAGGAAAACCGCACGGCGACCTTCAAAATGCGCCCCGAACAGCAGCTCGCCGTGCAAAAGACGATGGACTACTTCGCTTCCGCAAAAAAGGAAGAGCCTAACAAAGCACCCAAATTTTTATGGAACGCAAAAATGCGTTTCGGAAAGACGTTTGCGACCTATCAGCTTGCCAAAAAAATGGGCTTGAAGCGCGTTCTCATACTCACATTTAAGCCCGCCGTGGAGAGCGCCTGGCGGGAAGACCTTTTAACGCACGTCGACTTTGAAGGCTGGCAATTTATCTCCAACAAAGACGCGCACGACAACAAAGTCAACATCGACCGCCAATACGAGCAGGCGGATAAGAGCCGTCCGATCGTCGTGTTCGGTTCTTTTCAAGACCTTTTGGGAACAAACGAAAACGGCGGCATCAAGACAAAAAACGAGTTCATCCACAGCGACAACTGGGATCTCGTCGTGTTCGACGAATACCACTTCGGCGCATGGCGCGAAAACGCAAAAAAACTGTTTGAAAACCCCGACGAAGAAGCGGACAGCGACTTCGACTTGGAAAAATACAAGCGCGACGAAGCGGACAACGCCTATAACGAGACCTTTCTGCCCATCACGACGGACTATTACCTCTTTTTGTCCGGCACGCCCTTCCGCGCCCTGAACAGCGGCGAATTCATCGAGGATCAGATCTATAACTGGACGTATTCGGACGAGCAGCGCGCAAAAGAGAGTTGGATAGGTTCGAACAACCCCTACCTGTCTTTGCCGCGCATGGTCATGCTCACCTACCGCATCCCCGAAAGCATCCGCCAGATCGCCATACAGGGCGAATACGACGAGTTCGACCTCAACGTGTTCTTCTCCGCTAAGGGCAAGGGCGACGACGCGCACTTTGTGTATGAGAGCGAGGTGCAGAAATGGCTCGACCTCATCCGTGGTGCCTATCTGCCCTCGAGCATCGACGACTTGAAATTGGGGCAGGACAAGCGCCCTCCCATGCCCTATTCGGACGTGCGGCTTCTGAACGTTTTGACGCATACCCTATGGTTTTTGCCCAACGTGGCGAGCTGTCAGGCGATGGCAAACCTCTTAAAACAGCGGCAGAACGCCTTCTATCACGATTATACCGTCAACGTGTGCGCGGGCACGGCGGCGGGCATCGGGCTGGACGCATTGCGGCCCGTACAGGCTTCCATGCAAGACCCGCTGCAAAGCAAGACGATCACGCTTTCCTGCGGAAAACTGACGACGGGCGTTACGATTCGCCCGTGGACGGGTATCTTTATGCTGCGCAACTTAAAATCGCCCGAAACGTATTTTCAGGCGGCGTTCCGTGTGCAAAGCCCGTGGGAGATCACCGACGACAACGGCGACAAGCGCATCATGAAGCAGGAATGTTATGTGTTCGATTTCGCGCTCGACAGGGCTCTCAGGCAGATCTCCGACTATTCCTGCCGCCTCAACGTCGAGGAAAGCAACCCCGAAAAGAAGGTTGCGGAGTTTATCCATTTCCTGCCTGTTCTCGCCTACGACGGCAGCACTATGAAACAAGTGGACGCGCAAGACATTCTCGACATCGCCATGGCGGGAACGAGCGCAACGCTGCTTGCCAAGCGTTGGGAATCGGCTTTGCTCGTCAACGTGGACAATGAAACGCTCGCCCGTTTGTTGAGCAATCAGGACGCGCTGGACGCACTCATGCGCATCGAGGGCTTCCGCTCGCTCAATCAGGACATTGCGACCATCATCAACAAGTCCGAACACGTCAAAAAGGCGAAGAAGGAGAACGAGGAGAAACTTTCAGAGAAAGAAAAGCGCGAACTGACGCAGGAAGAGAAGGAATATAAGTCCAAGCGCAAGGAGATACAGGAAAAGCTCATCAAATTCGCCACACGCGTGCCGGTGTTTATGTATCTGACCGATTACCGCGAACGCTCGCTCAAAGACGTCATCACGCAGTTAGAGCCGGGGCTTTTCAAAAAGGTAACAGGTCTGAACGTCAAAGATTTTGAACTTCTGTGTTCCCTCGGCGTGTTCAATGCGCCCCTCATGAACGATGCGATCTTCAAATTCAAACGATACGAAGATTCGAGCCTGTCTTATACGGGCATTGAAAAGCATATTTCCGACGAGGTCGGGGGGTGGGATACCACCATCCGTCGCGAGGAATACGAAAAGCTGTTCTATAACCAACAAGCCACGATGGATGCGGCGGATTATGTTTCCCCTGAACCTTTTGTTCTGCCCGTTTCGGAAGAGATCGCGGCGGCGGACGCTCGCAAGAGTCCGATAACAGACAATGCGCCAGCAGCCTCGGTTGCGCCTTCCCCCGTTTATACGACGGTTGCAAAGCCTGCGGAAGAAGAAAAGCCGTCCGTTGATTTGTCCGACGTCGTTATCGGTACAGCGGTAACTCATGCCAAATTCGGCGACGGAAAGATTGTAAATATCGACAAAGCGGGCAAATATATCCGCGTTGCCTTCTCCGTCGGCGAAAAAACCTTCGCCAATAACGCCTTTGAACAGGGATTTTTAAAATTGAAGGAATAAACTACAAACATACGTTCGTATTTTGTTGACAGAGTGAAGATAGTATGTTATAATGCAAGAGTATAGGTGGAATGCTGCCTATATCCTTTTATCGTGCCGCAAAAGTGGCATGAAAGTATCTCCTTGAACTTAGGAGAGTTGCGCGGAATGTATGCGTTCCGCGTGTGCGGAGCAAGTTCTCCGCGATGTTTTCGGCGCACCTTGCGCCGCGCCCGAGCCGTTTGAAAAGACGAGCAATGACAGGCTTTTTTAGTTGTACGCATTTTTAGAAAGTACGCCGTTGCCATTGCAAGTTTAAGCACGTGCCGTGATGCGCTTTTATAAGTGTACGCTTTTTTTCGGAAAGTACGGCCCTCAGCGACGGAAACATCCCTACAACTTAACAGAATGGTTGACCACCATAGAGCGGAAAGAAACCGCTAAACAAGGTCAAAGTCGGTGACAAGGAAAGAGCAGTCAGCGGCTTTTTTGCGTCCTTTTTAGACTATCGAACCCATACCTCTTTGGTGTGGGATAAGGATAGAAAAATACAATTTTGGGAAGAAAGTTATGAGAAAGCAAACGACGATCAGACCGCCGTAATGCTATGACAAAGCGATGGCTTACAGCAAATCAAAAGCCTCTTTTCGGGAAGCAATCACTTTTCGTGCCGACGAAAGTATAGCCCACTATACTTCATTCCGAAGTTTAGTGGGCTCTGCGAGGCTTTTTAACAGAAAAAAATCAAAGGAGATAAATCTATAAGCTATTTAGTTTGTCACATGAAAAAGTATCACAAGACGGACATTGCGCCCGTCGAACGGGAGAACGAGCGCGACGAAACCTATCGGGCGAGCAATCCGCAGATCGATTGCAGGCGCACGAGCGGAAACTACCACATTGTCAAGCGTCAGCGCAGCTACACGCAGTTCATCAACGATAAGATCGAGGCTCTTGACCTTCCGACCAAAGTGCGCAAGGATGCCGTTCTGATGTGCTCCTTCGTTGTGGGCTCGGACGGCGCGTTCTTCAAAAATCTATCGCCGCAAGAACAAGAGAAGTTCTCTGCCAAATGCACCCGCTTCTTTTCGGAGCACTACGGCGAGGGCAATATCATTTCTGCCGTTGTCCATACGGACGAAACCACGCCGCACCTGCACCTGAATTTAATTCCCATTGCGGACGGCAGACTGTGCGCGAAGAAGCTGTTTGACAGGAAGGCGCTTACCGCATTGCAGACAGACCTGCATCGAGAAGTCGGCGCGAAATGGAATTTGCAGCGCGGCAAAGAAGGAAGTCAGGCAAAACACCTTGACACGGCGGAATTCAAGGCGAAGAAGATCGTCGAGCAGGCACGCGGGCAAGAAAGCGACATCATTGCCGAAGCCGACCATAACGCGGAGCGCAAAGTGAAAATTGCGCAAATTCACGCGGACGGCATTGTGGCAAGTGCGGAACAGGCGGCGGAGAAAACAAAACAACAAGCGCAGGAGTATTTGGCCGGCATCGTGCAGAGTATCGAGGCGGAGCGCAGTAAGCCTACGCCGAAGCGAAAACGGCAAGCCGAGGAAGAACTATCCGCTCTTCGCACGGAGAACGCCGCCTTGCGGCAATCGAAGGCTATCTCCGACCGCGATCGAAGCGACCTGTTCGAGCAGTTGCAGAAAGCAGAACGCCGAGCCAAAGGCAAGGAACAGGCGTTCGGAATGGTAAGCGATATGCTCGCCGCCTACCCCGCCGAGTTCGACGCTTTGCTAAATAAGTCACGCGCAAAGAACTCCGCTCCGCCGTTCAAAGCAAATAGTAACGACCGCGGCGGAAAGTAAAACTGAATAACCGAATACAAGGAGAAAAGCGATCGAGCAAATTACATAACAACGGGGAATGGCGAGAAGAAACAAAACGACAGGCACTTCAAACTGCGAGCTTGACTCGCTCGCGCGGCTTCTGCTGCCCGCGATCCGCGCCTATATGGCGGACGAGGAAAACCAACGGGAGTTTGAAAAGTGGCAGGCAGAACGCGCTTTACAGCCAAATCGCAAGTAAGAATATCCGATTCGGATGACCGTGAAAAAAATACGGTAAGGGGCCGCCGCTTGAATGCGCTGCGGAATATAAGTCTATTTATCAGATCATCAGGTTGCGCCGAAATTCATAAACCTTGATCAACGGCAGCGGCGGATGCTTCAAACGAAGCACCCGCTTTTATTTCATAGTCATGCTATTAATATGTCTTAAGGTTTTGTGCAACTTGCTCATAAACACATAGTGGATTTGAGAGAACGTATCATTAATTTTCTTTTCTTGACCGAAAAAATGTTTTCTATTGTTTACACAATCAAGACGCCCTTGACTTATATCAGGGAATCTCATGAATCGTTCCACAATTTTTCCGTCCTTAACTCTATAGAAAACTTTTGGATTAAGTTCCCATGTTCCATTGTGAACTACTTCATTCCTTAATGACTCTATAATAGAGACAATCTCATGATCTTCAAATAACGTATCTTGCAAATTTGGAAGTGACAACTCTTTTTTGTTACCCCAAAGTTTATTATTTGACTGCAATCTTTTATATTTTGTGAAATCTGTTACTGGTTTTATTATATTATATATCAATTTGACCAATAAATCTAAAATTGCATATGCTTTTATAAAATAATTTTCAACCATCGTAGAAAGCAGTCTGGATTCAGTCGAAACCAAAAAAAACTCGCCATCCTCTGCAATTTTTGGCGGATTAAACGTACTAATATCAATATAATAATTTTTAAATAAAGCATCCATCTCTATAACATGGTTCTGTATTGAACCAATCAAATTTTGCACATCGGACAAATAAAGGGACTTATTTTGCCACACCATATCAATAACTACATTGTCGCGCAGTAAGTGACAAAATTCTTGAGCTGTCAAAATGCAATCCGAATCATGTCCTGCTTTTTGAAGATAATCTGGCAAGCGGCCTATTTTACGATAATATTCCTCCTTATCAGGGAAAAACATATCACATAATAAATCATATATTTTAGACGCCTCAGTATCAATCTCATAAATTATGCTATCATTGGGATAGGAATACATCACCCCTAAGCAGCAAGAGATTTTTGACACATAAAATTCATCCTTATCCTGTACCTTAAAATGCTTCACGCTTATCCCTTTTTGTAAATAAAATTCTGACCCCATCTTTATAAGTAATCCTCCCTAAAATAAATTTTAAAGGCGAATCCGTCTCCTAATGGAAACGGGTTCGCCTTTAACTTGTGTGGTGACCCCGACGGGAATCGAACCCATGATACCACCGTGAAAGGGTGGTGTCTTAACCTCTTGACCACGGGGCCCCAGAATAGAAAATCGGCATGAAGCCGATTTTTTGGTAGCGATGAGTGGAGTCGAACCGCTGACCTATCGGGTATGAACCGATCGCTCTAACCAACTAAGCTACATCGCCGTATGGTTGCGGGGGCAAGATTCGAACATGCGACCTTCGGGTTATGAGCCCGACGAGCTACCTGGCTGCTCCACCCCGCGATGTTGGTATCCGCTCAAGCGAATAGCTTATTTATTGTAACGGAAGAAGGCGCGTTTGTCAACTGTTTTCTGAAAAAAAAGAAAACTTTTTTTGACTTTCATGAAACTTTTCTTGCCGTCTTGCAATCGCGGTCATGATGTGGTATACTTTTTGTCATGGAACTGTTCGACATGCTGCCTTATGCGGGGAAGCGGGTGTGCGTGGCGCTTTCGGGCGGACGCGACTCCGTTGCGCTTCTGCATGCCTTTTATAAGAACGCGGAACATGGCGGCATCGCCCTGTCCGCACTCACCTGCGAACACGGGCTGCGCGGGGAACGTTCGCTTGCCGATCTTGCATTCTGCGAGCGGCTCTGCGGAACGTGGGGGGTCCCGCTGCGCGTCTTCCGCGCAGATGTCGCGGCGCTTGCGGCGCAGACAAAGACGGGCGTGGAAGAAGCGGGCAGGAATTGGCGCAACGCCTGTTATGCGCGCGTTCTCGAAGAGGGGGATGCGGACATGGTCGCCACGGCGCATCACAGGGACGATCATGCGGAGACTGTTCTTTTCCGGCTTGCGCGGGGGACGTCCCTTGCGGGGCTGGACGCGTTCGGGGGACGGGCGGGCATCGTGCGCCCTCTGCTCGGCGTGCCGCGCGCCGCGATCGACGCCTATCTTGCGGAGAACGGACTTGCCTTCACGGAGGACGAGAGCAATGCGGACGAGCGCTTTACGCGCAACCGTCTCCGCCATACCGTGCTGCCCGCGCTCGAAGGCGCCGTGCCGGGGGCGGCGGAGCACCTCGTACAGTTCGCGGAACGTGCCGCGGAGGATGAGGCGTTTCTTGCGGCGCTTGCACGCGAACGCGTCATTTGCGGGGAACATGTGCTGCGCGTGCCGCTCTCGCTGCCCGCGCCGCTCTTTTCGCGCGCCTGCCTGTTCGCCATGCGCGCATGCGGGATCCAAAAGGATTACACGGCGGCAAACATCCGGGAGGCGGAAAAGCTGAAAAGGCTGCAAAGCGGACGGCGCGTCACGCTGCCGCAGGGCGTGGAAGCCGCGCGCGAAGGGGAGGATGCCGTCTTCTATCTGCCCGCGCCCGCCTGCCGCGCGCAAGCTCCGTTCGGCGTCGGCACGTTCGCGGCGCCCGCGCTGGAAGTGGGCGAGGGACGGCGTGCGGACGCGCTTGCGGCAGACCTCGACGCCTTTCCCGACGGATGTATTGTGCGGACGCGGCGGGAAGGGGACGTCTTTACGCCCTTCGGCGGTTCGGAAAAGCCGCTCAAAAAATTTCTGACGGACAGAAAGGTCCCCGCCCGCGAAGGGCGGATGCTGCCGCTTGTGGCGAAGGGGAACGTGGTGTACGCCGTCTGCGGCGAAGAGATCGCCGACAGTGTGAAAGTCACGCAAGCGACGCGCCGGATCGGATATTTATATACGCCGCTGCGCACCCCCGCGCGGCGCTTTCAAGGAGAATGAACATGCATTCGGATTGTGAACGCATCCTGCTTTCCGAAGCGGAGCTCGCCGCAGGCGTCAAGGCGGCGGGCGCATGGCTGACGGAAAAATTCCGCGGCGCCTTCCCCGTTGCGGTGTGCAACTTAAAGGGCAGCGCCGTGTTCTTTGCCGACCTTTTGCGGGCGGCGGACATTGACGTACAGGCGGATTTCATGGCGGTCAGCTCCTACGGCGCTGGCACGGTCTCGGCGGGGAAGCCCAAGGTGACGCGCGATTTATTCTCCTCCGTTGCGGGGCGGGACGTCATCCTCGTTGAGGACATCGTGGACACGGGGCGCACCCTCGTGACGCTGCGCGCGTTTTTCCGTGAACGCGGTGCGCGGTCGGTGACCGTTGTCGCGCTGCTCGACAAGCCCTCCCGCCGCGTCGTAGAGGCGAAGGCGGACTATACCTGTTTCGCGGTGGAGGATCGGTTTCTGGTCGGCTACGGGCTGGACTATGCCGAACGCTACCGCAATCTGCCCTACATCGCCGTTCTGAAAGAGCGCGTATACGCCGCGGACGGGCAAGGTGCGGGCGCGCGGTGACGCCGCCGCGTCGTTCACCGTTCATACACCCGATTTTCGCAGAAAAGGGTTGACGGGGACGCGAAAACCTTGTATAATAGCAATATCTGACAATCCATCACGGGAGAGACGACATGGAGGAAGAACAGGAGAGCGGCATCACCTTCGGGGAACTTTGCCGCCTCATCGGAAAAAAGATATGGCTGGTCCTTGCGGTCTCGGCGGGGGTCACGGTGATTGCCGTGCTGCTGGTTGCGCTCGTGTTCAATCCGATGAGCACCTATTACAGCATGCGCTTCGAACTCATTTATCCGTCGGGCAGCGTGCAGCAGTATCCGGACGGCACGCCCTTTTTCTATCGGAACATCATCTCGGCCGACATGTTGCAGGCGGCGAAGGATTCGGACGAGCGGTTCAAGGACGTCGACATCGACAAAATGCTGCGCGAGGATCACATCTCCGTCTCTGCACAAACGGAGACGACGTCTTCTTCCGCTTCCTCCGTCATCTATACGCTCGGCGTCAAGGGCAACTATTTTGTAAACGGCGAGGCGGCGCAGCTCTTCATCCGCAGCGTTGCGGAGGCGACGGCGAACGACATCAAGCAGCGCGCGGCAGAGCTCTCCTTCGGCATCAGCCGCGAGACGTTCAACGGCAACAACTTCGAGGCGCGTCTCGACCTGCTTGCCGAGGAGTATCGGACGCTTCTCGCAGAATATGACAAACTGATCGCTGCCTATTCCGCGGGATACAGCGTCAACTACGCGGAGGGGGCTTCGCGTTCGCTGTCCGATCTGCGCGCCGAGGTGTACGGTCTGTATGCGGACGGTGTGCGGAAGGCGCTCACCGAAGAGTGCACGCGCGGCGGCTACGGGCTGCTGTACGGCAGCGATGACGAGGCGGTCACGCAGGCATCCATCGACGAGCGCGTCGCGCAGCTCAGGCAGACCTATCAGGACAACCTCAAGATCATTGCAAGCCTGCAAGCGGCGGCGGGCGGGAGTGCGGCAACGTCCGTGATGCGGCTTTCCGCCGCGCAGACGACGGGGAAATCGTCGAATGTCGTTATCGACGTCGATCCGACTCCGGAACAGCTGATCGCATATTATACGGAACAGAACGCCCTCATCGCTACCAAACTCGGCGACGCCGTGGAGGAGAAGGGGACCCTGAACGGAACGCTGACCTCCGAGAACGCCAAGAAATTTGCCGCTAAGCTCACGGCGTCGTTTGACCGCCTCAACGGGGCGGCGGAGACGCTCAAAAACGTGACGGCGGCGATCTACCGCGATAACACGTTTGTGGAGTTCGATGCGCAGAGCGCAGAGAGTTCGGGCGGAACGAACATTGTTCTCGCGGCGGTCGGGGCATTCGTGCTCACCTTCCTCGTTGCGGCGGTCATCGTCTGCGCGCGGGAGTATGCCGTCAGAAAGCGCGCGGAACAGGCGCCGCCCGCGGAGAAGCCGGAAGGCTGAAAAGAAAAAAGCATTGTGGTGTGCGCCCGCCGCCTGACAAGGCGGCGGGCGCAAAAATCGTGTTCGGGCGAGGGAGCGGATGGCACACGCGGATGTGCGGCGCGGCACGGGGTGGTTTGCCGCCCTGCGGTTCGCGGAGGATGAAAACATTGCGGACAGGGTATATTGGTACCGTGCGGCATTCCCTCTGAATGTCGGGGAGAAGGTGTTCGCGCCCGTCGGCACGCACGACGGGGTGCAGCGCGCCGAAGTGGTGCGCGTGCTCGCAGACGATGCTCCCGCGCCCTACGACGTCCGCTTTTTGAAGAGCGTGTCGGCAAAATGCGGCGCGTACCGCCGCAGCATGGGGGAGGCGGTCGTCTTCGAGACGGGCGGGCTGCCCTATGACGCCAAGCGCTTTACCCGCTACGGCCGTGTGCTGTTCGGCGACGGCGTGCCGTCGGGCGGAATAACGCCCGTGCGCGCGGACGCTGCGGAACCCGCCCTGCGCGTCCTGCTCCGGACGGAGGGCTGCGCCCTGCTGACGGGGGCATGCGCCGCGCGGACGGCGGCATGCCTCTGGCGGTTGACGGGGGTGGCGCGGGGTGAGGTCTCCGCCCGCCTTGCCATGTGCGGTGCGGACGGCGCGCTTCCCTCCGAGGCGGAACAAGCCTCCCTTTCGGAGCGGTTTTCCGGGGCGGAACTTGCCCGTCTTGCGCGGATATTACAATAGAACGATGAAACACATTCTCATGATCGCCACGGGCGGTACCATTGCATCCAAGGAGACGGACGAGGGGCTCGTCCCCGCGCTCTCGTCGGAAGAACTTTTGAGCTGCGTCCCGGAGATCGCCGCGGCGTGCCGCGTGGACACGGTGCAGCCCTTCAACCTCGACAGCACCAACATTTATGCCGGGCATTGGCTGGAGATCGCGCGCATCATCGAAGAGCGGTACGAGGCGTATGACGGCTTTGTCGTCACGCACGGAACGGATACGATGGCGTATACGGCGGCGGCGCTCTCCTATCTCGTGCAGGACAGCCGCAAGCCCATCGTGCTGACGGGGTCGCAGCGGTCCGCCTATTCGCGGGATACCGACGCGCGCCGCAACCTTGCCGACGCCTTCTTGTTCTGTGCGGACGACGGGGCATACGGCGTCCGCGTCGTCTTCAACGGCAGCGTCATGTTGGGAACGCGCGCCAAAAAGACGCGCACGCGGAGCTTCAACGCCTTTTCCAGCATTGATTTCCCGGATGTCGCCGTCATGCGCGAGGGGGTTCCCTTTTATTATCTCGAAGGGCACAAACCCACCGCGCCGCCCCGCTTTTATCATGCGCTCAACGGCAACGTGTTCGTGCTCAAAATCATCCCCGGCATGCGTGCGGACGTCTTCGACTATCTCGACGCCCGCTGCGACGGGCTCGTCATCGAAAGTTTCGGGACGGGCGGGCTGCCCGACTATGCGGACGGCGCCCTTCCGGGCAGGCTCGCGCACTTTCTCTCCCTCGGGAAAACGGCGGCGCTCACCACGCAGGTGGAACGGGAGGGGAGCGCGCTCGACAAGTACGCCGTCGGAAGGCGGCTGCGCGCCTGCGGGAACATTCTCGAAGCGCGCTGCATGACGTTGGAGGCGACGGTTACAAAACTCATGTGGATCTTGTCCTTTGCAAAGGGGGAGGAGGCGGAAAAGCTCTTTTATACCCCCGTGGAACACGATATTTTTTAAGCGGAAGAAACTATGAACAGAGGAAAATTCATCGTATTTGAGGGAACGGACGGCAGCGGCAAATCGACGCAGATCAAGCTGCTTTCCAAATATCTGCGCGGGAAGGGCATTGCCTGCACCCTGACGCACGAGCCGACGGACTCCCCCTTCGGCGCCGTGCTGCGCGCCTGTCTTACGGGGCGCATCGACGCGGACGAGCGCGCCATTGCCGCCATGTTTGCGGCGGACAGGCTCGACCATGTCACAAACGCCGTCAACGGCATCGAAAAGCAGCTTTCGGAGGGGGTCAGCGTGCTGTGCGACAGGTTTTATTTCTCGTCGCTCGCCTATAACGGCGGGCTGGTCTCCGCGCAGTGGGTGGCACAGCTCAATGCGCCCGTCATGCAGTCCTTCCGCCCCGATCTCACCGTGTTCATCGACCTCACGCCGGAGGAGAGCATGAAGCGCGTCTCCCGCCGCGGCGCCGCGGAACGGTACGAATCGCTCGAAAGCCTGCGCCGCGTGCGCGAAGGGTATCTGTCCGCGTTCCGCACGTTCGGCGCGGAGGAGAATATCGTCATCGTCCGCAGCGAGGAGGACAAGGAGACAACGCAGTCGCACATCCGCGCAGCCGTGGATGCGCTGTTCGGGGAGAAGATATGAACAAGACGCTTACGGTGGGGGAGATCTTAAAGCCGCAGGGCATCCGCGGCGAAGTCAAAGTCATGCCGTTCACCGACGACGCGGAGGATTTTCGCGCCTTTTCGCGCGTGATGGCGGACGGCGTCGCATACAAGGTGCTCTCCGTGCGCACGGGCGGCGGGTTCGTCTATCTCGGGCTGAAGGGCGTGGCGGACAGGAATTCCGCGGAACTTTTGCGCGGGAAGCGGCTGGAAGTCCCCCGCGAGGATGCGCCCGCGCCCGCAGAGGGCAGGTATTACATTGCGGACCTTCTTGGCTGCACCCTCGTGACGGAGGAGGGGGACGTGCTCGGAACGCTGACGGACGTGCGGCAGGCGGCGACGGACATTTATGTCGCCGATATGGACGGAAAGGAAGTCCTGTTCCCCGCGGCGGACGGCGTCGTCACGCAGGTGAACGTGGAAGAGGGGCGTATCACCGTCAGCAAAAAACGCTTTTATGAGGTGGCGGTGCTATGAAGATCACGATCCTCACGCTCTTTCCGGAGATGTTCGCGCCCATGCGGGCGAGCATCGTCGGGCGCGCCGTGCGGGAAGGAAAGGTGACGCTCGACATCGTCAACATCCGCGACTACACCGAGGACAAACACTTAAAGTGCGACGACTATCCCTTCGGCGGCGGGGCGGGCATGGTGATGATGGCGCAGCCCGTCGGCAGTGCCATCGAAGCGGTGGACCCCGATCACCGCGCGCGGCGCATCTATCTTTCGCCCAAGGGCAGGACGTTCCGCCAGGAGATGGTCTTTTCCCTCGCGGAGGAGGAGCACCTCGTGCTGCTGTGCGGTCACTACGAAGGCGTCGATCAGCGCGCCGTCGACCTCTTCATCGACGAGGAGCTCTCCATCGGCGATTACGTTCTGACGGGCGGGGAACTCCCCGCCATGGTGGTGGCGGATTGCGTCATCCGGTATGCGGAAGGGGTGCTTTCGCCCTCTTCGCTCGTGCAGGAGAGCTTCTCCGAAAATCTGCTCGAATATCCGCAGTACACCCGCCCCGTGGAATACCGCGGGCGGACGGTTCCCGAGGTGCTGCGCAGCGGCAACCATGCCGCCATCGACAAGTGGCGCCGCGAACAGTCCGTTGCCATCACCAAAAAAATGCGTCCCGACCTTCTCGGTGACTGAAAATAGGGGCAAAGGACGCGCTGCCTGCCGCCGCAAGCAAAACCGCGCCTTTGCGCGAGAAAGTTCGTGAACTTATTCGTGAACTTATTTTAGAGCTTATGAAGATCATCCAATGGTTTCCCGGGCACATGGCGAAAGCCATGCGCATGATGGAAGAGAATTTAACGCTGTGCGACGCCGTCCTCTTCGTGCTGGACGCGCGCGTGCCCGCATCGAGTTACAACGCCCGCCTCGCGGACATGGCGGGGGGGAAGCCCGTCCTGTTCCTCTTCAACAAGGCGGACATGGCGGACAGCGGGGCGGACAGGGCGATCGCCCTTGTGCAAAAAAGCGGGCGCGCGGCGATGGGCACGGTGGCGTCGCGTTCCGCCTCTGCGCGCCCGCTGCATGCGGCGATGGAGGCGCTCGTGGCGGCGCGGCGGGAGCGGTTCGCCCAAAAGGGCACGGCACGCCCCATGCGCTTTCTCGTGGCGGGAATTCCCAATACGGGCAAGAGCACCGTCATCAATCTTCTGTCGGGCGGGAGAAAGGCGCAGGTGGGGGATAAGGCGGGCGTCACGCGCGCCAAACAGTGGGTGAAGTGCGGCGCGTTCGACCTTCTGGATACGCCCGGCACCATGCCGCCCGCGCTCGCCGATCAGCGCCTCGCGCGCCGTCTCGCCTATGCGGGCTGCATCAACGACGACATCCTCGACAAGGAGGAGATCGCGCTCTCCCTGCTCGAAGAACTGTATGAAAAATATCCCGCGCGCCTTGCGGAGCGCTACGGCATCACGGGCGGTACGCCGCTCGGGATGTATGACGCGCTGTGCGCGCGGCGGGGGCTCGTCCTGCGCGGCGGGGAACCCGATTATACGCGCGGCGCCCTTGCCCTTCTCGACGACTTCCGCAAGGGAAGGCTGGGGAAGGTGTGCCTTGATAACGAGGAGGACCTCGCGGCGGCGGGGCTTATCGGCGATGGACGCGCTTGACTGTGAACGCGGCTATGCCGCCCGCGGGTTTTTTGCCGTGGCGGGCGTCGATGAGGTGGGCAGGGGCCCGCTTGCGGGTCCCGTCGTGTGCGCGGCGGTCATCCTTCCGCTCGACGAGGCGGCGCGCATCGCAGGCATCGACGACAGCAAAAAACTTTCCCGGAAGCGGCGCGAAGAGCTCGCCGCGCTCATCCGCGAACGGGCGCGCGCCTATGCCGTGGAGGAAGTCTCCGCCGAGGTCATCGACCGCATCAACATTTTGCAGGCGACCCGCCTTTGCATGAAGCGCGCGGTGGAAGCGCTCGACCCGCCCGCGGACATGGTATTGACGGACGGCAACATGACGCTGGACATCGCGCTCCCGCAGCACAGCATCGTCAAGGGGGATGCGCTCGTTGCAAGCATCGGCGCGGCGAGCATCCTTGCCAAGGTGTACCGGGATGCGCTCATGCGGACGTATGCCGAACGCTATCCCGCCTACGGGTTCGAACGCAATGCGGGATACGGCACGGCGGCGCACATCGCCGCCATACGGGAGGTGGGGATATGCCCGATCCATCGCAAGACCTTCGTAACAAAATTCTGGGACGGAAGGCGGAACGGCTGACCTGCCGCTATCTGAAGCGCCGCGGGTACCGCATCGTCGCAACCAATTACACGACCCCTTTCGGCGAGGCGGATATCGTTGCGCGCTCCAAGGGCGGAACGTATTGCTTCGTGGAAGTCAAGGCGCGCACGGGCGATCCGCTCGTGACGCCGTTGGAGGCGGTCACGCCGCAAAAGCGGGAGCGCTATCGCCGGATCGCGGGGTGTTTTTGCACGCAGCAGGGGCGGGAAGTGCCCGTCCGGTTCGACGTTGCCTCCGTGCTCAACGGCTCGCTGGAATATTTTGAAAACGCATTTTGACAGAGTACACTGCGCGCCGCCGTCAGAAGACGGCGGCGCGCATTCGAAATTTGTGAAGATACGTTCACGAAAACGTGGCGGCAGAAGTTGCCATTTTCTTCGGAAAATGGTATAATGAAACGGAACACGGATTTCCCTCCGACAGGGGGGATAGGAGCGCTATGGCAAATAAAAAGAGCAAAACGACCGATGAAGTGACGTTGGAGCCGCGTTTCCCGCGCTATGCGGGATATGCCGACTATTTCCTTTCTACGCCCGTCTTTGTGCAGGTGCGCAACGACGGGTCCGAGACCGTCCCTTTGCAGATCGCCATCGAGAGCGGAACGGGACTGCTCGTTCCCTATGAGACGCAGGCGGAAGTCCCCTTCGAGAGCGCCGTCTCCCTTGTGGCGGAGGGCGTGTTTTCACCCCTGCTGCTCGCCGAGAACGATGAGCTGCGCGACTGTCCCGTGTCCGTCACGGCAAAACAGGACGGACGGCAGGTCGCCTCCGCCTCCGCCGTCATCACGGCGCTGCCCTTTGATTGGTGGGAGGGGTTGGAGGGCAATGCGGAGCGGCTCGCCGCCTTCGTGCGCCCCCGCCTTGCGGATTGCTCCGCCGTGCTTGCGGATGCCGGCAGGCGGCTGAAAAAGTGGAACAAGAACGCCGAATTTTACGGCTATACGGGGACGAACAAGAACGACGTGCGTCAGATCGCCGCGGCAATCTATGCCGCGGTCAAGGCACTTTCCGTCGAGAAGGCGGGGGAGAGCGATTTTACGGCGCCCCTGTGCGTTGCAAAGCCCGCCTCCATCGTCAAAGAACGGTCGGCAACGAGCGCCGAGCTCGCGGTCTTTCTTGCCGCCTGCTTTGAGGCGGCGCACCTCAATCCCGTGCTCGCCGTCGGAAAGCACAGCATCGCCGTCGGCGTATGGTTGTATGAAAGCTGCTTTCTGGACACCGTCACCGACGACGCGGAGATCGTTGCAAAATATGTCTCCGAGGGCATCAATAATCTGAGTTTCATTGACGCGGAGGATTTGTTCTCCGCCTCCAACGCGGCGTTTACTCCCTCCGAAGGGCATTTCCGCCAGAAGCTCAAAAACGGGCATTATGAATGCTTTGTGGACGTGCGCCGCTGCCGCATGGGCGGCGTGCGCGCCTGCCCGCTGCGCGGCAAGGGGCTGAAAGGCTATGAGCTGTTGCAGGAAGAGGAGATGTCGGACGAAGCCGCGCCCGCGCCCATCCCCGCCCTGCGCAAACTCAAGCTGGACGGCAAGCAGCCCAAGAACAAGCAGTGGGAGCGCCGTCTGCTCGATCTCACCGCCAAAAACACGCTGCTCAACTTTGCGGGCAAAAACGCCGTTCACCTCTTCGAGGCAGGCCCGGACGAGCTGTATTCGCTGCTGCTCGACAAGGGCGGCATGCGCCTGAAAGGGGAGACCGTCCCCGAAGAGATGCCCGCGTTCGGCGGGGAGCTGCTGCGTCAGCGCAGGGAGCTTGTCCTGCTCGAACAGAAAAAGGGCATCCTGCGCGCCATGTGCGATCAGAAGACGGCTGCCGAGACGGCGGCGCGCCTCATGCGGCGCAACCGCGACGCGGTGGAGGAGACGGGTGCGAAGATCTTATATCTTGCCCTCGGCTTTTTGCGCTACACGGGGGAGGACGGCGCTATGCGGTATGCCCCCCTTGTGCTCGCGCCCGCGCACATCGCCCGCGCCAAGGGGAACGAGGATTTCTCCGTCTCCGTTTCGCCCGACGACGGGTACTTCGTCAATTCTACCCTGCTCGAATATCTGAAACAGGAATTCAACATCGACGTCCGCGGGTTGGGCGGCGACGTGGGTGCGTTGAAGATCGCGGAGATCCTCGCCATGGTGCGCGCAGAGACGGCGAACATGCGGGGATGGGACGTCGTGGGGGATGTGTACCTCGCCGCCTTCTCCTTCCAGAGCTATCTCATGTGGAACGACATCCGCAACCATATCGGCGCGCTCTCCAAGAACGCCGTCGTCTCCGCGCTCATGAACAACCGCATGGAGCGTCCCGAATTCGTTTCGCCGCCGGAGGAGGACGACGGCGATCCGGAGGAGGTGCTGCTGCCCCTTCCCTCGGACAGTTCGCAGTATTCCGCCGTCGCGCTTTCCGATGCGGGGGCAAGTTTCGTCCTGCACGGTCCCCCCGGAACGGGCAAGAGCCAGACCATCACCAACATCATCGCCAACGCGCTCTATAAGGGTAAGCGCGTTCTGTTCGTTGCCGAAAAGAAGGCGGCGCTCGACGTCGTCAAAAAGCGGCTGGACTCCATCGGCATCGGGGAATTCTGCCTCGAACTGCATTCCAACAAGACGGACAAGACGGACGTTTTGCGCCGTCTCGAACAGACGCTCGCCCTTGCGGGGGCGGAGGACGCCGCGGGATTTTCCGAACGGGCGAAGGAACTCGTCGCCCTGCGCGAGGAGCTCAGGGCGCCCATGCGCGCGCTGCATGAAAAGCGGCGTCTGGGCATCTCCGTCTATCAGGCGATCCTGCTCTATCTCAAAAACAAGAACGCTCCCGACATCCTCGACATCGAGAGCTCCTTCTACGATTCGCTCACCGAGGAGAAGCTCTCCGAGTGCCGCCGCATGATCCTTTCGGCGGCAGCCGCCGCCAAGGAGTGCGGCGGGGTGAAAAATTCCCCCTTTGAAAACGTCAACTTAACGTCGTATTCGCAGGCGCTGCGCGATAAGGTGTTCTGCTCGTGCGAGGTGATGCTTGCCGAGATCAAGCACTTGAAGGCGTTTTTGGCGCTCTTCCTCGAATTTTACCGCCAGAAGGTGTCCACGCTCACGCTGCGCAAGATCCGCGCCCTCTCCGAACTTGCGGGCAAGCTCGCCGCAGGCGCTTACGATAAGTACTTTGCAGGCGCGGATGAGGCTGCGTTCTATCTCTTCTACAATGCCAACAAGCGCTTGGACGGCTGTCTCGACTATTACTATAAACATTTCCGGGTGCTTGTCGATGCGGGCAGGGAACTTCCCGAACTCAAAGCCTTCTGCGAAGAGGGGGGCGATTGGAAGCTCAACAATGCGGCAAAGGCGGTCGCCAAACGGCTGGAACGCGTCTCCCTCCGTCCGCTCGACGATAAGGATGTCTTCAAGTTCCTCGAAACGCTGGTGGAAATTTATTCCGCGATGGAACGCGTGAGGGGCAATACAACGCTCTCCCGCGTCTTCTGCGACCGCTCCGGGAACATCAATTTCAAGCGCCGTGCGGAGTTTCTCGCCGACCTCAAAGACCTGCACGCATGCGCCGCCGCCGTGTTTATGGATTACAATGCGGACGCCTTCAACGGCATGTGCATCCGCGCCACGAGCGGCTACACAAAGCCCGTGCTCGAAGGGTATCTGAAAGCCGCGGAGAGCTTTTTCCTCGCGCAGGACAGTTTTCTTACGGTCATCGGGGCGGACAGGGACAAGCTGCGCGAAGAGGACGTTCTGGACTATTTTTCCTCCAAGGCGAGCGCCCTCATCGACAATATCGACATGCTCCCCAATTGGTGTATGTACCGCGCCACGGCGCAGCGCCTCTCCGAGCTCGGACTCAACTTCATCACCGAGGCGCTGGAAAGCGGCAGGTTCCGCACCGATAACGTGCTTTCGGGCTTTGAAAAGAACGTCTACCGCAACTTTTTGGAGATCAACATTCCCGCCGATCCCGCACTCTCGCGCATGACGGTGGGCACCCTCGAAGAGACGGTGGAAAAATTCCGCCTTCTGTGGGACGACTTCGCCAAGCTCACGCGCGAGCACATCCGCGCGGGGCTCATCTCCCGCCTGCCTGCGCCCGACGGCGAGGGGAGCCTCTCGGTGGAGCTCGGCGCGTTCACCCGCCTTTCCAAGAGCAATCTGCGCGGCGCGGGACTGCGCGCCATGTTCGCCGAAGTGCCCACGCTGATGGGCGTCGTCGCGCCGTGCATGCTCATGAGTCCCGCCACCGTTGCGCAGTATCTGCGCGCCGAGGCGGACATCTTCGACGTCGTCATCTTCGACGAGGCGTCGCAGATGTCTACGGCGGAGGCGATCGGCTCCATCGCGCGCGCCAAGGCGGCGATCGTCGTCGGTGACCCCAAGCAGCTGCCGCCCACCGCCTTCTTCCATACCGCCTATGTGGACGAGGAGAACCTCGAAAACGAGGACCTCGAAAGCGTGCTCGACGACTGCCTCGCTCTCGGCATGCCCGAGCGTCACCTCGTCTGGCATTACAGGAGCAAGCACGAGAGCCTCATCGCCTTCTCCAACAGCATGTATTACGATAACCGCCTGTGCACCTTCCCTTCGCCCGACGCGATGGACAGCCGCGTCAGCCTCGTGCTCGTGGATGGAACGTATGACAGGGGCTTTACAAAGCGCAACCGCAAGGAGGCGGAAGCGCTCGTCAAAGAGGTGGTGCGCCGCCTCTCCGACCCCGTGCTCTCCAAGTCGAGCATGGGCATCGTCACCTTTTCCAGCGCCCAGCGTGACGACATCGACCGCCTTCTCGCCAAGGAGATCGCGGCAAAGCGCCTCGACGCCGCGGCGTATGACAGGGAGGAGCCGCTCTTCGTCAAGAACCTCGAAAACGTGCAGGGCGATGAACGCGACGTCATCCTCTTCTCCGTCTGCTACGGACCGGACAGCACGGGCAGGGTATCCCTCAACTTCGGTCCCCTCAATCAGGCGGGCGGCTGGCGCCGTCTCAACGTCGCCGTCTCGCGTGCAAGGGAGGAGATGCTTGTCTTCTCCACGATGACCTCTCCCATGATCGACCTTGCCAAGACGTCCTCCAAGGGCGTCGCGGGGCTCAAAGCCTTCCTCGAATTTGCGGAAAAGGGTAGGACGACGCTCGCCGCGCCCTCCGCCTCCGTGCGTGCCGGCGCGGGCATCGGCAAGTATATCGCCGAGGAACTCTCCGCCTGCGGCTATGAATGCCGCTACGACGTGGGCGCCTCCGATTTCAAGGTGGACGTGGGCGTCGTCGATCCCAAAAATAAGCACCGCTTTATTTTGGGCGTTCTGTGCGACGGCACCGATCAGTTTTCCGTCAAGGACAGGAACGTATTGCAGGTACAGACGTTGAAGCGCGGCAATTGGAACGTGGTTCGCGTCAACAGCGTCAACTATTACAACAACCCCAAGCGGGAAATCAAGCGCATCAAGGACGTTCTGGACAGGCTGACGGGGGCGGACAGCAAGTCGGGGAGCTGGGTCTCCAAGTGGGCAAGACCGTACAAGGCGGTCAAGCCCACGGCGAACGAGGTCGCCGCCTTCATCACAAGCGGCGAAAACGATGCCGCAGTCATGGCGCGCCTCAAAGAGATCGTCGCCGCAGAGGAGCCCATCTCCCGCCCCTTCCTCAAAAAGCGCTGCCTTACCACGTTCGGCATCGCCAAGAGCGGCGTCAAGGTGGAAGCCCGCCTCGATGCGCTCATCGACGGCTGCGCCTTCCGCCGCGACCGCGTGCTGAATACCGATTATTTTTACAAAAATCCGCGTGCCATCGAGATCGGCAGGTTCCGCACCGAGAACGAGAACGCCGTCCGCCGCAACGGGGACGATGTGTCCGTCTACGAGGTGATCTCCGTCATCAAGGCGGCGCTTGGGGAGCGCGTCGCGCTCTACATGGATGAGCTTTGCGCCCTCTTTGCGGGCGTCCTTCCCGCCGTCAGGCAGGGCGAACGCTTCCAGAGCTTTTTGCGCGACTGCATTGCATACGGCGAAGAAAAGGGTATCTTCGTCCGTTCCGTGAGCGATCGGATCTCGCTGGCGTGAAACAGGAGTCCACACGTTTTCCCTGCCGCCGCTCTTTCGCAATCGTTCAGCCCGCGGCAGTCCGTGTGCAAACGGTTGACATTGTGCCAAGAATGTGATACGATTTGGCAGTGGGCGCGTGACTGCGTTCCGCACGAGAGGAAGTTATGAAGTTCAAGGTCAAACGGAGAATGAGCGTCTGGCGCTATCTTGCGCTCGGATATGCCGTTCTCATCTTTGCCGGAAGCCTCCTCCTCATGCTGCCGTTCGCCAAGACGAGCGGGGAATGGGGGACGTTTGCCGACTATGTGGACGGGCTGTTCGTCGCCACTTCCGCGACCTGTGTGACGGGTCTCACACCCGTCGTCACGGCGCAGCATTGGACGACGTTCGGGCACGTCGTCATTATCTGTCTCATCCAGATCGGCGGGCTCGGCTTTACGACCCTCGTCTCCATTCTCTTCATGGCGCTCGGCAAAAAGAGTTTCGGACTGTACGAACGCACCGCAATGGTGCAGTCGGTGGGGGAAAGCCGTCTTGCCGGCGTCAAGACGCTCGTCAAGCGCATCCTTTTAGGCACGCTCATCTTCGAGGCGGCGGGCGCGCTGCTGCTCATGATCCGTTTCGTGCCCGAATACGGCGGCATCGGCGTCTGGTATTCCGTATTCCATGCCGTTTCCGCCTTCTGTAACGCAGGGTTCGACATCATCGGTCCCGTCTCCCTCGTCGATTACGCCCGCGATCCGCTCGTCTCGCTCGTGATCTGCTTCCTCATCATCATCGGCGGTTTGGGATTCTGCGTATGGGGGGATGTGGCGAATTGCAGGGGGAACCCCGGAAAATTTCAATTCTATACCCGTCTCGCCCTCATCGGCACGCTCATCCTGCTCGTTGCGGGAACGGCGCTCTTCACGGTCTTTGAATGGAACAATGCAAGTTACGAGGGCTTTACGTTCGGCGATAAGCTCCTTTGCTCCTTCTTCAACGCGACCACGGCGCGCACGGCGGGGTATTTCACCACCGATCCCGCAACGCTCTCCAACAGCGGGTGCCTCCTCATGATCATTCTCATGTTCATCGGCGCCTGTTCGGGTTCGACGGGCGGCGGCGTCAAGGTGAGCACCTTCACCGTCATCCTCGTCGGCATGCTCTCCGTCATGCGCGGAAAGCGGGACATCACCATCGGAAAGCGCCGCATCGACCACGGAACACTTTCGCAGGCGCTCGCCGTGTTCGTCGCCTATCTCGTGATGACCATCACGGCAACGCTGCTCATCAATGCCATCGAACCGGACAGCGTCGCCTCTTTCGACGCCGTATTGTTCGAAACGGTCTCGGCGATCGGAACGGTCGGGCTTACGATGGCGCTTACGCCGTCGCTGGGCATCGTCTCCGAGTTCCTCCTCATCATCCTCATGTATTTAGGGCGTGTGGGCATTCTCACGTTTGCGTTCGCCCTGAAACGCAGCAAAAAGGCGGAGACTGCCGTCAGGCGTCCCGTCGATACGGTGTTTATCGGGTGACGTTTGTTCACACGTTTCTTTTCAAACTGATGAAAAGAAACGTCGTGAGGAGGAAAAACGCCGCAGCGACGAGACTGCCGCTCGTTTTTCCTCTGCGCGGACATTTCGCAACATTGATAGCGTCCGCGCATTCACCTTTTCCCCGTAAGCGCAGGTATGCGCAAATCGGGTCCCGCGGCGGAGGGAAACCCTCCTTGCGTCGGAATGATGGTTTGTTCACAGATTCTTTTTGAACTGACAAAAAGAATTCTCGTGAGTGGAAGGAAAAACGCCGCGGAGCGCTCGCAAATGTGCGTCGGAATGTATAAAAATATCAACAGGAGAACGATATGATTTCCGTTTTACTCATCGGCATGGGCAAGTTCGGCAGGACGCTGGGCGAAAAACTGCTCGGCATGGGGGACGAGGTGATGATCGTCGACAAGAACGAGGACGTCATCAACACGCTCGCGCCCCGCTATACCAACGCGCTCATTGCCAACTGCATGAGCATGGACAACCTTGCAACGATGGACATTTCTTCCTTCGATGCGTGCATCGTTGCCATCGGCGAGGATTTTCAGGCGTCGCTGGAGATCACGTCCAACTTAAAGGACTGCGGGGCGAAGCGGGTCATTTCCCGCGCGACGACGGAGATCCAGCGCAAGTTCCTTCTGCGCGTGGGCGCGGACGAGGTCATCTATCCCGATGCGGACATCGCGGAAAAGCTCGCCGTGCGCCTGAACACGGACAATGTCATCAACTTTGTCGATCTTGATTCGCAGTACGCCATCTTTGAGATCGAGCTGCCCAAAAAGTGGCTGAAAAAGACGCTGGTCGAAGTCAACCCGCGCGGAAATTACGGCATGAATATCCTCACCATCAAGAACAGCGACGAGATCATCTATACGCTCGCGGGGGATTACGTGTTCCGCGAAGGGGACAAACTGCTGGTGTTCGGCAATACCGAAAAGATTCTTGCATTCACCAATAAACAAAAATAATGCAGCATATTCCAAAAAGGCAGGGCTGCAAAACCGGTGCAGAACATGGGAAACACCATGGCTGTAACAGCAATGCGGAATAGGTTCGATCATCAGGAAAGGGGTGCGCCGCGGAAAAAGCCGCGGCGCACCCCTCATCATAAACCACGGCTTGCCGAAACGGGCAAGCCGTGGTTTGTATAAAAAGCCGTGCCCCGTATGTCATTGAAGGCGGCGTACGCCGCGCTGAACCGCCATTCCGAGCGGAGTAGTTTCCTCTTGCCCTCCCTGTGATTGTCCCACAACAAGACTGCGTCTTTTTGCGGGAGCCCTATTCGGGAGGGCGCCGAGCGAAGCGAGGCGGGAGGGTTGTAAAGGCAGATACCGCGCGGGCACAACAACCCTTCCGTGTGCTCTTTGCAATCGCAGACACGGTCTCGGCGGCGCAAGGAGCGACGCCGCCAGCGGTCACGGTTTTTGCCCACGATGGCAAAAACCTCAGTTCGCCGCGCGCGCACACCACACCGTGGTGATGCGCATAACGCACGGCTCACCCCCTTGCACAGGGGAGGCAAGGAAGTAGGAGGGCTTCCCCTTGGGGGGAAGCTCCGCCGAAGGCGGTGATGAGGGGGAAAGCAGGGGAGCCATTCCTCCACACGCCCCCTCATCCGTTACTTCGTGACACAGTCATGGCGGCGAAGCCATGCCCCGTATGTCATTGTAGGCGGCGTAAGCCGCGGAGCGTGAGAATCCCACGGCGGACTGCTGCCCTTGCGGCGGGAGCGTTCGGAGACGGGGCACAGGCGTCTGCGGAGTGTTTCAAGGGGGCGGGGGAGCTGTACGGAATACGCCGAAATTTTTTCAAAAACAGTGTATATATTCCTTGACAAAATGCGGGGGGGGGAGGATATAATTGTGACAAACGCATCACATGGCTGTCACAAAATCTTCGGAAGAAATCGGAATAGGAGGAAAGATGATGAAGTGTACACAATGCGGCAGTGAGTTCGAGGGGGCGTTCTGTCCCGAGTGCGGCGCACCCGCACAGCAGGCACCCGCGCAGCAGGCGCCCGCACAGCAGGCATCCGTTCCCGCGGAGCAAGCGCCCGCGGAGCCGTCCGTTTTGATATGCCCGCGCTGCGGAACGGTCTGTGCGGAGGGGGCGATGTTCTGTTCCAAGTGCGGGAGCCCGTTGGACGCGCAGCAGGCGGCGCAGGCGGAAGCCAAAGC
>CALVMH010000019.1 GCA_944343275.1 uncultured Clostridia bacterium | reverse complement strand
CGGCGCTTTTTTATGGGCTCGGAAGTCTTTATCTCTATGAAATATACAAGGATCAAAACATTATCACCGATCGCCATTTCGCATCTAATTACGCATGGAGCGGAACAGAAACGAACGAAGACGTATATGAACTTCTGCTTAAAAAGCTCGGGAAGCCCCGTTTGACCGTCATTTTGACTGCGAATGAGCAAACGGTGATAGAGCGATTGAAATCGCGCGATCCGAATGACCGCGATATTCAAAAAGCGGTTAAAACAAAAACGGTCAGCGAACGGATGATTTTCTTCTGCGAAAAATTTGCTTTGCCGCATGTCGTTATAGATACAAGCAAATTAACACCCGATGAAGTTGTCGGTATAATATTAAAAGTATGGGAAACGGTATGACGTCATTAAGTGATTTGCGCCTCAGCAAAAACATGAAATATACGGCTCTGTATTGGGCGATGCGGTTTTATGAGTACGCGCCCGATTTATACCGTAAAGAATATAAAAACGGTACATGCGTGGAGATCGATGCAGAAAGGCAAACGGCATTTATCGGCAAGACGAAATTGTCTATGAATACGCATGAAAGTTTTGTCGTTTTGGAACTTCTTGACAGGCTGTTTTTACTTGATTACACGCAAAAGGATATTCGTGTTGCAGGAACGCGGGTACAATTCCGTAATTTTAGCGTTTATTGTCATGTGTGGGATGATGTAATAGATTACCCCGCATCGGACAGAGAGATTTCGTACAAATCAAGATTGGTCAGCGGTGTTTTGGAGTATCAGTCCAAAATACGTTTCGACGGAAAAACCTATGATTACGGCGCGTTTGAAGAATATGATCGATTCCGGTTCTCCGTTCGTAAGCGCAATCAGTTTTCATCACCGGATTTTATTTATTGCGAAAATCGTTTGATGAAATATACCGGCAAAGAGAAGGTCGTTGTAATTCCGGACGGAACGGAAGAAATCGAATCATCGGCCTTTTGGGACAATCAATTCATCGAAGAAGTAGTTATTCCCGATACTGTCGTAAATTTAGGCGGGGATACATTTTATAATTGCCGTAATCTACAAACGATCAACATCCCGAAGAATGTCCGTTTCATGGGGAATAATCCGTTTGCAGGATGTCCTCGTCTTAAATTGAAAAATCAGTCCCCGTTTTTTGTTTATGAAAACGGTATTTTGTATAATCGGGAAAAAGACAGCATCATTTACTGTTCTATTATAGGAATCGATGCGGAATTGACGATTCCCGAAGGGGTCAAAATCATAGGGAAGCACGCATTTTATCTTTGTGACAGATTTGAAAGGATCACGCTCCCGTCGTCTCTTCTCAAAATGGAGAACAATCCTTTTTCCGGTTGCTCCAAATTGGAATTGATCTGTAAATCTTCCGCATACAATGTGAAAGACGACGTGATCTACAACCGTTATAATACAGCCGTCGTAGGCGTTTTGAATAAGATCAAAACAGCACGGCTTGTTATTCCTGAAGGGGTAAAAACGATCAACCGCAATTCCTTCTGGAACTGCACAGGAATACAAACGATCGTATTGCCGAAAACGCTTGAAGATATCGGATATAATCCGTTTGTAGGTTGTTCAAACATCCGATTTGAAAGCCACTCACCGCTTTTTGAGGTAAAAGACGATATATTATTTAATAAGGATTGCTCAAAGTTGATTTGCTGTCCTGCATGGAAAGCAATAGGAGAAGTACATTTACCGGATTCGGTCATCACGTTGGAGCGCGGCGCTTTTTCCGGCTGTAATAAAATGACAGTAATTCATCTTCATAATGTCAATGTTATCAACAAATCATGCTTTACGAATTGCGCAGCGCTGCAAAAAGTACATTGTTCGGATCTTATAACATACATCGGCGAATGGGCTTTTGCATATTGTTGTAGCCTGAATGAGATTTCGGTCGGCAAGGATACGATCATTGATAACAATGCCTTTTCAAACGCGAGTCCAAAGATTACCGTTCGAAAAACTCCGGAGAATTATTTGATTGAATCGGATAATATCTATACTCTTGCGGCAATGCAAAATCATTACCTTGGAATGATCGACGCGATTCTCATCGATCCGCCGTATAACTCCAATATCGATTATATCGGCTATCAGGATGCAGGATTTGAGAGCGGCTATCTCGGATATATGTCTGAAAGGATGCGAAAAGCATATCCTCTTCTTTCCGAAAAAGGCTTTATGGTCATCAATATTGATGAAGGCGAAGTAGCTAATTTAATGTTACTATGTAAAAAAATATTCGGATCAGAAATGGTTTCCCTTCATCGATGGAAAAAGAAAAATCCGTTGTTTGATCAAAACCGCGTGGTGCTCAATCCGCATAAAATTCAAACGGATTATGAATATATCATCGTTTGCAGAAAGCGTTCTGCAAGTATTCTGAAAAATATACGTCAGCCGTATTTGGACAATGGCGTATGGAAAGAAATGGAAGTTCCGTTCCCTGACGACTTCGATTGTTTCGGAACCACCTCTTCCGCCAAAGATGAAATTGCGGATATCTTCGGCAAGCGAGAATATTTTTCAACGCCGAAACCCGTAAAACTTATCAAAGAACTGCTTCGTGCGACGACCGATAAAAATTCCATCGTAATGGATTTCTTCGCAGGAAGCGGCACGCTGGGGCAAGCCGTCAAATCACTCAATGATGAAGACGGTGGGAAACGTCGCTTTATTCTCGTCAACAACCGTGAAAGCGATATTTGCCGAACCGTAACCAAAAAGCGTTTAGAGTATGCAAAGGTGAAATTTAAGTTTCTATATTAAATGGATCGCCCGATACGATAGAGACTATGCAGAAAATATTTTCGACGGCGGAAATAGAAAAGTCTGCAAACGAAAATCATTTGCAGACTTTTGAGGTGTTGGATCAGGACGACGAACCCATTGAGTGGAAGTTTCGCAAGATACCGCGCCCGATAATGCCGACGATTTATCTGTATTCAAAAAAGCGAAAGAAGAAATGTCGCGGCTCGGTTTGGAAACGCTTGACGAATACTTTGAATATCTCGACTTTCAAGAACGCCTGCAAAAGCACCGCGAAAGTCAAAGGATATGGAGATGTAAACCTTGTTAAAAAAACTATTATATGGTATAATTTATAAAATCAAATCTAAGGTGAGAATATGACAGATTTTGAAAGAACTATTTATTGTATGACAATTTGTCCGCAAGGTGTTAATTGCTTAGGAGAAGATAGTCCATCGATTCATAAGTACAATCAATTCTTTTCTCAACTTAAAGAAGCTCCAAGGCGACCTGATGCCTATGCAGTCATTGAGAGCGATATGCTTTTACTTGAGCATTTTCAGTTCGATAATACGAGAACCACGAAAAAAGGAAGCGAACAACATAAAGTCGCAGCTAAAAGTGAACAGGAATTTAAGAAGAAACTTGTTAAAGATGGAGATTTTGCAGTTTTAGATGAAGATGTAAAAAAGAAAGGTATCTACTACGTCGAAAATTTTCTAGCACAGTTTATATCGCATTATGACAAAATCGATGATTATAAAACTGAAATGCAGAAAGAGTTAAAAAAAGATTTCAAAAATATTTATATGGGATTCTTAATTGAAGACGCTAGCCCTTTGGGCAGTCTTTATTTGAATAATAATTATAAAATGTGTTGTTTGGATTTATTACAAACAAAAGAATTTTTGGATATTTTTGAACAATCAAGTAAGTTAGATTTTGCATTGTTTTCGATGACGGGAAATACGGATAATCTATATCAGTCTTATATTTCTAGGAGATCTATTGGTGAACGCAGAAAGAATGAAATCATAGCAAAAAACATATCATCTTTTCTTTTTGAACATAGTTTTGTTGCGAGTGGACTAATTGAAATTCAAAAAAATAAAAAGCCCTGAAAAATGCAGGGCTTTGGCGGAAGGCGAGGGATTCGAACCCCCGGAGGCTCGCACCTCAACGGTTTTCAAGACCGCCGCATTCGACCGCTCTGCCAGCCTTCCGTAAATGTCCTCCGGACGCGGTGCGCATACATTCTCATTGTATCACGGCAAAAAAATTTTTGCAAGCGATTTCACCCCGCCGCGCCATCGGCGCATAGGATGAAGGCGTGAAGGGGGTGAAGATGGGAGAGAAGAAAGATCTGCAGGCGCTGCGGGCGGTCTCGCCCGCCTATGCGGGAAGGAACGGAGAACTGACCGCCGTTCTGCAATATGTGTATCAGTCCGTTTTGCTGAGCGGATGCGGGCGGGATGCCGAGGCAAAGCAGCTCATCCGCATTGCGGTCGAGGAGATGCACCATCTCGAAAAGCTGGGCGCCTTGTTGGTGAAGCTGGGCGTTCCGCCCGTGTTCACGGCATGTCCGCCCTATCCCGTCGCCTATTATTCGGCGGCGAACGTGGATTACAGCCGTCCCGTCGCGCAGATGCTCGCGGCGGATATCCGTGCGGAACAGGAGGCGATCGCCTGTTACACGCGCATTCTCGACGCGGTGAAAAATCCCGACGTGCGTGCCGTTATCGAGCCGATCCGTGCGGAGGAAGAGGGGCATCTGCGCATCTTGCAGGAGATGCGTTCTGCGTTGTAAGGGCGTCCGCCGTCTGCGCGGGGCATTCGGGGAGGAACTTCCAATAGCGAACGGGCATATAGCCCTTCATCTGTTGAAGACGCCTGCGGGAGGGGATGTTGACGCTCGCATAATACCTGCGCCAGAGTGCCTGCCAGCCTTCCTCGTCCGCGGAGAGCACGACATCCGCGCGGGCGAGCGGGGCGGTGAAGGCGTGCGCGCCGTCCCAGACGGCCGCCTTGGCGCGGCGGACGTCGTGGAGGACGAAGGGCAATTGCGGAAGGCGCGCGCGGAAATGGGGGAGCAGGAGATCGCACACGTCGTTGTCGGGAGAGATCGGGGCATAGAGCGCGCCGCCGGCGCATTCCATAAAGCGGACGAACCCTTTGAGCCGGTGCGCTTCCAAAGCGACGCGTCGGATACACCCGATCGCTTCCGATACGGCGTCTTCGGCAAGTTCTCCGCGCACCGCGCGGCGGCGTGCGGCGATCAGGCGGAAATACAAAAAGGCGATCTGACCGCGTGCATCCTCGCCGCTGCGCAGCAGCATGTCGAGATCGTGCATGCAGGCAGTGTCGAATCCGCGCAGGCGCGCTTCGCATTTGCGCGCCTTCTGCGTATCTGCGCATACAAACACGCTCTGTTGCCCCAGCGCGAGCTGGCGGCTGCCCGCCGTCAAAAAGGCATCTTCGTCGCGGTAGGCGAGCAGGAACGCCGTCAAAAAGGCGTCTTTGCTTCCGTCGAAAAAGTAGGTCATACTTCTCCCGTCCTTGCCGTGAGCGCCGCTTCTGCATCGAACAGGGAGAGCTGGCGCGCGCCCGCGGCGCATTCGCCCGCGGCGAGCAGCCCGCGCACGGTCCGCATGTCCCCTGCGCCGTAAAATTTGCCGTTTGCCGTGATGAAATGGCGTGCGCGTTTCAAAACAACGCGCATTTTTTTGAGATGTTCGAATGAGAGCGCGGTATAGCGCCGCGCGGATAAGATGTTCTGCGCACTTCTTGCGCCGATGCCCGGGACGCGCAGCAGCGTTTCGAGGGGCGCGCGGTTGACTTCCACGGGAAACAGGTGCAGATTCCTGAGCGCCCATGCGCATTTCGGGTCGATGTCGGGGGGGAGGTCTTCTTCGGCGGGGAGCAGTTCGTCCGCATCGAAGCCGTAAAAGCGCAGCAGCCAATCCGCCTGATAGAGGCGGTGTTCGCGGATGGCGGGGCTCTGCACGCAGGGGAGCAGCCCGTCCTGCACGACGGGCGTATAGGAGGAAAAATATACCCGTTTCAATCCCGTTGCGCGGTACAGCCGTTCGGCGAGGCGCAGGATGTGTCCGTCCCGTTCGGGGGACGCGCCCACGATCATCTGCGTTGTCTGCCCCGCGGGGAGAAGACTGCCCCTGCGCTTTTCTGCGCGGAACACGGCGCGTTCTCGCTGCAGCTGCTTCATGGGGGCGAGCAGGCTTGCCTTGTCCTTCTGCGGCGCAAGCAGTTTCAGGCTGCTTTCGCTCGGCAGCTCCAGATTATAACTCATCCTGTCGGCGTACTTCGCCGCCTCCGTAACGAGCAGCGGGTCGGCTTTCGGGATGCCTTTTACATGGACGTATCCGAAAAAACGGTACTTTGTGCGCAGCAGCCGCACGGTGCGGACAAGCTGTTCCATCGTCGCGTCGGGGGAGACGTGGACGGCGGAGGAGAGGAACAGCCCCTCGATATAGTTGCGCTTATAAAAATCCACGGTCAGTTCGCAGATCTCTTCGGGCGTGGCGGTGGCGCGCGGAACGTCGACGCTGCGGCGGCTCATGCAGTATTTGCAGTCAAACACGCAGTCGTTGCTCAGAAGGATCTTCAGCAGGGAGACGCACCTGCCGTCCGGCGTAAAGGAATGGCAGCAGCCGTCGGGCATGCCGTTCCCGATGCCGCCCGCGTTCCGCCTGCCGCTCCCCGATGAAGAGCAGGATACGTCGTATTTTGCGCTCTCCGTCAGGATGCGCAGCGTCTCTTCCGCGATCATGGCAACAGTATAGCACGTCTCGGCAAAAAAGTCAAACATTCGTTCGTATTATTTTGTAAAAAATCAGGTTGCCATTTGCTGCGGAACATGGTATACTAAATGTAATGTTGCGTTTTCACATGAATTTCACCCGTTGATAAAGGGATATTAAAGGAAATCGTGTATAATTTTCCAAACGAAGGAGGAACCCATGAAGATACTGATCGTTGACGACGAAGAGATGATCCGCGCCGTGCTGCGCGAATACATCGAATTTGAAGGCGGCGAAGCCGATGAAGCCTGCGACGGCATGGACGCCGTGAAGCTGTGCCGCGAAAATGATTACGACGTCATCCTCATGGATGTCATGATGCCGCGCCTTGACGGGTTTTCCGCCGTAAAGGAGATCAGGAAGTTCAGTCAGACGCCCGTTATCATGCTCTCCGCCCGCGGAGAGGAATACGACAAGCTCTTCGGATTTGAAATGGGGTCGGACGACTATGTCACAAAGCCCTTCTCGCCCAAGGAGGTGATGGCGCGCATCCATGCCGTCATGAAGCGCGGAAAGCCCGCGCGCGAGGGGAGCGGGCAGGTCTATGATTTTGAGGGTCTGCATGTCGACATGGCGGGCCGTACCGTCACCGTGGACGGGAAGAAGGCGGAGCTGACCCCCAAGGAGTACGAACTTCTCTTCTATTTTGTGCAGAACAACGGCGTGGCGCTCACGCGGGAGCGGCTGCTCAACAAGGTGTGGGGCTATGATTTTTACGGGGACGACAGAACGGTGGACACGCACGTCAAGATGCTGCGCGGAAACCTGAAGGAGTACCGCAAATTCATCGTGACATTGCGGGGGCTCGGATATAAATTCGAAGCGTAACGTTTGAGAGGAGCCGTGGCTTATGAAAAAGCGCGCGGAACGGAAAAAGCGGGAGAGGACGGGCAAGAGCCTGAACCTCATTTTATGGTTTGCCTTTTCCCTGTTCGCGCTGCTGGTCGTCGTCGTGTTCGTGCTCGTCCAGAACGCGCTCGTCGTGCGGCAATACCGCGAGAGCATGTTCCGCATGCTCGAAGACGCGGGAGCTTCCATGACGGAGGAGATCGCGCTCTCCGCGGGTCCCTCCCAGCGGCTGGAAGGGCGGCTCATCGACATCGCCAACGATTACGGGTTCTCCGTCGCGCTCTTTTATGAGGACGGCGAGAACGTCTTTGAACTGACGGGACAGTCCGATTACAGCGCGCTTGCGGCATCCCTGCGCGAACAGCGGGATGCGGGGCAGATGTCCTTTGTGTTCATGAACGAGCGGGACGGTTCGGTATCGTATGCCGCCGTAACGGCGGTGGGCGGGCAACCCGCATTTTTGTACCTGACCGCCTCCATGCAGGGACCGCTCGGTCTGGAAGCGGGGCTCAGGTGGATGTCCGTCATCACGGCGCTCGTCGCCGTCGTGCTTGCCTTTGTCGTCAGCGGGTTTGTGGCGAACTTCATCACCCGTCCCGTGACGGAGGTGACCGTGCGCGCACAGGAGCTTGCCCGCGGCAATTATGAGATCACCTTTCGCAAAGATTATTACTGTGCAGAGATCCGCGAGCTCTCCGAGGCGTTCGACCATGCGCGTTCGGAGATCGCCAAGGCGGACACCATGCAGAAGGAACTCATCGCCAATGTCTCGCACGACTTCAAGACGCCGCTCACGATGATCAAGGCGTACGCGTCCATGATCGTGGAAATTTCGGGCGACAACAAGAAGAAGCGGGATGCGAATGCCAAGGTCATCATCGACGAATGCGACCGCCTCACCATGCTCGTGAGCGATCTTTTAGACCTCTCCAAGCTGCGCGCAGGCGTGGACGGCGAGGAAAAACACACCGTGTTCGACCTTTCGGAAGAGGTGTGCGCCGTGGCGGAACGCTTCTCTTATCTGACGGAGACGGAGGGATATGTCCTCCGGACGGATGTCGAGAGCGGGCTTTACACACGGGCAAACAAGGCGCGCATCGCGCAGGTGTTCTACAACCTCATCGGCAATGCCGTCAATTATACGGGGGAGGACAAGACGGTGCGCGTCAGGCTCTTCCGGAAGGGCTCGAACGCCCGGTTTGAGGTCATCGATTCGGGGAAGGGGATCCCCGCGGACGAGCTGGATACCATCTGGGACAGGTACTACCGTTCGGGGGCGTCGCACAAGCGGCCCGTCAGCGGAACGGGGCTGGGGCTTTCCATCGTCAAAAATATTCTGCTGCGGCACGGCTGTCCGTTCGGCGTCATTTCGGAGACGGGAAAGGGAAGCTGTTTCTGGGTGGAATTTGCGCTTTCCGAAGAATAAACAGCGTTTCAAAAGGAGGTCATGGGCAATATGAAGCATAAGCTCGGAGCAATGTTGTTGGCACTGCCCGTGACTGCGGGCGGGATGGCACTGCTGCCGGAACGCCTTTCCGCGTCCGCCAACTCCGCGCCCGCCTATTGGTCGGGGACGGACGGCTCCGGCGTCGTCGCCGTGTATGACGGCGGCAGCTGTCCCGTGGAAGTGCGCAGCGAGACGCTCACCTTCCGCATTCCCGATCTTCCCCTGGACGGGGAGGGCTATCGGTCGGATGTAACGGCGGAATACGTTCTTTTCAATCCGACGCAGGAGGACGTCTCTCTCACGCTGTTTTTCCCCGTGGGGTTCCGTCCCGATTATTACGACAGCAATGCAAACGGCGGCGTGCAGTTTCCGGGTGCGGAGGCGTTCGCCGTCACGGTGGCGTCGCAGAATGTGCAGCGGGAGGCGGACATCTCCTTCCGGTATACCTATTCGGGCAGCCGCAGTTTTGATTTCGGTGACGCGGGCGTGCTTGCCGCCCTGCCTTCCGACGAATATCTCGAAACGGCGTTCTACCGGCGGGATATGCGCGTGACGGGGTACACATACCGCCTGAAAGCGCCGTCCGAGGGGGACTATTACACCTTCTGTTTCATGTATGATTGCAATCCGCTCAAAACGCGCGTGATCTGCGCAAGCGGCGTCACGGGGACGACGCCGGACGGCAGGGGCATTGCCTACGCCTATCTGCGCGCGGGGGAGGAGCGGGAAGTCTCCTTCTATGCGGTGGGGCAGCAGCCCGAACTTTCCGACATCCGCACCAAGCTGTGCGTGGGCAGAGGCAGCACCGCCGAAACGGTGGAAAACTTTTCGCAGGCGAAGGCGAGCGAAAGCTCCCTGCGCTTTGAAGATTTTGTGGAGAACGCCCGTTCCGCGTTCGTGTCGGAATACGGCGGCGTCAGCAGGATGGATTGGTATAACGCCGTGGTCTCCATGCTTGCGGACGGAGAGAGCGGCATGCTCTTCCTGGATGAAGGGCGTCCGCTGCTCGACTATCTGATGTTATGGTGCGAATATTCGCTCGACATTCCCGCGCGCGGGACGCTCGTCAACGCCGTCACCGCGCCGCTCTATCCGGGCATTGAAGGTCCCCGTCCCGATTACACCTATGAGTATCTGCTCTCGCCCGCGCTCTATTGGGCGGACTTCGGCGACATCACCATCCGCGTGGAGACGCCTTATCACCTTTCCGGAAGCTCTTTGAGCTTCACGCAGGAGGATGGGGGATATGTCTTCACAAAGGATTCCCTGCCGATGTGCGATCTCTCCTTCACCATCAGCAAGAGCGCCGGCACGGCGATGATCTACGATCCCTACGACGTTGTGTCGCCGCCCTTTGTCACGGCGCTCATCTTGCTCGGCGTGGTCATCTTCATTGCGGCGGCGGTCATTGCCGCGGTGTTGCTCGTCCAGCGCCGCAGCAGGCGGCAGCTCACCGAACAGCTTTCCCGCGGCAGGGCGCAGGTCGGCAGGCTTCCGGGCGGCGGACACGATCGGAACGAGCCATGAGGGGGGGCAAGAGGGAGTGCGCTCCCTCTTTTTTGTGCCCTGAAATATTGGACTTTTCACGGCGGATATGGTATAATAGCGCGCAGAAATACGGAGTAATGTGTATGTTGGAATTGCGTCATGTCAGTTTTGCTGCCGCAGAAGGCGATCGCAATAAAGAAATTTTGGAGGACGTTTCGCTCAAAGTGAACGAGCGGTTCGTCGCCATTACGGGTCCGAACGGCAGCGGGAAATCCACGCTCGCCAAACTCATCGCGGGGATCCTGACGCCCACGTCGGGAAAAATCTTTCTGGATGGCGAGGATATCACGGGGCTCTCCGTCACGGAGCGGGCAAAGCGGGGCATTTCCTATGCCTTTCAGCAGCCCGTCCGCTTCAAGGGTCTGACGGTGAAGGACCTCATTTCCCTCGCCGCGGGCAGGGATATCACCGTGGGGGAGGCGTGCAACTATCTCTCCGAGGTGGGGCTGTGCGCGCGCGACTACATCGGGCGCGAGGTGAACGCGTCGCTTTCGGGCGGGGAGTTGAAGCGGATCGAGATCGCCACCGTCCTCGCCCGCGGGACCAAGCTCTCCGTCTTTGACGAGCCTGAGGCGGGCATCGATCTGTGGAGCTTTCAGAACCTCATCACCGTCTTTGAAAAGATGCATGCGCGCACCAAGGGGAGCATTCTCATCATCTCCCATCAGGAACGCATCCTGAGCATCGCGGACAAGATCGTCGTCATTGCAAACGGCAAAGTGACGAAAGAGGGAACGCGGGACGAGGTGCTTCCCAACCTGCTTGCGGGCCGTATCTGCCCCGCACTGCAAAATTAACGCGCGCCTCCGTCGTCAACGGCGACGGCTGAGGGGGCAAACAAAAAACAATTCCCGTTCTTTCCCCCTCATCCGTCCCTTCGAGACAGAGAGAAAACGAGCCGCAGCCACAGTCGCGGCGGTGTTTTCTCTCAAATCACGGCAAAGATTTTTGCCTTTGCAAAAAGATTTGCGTGAACGGGCGATCAATCACGCCGCAAGCAAAATCACGCTTTTGCGCAGCGGTACCCAATTTGCCGATCCCTCGGCTTAGTCGGAAAAGTGAAGCCGCAGCGTACTGTCAATCATGACGCAAGCAGGGTTTCCCTGCGCCGCGGGACTCAATTTGCGCATACCTGCGCTTATGGAGAAAGAGTGAATGCGGGCGCGATAAAATGTAAAGCCCTGAGGCGCGCCCGCAGAGAGAAAACGAGCCGCAGCCACAGTCGCGGCGGTGTTTTCTCTCAGATCACGGCAAAGATTTTTGCCTTTGCAAAAAGATTTGCGTGAACGGGCGATCAATCACGCCGCAAGCAAAATCACGCTTTTGCGCAGCGGTACCCAATTTGCCGATCCCTCGGCTTAGTCGGAAAAGTGAAGCCGCAGCGTACTGTCAATCATGACGCAAGCAGGGTTTCCCTGCGCCGCGGGACTCAATTTGCGCATACCTGCGCTTATGGAGAAAGAGTGAATGCGGGCGCGATAAAATGTAAAGCCCTGAGGCGCGCCCGCAGAGAGAAAACGAGCCGCAGCCACAGTCGCGGCGGTGTTTTCTCTCAGATCACGGCAAAGATTTTTGCCTTTGCAAAAAGATTTACGTGAATTAAGGAGTTGTATATGGACGAACTTCAAAAAATGCTGTTGATGCAGATCGCCGATCTGCATGGCGTGCCCGACGGGGCGTACAATATCCGCAAGGACGGCGAGGCAGGCGGCAGGCGCAGCACGCCGCATATCCGCATCGAGAGCCGCAAAGACGGCAAGGCGGGCATCGATATCTTCATCTCTTCCGAGACGCAGAAGGAGAGTGTGCACATTCCCGTCGTCATCACAAAAACAGACTATCGTGAGACGGTCTACAACGATTTCTATGTGGAGGACGGGGCGGACGTGCTCATTGTCGCGGGCTGCGGCATCCACAACTGCGGGCAGGCGACGAGCGAGCACAGCGGCGTGCACACCTTTCACATCGGCAAAAACGCCAAAGTGAAGTATGTGGAAAAGCACTACGCTTCGGGCGACGGCAACGGCGAGAACGTGATGAATCCCACTACGGACATCCGCATGGAAGAGGGCAGCCGCCTTGAAATGGAGACGACACAGATCAAGGGCGTCGACTCCACCGTGCGCACCACCCGCGCGCGGCTTGGGGCGGATGCCGAGCTCGTCATCCGCGAAAAAATTTATACGCACGGGAAGCAGCTCGCCAAGTCGGATTTTTCCGTCATGCTGGACGGCGACGGCGCGAGTGCGGACGTGGTGTCCCGTTCGGTGGCGGCGGAGCATTCGCGGCAGGAATTTTACCTGCGCATCGACGGCAACAAAAAGTGCCACGGACACAGCGAGTGTGACGCCATCATCATGGACGGGGCGCAGGTGGTCGCCATTCCCGCGTTGGCGGCGAACAACGTGGATGCCGAACTCATTCACGAGGCAGCCATCGGCAAGATCGCGGGCGAGCAGCTCTTGAAGCTCATGTCTTTGGGACTGACCGAACAGGAAGCGGAGGAGCAGATCATCAAAGGATTCTTGAGCTGACGCTCGTATCCGCAGCGCCCGCCGCACGGCGGGCGTTTTTCGGAAGCGTCTGCGGAAAAAAGTTGGCTAAAATGCAAACTTTTTTTGCGTTTGCCCTTGAATTTTTTGCAGCAATCTTTTATAATGTAGCTGTACAGGAAACTGTAACGGGGGGAAGGATACATGCAAGATCATGTGAAGGCATGCCTTGCGCAGGGTCGGACTGCGCTCGGCATTGAATTTGGTTCCACGCGCATCAAGGCGATCCTCGTGGACGAGCGCAATGTGCCCGTCGCGTCGGGCAGTCACGAATGGGAAAACCGTCACGATAACGGCATCTGGACGTATACCTTGGAGGACATCCGTTGCGGCTTGCAGGATTGCTATGCGCAGCTTGCGAAGGATGTCGCGGAGCGGTACGGCGTTCCGCTCAGAACGGTGGGCGCGCTCGGCATTTCCGCCATGATGCACGGATATATGGTGTTCGACAGACAGGACAGGCTGCTCGTTCCCTTCCGTACATGGCGCAACAACACGGCGGCGGAGGCGGGGGAACGGCTCACGGAGCTGTTCAACTACCATATTCCCGCGCGCTGGTCCGTCGCGCATCTCTATCAGGCGATCCTGAACGGCGAAACGCACGTCAGGGACATCGCCTTCCAAACGACGCTCGAAGGCTATGTGCATTGGCTTCTGACGGGCAAAAAGGTCATCGGCATCGGGGAAGCCTCCGGCATGTTCCCCGTCGATCCCGCGACGAAGCAGTACGATCGGGAACTGCTCGCAAAATTCGATCATCTTGTTGCAGGTAGGGTGCCCTTCCGGTTGGAGGACATCCTGCCTGCGATTTTGCTTGCGGGAGAGGATGCGGGGCGGCTCACCGAAGCGGGGGCAAGGCTGCTCGATCCGACGGGCAACTTGCAGCCCGGCATCCCGCTCTGCCCGCCCGAAGGGGATGCGGGTACGGGCATGGTTGCCACCAATGCCGTCAAAAAGCGCACGGGAAACGTCTCGGCGGGGACGTCCGTCTTTGCGATGATCGTCCTCGAAAAGGCGCTTTCCAAGCCCTATCCCGAAATCGACCTCGTCACCACGCCCGTGGGGGACCTCGTCGGCATGGTGCACTGCAACAACTGCACGTCGGACATCAACGGCTGGGTCAATCTGTTCGGGGAATTTGCCAGGCTCGCAGGCGTGGACATTCCCAAGTGGAAGCTCTTTGACATGCTCTACTTTGCATCGGAAAAGGGGGACTGCGACTGCGGCGGGCTGCTCGCCTATAACTATGTCTCCAACGAGCACGTCACCCGCGTGGAGAAGGGCAGACCGCTCTTCGTGCGCACGGCGGAGGGGAAATTCAACCTCGCCAACTTCATGCGCACCCACCTGTATTCGGCATTCGGCGCCCTCAAAGTGGGGTGCGACATTATGCTCAAAGAGGAGGGTGTCGGGCTTGACCGTATCACGGGGCACGGCGGGCTCTTCAAAACGGAGCGCGTCGGGCAGCGCTATCTTGCCGCCGCCATCAACGCGCCCGTCACCGTCATGCAGACGGCGGGCGAAGGGGGCGCATGGGGGATGGCGATCCTCGCCAACTACCGAATCACGAAGCGCGCGGGCGAATCGCTCGAAGCGTACCTCGACGAACGCGTCTTCGCGGGGCAGGAGGGCGTGACGCTTGCGCCCGACCCCGCGGACGTTGCGGGCTTCGAGGAGTATAAAAAGCGCTACGTCGCGGGGCTGCCCATCGTGCGCGAGGCGGCACGTTCGTTAAAATACTGATGGATCCCGGAGGAAAGAAAACGATGTTGGAAGCGTTAAAGGAAAAGGTGCTCAAAGCAAACCTCGACCTCGTCAAGAACAAGCTCGTCCTGTTCACATGGGGCAATGTCTCTCAGATCGACAGGGCGACGGGGCTCGTCGTCATCAAGCCGTCGGGCGTCGGGTATGACGAGATGAAGGCGGAGGACATGGTGGTCGTCGATCTGAACGGCAAGGTCGTCGAGGGCGACCTGCGCCCGTCGTCGGATACGCCCACGCACATCGAATTTTACAAGGCGTTTCCCGATGTGGGCGGCGTGACGCACACGCATTCCACGTTTGCAACGGCATGGGCGCAGGCGGGGCGCAGCATTCCTTTCTACGGAACGACGCACGCCGACTACTTCTACGGCGATATTCCCTGCGCGCGCGCTCTGACCAAAGAGGAGATCGAAGGGGAGTACGAAAAGAACACGGGGCTTGCCATCATCGAAAAATTCAAACATGACAACATGAAGCCCCTGGAAGTGCCCGGCGTGCTCATCAAGAGCCACGGCGTGTTTGCCTTCGGCAAGGACGGCGCAGGGTCCGTATACAATGCAACGGTCATCGAGGAGGTCGCAAAAATGGCGTTCCTCACCGAGCAGATCGATCCCGATGTGCAGCGCGCCGATCAGTTCATGATGGAAAAACATTACATGCGCAAGCACGGCAAGAACGCCTATTACGGGCAGACAAAAAAGTAACCGCACTCCGTCGGACAACGGAGAAAAAACTATATAGAAGGAATGAGGTAACGGTATGAAACAACTCAAAAACATGAAGGACTGCGTCGTCTATTGGCTCACGGGGTCGCAGACCCTGTACGGCGACGACGTTCTTGCGCACGTCGCGCAGCACTCCGAAGAGATGGCGGAGTATCTCAACAAAAAGATGCCCGTCACCGTCAAATATCTGACGACGTGCAAGTCGTCGGAGGAAGTGATCGAGGCGGTCAAAAAGGTCAACGCGGACGACGACTGCATCGGCATCATCACCTGGTGCCACACCTTTTCGCCCGCCAAGATGTGGATCAAGGGCTTGAAACTGCTGCAAAAGCCCATGTGCCACTTTGCCACGCAGTACAATGAAAAATTGCCCTATGATACCATCGACATGGACTTCATGAACGAGAACCAGGCGGCGCACGGTGACAGGGAATTCGGCTATATCGTCGCGCGGCTGCGCATGGACAACAAGGTCATCGTCGGTTACTATCAGGACGAGGAGACGCTTGCGCAGCTCGCGTCGTGGTGCAAAGTCGCCGCAGGGTTCGCCTTTTCCAAGGACGTCAAAGTCTGCCGCTTCTCCGACAATATGCGCGACGTCGCCGTCACCGAGGGCGACAAAGTGGAGGCGCACATCGATCTCGGCTGGCAGGTGGATTACTATCCCGTCGGTGACCTCGTCGAGTATATCGATCGGGTCACGGACAGGGAAGTGGACGCCCTGATGGCGGAATATGAAAAGAAGTATACGATGGGCACCAAGCGCATCGACGTCGTCCGCGAACAGGCAAAATACGAGATCGCCATCGACAGGTTCTGCGAGGAGAAGGGCGGCTACCTCGGCATCGTCGATCACTTCGGCGCGCTCCACGGCTTGAATCAGCTTCCCGGACTTGCCATTCAGGACTTGCAGGGCAAGGGCTACGGGTTCGGCGCGGAGGGTGATTGGAAGATTGCCGCGCTGGGCGCCGTCATGCAGTATATGGCGGGCGAGACGGGCACGGGGCTCATGGAGGACTATACCTACGACATGGCGGACGGGCTGTGCCTCGGCGCGCACATGCTCGAAGTCTCGCCGCAGTTTGCTTCGACAAAGCCGCGGATCGAGGTGCACCCGCTGGGCATCGGCGGAAAATCCGATCCCGCGCGCCTCGTGTTCGAGGGCATCGCGGCGCCCGAAGCCATCGCCGTCTCCATGGTGGATATGGGGGACAGGCTGCGCCTCATCGTGCAGAAGATCGAGCTCGTGAAGTATCCGCACAAGATGCCAAACCTGCCCGTGGCGGGCTGTATGTGGAAGTATCGGCCCAACTTCAAGGACGGCGTTGCGGCATGGCTCTATGCGGGCGGCGCGCACCACACCGTCGTCTCCTCCGGGATCACGGTGCAGGAGATGGCGGATCTCGGCAATATGTGGGGCATCGAAGTCGTCGTCATCGACGAGAACACCGGGATCGAAGAGTTCAAAAAGCAGCTCATGTGGTCGGACGTCATCTGGAAGCGCAAATAAATTGTTGAAAGGAGCGGGGCGGTGCGATCGGGCGCCGCCCCGCAGTTTGTAAACCGATATGTTTTTCCGGAAATATCTGTTCGGCGACATTGCCGTTTACTATGTCGAAAGCGCCGTTGAGGGACACGAGGGCAAGACGATGGTCGGACTTGCGATGTACCCCGCCGACGTTCCCGTCGACACGCGCGACCTGCACTGCGACAGTCTTGTGCAGGTCGCCTTCACGGGGGGCGAAGGGCTCATCGACTATACGCAGGGGGTGACCATGCGCAACCGTGCGGGGACGCTTCTGCATGTCACGGAGCAGACGCGCCGCGGCGAGAGCGTCGTCACCCGTCTTACGGACGGGCGCGGCAACTTTTACACGCATGTTCTCGAATACTGCGCAAGGGCGGGCGTATTCACCGTATGGGTGCGCTATGAAAACGGGACGGGCGGCATGCGCACGCTGGAAATGCTCGCAAGCCTTTCGCTGAGCGGGATCGCGGGCGCGGGCGGCAATACGGCAGGCATGACGCTTCATCGCATGACGAGTGCGTGGAGCCGCGAGTGCCGCATGCGGTCGGATACCTTTTCGCAGCTCGGCATGGACATGAGCTGGGCGCGCTACGGCGTCAAGGTGGAAATGTGGGGTGAGGTCGGCGGTATGTCCAACCGCGGCTACTATCCCTTCGCCGCCATCGAGGACGAACGGGCGGGCATCGTGTGGGCGGTGCAGGCTGAGGCGCCCTTCTCCTGGCAGATGGAACTGTATCAGGAGCAGGAGAGTTGTTCGCTTACCTGCGGCGCGGGGGACTTTGCATTTGCTCATTGGCGCAAAAATATCCCCGCAGGTTCGGTTTTTGAGACAAACAAGGCGTTCTTATATGTTGGCAGGGGGGATGTGCTTGCAGCGTGCAACGCCCTCGTGCACGAGCAGGACGCCCGCCTCGAAGTTCCCGAAAGCGAGCGGGAGATGCCCGTTGTGTTCAATGAATACTGCACGACGTGGGGCGTGCCGTCGGAGGAGAATATCCGCGCCGTTTTGCAGGCGGTCAAGCCCTTCGGCATCGGCTATTTCGTCATCGACTGCGGCTGGTACAAGCCGGACGGCAAGGGCTGGTGCAACGCCGTCGGCGATTGGAAGGAGAGCGCCGCGCTCTTTCCGCACGGCGTGAAGGCGGTCACTGACGCCATCCGCGCCGAGGGTATGGTGCCCGGCATCTGGTTCGAGTTTGAAAACGCGGGGCGCGATTCGGAGATATTTTACCAGGAAGACCTCTTTCTGACGCGCGACGGTTATACCATCACCAACAAAAACCGCCGTTTCTTTGACCTCCGCAAGGAGGAAGTCAAAGCGTACATCTCCGAACGCATGATCGATTTTCTCGTGAAGAACAGGTTCGGGTATATCAAGATTGACTATAACGATACCTACGGCATCGGCGCGGACGGGGCGGAGAGCCTCGGCGAAGGCGGGCGGCAGGTCGCGGAGGAGAGCCTTGCGTGGCTGAAAAAGATCAGGACGGCGGTGCCCGGCATCGTCATGGAAAACTGCGCTTCGGGCGGCTGCCGCATCGAGCCGGGGCGTATGAACATGGTCTCAATGTGTTCCTTTTCGGATGCGCACGAATGTCCCGAACTTCCGCTCGTTGCCGCCAATGTTTCGCGCGTGGTTCCCGCAAGGCAGTTGCAGATATGGGCGGTGCTGCGCGAAAAGGATACGCCCGCGCGTACCGTCTATTCGCTGTGCGCTGCCATGATGGGCAGGATATGTCTGTCGGGCGACGTGCTTGCCATACCGCCCGACAAGATGCGGCTCATCTGCGAGGGGCTTAACTTCTACCGCGCCGTGCGCGCCATCGTGGCGAAGGGGGACATCGTGAACATCGACTGCAACGTCGAATACTACCGCGCTCCCTGCGGCAGGCAGATTTTTGAAAAGCAGCTCGGAAGCGAGCGTCTCGTGCTCGTCCATGCGCTCAATTCGCGCGAGGAGGTGTGCGTTCCCGCCGAAGGCTGGCGGCTCGTGCGCGCCTTCTGCGACCTTCCCTACCGCATGGAGGACGGTGTCCTTCACATCGGCTGCAAAGAGGAAGAACCGGACGGCGGCACATTGTTCCGCGCGGGCGCATTCCTTCTGCAAAAGGCGCAATAAATTTCGGGACGGGGATTGACATTCCCGTCCGTATTCTATATAATAATAGAAAGGTGCCGTCGGGCGCCGAGGGGGGAACATGCATATCGGATACGAGCGCGTAACGCTCACAGACGGGTTCTGGCAGCGGCTGCGCGAAAAGAACGCGCGCGTCTCGCTGAAAAACATTTACAGGCGCTTTGAGGAGACGGGACGTTTTGCGGCGCTCCGCTGCGAAAGGAGCGATCCGCCTTCCCATATCTTTTTCGATTCGGACGTCGCCAAATGGCTGGAAGCCGCAGCATATCTGCAGGCGGAGTTTCCCGACGAAGAAGTGCAGGCGATCATCGGCGAAACGGTGCGCACCATCGTAAAAAACCAGCTCCCGTGCGGGTATTTCAACAGTTTTTATCAGGTCTATAAGCCCGATAAAATTTTTACGGAACGCACCGAGCACGAACTCTATTGCGCGGGGCACCTCATCGAGGCGGCGGTCGCGCTCGACAAGTGCGGCGTGAACAGGGAGCTTTTGCCTGCCATGGAGCGATATGCGGACTACATCCGCGAGCGCTTTTTTGTGCGGCGCGATGCGGGATTTGTCACCTGCGGGCATCCGGAGATCGAACTCGCCCTCGTCCGCCTGTATGAACACACGGGGAAAGAGACGTATCTTTCGCTTGCGAAGTTCTTTCTCGATGAACGCGGCAGGCGTGCCGAGGAGGTCTATCCCGTCATGGACAGGGCATACGACCAATCCCATCTGCCCGTGCGCGAACAGCGCGAGGCGGTGGGGCATGCGGTGCGTGCGCTCTATCTCTATATCGCCATGGCGGATGTCGGGCGGCTGACGGGGGACGCAGGACTGCTCTCCGCTTGCCGCGCGCTCTTTGACGACATCGTCCGCAGCAAACTGTATCTCACGGGCGGCGTCGGTTCCGGCTGGTACGGCGAGCGGTTCACCCTTGCTTACGATCTGCCCAACGCCGAGGCGTATGCCGAAACGTGCGCCGCCATTGCGCTCGCCCTCTTTTGCGGGCGGCTTGCGGATACGGGCAGCCGCGCGGCATATCACGCGGTGCTGGAACGCGCGCTCTATAATAACATTTTGGCGGGCGAATCCGCGGACGGGATAGGGTTTTTCTATGTCAACCCCCTGGAAGCGGATGCGCGGTATGCGGCATATGCGCGTACCGTTCCCGGGATGCCCTTCAAGCCGCTTTCGGTGCGCCCGGAGGTGTTCGATTGTTCCTGCTGTCCGCCCAATCTCGTGCGCTTTTTCGGGCAGATCGGCGGGTGCATTTACCGGGAAGAGGATGGCGTTCTCTTTGTCGATCAATTCATTTCCTCCTCCGTATCCGCCTGCGGGATCGACTTATCATTCAAGACGCAGATGCCGTATGCAGGCGAGGTGCGGCTCACGGCAAAGGGCAGGGGGCGGATCGCACTGCGCATCCCCGTCTGGCAGACGGACATCTCCTGCAAGGTGAACGGGCGGGACGTGCAGCCCGCGGCAAAAGACGACTATCTGTTCTTTGACGTCGACGGCGAGACCGCCGTGGACGTGACCTTCGGCATGCAGCCGCGGTTTGTGTATGCGAACGCGCATGTGCGCGCGGACAGCGGAAAAAAGGCGGTGGAATACGGTCCCTTCGTGCTGTGCGCGGAGGAAGCGGACAACGGGAAAGGGCTGTTCGGCGTGGAGATACCCTCATTGGAACATGCCCAAGTGCAGCGCACGCAGGCGGGGATTTGCGTCAGGCTCCCTGCAAGGCGCACGGTCGCGGACGGCGCGCTCTATTCCTATCTCCCGCCCGAAACACGCAGCTTCACACTCACCCTCATTCCCTATTATCTGTGGGCGAATCGGGGCGAAAACGACATGCAGGTATGGTTTTTATAACACGCCTGCGGACATACTAAGGGGAAAGAAATGTACGACGATATTTTTGAGGAACTCAAAGACCACGCACAGCTTCATGTGCTCCGGTGGTGGAACGAACTTGACGAGGAGGCACGCGCGCGGCTTGCGGAACAGGTGCGCCGCATCGATTGGGAGATGCTCTTAAAGGCGCAGGCGCAGCCCGTGCGCGAGCGCGGGCATATCCAACCCGTTGACGGGCTCTCCCTGCGGGAGATCGCGGCGCGCAGGGAGGATTTTTTTGCCTGCGGAAAACGGGAGATTCGGGCGGGCAAGCTCGCCCTCGTGCTGCTTGCGGGGGGGCAGGGCACGCGGCTGGGGAGCGAAACGCCGAAGGGGACGGTGGACATCGGCATCACCCGCCCGCTGTATATTTTCGAACAGCTCATCCGCAACTTGCAGGATGTCGTGCGGCAGTGCGGCGCTTACGTTCCGCTGTATGTGATGACGAGCGCGGGCAACGACGCCGCCACCCGCGCGTTCTTTGAAGAGCACGCATATTTCGGCTATCCCGCAGGGGAAGTGCACTTTTTCCGTCAGTCGCTTGCGCCCGCCGTCGGGTTTGACGGGAAACTGCTGATGTCCGCCAAGGACAGCCTTGCGCTGTCTCCCAACGGGAACGGCGGCTGGTATGCCTCCCTCGTGCATGCGGGGCTTGCAGAGGCGCTGCGATCGCGCGGTGTGGAGTGGTTTAACGTCTTTTCCGTGGATAACGTCTTGCAGCGCATGGCGGATCCCGTGTTCCTTGGGGCGACCGTTCTGAGCGGCAGGGCGTGCGGCGCTAAATTTGTGCGCAAGGCGTATCCCGAAGAGCGCGTCGGCGCGCTGTGTCTGGAAGACGGACTGCCGAGCGTTATCGAATATTACGAGCTCGACAAGGAGATGGCGAACCTGCGCGATGAACAAGGTGAACTCGTCTACGGCTGCGGCGTGACGCTCAACTATCTCTTCCGCGCCGATGTGGTGCGGAATGTCGCGGAATCCAGCCTTCCCATCCATGTCGCACGGAAAAAGGTGCCCTTCCTCAACGATGCGGGCGAGCTTGTCGAGCCGCAGACGGAGAACGCCTGCAAGTTCGAGACGCTCATTCTCGATATGGTGCGTTGCGCGGGGAGCTGTCTTCCCTTCGAAATCGACCGTGAGAAGGAATTTGCGCCCATCAAAAACAGAACGGGGCAGGACAGCGTGGAGACCGCGCGCGTCCTGCTCGCAAAAAACGGAGTGGAACTGTAATGGATAACGAAGTCAGCAAGGAGACGGCGGAGTTTTTGGCGCAGCTCGTGCGGCTGAACGCGACGATGGCGGAACTGTTTTCATCGGGAAATGTCGCGCTGTTCACCGAGATGAACGAGGCGATCAAACAGATGCATGCCGTGCAGCGCGCAAGCGGCGACAAGGTCTTGCAGGCGCTCGATCCCGAATGCGTCGTCATCTATGAAAATTTTGACATGATCGTAAAATTGCTGCGCACCACGCAGGACGGCGTCATCGACGACGCCGCGCAGAAGGCGATCAATAAATTTCTGCACAATATCGATGAAGCGGTGGTGAATATCGCCGCAGCGGTCGGGCTCGTATAAGGAGCAAGGAGAAGGATATGGCAAGCAGGCGTTCAAAGGCGGAACGCGCCGCGCGCGCAGCGGCAAAAAAGCATCCCAAGGCATTTTTTACTGCCGTGGCGATCCTCCTCGTGCTGGTGCTCGTCGGGGCGGCGTGCTGGTATTTTCTCGTCTACAAAAAGCAGGATCATCCCAATTCTTCCGGCGGAACGCCCCTCGGCAGCGGCGAACTCTCCGAGATCGTCTCCGCCGATCTGTCCATCCACTTTTTGGAGTTGGGCGTTGTAAATACGGGGGATTGCACGCTCATCAAAGTCGGTAACACCGAAGTGCTCATCGACGCAGGGGCGAAAAAGAACTCGGCGCCCACGCAGATCATGCAGGAGTATGTTGCGAAGTATTGCACGGACGGCGTGCTCGAATATGTGATTGCGACGCACGCGCATGAAGATCACATTGCGGGGCTTGTCGGACAGGAAAAGGGGAATACGCGCACGGGGTTCCTCTATCAGTATGAGATCGGAACGATCATTCAATTTTCTCAACACAAAACCACGAGCGGAATCTATAACGACTATGTGGACGCCGTGGAGTATTGCAGGGAAAAGGGCACAAATGTATACGACGCGTTGGAGTGTACGGAGGAAAAGAACGGAGCCAAGAGTACATACTATCTCGATGAAGCACAGACCATCTCCATGAATATCCTCTATCAGGAGTATTACTCCAAGGCGGCGAGCAGCGGCGAAAACAACAATTCCGTTTGTATGCTCCTGACGCAGGAGTTGGAGGGCGGAAAAGAGAATAACTATCTCTTTACGGGCGATCTTGAAAAATCGGGCGAGGAATCCTTGGCGGAGAACAATCCGGATCTTCCGCACTGTGTTCTGTTCAAGGGCGGGCATCACGGTTCTTCAACTTCCTCGAATGATGTTCTTTTAAGCAAGATCACTCCTGAAAACATTGCGATATGCTGTTGTGCGGGGACGTATGAGTATGCCGATAAGCCTACGGACGAAGAGCCGGAGAACTATCTGAATACGTTCCCGACGCAGGAAGCACTCGACCGCATGGCGAAATACACCGAAAATATTTATGTCACCTCTCTCGGGATTCTCGGGGAAGATTATTCTTCGGAAGGTGTTACCTCCATGAACGGCGACATCGTGTTCTATTACGGCGCGGGCGAGGGGGAGACGCAAAAGAGCCTGAAGCTCTGGTGTTCCAACAATACGACCGTCCTGAAAGACACTGAGTGGTTCCAAAAAAACCGCACCTGGAACGGGGAATAGCATGGAGATCACCGCCATCACGCCGCAAAGGCACGATACAAAGCGCTGCAATATCGAAGTGGACGGCAGGTTCTTTTGCGGAATGCAGCTTCTGACCGTCATGGAGCAGCGCCTGAAAGTGGGCAGCGTCGTCACGGAAGAGGAGCTTTCCCGCCTCCAGCTCGAAGGGGAAAAGCAGACGGCGTTCGACAAGGCGCTCTCGCACATTTCCTCGTCCATGAAGACGGAAAAGGATATCCGCGATTTCTTGCGGCGCAAGGGGTATTTGCAGGACGTTTCGGATTATGTCGTGGAAAAGATGAAGGGATACGGCTTTCTCGACGACGGGGCATACGCGCGCGCCTATGCGGAGAGCGCCGGCAAGCGCAAGGGCAGCCGTCTCATCCGTGCGGAGCTGCGGCGCAAAGGCGTTGCGGACGGCGACATCGACGCGGCGCTGGACGGGGGCGCGGACGAACGCGGCGCGGCGCGGGCGGTGCTGGAAAAGTACCTTCGCGGCAGAAGCATGGACGACAAGACGGTGCGCAAAGCGTATGCGCATCTCCTGTCAAAGGGGTTTGACTATGACACGGCGCGCGGCGCGCTGGAAGACGTGCGCGCAGGCGCCGACGAGGAGCTGATATGAAGTATGCTTTTTCCAACGAACAGATGCGCCGCGCAGACAGCGCGGCGATCGCGGCGGGAACGCCGTCCGTGGTGCTGATGGAGCGCGCGGGACAGGCGTTGGCGCGTGCCGTTGCGGACGCGATGCAGAAAAAGGGCGTTTTCGATGTGCTCTTCGTGTGCGGGGGCGGCAACAACGGCGGCGACGGATTTGCCGCCGCGCGGATTTTGTCGGAGGCGGGCGAGGATGTGAGCGTGCTGTGCCTTGCCGAAAAATTTTCCCCCGACTGCGCCGCCATGCGCGAAAAATATACGGGAGAAGTGCTCGGACGCATCCCGCGCAGGCGGTACGGCATTGTCGTGGACTGCCTGTTCGGAACGGGGCTGTCCCGTCCTCTCGACGGAGAAAATCGGGAGCTTGTCTCCTTTATCAACGCCTGCGGGGCGTATGTCATCGCCTGTGACCTGCCGAGCGGGCTTTCGGAGTGCGGCGTCGCGCCCGAGGTGTGCGTGCGTGCCGACGAAACGCTCTCCATGGGGCAGCTCAAAACGGCGCTTCTTATGGCGGACGGGGTCGACTGCGCGGGAAAAGTGACGGCGGCGGACATCGGCATTCCCGCCGCGGAACGGGGCGCCGAGATTTGGGAAAATGCGGATGTAGCAGGTTTTTTCCCGCCGCGCCGTTCGAATACGCACAAGGGCAGTTATGGGGCGGCATGCATTCTGGCGGGCGGCGCGTACAGCGGCGCGGCGTTTCTTGCCGCCGGTGCCTGTTTGAAGTCGGGCGCGGGATACACCAAGCTGTGCGTTCCGGATGAACTGTTTTCTGCCTGTGTCGGCAAACTCCCCGCCGTCGTTTTGCGGCGGTTCACGGCGATCGACGGCGACATCCTGAGCGCCGACTGCATTGCGGCGGGCATGGGAGCGGGAGTCTCCGAGCGGCTCTATGTGTACCTTGCGGAGCTGCTGCGCGCCTATACGGGAACGCTGGTGCTCGATGCGGATGCGCTCAACACCCTTGCCGCCTACGGAACGGAGGTGCTGGACAGGAAGTCCTGCAACGTCATCCTGACGCCGCACCCCAAGGAATTTGCCCGTCTTGTCGGCAAGCCCGTGGGGGAGGTACTCTCGGATGCCGTCCGCGAAGCGAAGGCGTTTGCCGCGCGGTGCGGCGCGGTGGTGGTGCTCAAAAACAACCGTTCCGTCATTACGGACGGCGAGCGGGTCGCCATCAATCCGACGGGGTCGCCTGCGCTCGCAAAGGGCGGCAGCGGCGACGTTCTCTCCGGGCTGCTTGCAGGGGCCTGTGCGCGCGGCGTCGCGCCCTTTGAGGCGGCGTGCATTGCGAGTTTTCTGTTGGGGCGTGCGGGCGAGATCGCGGCGCGTGAGATGGGAGAATATGCGCCGGACGCCACCGACGTCATTCGTTATCTTGCAGATGCCGTGTGCACGCTCTGAGCAAAAAAAATTGCAAAAAATCCCTCGCGAAGAGGGATTTTTTACGTTTCATACAGTACTATGTCAGACGTAATACGCTGTTTTCCGCCCTTTTATGGCATTCAGGCGGCATATCCGAAGGCGCGGATGAGGATGGCGGCGGATAACAGGATGCTCCCCGAAACCAGATAATAGACGGGGAAAATGACGAACAGACTCATGACGAGCAGTCCCGCGCCGCTCACAAAGAACGGATATGCGTTGCGGCGGGAGAGGGCGCGCCGCAGGGTACGGCGCAGGTCTTTGCGGGGCAGTTCGCCGCAGATATAGTGTTCGGGCAGCGTCTGCGTGCGGACGAGAAGAGCGTAGACGTCGTCCTGCGTCATTGCCGTGCGCGAGAAGGTCGCAAGCAGTTTTTCCGCTTCCGGCGTGAGCGCGTTGCAGGCGATGCAGAAGGTGCGCGTCCCGTAGCGCTTCAAAAGCTGCGCGATGCTGTCTGCCGAGACGGGCTGCATGGTGAAGAGCGGGATGAGCGGCGTGCCGTCTGCCGAGAGAACGTCGCCTTCGCAGTGCGCCTCCTTTCCGTCTGCAACGAGCGCGCCGAGCAGCAGGGCGCGCACGCGTTCGTCCCTTTCGAGGGCGAGGTGCAGCATGAGTTTTTCCCGTTCCGCCTGCTCACGTCTGCTGCGCGCACGCTTCTGATGGCGCGCGGAGAGCGCAAACAGCAGGACCCCCGCAAGCGCGAGGGACAGGAGCGTTGCGGCGGTAAAGCAGACGGCGGCGGGAAGGCGCGCAAAGCGGAAGATGCCGACGAGGACCAGCCATGCGGCGGCGGAGTAAAAGAGGACGTCGGCGGCGAGCGGAAAGTCGAATTTTCTCATGCTATGATTTTTGCCGCATTTTTTTCCGATTAAACTTGCAAAGGGCAAAAAACTATTGTATAATAACGGTATGAAGATCGGACTGTTCGGGGGGTCGTTTGACCCCGTTCATGCGGAGCACGTCCGCTTTGCGCAGGCTGCGCGGGCGGCGCTGGGGCTGGACAGGCTCATCGTTCTCCCCGCGGGGGTCGCGCCGCATAAACCGTGCGGGGCGTTCGCGTCGGGAGAGGACCGGCTTGCGATGTGTCGCATCGCGTTTGCCGGCATTCCGTGGGCGGAAGTCAGCCCGTTTGAAGTGAACGAGGGCGGGAGGAGCTATACCTATCTCACTTGCAGGCATTTTGCGCAGCTGTATCCCGGAGCGCAGCTGTTTTTTCTGGTGGGGGAGGATATGCTGGAAGACTTCTTCTCATGGAAGGAGCCGGACGACATCCTTGCCCACGCAACGCTTGCCGCCTGCGGCAGGGGAGACAGGGCGCCCGACGCGCTGCATGCGCGTTTTCGTGCGCGCTTTCAGCGGGACTTTGTCACGGTGCCGTTTACGGGGGAGGCGGTCTCTTCGCGCATGCTGCGCACGGCGCTGGCGTTCGGCAAGCCTTCGGAGGGAGTGGACGGCGGCGTGATGGACTATATCCGGAAAAACGGGCTGTATACCCATCCCGCCATTGCGCCTGCGCTCGCGCTCGAAAAGGAAGCGCGCAGGGAACACAGCTACCGCGTGGCGCGCATGGCGGTGGAGCGGGCGCATTCCCTGCGCATTCCCGAGCCCAAGGCATTGCTTGCGGCGGCCCTGCATGACTGCGGAAAATATGTTCCGCACGATTCGCCGCTGCTGGAAGATTTTACGCCGCCCGAACAGGTTCCCGCTCCCGTCATGCACCAATACACGGGCGCGTATCTTGCGCGGCACTCTTTCGGCATCGAAGAGGAGGACGTGCTCGACGCCATCCGCTATCACACGAGCGGAAGGGCGGAGATGTCGCCGCTCGGCATGCTGATCTATCTTGCGGACCTGCTCGAAGAAGGGCGGGATTTTGCGGGCGTAGAGGAGCTGCGCGCCCTGTTTTGGACCGATCTCGAAGGGTGTTTTCTGCGTTCGCTCGAAGAACAGCTTGTGTATTTGAAGCATACAAAAAAGCCCGTTTATCCGCTCACGGAACAGGCATATCGCTGGATAAAGCAAAAACTCAACAAGAAAGCATAGTATTATGTCAGACATAATACAAGCAATCATGCCAATTTTCAATCAAAAAAGGAGATCATTATGGAAGGTCACGAACTCGCGCTCGCATGTGCAAAGGCACTTTCCGACAAGAAGGCGCAGGACATCGTCATCCTGGACGTGCACGAGCAGACGGTCGTCTGCAGCTACTTCGTCATCGCCAGCGGCAGGAGCACCACGCAGGTGCGCGCCCTCGGCGACGCAGTGGAGGAAAAGCTCGAAAAGGACGAGGGACTGCTGCCCGTCCGCAAGGAAGGTCTGCGCGAAGGCAGATGGGGCGTCCTTGATTACGGCGACGTCATCGTCCACATCTTCAACGAGGAATCCCGCCTCTATTACTATCTGGAACGGCTGTGGGATTCGGGGCGCAACATCGAGCGCTATGAGGAATAAGCGCTCCGAATCAGCGCCTTTCCTGCCTGCTCTGTGCCGCGTTTTTTCACGCGGCGGGCAGTGTGCGCGTCCGCGTTCCCGGTGCGCACGCCAACGCGGCGCGCCTGCGGGATTGCCTGTTATTTGAAATCGATGCGCCTGGGCGCGGAGTATTCCGCGCGGGCGCGTTTTTTCTTGCGCTCGACGAGGAAGTAGACGGGTTCCGTCGGCTTTTCTGTCTTGGGGGGCGGTTCGGGGGGCAGCTTTTTGAAGAGCGTCCGCCAGCCGATGCGCGCGAGGCGGAATCCGAACACGAGCAGGATGCAGATGAGGAAGGTGAGGAAGGAATACAGCGCGCCGAGCGCCTGAACGGAGAGCAGCATAGCTGTATGATAGCACGTCCGCGGTGCCGAAAAAACGCGGATCGGCGTATATTTTCATGGTTTTTCGGGAAAAAGTGAAGGGGATTGCAAGCGGACCGCGGTGCGGGCGGGCTGCGGGCGTTCGGCTCCGCCATGCGCTGCGGCGCGCCTGCCGCCGTTCCGACGGAAAAACACATGAAGAACGCGTGAACTTTTTGAAAAAATGCCGCAATCGCTTTGACATTTTCCGAAAATCATAGTAAAATGGAAAAGTTAGAAAACAATGGTGCGTTTTGCCATGACGGGTCAATGCGCGCGAACGGAGCAACGAGATGGGTTTGATTCGCTATCTTTTAAGCGGTGACAGCCGCAGAAGCCTGAAAAAGCTGAACAAGGCGGCTTTGGAGGTGGAGGCGCTTGCGCCCAAGTACGAGAAGATGACGGACGCCGAACTGCAATCGCAGACGGGCATCTTAAAGGAGCGCCTCAAAAAGGGCGAGACGCTCGAAGACATCCTTCCAGACGCCTTTGCCGCCCTGCGGGAGGCGAGCGGAAGGGTGCTCGGCATGAAGCACTTCCACGTTCAGATCGTCGGCGGCATCTGCCTTTTTCAGGGGCGCGTTGCCGAGATGAAGACGGGCGAAGGCAAGACGCTTGTCGCCACGCTTCCCGCATATCTTGAAGCGCTCTCCGGAAAGGGCGTGCACATCGTCACGGTCAACGATTACCTCGCCCGCCGCGACGCGGAATGGATGGGAAAGGTCCACAAATTCATGGGGCTTACGGTGGGCGTCGTCGTCCCCGGCATGAACGACGAGCAAAAGCGCGCCGCCTATCAATGCGACATCACCTACGGTACCAACAACGAGTTCGGGTTCGACTACCTGCGCGACAACCTCAAAAACGACTTGAAGCTCATGGTCCAGCGCGAACTTAATTTCGCCATCGTCGACGAGGTGGACTCCATCCTCATCGACGAAGCGAGAACGCCGCTCATCATCTCGGGCAAGGGCGACAAATCTTCCGATCTCTATGAGCGCGTGGATAAGTTCGTTCGCACGCTGCACGGCGGATTTGACGAAGAATTGAAGGACGCCGAGGAAGTTTCCCGCAGAAAGAAGGGGGTCTCTTCCGCGCAGAAGATCGCCGCGGCGGAGGCGCTCGAATGGGATTTCGTCGTCGAACGCAAGGACCGCCAGGTGCGGCTCACCGAGTTCGGCGCCGAGAAAGCGGAGCGATTCTTCGGCGTGGAGAACATTGCGGACGTCACCAACGCCACGCTCAATCACCACATCCAGCAGGCGCTCAAAGCGCACCATCTCTTCCACCTGAACGAGCAGTATATCATCAACAACGGCGAGATCGTCATCGTCGACGAATTTACGGGGCGCCTCATGATCGGCCGCCGCTATTCGGACGGGCTGCATCAGGCGATCGAGGCAAAGGAAGGCGTCAAGGTGCGCGAGGAAAACAAGACCTACGCGACCATCACGTTCCAGAACTATTTCCGTCTCTATAAAAAGCTCTCCGGCATGACGGGTACCGCCAAGACGGAGGAGGGGGAATTCCGCACCATCTATTCCCTTGACGTCATCGAGATCCCCACCAACAAGCCCGTGCGCCGCGCGGACATGCACGACAGGATCTTTGCCACCGTCGAAGGGAAGAAGAAGGCGATCGTCCGCGAGATCGTCGAACGGCACGAGAAGGGGCAGCCCATTCTTGTGGGCACTGTCTCCGTCGAACGGTCGGAGGAAATTTCCCGTCTTTTGATCCGCAACGGCGTCAAGCACAACATCCTGAACGCCAAGAACCACGAGCGCGAGGCGGAGATCGTTGCGCAGGCGGGCAGGTTCGGCGCGGTGACCATCGCAACGAACATGGCGGGCCGCGGCACCGATATTCTGTTGGGCGGCAATCCCGAATACCTTGCCAAGAAGCGGCTGCGGGAAGAGGGCGTCGAACATGAGATGATCGAACTTGCCACGTCCTATGTCGATCTCGACGGCAACGAAGAGGCGCAGCGCGTGCGCGAGCACTATAACGAACTCTACAGATCCTATAAAGAAAAGACGGATGAAGAAAAGCAGCAGGTCATCGAGGCGGGCGGGCTGTGCATCATCGGCACCGAGCGTCACGAATCCCGCCGTATTGACAATCAGCTGCGCGGACGTTCCGGACGTCAGGGCGATGTCGGCGTCTCCATCTTCTTCATTTCTTTGGAAGACGATCTCATGGTGCGTTTCGGCGGCGAGCGCATGAAGCGTATCTATGAAATGAGCAAGATGGAGGAGGACGAGAGCCTCGAATCCAAGCTGCTCACCAACCTCATCGAGTATGCGCAGAAGCAGATCGAAGGCAGAAACTTCGCCATCCGTAAGAACGTCCTGCAATACGACGACGTCATGAACAAGCAGCGCACCATCATGTATGCGGAGCGGATGCGCGTCATCCGCGGCGAAAATGTGCACGAACAGGTCTTAAAGTACATTCCCGGCTATGCGGAAGGCGTGGTGCGCGAGGCGGTCAATGCCGACGATATGCCCGAAAAGTGGAATGCGGAAGACCTCAATGTGGCGCTCGAACGTTATCTCATCCCTGAGGGCTCCGCGTTCATCACGCAGGAAAAGCTGGAAAAATGGGATTTCGACGTCGCCATCCGGAAGATTTCCGAAAAGACGGCAAAGTGTTACGAGGAAAAAATTGCCCGCATCCAAGAGGAGATGCCGCAGGTAGACTTCGGAAAGATCGAGCGCGACGTGCTCCTTTCCTATGTCAACAGCAATTGGATCGATCACATCGACGCGATGGATCAGCTGCGCAAGGGGATCACGCTGCGCGCCTATGGTCAGACCGATCCCGTCATCGCCTACAAGCAGGAAGGCTTTGCGATGTTCGACGAGATGGTCGAACGCATTCAGGAACGCACCATCCGCTTTTTGCTCAAATGCCAGATCAAGGCGCAGCCCCGACCCGTGCAGCGCATTTTCCCCACGGCGAACAGACCCGCGCAGCCTGCCGCAGGCGCGCCCGCACAGAATGCGCCCGCTCCCGTGCCCGCACAGAACGCACAGAGCGCGCAGGGCGCCGCATCCGTCGGACAGGAGACGATGCCCAAGGAAGTAGACGTCAATTCGCTGCGCACTTCCGGCGAAGTCAAGTTCAATCCCGCCACCATGAAAAAGGACAAGAAAGTGGGACCCAACGATCCCTGTCCCTGCGGCAGCGGCTTGAAGTATAAAAAGTGCCACGGGAGACCCTACTAAATCATTCACGAATTTCTTTTCAAACCGATAAAAAGAAATTCCGTGATTTTAGGGTAAACCCAACGTTCGCCTTCGGCTCTGCGTTCGGTTTTTTCCGCCGCCGCTTTTTGGCAACATTTTAGCACGCGGCGGCTCCTTTTTCCGCAGAAGCCGAGAGGTCGGCAAATTGGGTACCGCTGCGCAAGGGCGCGATGTTCCTTGCGGTGCGGGTTAGGTTGTTCGTGAATTTTCTCGCGCAAAGGCGCGAAAAAATTCCGTGAGAAAAGAGAAATCAGGAAATATCATGTTCAAAGCAGACGATTACAGATTGCGTATCAAAGATCTTGCAGAAACGCTCGGCGAGGCGAAATATGCGCTCGACATCGACAATATTTCCGTGCAGCTCAAAGAGCTGAAAGCCGAACAGGAAAAACCCGAGGTGTGGCAGGATCTCGAACGTTCTGCAAAGATCGGACGGGAAATTTCCACCATCGGGAACAAGATCGCCGCATACGAGAAGGGCAAAAAGGCATTGGACGATGCGAGCGAAGTCATCGATCTCATTGAGGAATCGGGGGAGGAAGAGCTCGTTCCCGAACTTGATAAGATGATGTCGGCGGCGGAAAAGGACATCGAGGAGATGCGCATCCGCGCACTTCTGCGCGGCAAGTACGATTCTTCCAACGCGCTCATGTCCCTGCACGCGGGGGCGGGCGGCACGGAGGCGTGCGATTGGTGCCAGATGCTCTACCGCATGTACTGCCGTTATGCGGAGAAGAGCGGCTATAAAGTGACGGAGATCGATCGCCTCCCGGGCGATTCCGCGGGGCTCAAATCCGTGGACTTCAAGGTGGAAGGGGAAAACGCCTACGGGTACCTCAAAGCCGAGATCGGCGTGCACCGCCTCGTGCGCATTTCCCCGTTCGACGCGAACAAGCGCCGCCAGACCTCCTTTGC